>JAAFIF010000213.1 GCA_013298625.1 Myxococcales bacterium
CTCGCTGCCCAACGGCGCTGTGCGTCTGCGCCTGCACGAGGCGGACGGACAGAGGCTCCCATTGCTCTGGACGCACGGGATGTTTCACCCGGTCGACGTCGATGATCGCTCGCCGCTCGGCCCCGTGTTCGAGCAGCTCGCGGTCGACCGGCGCGTCGTGCGCTTCGACACGCGCGGGCAGGGACGCACCCCCGCGGCGGACCGCGACGCGCTTCATCGATGGGACGCGCTCGCCGACGAGCTGATCGCCCTCGCGGACGCCCTCCACATCGAGCGCTTCTTCGCCGGTGGAATCTCCATGGGCGCCGCCATCACCCTCCACGCCGCGCTCTGCGATCCGTCGCGCTTCGCCGGGCTCGTCCTGCTCGCGCCGCCCACCGCCTGGGAGACGCGCCCCGCCGCGATCGAGAGCTACACGCAGCTCGCCTCGCTCGACGGCCCCGAGGCGGTCGCGCGCCAGGTCGAGCGCGACCTCGAGAGGGACATTCCCGGCGAGCTCCCGCTGCCGCTGCGCTTCATGGTGGACGAGCTCGCCAAGGCCGACGCGGTCGCGCTCGGACGCGTCTTGCGCGCAGCAGCAAAGAGCGATCTGCCCGACCGCGCTGCGCTGCGCGAGCTGCGCGTCCCCACGCTGTTGCTCCCGTGGGTCGACGACCCGGGACACCCGCTCGAGACCGCTGAGCAGCTCGACGCAACGCTGCCCCACACGCGAATGGTCGTGCTCGAGGGCGTGGCCGACACCGAGCGACTCGCGCGCGCAGCGCAGCAATTTTTCAGCGCGATCGACGGAGGCTGATCGTCAGCCGCGCGCGAGCTCCTGCACTTCGCGCGCGAGCGCGTCGGCGTCGTCTTGATTTCTGGCGATACAAATCAAGACGCCGAAGCCCTGCAGGTGGTTCCACCCCCAGGGCAGGACTGCGCGGCCTTCGGAGCGGAGGTTGTCGGGGTCCGCGAGGCGGCCGATGCGCGAGGCGAAGGTCTCGTACGAGAAGCGTTCGATCCCGCTGCGCAGGTGCAAGAGCGTCGTGCACACGTCGCTGCCGGTGATCGATCGACCGAGGTGCGCGGCCATCACCGTAGCCGTGTTGCCCGTGGGGCGAATCCCAGGGTCGAACGCGACCACGCCCGTCTCGGTCTCGAAGTAGTCGCACATCAAGAACCCAAAGGCGCTCGGGTACCTGGCCCTCACGCGGGCCACCATGTCGACGATCATGGGTCCCGCGTGGGCGACGTTGTCCGCCGTGATCGGGTGGTTGATCGAGGCCTTGTAGGTCTTTCCGTCGGCCTCGACGAGCTGATCCGTGATGGCCACGACCGCGACCTTGTCGGGCTCGCTCGGGTCGAGAAAGACCTGAAAGCTTCGGTTGCGGCCCTTCACCTCGGGCTGGATCACCAGCTTGCGGTTGAGCCCAAACTTCGCCTGCTTCTCTCGGATCTGCGCGAGCTGCGCCGCGTACTCGTCCTCGTCGCGCGCGATGAACACGCCCGCCCCGGCCGACTCGGTGTTGCACGTCTTCAAGAACACCCGGCCGCCCCCGCGCCGCGCGTCGCGAAAGTGCTGGGGGGTCGCGTCGTACATGTCCAAGACGACCTCGGTCGGCGCGAAGCTCGTGACCGAGCCGAGGTCCTCCTTCGAGTTGAGCCACTTGCCCATCGGCGTGGTGACCAGCGAGCGCTCGTCGAAGTCGCCGACGTCGTCGATCGAGTAGAGCTTCTTCTGCGCGTCGATCACCGCGGATTTGAGCGACGCGAGGTCGTCGACGTACGCGACGCGGCCGAGCAGACCGATGCGCTGCGCGTAGGCGACGAGCGTTCGATCGATGCCCGAGGGGAGCAGAACGGTGTTCGAGCGCGGGTGCTCGCCGGGCCCTGTGGACATCCACGAGGCGACGAAGGGCATGACCAGCGTCGAGCCGGGGCCGTAGAGCTTGTCGTACGAGACGCGAAAGCCCTCGCGCGAGGGATCGAGGTCGGAGTCGACCCAGATGGTGCTCACGACGCAGTCGGCCATCGCGCGTCGGATCGTGTCGAAGGTCGGTCGCACCAGCGATCGCAGCGCAGAGCCTTCAGCGAAGAGTGGCTCTGCCTGGTCGGTGCTCTCGAGGGAGCTCTTGCGCATCGTTCGCCTCCGCGGTGGGTGTGTGCGACGGAGCTTATCGCAGGGGCGGCAGCTCGTAGTGTGGCATCGACGTAGCAAAATCCCTGGCGAATCGCGGCGCGTACGACCGCAGCAGCGCCTCGACCCGGTCGAACGACGGCGCGCGCACGATCAGCCCCGCGTGGTGCTTGTCGTCCGTGCGGTAGACGATCTCGGGGTCGTTGTACGCAGAGAGGTCGGGGCGCTCTTGCTTGGCGAGGGTCTGCAAGAGCCCTGCGTAGTCCGCGGTGTGCGCGGGGAGCTCGTACGGGACTTCGCCGCGGTCGAGCTCGAGGTCCGCCCACTCGGACCAGAGGTTGATGCCCGTTGCGGCCTCGACGACGTCGGCGACGTGCGCGCCGCCGACGCGGGCGCCGGCTTCGAGGAAGTAGAACTTTCCGTCGCGCCCTTTGATGTACTCGATGTGCGCGACGCCGCGAACGAGCCCGAATTTCTCGAGGATCTCTTTGTTCATCGCGAGCAGCGCGCGCTCGTCGTCGCCGCCGCGCTCGATGGTGAACGTGCTGAACATCCCGCCGCCGTGCGAGATGTCCCAGGGGGGCGTTCCGTTGCGGTGGCACTCGGCGAAGACGACCTTGCCTTCGCTGACGACGCTGTCGACGTGGTGCACGTCGCCGGGGAGGTACTGCTCGAGCAAGAAGAAGCTCTGGCGGTCTGCGAGCTTGTGGATCGCGTCCCAGAGCTGCGCTTTGTCCGTGATCTTCTGGATGCCCGTGGCCGACGCTTCTGCGCGGGGCTTGAGCATCCAGGGCGCGGGGACGCGATCACAAAACGCGTTGATGTCCTGGTAGTTCTGCACGTGCACGAAGTCGGGAACGGCGATGCCCTCGTCCCGCGCCTTCACGCGCATCGCGAGCTTGTCGCGAAACAGCCGCGCGCGCGTCTCGCCCATCCCCGGCATGCGAAAGTGCTCTCGCAGCATCGCGGCCACCTCGACCTCGACGTCGTCGAACGGAACGATCCTGTCGAACCGCCGCTCTCTCGCCAGGTAGCTCACCGTGTGCAGCGTGTGTCGCAGCGACGCGTCGTCGGGCTCTGCGAACACGTCTTCGAGCATGTCTCTCGCCCACGGCTTGCTCAGAAACTTCGCCTTCGTGAGCAGCCACACCTTCGCGCCGCGCTCTTTGCAGCGCCGCACGAAGCGATCCCCCGTGTTGAAGTTGGCAAGGACGAGCACGTTCAGCGGCCGGTTCGGGTACATCTCGCTCCCTCTTTGACCACAGACGGTCGCACGGCTCGCGACGGCCGCGTAGGAAGATTTCTGTGTCGCGTGTGATGACGCAGCGGGTCGCCAGCTCGCTCGGACGACGCAGTACATCGGACGAGAACGTCATCGGTCGAACGGCGCGACGAGGGCTGTGCGAGGCCGTTCCGCGCCGAGCGCCAGGGGTGGTAGCAAGACAAGATTCAATAGCGACGGTCGACGGGCGCGTGGGCGTGGCGAGCGCCTCCC
>JAAFIF010000128.1 GCA_013298625.1 Myxococcales bacterium
CCCGACGGCGCGCGGGGCTCGCTCGCCACAGGAGGCGTCGCGCCGGGCGGCGGCGGCGGGCTCGACGGCGGGGTCTCGCCAGCGCTGCTCGGGCGCTGCCACGGCGGCGCGAGCGGCGCCGATGTCTGTGCGAGTGCGCCCAAGGACAACGACGACAAAACGAGCGCCGCCTGCGCCGCGAACAGGACTGCGCGCGGACAGTGTCGTCGGGCGCTGCGTCGCTCTTCGTTGCAGTCAGCCACGGGTCAGCGGTACCACCAACGAGCTGTACGTCGAAAATGGCGCGCTGCCAAAATGGCAGAGTCCAGGCCCGAGGTAGGAAGGACTGTCACCAGCCCTTCGTACGACAAGGCAGACTTTTTCGATGAAGCGCGATGAAGCATGCGCTCTCTCGCTTCGTCGATCGGCGCGTACACGATTCGTTCAAGAACCGTTCGAGTTCAAGGAGTCGAGGACCATGACTTTGCGTTGGTGGAAGACTGCGGCGCTTGTCGCTTCGGTGGGTGTCTTCGGTAGCGGCTGTATCATCAACGTCTCGCAGACGCGCAACCCGTACGAGACCTGCGGCACGGGGGACACCTGCAACGGTGCCTCGGCGTGCGCGTCGGTGACGGTCAACGGCACGGCGGGCAGCTTCTGCTCGCAGTCGTGCTCGAGCGACGCGCAGTGCCCCAGCCGCCTCGGCAACACGGGCAGCTGCTTCATGGGCTCGTGCTTTCAGAAGTGCTCGGGCCCGACGGACTGCGCCGCGGGCATGGCGTGCGCTGCGGTCACGCAGGGGGGCGGGACGATCAACCTGTGCGTTCCGGGCAGCGGATCTGTGCAGTGCGGCGGCATCGGCCAGGCCTGCTGCGGCGGAACGACCTGCAACGACGCCTCGGCGACGTGCGCGGGCGACGGCCTCTGCAAGCCCCGCGCGTACAACGGCTGCACCGCCGCGTCGGTCGCCGCCGGCGCGCAGTGCACCGACGCCTTCGCGGTCAACGGCAGCCGCGTGCAGACCACCTGCGTGCGCCCGCCCTTCGCCAACGCCGGCCCCGACGGCTACTGCTCGATCGTGTGCAACGGCACCAACGAGTCGTGCCCGCCGTTCGCGGGGTCGACCACGGGCTGCTACACGTTCCAGGGGATGACCGCGCCGATGTGCTTCGTCGACTGCGCGAGCAACCCCGCCATGTGCCCCGCGGGCACTGCCTGCGTGCAGCTCACCAGCAACTCGGGCGCGCAGGTTCGCGTCTGCGCTCCGCCCGTCTCGAGCTGAGCTTCACACGCTCGTGATCGCGACGGCGCACCTCAGGGGGATCTGCGCCGCGATCACTCGACGAGGGACTCGATCATCCCCGCGCCCACCGTGGCGTTGGTCGCTTCGTCCACCAGGATGAAGCTCCCCGTCGTCCGGTTGTCCTCGTAGCGATCGAACGCCAGCGGCGTGCTGGTCTTCACCGTGATCGTCGCGATGTCGTTGAGCTCGACTTTCTCGGGCCCTTCGATCGCGTCGAGGGTGTTCACGTCGAGCTTGCTCTCGATGCCCGTGACCACGGCTTTGCCCCAGCGGGTCGTGTGCTTGATCGCCCACGTGCTGCGCGCGGTGAGCGGCTTCTGCGCCATCCAGCAGAGCCGCGCGCGCAGGTGCTGCCCCACCGTCGCGGGGCTCTGCGACGGGACGAAGAGGTCTCCGCGCGAGATGTCCACGTTGTCTCGAAGGCGGATCGCCACGCTGAGCGGCGCGCTGGCGCGCTCGAGGGACGTCGAGTGATGATCGATGTGCTCGATGGTCGTTCGGATCCCCGACGGAAGCACGGTGATCTCGTCGCCCACCGCGAAGGTTCCGCTCGCGATCTGCCCTGCGTACGCGCGGTAATCGTGAAACGCGTCGCTCTGCGGGCGGATCACCCACTGCACGGCGAAGCGCGCGGGCCCCTGCGATTTGCGCGACGAAACGTCGACGCCCTCGAGCCACTCGAGCAGCGCGGGGCCGTCGTACCAGGGGCTCTTGTCGCTGCGGGTCACGACGTTGTCGCCGTTGAGCGCGCTGATCGGGACGTAGCGCACGCCGCGCGCGCCGATCTTCTTCGCGAGCGCAGAGAACTCCGCGACGATCTCGTCGAAGCGGTCTTTGCTCCAGCCGACGAGGTCCATCTTGTTGACGCACACCACGAGCTCGCTGATCCCGAGCAGCGTCGAGAGCGTCGCGTGCCTGCGCGACTGCTCGACCACGCCGTTGCGCGCATCGACGAGCACGAGGGCCACGTCCGCGGTCGACGCGCCGGTCACCATGTTGCGCGTGTACTGAACGTGCCCAGGGGTGTCCGCGATGATGAACTTGCGCTTGGGCGTGGCGAAGTAGCGATACGCCACGTCGATGGTGATGCCCTGCTCGCGCTCGGCGCGCAGGCCGTCGGTGAGCAGCGCGAGCTCGGTGCGGTCGAAGCCGCGGCGGCGCGAGGCCTCTTCGACGTGCGCGAGCTGGTCTTCGAAGATGCCCTTGGCGTCGAAGAGCAGTCGGCCGATCAGCGTGGATTTTCCGTCGTCGACGCTGCCCGCGGTCGAGAAGCGGAGCATGGACATCGAGCGATCCGAGGCGGTCTCGTGCGTGGTCATCAGAAGTATCCCTCGCGCTTGCGGTCTTCCATGGCGGCCTCGGAGAAGCGGTCGTCCGCCCGGGTCGCGCCGCGCTCGGTCACGCGCGAGGCAGAGACCTCGTCGATGACCTCGTCGATGGTGCGCGCTGTCGAGCGCACGGCGCCGGTGCAAGACGCGTCGCCCACGGTGCGAAAGCGCACGGTCTCGACGAAGGGGCGCTCGGCTTCGGTGCGCTCGATGAAGGGCGTGACGGCGTAGAGCATCCCGTCCCGCGCGAACACCTCGCGCTCGTGCGCGTAGTAGATGGACGGGATCTCGAGCCCCTCGCGCTTGATGTACTGGTACACGTCCATCTCGGTCCAGTTCGAGATCGGAAACGCCCGCAAATGCTCGCCCTTCTTCACGCGTCCGTTGAAGAGCGACCACAGCTCGGGCCGCTGGTTCTTCGGGTCCCACTGACCGAAGTCGTCGCGAAACGAGAAGATCCGCTCCTTGGCGCGCGCCCGCTCTTCGTCGCGCCGCGCGCCGCCGAAGAGGGCGTCGAAGCCGTGCGCTTGGATCGCGTCGAGCAGGGTCGTGGTCTGCAGGCGGTTGCGCGAGGCGCGAGGCCCGCGCTCTTCGGCGACGCGGCCCTCGTCGATGGACTTCTGCACGGAGGCGACCACGAGGCGCTCGCCGAGCTCGGCCATGCGCTTGTCGCGAAACGCGATCACCTCGTCGAAGTTGTGCCCCGTGTCGACGTGCATCACGACGAAGGGAAACCGCGCGGGCCGAAACGCCTTCTCCGCCAGCCGCAAGAGCACGATCGAGTCTTTGCCGCCCGAAAAGAGCAGCGCGGGACGCTCTCTCTCCGCGGCGATCTCGCGAAAGATGAAGATCGCTTCGGCCTCGAGCGCGTCGAGGTGATCCGCGTCGTTTGACGACTTTACCATCACGCACGTTCATTATAATGAACGCTCGTTTCTGGCAACCCGGCAGTGCACTGGCCGGTCGTGGGCTTATCCTCGAGCGTTGTGACTTCAGAGAAAACAGCTCCCAACGCGCCGCCGCCAGCGCCAGAGTGGACGGCCGAAGCAGCGCACGCGCGACGGGACGCGCTGGTCGAGCAAGCGTTGCCCGAGCACGAGAAGGCCGTCGTGGTGCGGGTGCCGACGAGCGCTCCGACGTTTCACTGCAAGCTGCCGATCGAGCGCTGGGTCATCGGAGCGACGCTGCTGCCGGTGGCGTACCTGACGTACTACGCGTTTCTGGTGCTCGTTCCGCTGTGGGGTGCGGTGCCGCCGCTCACGGTGGCGGCGATGCTGGCGGCGGTCGTGGCGGCGGTCGCGCTGATCGTGCGGCGGTTGGTCGTGCGGCCCGAGCTGCATCTCGACGGCAAAGGGCTGCGCTTCATGACCCGGGTCCTCGGGCGACGGCGCACCATCGCCCTCACGGACCTGCGCGCGTTCGTCGTTCAGGTGAAGCGTCGTTCGCTGGACAACCGCGAGTCGTGTCACTTGTACGCGTCGCTCGCGGACGGACGGACGGTGCACATCGGCAGGACGCGCACCCACGAAGAAGCGAGCGCGGTGATCCGCGGGCTCGAAGAGACGCTGGCGGCGATCAGGGTGACGACGGTCGGCTACCGCGCGGCGTTCTGAGCGGTCGCGCTTGTTTATGCTACCAAGACATCCGATGGCGAAGATCACGTACGAGGGCAAGCAGTACCCGCTCTTCGAAGGCGAAGATGCTCTGCGGGGGCTGATGCGGGGCGGGGCGAGCGTCGCGTACTCGTGCCGCAAAGGAACGTGTCAAACCTGCATGCTCCACGCGGTCGCGGGTGATCCAGGCGAGGCGTCGAAGCGAGGGATGCGCGAAGAGCTGCGGTCGCGCGGGTACTTTCTTCCGTGCATCGCGCACCCTGCAGAGGACGTGATCGCGGCGAGGCCCGATCCGAGCGCGCTCTCGGTGCGGATGCACGTGCAGCAAAAGAGCATGGTCGCCGCGGACGTCGCGCGGCTGCTGCTCGAGCCCGAGACGAACTTCACCGCGAAGCCAGGGCAGTTCGTCAACGTCGCGCGCGGAGACGGCGCGTCGCGCAGCTACTCGATCGCGAGCGTGATCGCCGAGGACTACTACGTCGAGCTGCACGTGCGGCGGACGCCGGGCGGATCGCTGAGCCCGTGGCTGGTGGATGATGTTTCAGTGGGCGACGTCCTGACCGTGGACGGGCCGCACGGCGAGTGCGTGTGGGACGCGAGCGAAGCGGGCGCGCTGGATCGGCCGCTGCTGTTGATCGGGACGGGCACGGGGCTCGCGCCGCTGTGGGCGATCGCGCGGGCGGCGTTGTTCGCGGGGCACCGCGGGGGGATCGCGTTGTTTCACGGGGCGCGCGAGCGCTCGGGGCTCTATCTGCACCGCGAGCTCGAGCTGCTCGCGCGCGAGCACGAGCGGTTCACGTACACGGGCTGCGTGTCGGCGAAGGGCGCGGGCGAGCTCGAAGGGGTGTTCGCGGGGCGCGCGCTCGACGCGGCGAAGCAGCGGCACAGCGCGCTCGAAGGGTGGGCCGTGTATCTCGCGGGGCTGCCGGCGATGGTGCACGACGCGCGTCGGTGGGCGGTGTCGGCGGGCGTCGATCGCGCGCAGATCAAAGCGGATCCGTTCGAGTTCGCGGGGCCGATCGTGCCCGAGGACGACCGCAAGCTCGCCAGCGTCGAGCCCGACCTGGACCTATGGAACGCGCTCGAGCAAGGCGCCAAGCTCCGCGCGATCCTCGAGGACTTCTACACGATCGTGTACGCGGACCCGCGGCTCGCCCCGTTTTTTCACCGCGTGACCAAGGATCACGCCGTGGGAAAACAGTACTCGTTTCTCGCGGATTTGTTCACGGGGCGGCACGACTACTTCGGGCTCAAGCCGTTCAACGCGCACCACTGGATGGTGATTTCGGACGAGCTGTTCGACTACCGCGAGCGGCTGATCTGCGCGGTGATGCGCGAGCACGGGCTGAGCGAAGCGCACGTGCGACGGTGGACGGCGCTGCACGAGCTGTTTCGTCGCGAGATGGTGAAGAGCGCGCCGCGCGGGCTGATCGTGGACGGCGTCGAGCACGAGCCCGAGAAGATCACCGACGAGAAGATCGAGGTCGCGACGCTGTGCGACGGCTGCCACGACGAGATGCCCGAGGGATCGACGGGGCGCCTGCTCTGGCGCACGGGCGAGCTCTTCTGCAGCAAGTGCGCGGCGAAGAAGAGGGCTTCGGCGGTTCCGCCGCCGGGGGCGTAGCGATCTGCGCACCATCATGCGTGGCGTACGGCGCGCCATCGAAGCTGGCGCGCTTGCGCGTGGCGCTGCCAACGTGCGCCCAGGCAAGAGCCTGGGCTTCTCCCGCTGAAACCCCCAACGCTTCATCACGCAGCAGCGCCCGTGGCGCTCACGCTCACCTGCCTCAGCTCGGGCCTCGTGCCCGAGCGCTTGTCGGCTGCGCCGCACGCAAGCGCGCCGACTTCGATGGCGCGCGAGAGCGAACGGCCTACGGCGCGCCGTCAAGTCGGCGCGCTTGCGCGTGGCGTAGCCAACGTGCGCCCTGGCATCCGCCAGGGCTTAGGCAACCGGGCTTCTCCCGCTGAAACCCCCAACGCTTCATCACGCAGCAGCGCCCGTGGCGCTCAGGCTCGCGTGCCTCAGCTCGGGCCTCGTGCCCGAGCGCTTGTCGGCTGCGCCGCACGCAAGCGCGCCGACTTGACGGCGCGCGAGGGCGACCGGGTTCGCGCTGCTCGCCCCCTGTCACCGGGCAGCCGCGCCGTCTGGGCCACCGTCCACCGGCGGGGGAAACACGTCCTCCGGGACGCTCTCGGTAAACGCGAAGCTCCCAGGAAACCACCGGTAGCTGCGCGTGAGCACGTCGTGGTCGCCGCTGCCCACGAAGCCGTTGCGGGGGCCGTGAACGTACACGCGCACCGTCCCTCCCGCCTCGCGGGTGATCACGCCGGAGTGCACGGCAGCCGTGCAGATCGACGAGTCGTCGGTGTAGATCATCGTGCCCCAGACGCTGTTCGAGAGCGTTCCGTTGGGAGGGCAGCGGTGCTCGAAGCTGCTCGGCGCGCGGTCTCGGTAGTCCATCGCGTGCCACGACCACGCGTCGCCCGTGTTGGGCCGCCGCGCGTACGGGTCGAGCGCGTCGCGCGTGAGCTGCACCGCCGCCGCGCCCATCGCGAACAGCCCGCTGAGAAAGTCCCCGCCGTCCCGCGCGCCCGCGTCGCTGGGAGTCGAAGTCGAAATGATGGGCGTGTTTTCAACAACGGGCGCCGCGCGCCGAGGGCAGCCCGCGAGCGTGACCGCGGACACGAGCAGCGCCGCGGCGGGCGAGCGAAGAGAGGACGGCATGCGCCCGAGAGTGTACGCGCTCAGCGCCGCTGCGCGCGCCATCCGCGCGAGCCGTCAGACCTTGCGCGAGCCGTCCGCGGTGGCGAGCGCGCCGTACAGCTCTGGGCGACGGTCCCTGAAGAAGCCCCACGCCGCGCGCATCCGTCGCGTGTACCCGAGGTCGAACGTCGCGAGCGCGAAGCCCTCTTCGCTGCGGTCGAGCACAGAGACGAAGTCCCCGCGGTGGTTCGCGCAGAACGAGCTTCCGTAGAACACCTGGCCGCCCTCGTCGCCCACGCGATTGGCCGCGCACACGGGCACGATGTTGCTCACCGCGTGGCCGAGCATCGCGCGGTGCCACGGGTCGCGCGTGTCCAGCGACGCGTCGTGCGGCTCGGTGCCGATCGCCGTCGGGTACAGCAGCAGGTCAGCGCCCTTGAGCATCATCGCCCGCGCGCACTCGGGGTACCACTGGTCCCAGCAGATCCCCACGCCGATGTGCCCGAAGCGCGTGTCCCAAACTTGAAAACCTGTGTCCCCAGGGCGGAAGTAATACTTCTCTTCGTACCCGGGGCCGTCGGGGATGTGCGACTTGCGGTACAGCCCGAGCTGCGAGCCGTCCGCGTCCACCATCACCAGGCTGTTGTAGTACGCCTGCCCGGCCTTCTCGAAGAAGCTCACGGGGATCACCACGCCGAGCTCTTTGGCGAGCGCGCACATCGCCGCGATGGTCGCGTGCCCCTCGACGGGCTTCGCCCGAAGAAACTCGGTCTCGACCTCGGTCTTGCAGAAATACGGGCCCTCGAAGAGCTCGGACGGCAGGATCACCTGTGCCCCAGCAGCGGCGGCCTTGCGCACCCACTGCACGGTCTTCTCGACGTTCTCTTCGAGCGTCCCGTTGAGCGAGCACTGAATCACCGCGACCGTGACCGATTCGACTGCGCTCATGTGCGCGCTCCTTTGTTCGCTGGGGTGGGCTGCTGCTGCGAGATGCAATGAAACGCTCCGCCGCCCTCGAGCACTTCTTTGGCGCGGACGCCGATCGTCGTTCGGCCAGTGAAAATCCTGCCGATCGCCTCGACCGCGCGCGCGTCTGCCTCGACGCCGTACGTCGGGACGATCACCGTGGTGTTGGCGATGTAGAAGTTCACGTAGCTCGCCGGCATCACCTCGCCGTCCTCGTCCTCGACGCGCCCCGGGCTCGGAACGGTGATCACCGTCAACGGCCGCCCCTTGGCGTCGGTCATCGCGCGCAGCTCGGCGACGATCGAAGCGAGCACAGCGGCGTTGGGGTCGCTCTCGGACTCGCTGTGCATCGCCACGACGACGCCCGGCGCGACGAAGCGCGCGATCGTGTCGATGTGACCGTCGGTGTGGTCGTTGAGCAGGCCTTCTTTGACCCAGAGCACTTTGCTCGCGCCAAAAGCAGCCTTCACCTTCGCTTCGATCTCGTCGCGCGAGAGGCTCGGGTTGCGGTTGGGGTTGAGCAAGCACTGCTCGGTGGTCAGGACCGTCCCTTCGCCGTCGACTTCGATCGCGCCGCCTTCGAGGATGAAGTCTTCGACGCGCTCGGCGAGACCGGCGTGCGCGGCGATGTTCTTCGAGACGTCAGCGTCGTGCGGCAGAACGTACTTTTCGCCCCAGCCGTTGAAGCGAAAGCGCGCGCTCACGAGCCCGCCCAGAGCGCCGTCAGCGTGGATTTCGTCCATGAAAATGGGCGCGGTGTCTCGCAGCCAGATGTCTCCGAACGGGACGTCGTAGAGCGTCGCGCCGAGCCCAGCGAGCGCGCGGGCTGCGTCTTCGCGGGCCTGCGCCGTGGGGACGAGGACGCGCAGCGCTTCGCCGCGGCGCGCGCCGGTGGCAGGATCGATGTCGACGATCGCGCGGCACAGGCTCACGAAGGCCTCTTGCACGGCGGGGAGGGACTCTTGCCAGAGGTGTTCGTGACTCGGCCATGCGAGCCAGACGGCGTCGTGCGGGGCCCATTCGGCCGGCATTCGGACGGAGGTGTCTTTCACAGCGCGCGCAACGTACCGGGGCGGACGGGCGCGCGAAAGCCCCTCGAACAACTCGAACGACAGACGCCTTCGGTCAGCCGCGGTCCTTGTCGCGGTCGAGCGAGCGGAGGCTGCGCGCGATGCCCTTCCACTTGCGCTTCTCTGCGGCAGCCGCCGCGTGATCGTGACGAACGGCCGCGGCGCGCGCCTCGCGCTCGAGCTTGTGCAAGCTGCGCAGGCGCTCTTCAGCGAGCGATCCCGCTTCGACCGCGGCGCGCACCGCGCAGCCCGGCTCGTTGTCGTGCCGGCAGTCCCTGAAGCGACACTGGTTCGCGAGCGCGTCGATGTCCGAGAACACCCTTCGCAGCCCGTCGCCCTCGTCGTCGACCGCGCCGAACTCGCGCAGCCCCGGCGTGTCCATGAGCCACGCCCCGTTCTCGAGCCGATGCAGCGATCGGCCCGTGGTCGTGTGACGGCCGCGTCCGTCGTCGGCCACGTGGCTCGCGCGCTGCACGTGGCCGTGGAGCATCGCGTTGATGAGCGAGGATTTTCCCACGCCGGATGAGCCGACGAAGCCCACGGTGCGCGTGGGTTCGACCCACGGCGCGAGCGCGTCGAGCCCGCGTCCGTCGAGCGCGCTCACGGCCACCACGGGCGCCTCGTCTCGGGCCACCGCGCGCAGCGCGTCGATCATGGGCGCAGCGCTCTCGACCAGGTCGACCTTGTTCAAGACGATCACCGGTTGGGCGCCGCCGCTCCAGATCGCGGCCAAGAAGCGCTCGACTCGGCGCGGGTTGAGCTCGTCGGTGGCCGTGGTCACCACGAAGAAGACGTCGACGTTGGCGGCGAGGATCTGCGCGGAGGCCGTGGTTCCTGCGGCCTTTCGGCGCAGGACGGTGCTGCGTTCGAGCGTCGCGCTGACCACCGCGCGCGCGTCGTCGACCGGCTCGACCGCGACCCAGTCGCCCGTGACCGGGCGCTGCTCGTCGGTGAGCTCGTGTCGCAGTCGCCCAGAGAGCGTCCCGTGCCAGAGGCGCTCGCCGAGCAATGTGTAGTGCCCGCGCTGGTCGGCGACGACCCGCGCTGGAGCGAGGCGTTCGGACTCGTCGAGCGCGGCGAACTGTGAAGAAAAATACTGAGAAAAACCGAGCAAATGCAGGGATTCGAGGTCGAGCAACGGAGGAGACTCCTGTTCGAAGGGCGAACACGTGAGCCTCCGCGCGCGCGGTGATGCGCGTCGGTGATCGACGAGGGCTGCGCTGCGAGCGAGAGAGCTTCGGCAGCGAGCGCTACGCGCGTGCGACGGAGGCGTTGGCGAGCGAGCGGATCGGCACAATCACGGTCATGGCAGAGCCTCCTTTCGACGAACGAGCGAGAGCCGAGTAGTGCGCACGCGAGCGAGAGAGTCAACCAGCGCCGACGCACACCGCGCGATCAGCGGTCAGAACGAGAAGGGGATGATCGGGATGTCCACGCTGAGCGAGGCGCCCGCGCGCAGGGCGGGCATGGTCTCGGTGCGGCCGCCGCCGAAGTCCACCTCGCGGCCGAACGGAAGGACGCTCGCGCCCACGGACAGGACCAGGGGGCTGCGCGCGAAGTTGAGCCTCGCGTACAGGCCGGGCGCGAGAAATTGACCGGGGCTCGTGCTCGCGCGAGGAGCGTTTCCCATGCTCATCGACGGAGGGACGATGCCCTGCGCCGCGGTCGACGCGCTGACGAGCGCACCCAAGTCGATCACAGGGATGAACACGCCGAAGGCCCACGAGCGCGACCCGAGCGGACGCGTGAGGTCCAAGCCCACCGGAGCGTACGGGGCGATGTACCCGCCCGCCGCGACGCCCGTGCTCGCAAAGAGCACTTCGGCTCCGCCGCCCACGCCCACGAAGCCGTTGAGCCACAGACCGGGGTGCTCGTGTTTGGCTTGCCATGTTCCGGGCGGGGCCGCGAACGAAGTGATCGCGGCTTCGGCTTGCCGCGCGGTGCGCGCGCTCGCGAACTCTGCGCCGAGCGCCAGCACCCGCAGCGCCAGCGACGCGCGCGGGCTCATCGTGACGTCGAGCGTGCGCAGCGCCCCTGCGCTCGCCGCGAACACCCGGGCCACATCTCCCGTAGCCATCGCGTCGAACACAGGCAGCACCGTGTCCATCGCGCGATCGAGCGACGGCGCGAGCGTGCGGCCCGCGCTCGAGAGGGCGATGGTCGAGCGAAGCGCGGCCACGAGGTTGACCGCCAGCGTGGCGATGCGCGAGCGGCGGGTGCTCTCGCTGAGCGCAGGGTTGCCCAGGTCGTCTGCGGCGCGTTGGGCGTCGTAGGCGCGGCGAGAGAGCTCGAAGAGCGCGGGCAGCGCGTCGTCGCCGAGCGGGCGGGCGCCCAGGGAGGTTCCTGCGGCGATTTGCACGAGGCGCGCGCGCGTGGTGGGAGAGAGTCGATCGCCCTGCCCCGCGGCGACGGCCATCGCGAACGCGATGCGACGGTAGCCCCGCACGCCCTGACGCGCGGAGTCGACGAGCTCGCTCGGGCCGCCCCAGGACGACATCTCTTGATCGAGCGCCTCGGCGACGGCGACGGGCGACGAGCGACGCGCGAGCGCCACGGTCAGCGCCAACGCGAAGCGCCTTGTCATGGTGGCCTCGTCCCTGACGGGCTCGGCGTGCGCCAGCGCCCACCGCGGCAGCTCGATCACGTCGCGCTCGAACGCCGTGCGCAGCCCCGCGCCGAAGGTCGGTCCGGCCAGCGCTTGCTCGGGCGTCCCGAGCATTCCACACGTGTTCGCGAGGGGAACATCGTCGCCGCACGCCTCAGCGCGAATGCGATCGGTCACGCCCCGCTGCAGCTCGACCCGCGCGCGCTCGACGAGAAAGCTCGCGAGCCCCTGCGTGACCACTTCGAACAGCGCGCTCGCGCTCGCGAGCGAGTCCACGCTCTCGCCGAGCCCGCGCGTGTCGTCGACGCGCACCGAGCCGCCCGCGGTCGCGCTCGCGTCGTTGCCGCCGACCGCGAGAAACGCGTCGAGCTCGACGTTGGCCGCGAGCTGCCCTTGCGCGAGGCAACGGTAGGCGCCGCAGCGGGTGGCTGTTCCTGCTTCGCAGCGCTCGATGGCGACGGCGAAGCGAGGGCTCGCCGCGAGGCGATTGAGCGCGGCTTCGTGCTCGAGCCCTGCGGACTGCGTGCACGCGACCTCGCCCGCGGCCGTCACGACCGCAGGCGGGACCTGCTGCGCGAAGACCTCTGCGCTCGCGAAGAGCAGCGAAGCCGAGAGGGTGAGCGAGACTCGATAGCGTGTGCTTGTTTTCATGGCGTCACGGTTGCTGTGGGTGCACGCTCGGTGCAGCGTGGCGTGGGATCGAGGCCGAGCGTCGCGAGGATAGACGCAGGAGAGAGCCACCGCGGCCGCTGGCTGCGCGGGCGCGAGCTGGCGTAGTGCCAGCAGGGAGCGTCATCGAGGTCGAGCGCGGGGAGGTCCTCGGGGCGAGGGCTCCACGGCGCGGACGAGCGCACCTCTGCGCTCGCCCCAGCCACGCAGTCTTGCAGGCAAAACAGGGCTCCTGCGGCGCTGTCGCGGGCCTCGTCGCAGCGAGAGAGCGACTCGACCGCGGCGGGGACGACCTCGAGCAACAGCTCGACGCGGCGGGCTTGGGGGCAGTTTCCGCGCGTGCTCTGGGCGCACTCGGGCGTGCTCGAGAAGAAGACGTCGCTCGCGCCGAAGACGGCGAAGTCGACCTCGCGCAGCGCGGGAGGGTCTTGGTCCGCGAGCGTCGAATCGCGAAACGGCGCGGTGATTCCCTGTTGAACCGCGTGCGCGACGCGGGCGGCGCGACAGTACGCGAGCCTGTCGTTGGCCGCGACCCAGTCGCTGTCGGCGCGCGAGTCCCACGGGCGCGCCGCGGGCGTGGACCCGAAGGGAGGAGGGAGGTCCTCGCACCCGAGCTGCTGACCCACGAGCTGAACCCTGTCGACCGCGCCGAGGACGGCGACGCGGAGGGCGCGGGCGCCCGTGCGATTGGCGAGGATTTCTCCAGCGCAAGCGAAGCGCGACGGCCGCGGCCACGACCGCACCGCGGGGCACTGCGCTCCGCGCGGGACCGCGCTCTCGAACGCCACGTCGAGCCGATCCTTGCCGAGCTCGAAGAGCGAGAGCCCCTCGCACGTGAGTCGAAAGCGCAGGCCGGTCGCGTCGGTCGCCCGAAACTCGCACGCCGGCGCGAGCGCAGCGCGGATCGCGTCGAGCCGCTCGATCGCGTACGAGCGCACCGAGCGCCCCTGCCTGCACTGCGCTTCGCTGGCGTTGACCGCGTCGATCGCGGGCCGCGCGCTTCCGGCGCTGAAGGTCGCCTGCGCGTTGCGCGCATAGTCCACGGGCCCCGGCGAGAGCTCGTACGGGGCGCGCTGCGCGCAGCTCGCGAGGGCGAGCGCGAGGGTGATCCGCGCGCGGGTCATCGGCCTCCTGCGAGCTCGTAGATCGAGCCGACGTCGAGCGCGACGAAGGGCGCGACGCTGAACGCTGGCGCGCGGTCGCTCGCGATCCTGGGGACGAACATCGCGGCGCCGAGCGTGACGAAGGCCGCGCGCACATCGAGGACGACCGCCGGTCCGACGACGTCCACCGCGCCGCGCGAGGGCGCGAAGCCCGCGACCGCGGACAGAGACATCTCTGTCGAAATCCAGGGTCCTGCGCTGACGCGGGCGTACAGCGCGGGCGCGATCAGGCCGACCGAGCCCCAGCTCTCCCAGGGAGAAAACCACGCGACGCGCGGGTCTCCGAGGGCGCCGACGACGACGGGGCCGGCGCTGGCGAGGGCGCGACGAGGGCGCACGCGAAAGCGCGCGCGGGCGATGCAGGCGAGCGGGCGATCGGGCCCCTGGTCCTCTGCGAGAAACACGTAGAAGACCGACGCAGGCGCGAGCGAGTCGGGCTCGATCGTGGCCATGGCGCGCGCGTCGGAGGCTCCGGTGTCCGGGCAGCGTTCGTCGCGCGAGAGCACAACGGTGAGCGCGGAGCTCGACGGAGCGCCCGCGCGGCGCGTGTCACTGCCGAGCACGGGGAGGTCCGAGGTGAGCACGTTGTCGGCCGTCGCTTCGCCGCGCGCGCGAGAGCGGACGGCGACGGCGCGCTCGGTGAGGACCACGCGGCTCGAGAGCGAGTGTGTGCGGCGCTCCCAGGCGAAGGTCTCGTCGTCGTCTCGCGCGAGCTGCATCCAGAGCGGGCCGGGCAGCGTGTCTCGGCTGGTGACGAGGCCGACGGGGAGCCAGTCGCGCAGCGGGTCGATGGCGACCCATCGCGCGAGCGTGGTGGCTTGTGCCGTGGCGGCGAGCGCTGGGGACGGCGCGGCGCGGAGCTCGTAGAGGCCAGCGCGTTCGAGGGCGCTCGAGCCCGTCTCGCCGAGAGGAGCGCAGCCGGATTCACCGCACACATAGAGCGCGCGCGGGTCGCCTTCGACGCCGATCCTGTCGCCGGTCGAGAGCACCCACGGGAGCGCTTCGTTGGCGCGAGCGGCGTCGAGGGGCACTGGCGTGGTGCCCGAGCGCTCGATGGGCTCGAGGCCGCGGGCGGTGACGCGCCAGAGCGTTCGCTCGGCCCACAAGCGGCGCGCGGGCATGGCGCGGGCGATGGTGTCTGCGTTGTCGTCGGCGAGGATGCGCGCGAGGGGCGCGCACGCGTCGCGATCGGACACGCGCGCGAGGGGCGCGGGGCGCGCGTTGTAGCGGCCGGGGATGCACACGCGCAGCGCGGCGAGGGCGTCGCGAGCCTCTCGGACGGTGGGCGCGAGGGACTCGCCTGCGGGGCCGTACTTGCTTCGAAGCCCCTCGCGAAACACTGCATCCGGAACGCGAGCGACGTGCTCTTGCTCGCTCGCCCCCGTGACGATGACCGTCCCGAGCGCGCGCGCTCCGCGAGCGAAGACGAGCTCGTCTGCAGCGGCGGCGGCGCGCAGCTCGGCGCGGAGCCCGCTCGCCGCGAGGGGGTTGCTCGTGAAGCCCCACAGCCCGGACTGCACGCGCGGCGTCCACAGCGGAGCGACGGGGGGATCGCCTTCGCGCGGGGCGGCGTCGAGGCTGCGAAAATGCTGTTGAAGCGGGGTGGTGGCGTCGCGGGCGAGGACCATTCCGACGATGATTCGTAGCGGGTCGCGGCCCGAGCCAGCGTCGATGGCGTACGTCGCTGCGACGCCGTCGGCGCAGGCCTCGAGCGGCCGGGGCGCGGGGCCATCGAGGTGGACGCCGCCGACGCGCAGGTGCGCGGGACAGTTGGCGCTGGCCGTGGCGCGCACTTCGAGCGGGCCTTCGCAGGCGTGGGCGGCGGGCAGGACCCTGGCGTCGAGCGAAGGGCGCTGACCGAGCGAGTCGACGCAGCGAGAGAGAAGAACAAACGACTGTCCCGGCGCGCCCGAGAGCGCGGCGCTTCGTCCGCGGCGAGCGGGCCGCGGTCGGGCGGACGTTGCGCTGGGCGCCGCGGCGCTTCGTCGCGCGTACACCGCGTGCGGAAGGTCGACGAGGGCGAAGGTCCTCGGCGCGGCGGGAGAGAGCCCCTGCGCTTCGGCGACGAGGGCGAGAAACGAGCGCGCTCCTGGGCCGAGCGGGGTCCACTGCGGGGCGTCTTGCCGCAGCGCGACCTCGCAGCCGGGCTCGAGGACGACGTCGTCGACGAGCGAGGCGACACCGTCGAGCGCGCCCGGGACCGCGGCGCGACGGAGGATCGAGAGGCACGGGGCGTCGCTCTGCGGCGCGCGCGGGGGAGGCGTCTGCGCCGAGGCGAGCGCGGAGCACAGCAGGGGCGAAGCAGCGGCGAGCACGGCGAGCGCCGGGGGCTTGGGAAGAGACATTCTGCGGTGAACCTGCGAGTGACCTTCGGGGCGAAACCGTTGCGTCTCGCTCGTCGCGGCGGTGGTAACGAACGAAGCCGCTCGTTTCAATCCCCGGGATCGCTCACCGACGGAGCGAGCGTCACGAAGCAAATCTGTACGGGGCGGGCGAAACGCTATGGACGCGGTGCGCAAATCGATACACTCCGCAGCCGCGCGCCGGAGTGTCGTCTCTCTCTTTCGCCGTGCGCGCAGGAGCACCGAGCGTGAGCGTTGACATCGATGCGGACGAGCCCACTGCCTCCGCACCGTCTGCTGATCCTTCTTCGCCACCCAAAGCCCCGTGGACCATCGAGGACTCCAAAGAGCTCTACCTCATCGATCGATGGGGCGCGGGCTTCTTCGACGTCAACGCCAAGGGAGAAATGGTCGTTCGCCCGCTGAAAAAGAAGCAGGGCGAAGTGACGCTCACGGACGTGCTGAGCGAAGCGCTCTCGCAGGGGCTCAAGGCGCCCTTGCTCGTGCGCTTTCAAGACATGTTGCACTACCGGGTGCGTCAGCTGAACGACGCGTTCAACCGCGCGATCGCTGAGAACAAGTACCGCGGCAGCTACCGCGGCGTGTACCCGATCAAGGTGAACCAGCTGCGCGAGGTGGTCGAAGAGATCCTCGACGCGGGCCGGCCGTACCACTACGGCCTCGAGGTCGGCAGCAAGCCCGAGCTCTACGCCGGGCTGAGCGTGCACACGGACAACGACTCGTTGATCGTGTGCAACGGCTACAAGGACGACCAGTTCATTCGCATGGCGCTCGCCGGGCGAAAGCTCGGCAAGAAGGTGATCTTGATCGCCGAGAAGCTCAGCGAAGTGCGCGCGATCGTGCGCATCTCGAAGGAGCTCAACGTCGAGCCGATGATCGGCATGCGCGTGCGGCTCGTCTCGCGCGGCGCGGGCAAGTGGGCGACGAGCGCGGGCGAAGGCGCGAAGTTCGGGCTGAGCGTGGCCGAGATGCTCGAGGCGGCCGCGGTGCTGCGCGAAGCAGGGCTGGCCAACACGTTCAAGCTCTTGCACTTTCACATCGGCTCGCAGGTGCCCGACATCTTGATCGTCAAGCGGGCGGTGCGAGAGGCAGCGCGGTACTACGCGAAGCTCCGCAAGATGGGCTGCCAGCTCGAGTACATGGACGTCGGCGGCGGGCTCGCGGTCGACTACGACGGCTCGCGCAGCACCTTTCACGCGTCGATGAACTACTCGGTCGAAGAGTACGCGCGCGACATCGTCTACAACATCGGCGACGTGTGCGACGAAGAGCGCGTGCCGCACCCGCACATCGTGAGCGAGTCGGGCCGCGCCGTGGTCGCGCCGCACTCGGTGCTCATCGTCGAGGCGTTTGGCTCGATCGAGAAGGCGCAGGGCGCCGAGTACGTCCCGCCGGCGGTCGAGCACAAGCTGCTCAAGGACCTGCGCTACACCGCGGACAACCTCGAAGAGAAGAACATCCTCGAGACGCTTCACGACCTGCTGCAGGTCAAAGAAGAGTCGCAGAAGATGTTCGAGCTCGGGCTGCTCGAGCTCGACGTGAAGGCCGCGGTCGACACGCTGTACTGGCAGACGGCTGAGCGCATCGCGCAGCTCGCGAACAAGCTCGACCCCGAAGAGGTTCCAGACGACATCGCGGACCTGCGTCGGCAGCTGTCGGACCAGCACATCTGCAACTTCAGCGTGTTTCAGTCGCTGCTCGATCACTGGGCGCTCGGGGCGGTGTTTCCGATCGTTCCGATTCATCGGCTGAATGAAGAGCCGACGGAGAACGCGACGCTGGTCGACATCACGTGCGACTCGGACGGCAAGGTCTCGAAGTTCATCGCGATCGACACCGACGTGCACGAGACCCTTCGCCTGCACCCGACCGGCAAAGGCCCGTACTACCTGGGCATCTACCTCACGGGCGCCTACCAGGACATCATGGGCGATCTTCACAACCTCTTCGGCCGCGTCAACGAGGTCCACGTCTTTCTCGATGAAGACGAGGACTGCGGCTACTACGTCGAAGAGACCATCGCCGGCCACACCGTCAGCGACGTGCTCGCCATGGTGCAGTACGACAACCGCGACCTCGTCGCGCGCTTCAAGGCGCAGATCGACGCGGCCATCAAGCAAGACAAGCTCAAGCCCACCGAGGGAATGCGACTGCTCAACGAGTACGAAAAGGGACTCAAAGAGCAGACGTACCTCTCGCTCTGAGCGACCGGTGTGCTTGCGGATCGTGCGGGCGTCGAGCGAGCGAACGACCCAGTGAAGAAGCGATCTTCTCCACGGGGGGTTGGCAAACGCGCCGCTAGCGACGGAACAACAAGAGCCCGGTGAACACCCTCTTCGCGCCTCGGCGGGTATGAAACCCGCCGTGGAGCGAAGAGGGTCTTGACTGGGTCGTTCGCTCTTCGCCTTCACTCGTCGCTTGCGGCGGGTTTGCCAACCCGCCGTGGAGAAGATCGCTTCTTCACTGGGTCGTTCGCTCGTCGCCTTCGCCCGTTGCCAACCCGCCGTGGAGACGACCGCGATTCACAGCGTCGTTCGCTCTTCACACGCGCCCGCGACCTCGAGCCGCGCGCGACGCGAGCGTTCGAATTGCGCGCGGCCGTCGACGCAGGTAGCACCTGTATCGAAGCGCGACCGGCTGATCGATGCTCGATCAGCGTTCGAGACCACTGCATCTGTGTCGCGCGCGATTGGCCGGGGGCGGCGGTCTCACGCGCGCCGGGGGAAAGTCGGTTCTCGTGAACATCACCCAGCGAACGCTCTGCGCGCTCTCGTTGCTCTCGCTCGGATCAGCGTGCGATCCCCCCAACCACGCGGACGGCGGCCTCGATCGGGTCGTCGTCGATGACACGAGCCAGCCGCCGATGGCGGACGTGGCGATCGACCGCGACGCGAGCTCGACGGCAGACTGCGGAACGCTCACGACGGATGCGTCGATCAACCGCGCTCCGATGGCAAACCAGTGTTGCCCAGACCCCCAAGCGCACGTCGATTGCTTCGGTGGTGGAAGCTGCCGCGGCGCCACGGTCATCGCCAACCTCTACGCCCCGGTGTACGCGTGCACCAACGAGCGCGCGCAGCAGTGGCTTCGCGAGAACGTGTGCCAGCAGCTCGGCAGCCCGATCGGGACGTGCCCGGGCGCGACGGTCTGTGAGGTCGCTGGCGCTGCGCGGCTCAGCGACGCGCGGTACCCGATGTGCGATGCGCCCAACCCTTTCGATCGCTACTACCCCAACCGCGTGGGAAGCGGACAGCTCGCGGCGTTTTGGCGGCTGGGCTGCAGCGACCGAGGGCCGTCCGTGGGCTCGGCGTGCACGGGAGACGAGCACTGCCGTCCGGCGCCCGCCACGGTTCGGGGACAGCTTCGTTGCGTGTCGGGGCAGTGCGCCGAGGCGCCTCGGCCCGCGCGCGAGGCGCGTTTCGGCGAGTCGTGCGTGCCGTCGGCGACGCCGGTGGGAGCGTCCCCGACGTGCGCGACGTGCGTCACGCCAGGAGACGGATGCGGGGCGTTTTGCTCGCAGCGATGCTTGTTCGACGAAGACTGCCCGGACGCGTTCGTGTGCGCGTACGCGGGAGGGCAGTGCGGGGGCGCGTGCGTTCCGGCGGGGCATCGCGCGGCGTTTTTGGGAGGGCCCGAGCCCGCGGACGCCGGAGCGCCGAGCGTCGCCGCGCCGTATCCGAACTGCGTCGATGGCGGAGCACCCTCGGACGCGGCGATGGACGCGGCCGCGATCGACCGCTGACGCGCGCGTGACCGTTGCTCGACGCGGCTCGCACAGGGCGCCGCGCGGATGCTCTCGCCGCGATCGTGCGTGGCTACACCGCGGGCGCAGACAGCGTTTCCCTCATGCGAGGGATGTGCGCGGTGGCTCGCTGGACAGCTCGCGAGAGCACGCGCGGGTCGACGTCGTGATCGGGCGCGAGCCAATCGCACGCCTCGCGGACGCTGCCGAACACTCGCAGCTTGTTGCGGGTGCTCGAGAGCATGACGAGGCCCGCGAGGACGCTGCGCACCATCGACGCGGCGAAGCCGTTGCTGAGCACCACCACGGCGCTGCTGCCCGCGCGCCCAGCGTTGCGCCGCATCATCGCTTCGAGCGTCGCGCGCACGCGGGGATCGACGCCGGAGGTGAGGTCGTCACGGGCGACGATGTAGATCATTCCGCCGCGGATTCCCTGGTCGACCGCGTCGTTGGCGAGGGCGGACATCGTCGCGAGCTCACCCGATGACGGGTTGCGCGTGAAGCACACGATCGCGAGCGGGCTGAAAGCAGCGATGACGTGGCCTTCATCCGAGGATCGAACAGAGAGCTCTCCGCGTTTGGGCAGCGATGACACGGATAGCGCCATAGCGGCCTACGCGAAAGCGCACAACGTAAACCAGCCGCACGCTGCGCATCCGTGGCGTGCGATCGATCGCGCGAGTGGGCCACGGATGGCGCGAGCACGAGGGTGCGCCCACGAAGCTCCGAGCGATCGCGGTGTTGCGCGACTCCGGCGGCGCGGCGACGGAGCACGACGAAGGCGAGGCACCGCTGCCCTCGAGGGCCCCTGAAGGGCATGACGCAGCGTCGGCATGAAAATTGTCGACCGCATTCCCAGCCTCGTGGATCTCTTGCGACGTCGCAAGAAAACCGCGACGCAGCGCGTCGGGATCGTGGTGGTGGAGCGTTTCGGTGGTGTTCACGAGCGGCGAGCGCTCGCGAGGCAACGCGAAGCGTGCGCGGCTCGAGACTGCGAAACGTGCGCGGCCGCCACTCGACGGCGTACGCGATGCGCAACAGCCCGGTGGACGCATGGCCAGAGGACAAACCCTCACGGCGACCCAAGTTCTGCGTGGAGAAGCAGGGGCGAAGCGGCCCGGTGTAGGGCGCCACCAATATTGACCCCCTGACGCCACCAAAACTGACCCCCTCTGGGGTCATGCGAAGGCGAGGCAGGACATGGTCGAAGAACAACGCGATCGAGCGCCCGACGAGGGCGCGATGAT
>JAAFIF010000175.1 GCA_013298625.1 Myxococcales bacterium
GGCGATGGCGTCGCGCGCCGCAGGGTCGATGCCCTCGAGCCCGCGGTGCATGGACCAGTAGGCGAAGCGAGCGCCGACGCGCGATGCGAGTCGCTGCGCGAGGTCGAGCGCGCGGGGCTCTTCGACGGTGATCACTTCGACCACCGCGGCGCCGGCGTCCCAGAGTTCGGCGAGCTCGTCGAGCAGCGCTTGGGCCATGGCTCAGGCTCCCTCTGAATCAGCGGTGGTGCGAAGGGCTTCTTCGAGCGTGGTGAGCCCGCGAGCGACCTTGCGCAGCGCGTGCTCGCGCAGCGTGCGCAGGCCGTCTTGCCGCGCGGCGCGCGCGAGGGCCTCTGGGGGAGCGTTCTCGGCGATCATCTCGCGCATGCGGGCGTTGCAGTGAAAGAGCTCGTAGATGCCAGTGCGTCCGTAGTAGCCGGTCTGCCTGCAGCGAGGACAGCCGACGCCGCGGCGCGCGAGCAGGCGACCGACGTATTCGTCGGGGTGCTTCACGCCGAGCTCGCTGAGCTCGTCGGGCGTGAGGATGACGTCTTCGCCGCAGCTATGGCACACGCGGCGAACGAGCCGCTGCGCCAGGACGCCGAGCAGCGTCTCGGCCACGAGAAAGGGCGGAACCTTCAGGTCGACCAGCCGCGCGACGGCGCCGACGCTGTGATTGGTGTGCAAGGTGGAGAGCACCAGGTGGCCGGTGAGCGCGGCTTGCACTGCTTCTTTGGCCGTCTCTTCGTCGCGGATTTCGCCGATGAGAATGACGTCGGGGTCTTGGCGAAGGATGTGGCGAAGGGCCTCGCCGAAGTCGGTGCCGGTCTTGGCGTTGGCGCTGACCTGGTTGAACTCTTCGTAGACCACTTCGATGGGGTCTTCGATGGTGGTGATGTTGACGTCCGGCGAGGCGACCGCGCGCAGGGCCGAGTAGAGCGTGGTGGTCTTGCCCGATCCCGTCGGGCCGCAGACGAGCAAGAGCCCCGTCGGGCGCGCGAGCCAGCGCTCGAACACAGGCTGCTCGTCTTCGAGAAACCCGAGCTCGCTGAGGTCCTTCAAGAACATCGCGGGATCGAGCACGCGGATCACGATTTTGTCGCCGAACGCCGTGGGCAGCGTCGAGACGCGCAGGTCCATCTCGACCTCGCCGCGCTGCGTTCGGATGCGGCCGTCTTGCGGCTTTCGCGAGGCGATATCCAGCCTCGCGAGCACCTTCACGCGGTTGGTCAGCGCCTCGTGCAAGCTGCGCGGAACGCGATACACAACGTGCAGCACCCCGTCGATCCGCATGCGCACCGACGTCTCGTCCCTGCGCGGCTCGATGTGAATGTCGCTCGCGCGCTGGTCGAACGCGTAGTTCAACAGGTAATCGACGGCGTTGATGATCGGCCCAGAGCCCGCTTCGAGCTGGTCTCCGACGTTGACCGTCACGAGGTTCTCGAGCGTCCCTTTGTGCTCTCGGCCGCCGAGCTGCTGCTGCGCGTCGCGGATGGACGTTCGAAAGCCATAGATCTCCGAGATCGAACGGTGCACGTCCGCAGGCGTGCAGAGCACCCGCGTGACGTCGCAGCGCGTGAGCTCGACGAGCTCGTCCACCAGCGCGTCGTCGAACGGGTTGGTCACGCCGACGAGCAGATTCTTCTCGGATTTCTCCAGGGTGATCACGCCGTGCTTGCGCGCGAACGGCTGCGAGAGCGTGCGGGTCACCAGCGCGCCGTCGAGCTTGAGCCGATCGATGCGCTTGAACGTCAGCCCCGCGTCGACCGCCGCCAGCGCGGCGATCTTGTCCTGATCGATGTTCTCCGGCCTCCTGCGCGGGTCCGGAAACTCGAAGCTCGCCAGCAGCTCCACCGGCGAGAGCTCTCTTCGCTTCGGCCCGCTGCCGATCTCGCGCGACAGCCTCAACCGCTGCGCGCTCTCGCGCGCGAGCACCATCCGCCGCTGCTCGTCTCGGATCAGCCCGTGCCGCGACAACAGCTCGAGCACATACTCGACCGAGAACTCACCAGCGCGCCGACGTTGCATGGCTCGCGTCGCAGTGTACGCGACCGGCCCGCGCGCCGCGCACCGTCCGTTGACGCTCGCAACAAAACCGTTGGCGCCTCGCTCAGCGCCGATGATCCCCAGCATCGATTGCGTGAGAGCAGAGAGACAGGCACAGCCACCATCCGGCGGATACACTCTTGCTCGCTCTCTTGGCCACCTCCGAACGAATGGACCTCCCGTACCTCCTGCGCGACACCGTGCGCGAGTCGGCGCGCTCGTGGCGCTTGCCCGCGGCGCTCGCGCTCGGGATCGGCTTCGGCTTCGTCGAGCGCAGCTACACCGGCGCGCGCGCGGGGCTCGTGTTCGGCGTCGTCGCCTCGCTCTACACGCTCTTTCTCGGCCCGCTTCCCTGGCGCGTGCTCGTCCCGCTCGAAGAGGACGGCCGTCGCCTGCACAAGCTCGTCCGCTGGGCCATCGCCGCGGCCATCGGCCTCGCGCTCTTCGCCGTCCTGGTGATCCCGTACGCGTGGATCGTCGACGCCGTCTATCAAACGCCCAACTACCTCGAGAAGCGCCCGCGAGAGTTCTTGCTCTCGACGCTGCTGTTTCTCGTCGGCGGCTGGGGGCTCGCCAGAGACGTGCAGCTCGAGCAGCGCTTGGACCGCACGATTCGCAGGCAGGGACGGCTCACGGCCGAGCTCGAAGAGGCGCGGCTCTACGCCATTCGCGCCGACCTCGACCCGCATTTTCTCTTCAACGCCCTCAACGCCATCGCGAGCCAGTGCACCACGGACCCGCCCGGCGCCGAGGACAACATCGTGCGGCTGTCATCGCTCTTGCGCACGGTGCTCGACACTCGTCGACGCGCGCTGCACTCGCTCGACGAAGAGCTCTCGCTCGCGAGGGACTACCTCGGGCTGCTCGCGACGAGGTTTCCGGGGCTGCGATACGAGATCGTCGAGCCCGCCGAGGTCGAGCTCAGCGCCGTGCGCGTGCCGCCGTTGCTCTTGCAGCCGCTGCTCGAAAACGCCCTGCGCCACGGCGAGCACGCCAAGGGTCCCCTGCGCGTGTCCGCGCGCATCGAGGGCCCGACGCTCACGCTCGAAGTCCGCTCGTTTGGCCCCTTTCGCGGCGGACGCGAGGGAGGCCTCGGCCTCGAGCTCGTCCGGCGCCGCGTCGAGCTCGCCTACGCCGACCGCGCGAACTTCACCATCGAGACCGAAGGCGACGAGTGCGTCGCGCGCATCATCGCGCCGGCGCATCCGCCCGATCCTCCCAAGGCGCCGCCAGCGAACGACCGTTCGAGCGCGCCCTCACCCCTCGCAGTACGCACACCATGACGCAGACACCTCCCGCTAGTTCGCCAGAGAAAACCCTGGTTCGCGCGCTGGTCATCGACGACGAAGCCCCCGCGCGCCAGCGGCTCATCCGCATGATCGAAGAGAGCCTCGCCGGCCGCGTCGAGGTCGTCGGAGAAGCCACGGACGGAGAGTCCGCCCTCGCCGCGATCGCGACGTTCGAGCCCGACCTGCTCTTTCTCGACGTGCAAATGCCAGGGATCGACGGGCTCGAGCTCGTCGCGCGCATGCCGCACCCGCAGCCGTACGTGATCTTCACCACGGCGTACGACCGCTACGCGCTCGAGGCGTTCGACGCTGGCGCCGTGGGCTACCTGCTCAAGCCGTTCGACGCGCAGAAGCTCGTGAAGGCGTTTTCGCTGGCAGAATCCAGGGGATTGCGCGAGCGAGCGACTGAGGTGCTCGCGCCGTTGATCGCCCAGGTGCGCGCGAGCCGACCGCTCGCCGACAAGCTGCCGGTGACCGTCAATGACAGGGTGATTCTGGTTCCGGTCGCAGAGATCTCGCACTGCAAGGTCGAGCACGAGCTGGTCGTCGTGTACACGCGCAGGCAGAGCTACACGACGGACTACACGCTGGCCGCGCTCGAGATGCGCCTCGACGCCAACCGGTTCTTTCGCGCCAACCGCGCGCTGCTCGTCAACCTCGACCACGTCGCGGCCATCGACGACCTCCCCGGCGGTCGCTCGCAGCTGCTCACGGACGCAGGCGAGAAGCTCGAAGTGTCCCGGCAGGCCTCGCGCAAGCTGCGCGCGCTGCTCGGCGTCTGAACACCGCGCTCACGGGCCGACGTTGCGCCACGTGGGGTCGTCCGTCGCCCACGCGGTGATCCAGTCGCGAACGCGCGTCCCGTCCGCGGCCATGATGGTGCTCCACTCGCCCCAGTACGTGTGCATCGTCCCGGGCATCACGAAGTAGCGGGTGTTCATGTTGGGGTCGTACGCCGCGGTGAGCAGCGAGCGCGTGGCCGCTTCGAACTGCACTTGATTGGTCGTGTAGAAGCCGCGCAACGTCGAGTCCGCCAACGTGGCCATCAGCCCGCTGCGACGGCCCGCGCCAAGCGTGCGATGCATCCACACGACGTTGGCCTGCAAGCTCGTCGCGCACTCGGCGCAGTCCGGCGGAACCGGCAGCGCCCACGCCCGACGCCAATCTCTCGCGCGCCCGTTGTTGGCGTCGCAGAGCTGTCCGCCGTCGTTGAGCAGGTCGACGCGCGCCATCGGAAACGCCGCGATGAACCGCGGCCAGCTGAAGGTCGCGCCCACACCGCCCGCAGAGCTTCCGGTGAGCCACACGCGATCGGCCATGGCGAACGTCGGCATCAAGCGCTGCAGGTAGATCGCTACGTTGCGCGCGCCCACGTGATAGGTCTGCCGCTCGGGGTTGGCCGGGTCGTACGTCGCGACCCGATCGCCGGCGTGCACGTCACCCGTGCAGTACGGGATGAACACGTAGCTCGCGTCACGAAACGGGTTCGTCATGTCTGCGCGGTTGAAGAGCCCCGCGCGGTCGAACTGGCCGCGGTCGCGGGCGAAGTTCGCCTGGCCGTAGCCCGAATCGAGGTTGGCCGCGGTGCGAAGCTGGTAGCACGTCGCCTCGTCCCAACAGGCGCCGCCGCCCATCATGTACACGAACACTTTGTTCGATCGGTTGGTGAGGTTGACCGCGATTCCTGTGGGCGATCCGTTGCCGCAGCGCGCCTCGGGAAACGGAACCCACGTCCACGTCTCCATCGGCGCCGTGATGGCCTCGCCGACGGGCAGCGGGTTGACGTCCCAGCGACTCGCGCCGCCGTCGCCGCTCGCCGCGGCGTCGGTGCCCGAGGCAGCGTCGTCCATCGCGACCGCGCCATCGGGGCTCGAAGCGCCGTCGGCCGACGAATCCATGGTCATCGGGACTGGACCGCACGCGGCCATGGCGCCCGCGGTCGACACAAGCAACAGCAGCAAGCTTCGCGTCATCGTCATCGTTGGTGCTCGGGAGTTTCCCTCGACTGCGCGCGCGATTGCTACCCTCTGGCGCGCAATCGATGACGATGAAGAGCAGTCCGTTGAGTTCGCTCTTGAGGCCGCAGCTCGCGCAGCTGGACGCGTATGTTCCGCACGCGGCGCCGGAGGGGTGCGTGCGGATGGACGCCAACGAGAGCCCGCCGCTCGACGCGGCGATCACCGAGGCGATCCTGCGCTCGGCCGACGGCGTGCGCCTCGAGCGCTACCCCGACGCGCGCGCGACGCGGCTGCGCGAGGCGGTGGCGAGCTGGGCCCGCTGCGCTCCCTCGCAGCTCGTGCTCGGAACGGGCTCGGACGAGCCCATCGCCCTCTTGCTCTCGACGCTCTCTCAGCCCAAGCCCGGCCGTGCCCGAGCCGTGTGCCTGGTCCCTACGCCGACGTTCGTGATGTACCGCGTGAGCGCGCTCACCGCCGGGCTCGACGTCGAAGGCGTCCCGCTCGATGAGCGCTGGGATCTCGACGTCGACGCGATGGTGGCCGCCATCGACCGACACGATCCCAACGTGCTCTTTCTCGCGAGCCCCAACAACCCGACGGCCAACCGCTACTCCGACGACCGCGTAGCGCGCGTGATCGACGCGTGCCGCGATCGATGCCTGGTCGTCCTCGACGAAGCGTACGCCCCGTTTTCGGGCCGCGACTACGCCGACACCATGGCCCCGCACCCGCACGTCGCCCGCCTCGGGACGCTCTCGAAGATCGGCCTCGCCGCCCTGCGCGTGGGCTGGGCGATCCTGCCCGAATTACTCGCACACGAAATCGACAAGGCTCGGCAGCCCTTCAACGTCGACGCCGTCGCGCAAGCCATGGCTGCATTTGCGCTCGAAGCGCACACCGACGCCCTGCGCGCCAACGCCAGGGCCATCGCCGCCCGACGCGACGCCCTCGCGCGCGAGCTCTCTTCGATCGACGGCCTGCGCGTGTTCGAGAGCGACGCCAACTTTCTCTGGATGGACGTCGGCCGCGACGCAGGCCCGGTCTTCGACGCGCTGCTCGCCCAGGGAGTGCTCGTGCGCAGCTTTCACCGCGCAGGGCCGAGGCTCGCGTCGCTGCTGCGCGTGACCGTCTCGACCGAGGCCCATCACGAGCGGCTCGTCACGGCGCTGCGCGAGGCGGTACGCTGAGCGTTGATCGACTCGCACCGGACGAAAGCAGCACCATCGATGTTCGACACGCACGCGCAACAGACGCATTTTCTCTCTGAAATCACCGCGGAAATCGCCAAGCACCCGCCGGCCGAGCCCGCGGTCTTCAGCGCCGACGAGCTCGCCGCGCTGCCCGACCCGATCGAGAACTTTCTGCACCAGGCGCGCTGGGCCGAGAAGGCCAAGCCGTTCAACGCCAGGATTCATTGGGACGACGTGGCGTTCAAGCGATCGCCCGAGGCCCAGTGGATGAAGCTCGAGTGCCACCAGTTCAACTCGGTGCCCGCGCCTGCGCGCTTCGCGTACATGCGCGCGAAGCTGCTGGGAGTCGTCCCGTTCGAAGGCCTCGACGAGACCCACGACGGGCACGGGAGCATGCACCTCGCGCTCGCGTCCTTCGCGATGGGCGATCAGCGCGGGCCCGAGATGGACGTCTCGTCATTGGTCACGTTTCTCGCAGAAGCGCTGCTCGTCCCCAGCGTCGCCGTGCAGCCCTACCTCGCGTGGGAGCCCATCGACGCGCGCTCAGCGGGCGCCACGCTGACCTTCGGCGAGACGTCCGTTCGGGGAGTGTTTCACTTCGACGATCGCGGGCTGTGCTCTCGCTTCGTCACCGACGACCGCTTTCTCAGCGAAGGAAAGGGCCACTACGCCCGCCACCGCTGGACCGCCGAGTGCTCGCAGTACATCGAGATGGGCGGCGTGCTCGTCCCGTCGCACATGCGCGCGGTGTGGCACTTGCCCGACGGCGAGCTCGAGTACTTTCACGGCAACATCGTCGACATCGAGTACGACCTCAGCGAGTTCGGCGCGCTGTAAGCGACAGCGCCGCGCAGCCGAGCGCATCGATTCGACCGGCGAGCAAATGCTGCAGCGAAACCACCGCCGCGACGGGGTTCGCGGTTTTCCCCGTGCGCGCCAGTGGTTTGCCTTGATTTCAACGGTCGTTCCATCGCCCGATCCGCGTTGGTCATCTGCGATGCACGTCCCGGG
>JAAFIF010000184.1 GCA_013298625.1 Myxococcales bacterium
CGTGATTCCCGACCCGCCGCCCTGCAGCGTCCAGCGGTAGCGATCCTTTCCGCGGACCGTGCGCTTTCCGTAGGCGACGTTCATCGCAAGGCGCGCGGCAGGGGAGCTCATGGCGCGCGTGATTCCGTCGATCATCGCCTTCTCGTCAGCGCTGCGAGCGCTCGAGCCTCGCTGCGACGCGCGCGTATCCGGCGCAGGCATCGTCGGATCGAGCTCGACGCGGCGCAGCCTTGCGAACGCGTTGCGCACGGCGACGAACGCCTCCTCTGCGGCCATCGTGCTCGCGTCGATCACCGTGCGATCTGCCACGCGAATCGCGCGCGTGGCCTTCGCCAGCACAACAGGCTCCATGAAGATCGGGATGCGCGCGCCCTCGAAACCGACGTACCAGGTCACGTCCCCTTTGTTGTCCGCGAACAGCTGAACGCTCGTCGCCTTCACCTGCGACTTCAGCCCCTTTTTCAGCAGCTCGCCGAACCGCTCGATGAACGCCTCGATGGACTCGCGGTTGCGCGCGACCTCCGCGTGCGCGAGCGCTTCTTCGGCGCGCGCTTCCGTGTTCCGCGCCCTTCGCGCGAGCTGCTCGGCCTCGCGCTGCAACGCGATGCCCTGGCCGGTGAGATCGAAGATCCGATCCGCGTCCCTTCGCGCCCGCTTCTCGCTGTGATGCCCCACGAGAATCGGCTGCCCGAGCGGAATGTGATCCGCGATCGCCCGCATCGCCGCGTGCTTCGCCTCCGCAGCCCGCTCCTTCTTCTCCGCGCGCTGCTCGAGCCTCACCGACTTCTCCCGCAGCAGATCCGCGCGAAACTCGTTCGCCTCGACATCGTCGATCGCCTCGACCTGATCGACGCGCACCGTCGCTCCGCGCCTCCGCAGCGCCTCCGCCACGCGCTCGAGCGGAACGCTCGGCGCAGCCCTCCCGCGCGACTGCTGCCGATACCAAAGCCGCTTGGGCGCGAACCACTTGAACGCCATCCCCAGCCCCTTGATCGCCTCCGCCCACGGGCGCGTGTTGCCCGTGATGGTCGTTCCCTCTTCGAGCGTGTGCGCGACGACGAGGTCGACGTCCTCGAGGCCGAGCGGCTCGGGCTCGATGGCCGCCGCGGCTGCGATCGCGCCCATTGGAAGCGCCCGCGCAGGCTGCGAGAGCATCGCGAGCGCCGCGCCCGTCTGCATCCGCGGAGCGCTCGAGTTCACCGGCGCCCACGTCACGATGCGTGCGATTTCGCTGCTCGTTGCCGGCTTCGCCTTCGCGCGCTTCGTCTTCGCCGGCGGGGGCGTGGCGAGTGACTGCACCGCCTTCACAACGTCGTCGACGACTGATGCCTTCGCGCGATCGAGCTCGTAGAACACGTCCCGCCGTGCGACCTCGTTTGCCTCCTCGAGCAACGACACGCTCACCAGGTGGCGCCCTTCGTGAACGCGCGAGCGCAGCATCAAGTGCTTGCGACCGATCCACAGCGAGATGCGCGCCCTTGTGTCATCGAGCGCGTGCTTCTCGACCTTGCGCGCTCCGACACGATCGCGAAATGCGTCGTCGAGCATCGCCTCGCCCATGAGCAACACGGCCCTCTCTTCCGTTCGGCCCGTGAAGTCCTTGAAGAGCCAGCTCGGATGAACCTTCGGCGCGAGCTCGACGAACTCCGCTTCGATCACCTCGGGCTCGCGCACCGCGGGCGCGTCGTTGGCGGGCTTCGATGGCGGCCAGGGCTTTCCCCAGCGCTTGGCCGCGAGCATCCGCGCGCACTCCGCTTCGGGGCCCGTGTTCGTCGAGCGCTTCCCCTTCTTCGCCGGCTTCGCTTCGGGCGTGGCGACGCTGCCCATCGGCAACGCGACCGGCCCGCGCAGCATCCCCATCGCCGCCGCCGTGGAGACCTTCGGAACCGCTCCTCTCACGTTCGGCCACGTCGCGATCCGCGCGAGCTCGCTGCGAACATCCGTGGCCTTCGCCGGCGCGATATCGTTCACCGCCACCACAGCGAACGGCTGCGGCTTCGCCTTCTTGCTCGGCACCTTCGTCGACCGCGTTGGCTTCGCGGCCACATCGCGCGCGGTCGCCTGTCCGCGGCTGTACGAGCTGCCGTACTTCTCGGTGAGCGCCTTGCTTCGCCCGATCACGAGGCGCGCACGCAGAAACGGAAGGTCACTCGACCACGAGTAGGCCGGCATAACGATCTTCGTCGCCCGAAACCCGAGCTGCACCATCGTGTCGACGTCCTCTTGGTTCGGAACTGCCGACCCCTTCGTGTCGCCCAACGTCAGCGACACGATGAGCGACTCGACGTCGCGCATCGAGCGGTTCGTCGAGAAGCCCCGTTCGTCGGGTCGCCACTTCGTTCCGACGAAGACGTCGACCGAGCAGTGCATGGTGATGTAGTCGCCGGGGTTCGGGTCGATGCACCAGCCGAACAGCGAGATGTTCGCGGTCCCGCCGCGGGCGAGAACGTAGTTGGCCGCGTCGAGGATCTGCGCGCGGCGGTCGGCGCCGACGTGCATGAAGTCGAACATGCGCCGGATCTCCGCCAGCTCTTCGTCGTTGAAACTGCGGTCCATCAGCGTTTCTCCGTGGGATCGGTGATTCCGAGGTCGGCCATCGCGCGAGCGCGCGCCTGCGCAGCCCACTCGCGATGGCGCTTCGATGGCGCGCGACCGAGGGCCTCGAGCCGCTCTTCTTCGCGGCGAACAGCGACGATCGCCGGGTGCGCTTCGAACTCCGCGCGACGCGCGTCGATGCGGCGTTGAAGCTCTGCGCGCTGTGCCTCTTCGAGCACTCCCTTGCGCGTGCGTCCGAGGGCTTCGGCCGCGCAATCGACACCGAAGTACACGTAGCCTTCGGGCGAGCCGTCGATCACGCGACGCAACACCACCGTGCGCTTCAGCTCGATGCGTCCGCAGCGCTCGCACTGCGTTCGCTCGTCGGTCACGCCAGCGAAGAGCAGCTCTTCACGAGGCTTCGCGATGCGCGCTGCGGTCGAGACCACCGCCGCGAGCGCAGGGGGCATCGTTGGCGCGAACACCAGCGATTTCTGTGCTCGATTGCATGTGCACCCGCGGCGATTGCACATCGCTCATCCGCTCGACGGCGGCCTCGTCTCGCGCGCAGCGGGATCGACGGGGCGTTGTCGCGCCGTCAGATCGATCGGACCGGTGTGCTCGGGCGTGGAGTTGATGACCTGGCTGTCGGGGTCCTCGCCCATCGCGCGAATCCGCGAGCGAACCTTCGCGCGCCACAGCGCGATCGCGCCCTTCATGAACTCGAGCAGCACGCCGCCAAGCGCGTTGCCCAGCATCGCGAGCAGCGGAAGCACCACCAGCGTCCACGTCGGCGCACCATCCGGTTGCACTGCGCTCTGCGCGAGCAGCGGCGCGGCGGCGGGCGCGGCGAACGTGAAGCCCAGTCCCCATCGAAGCAGTTGACTCATCGTCGTTCTCCTTCCGTTGCGTTGTCCGCGCTCGTGGGCCGCGGAAACTTCCGCTCCACCAGCGCATCGAGCTGCTCGTTCATCGCGCCCAGCGACTGCATCGCCCGCGACGCGTTGCGCGCGCTCGCAGCCACCTCGGTCCACCGCGCCCGCACTACTTCGATGCGACGCACCGCTTCGTCGCGGCTCGCCACGCCCGCGAGTGCGGCTTCGCCTTCGGCTCGAGCTGCGTCGCGCAGCGCGCCCGCGGCGACGCCCGAGCCAGCGATCGCCCAGCGATAGCCGTCGTGAACGGTGACCGAGCCACAGCCCACGAGCAGCATCGTGCACACACACACAATCAAGACCGCGAATCGCTTCATGACACCCTGAACTCCACGCAGAACGCGGTCGTCTCGTTGAAGACGATCGCCTCCGCTTCGAGAAATCCCTCGGGCTCGACGACCCACGTCGCGCCCGCCGGAACGAGCCATTGCTGGTCCGTTCCTACGAAGTCGATCTTCGACACGCCTTCGCGCGGGCCGGTCGCAGTGATGCGCCACACGCGCGCGTGCTTCGGCGTCTCGACACGCCCGCTCTCGCCACAGCGAACGATCCACTGCGCAACCGGCAGCTCTTCGACCTCCTTCTCGCGCTCGATCGCCTCGTTCTTCTCGCCCATGACGCCCTCTCAGCCCGTCGTCTCGACGCCGACGAACGTCGTGTTCGTGGTCGTCACGTTCACGCCGCCGTTGGAGTGGCGGCCCTTCACCTCGACCGTCAGCAGCGTCGAGCGCGGGACCGGCTGCGCGGTCCACCCGAACGTTCCGCTCAGCGAAATCGTTGGTTGAACGCCGGTCGGCGCGCCGACCACCAGCACGCGCTGAATGCGCCGCCCCACAGCGACGGCGATCGTTGCGTTGGTGGTGACGCTCGACTGAAAGCCGATCGCGCCGACCTCCGTGGGCGACGCAACCGCGAGCGCGCTCGGTGCCGCAAGCCCGAGGGCAGCGGCGTATTGGAGCGCGTTCACCGTGATGTTTCCCACGCCGTTGGGGCCGACGATCGACGTCGATTGACCGTTGCGCTGCTGCTCGGCGATGGTGTCGAGGTAGCGCAGGACGTCCTCGAGGTTGTAGCCAGCCCGCAGCGCGATGAGCTCGTTGAGGACGTCGGCGAGCGTCCCTTCGGTCGCAGCTCCCGAGAGAGCGCCGAGCAGCCCGACAACGCGCACCACGAGCGCGCGCGACGACGCCGTGGGGTCGCTGTCGCGAACCTCGGCCGCTCGTCCGTTCTCGTCGGTGATCGTCGTCTGCTGCGTCATGGCTCACTCCGCGACCGCGGATTGCGTGCTCTTTCAGCCCTCGATCTGCTTGCGCTCGTTCGGCGGCAGCAACGAGCGGAGCCCGTTCGCCATGCGGCCGATGCGCTCGTGGTGAACGCGCAGAATCTCGTGATGCGCGCCCACCGTTCGCGCGATGGTCGACTGGCCCTTCGCGAGCGACTTGATGTCGCGCTCGGCCTTCGAGAGCCGCGCGCCCACGCCCTTCGCGAAGACCTCGTGCGCTTTCTTCGCGCGCTTGGGCTTGGCGGTGCGCTTGGCCATCGCGTTCGACTTGCGGGCGACCGCTCCGACGCTGCTCGACTTCGAGCGGGACTTCTTCTTCTTCGCCATGACGGGTGCTCCTTCGTGATCAGGCGCCGACGATGCGGCGATGAATCGATCTCCACTCGATCAGCGCTTCGTCGCTGAACGGGTGGTAGCCAGCGCGCATGACCGCCGCGTACCAACGCGCTCCGTCGCGATCGGCGACGAGCTGCGCGAGCGCTGCGCCGTAGCGCGCGTTCTCGAGGTGACGCAGGTACGCATCGAGCCCCTCGGCGATCGACGCGTACGCGCGGTAGGGCTGGCGGCCGTCGTGCACGTTCGTTCGATACGCCGCGAGCCCGGCCCAGCTCGGAGACGCCTTGATGTTTCCCGGGTTGTTGTCGAACTCGTAGCGACCGCCGCCGACCTCGCGCCACAGATGCGCGAGCAGCGTCGTCATCACCGCGAACGCAGCAGCGAGCGGAAGCCCACGAGCCACCAGCAAGCGCATCAGCACTGCGCCGCGCGACTGCGCCCATTCACCATCGGTTCCCGTCCACGAGCGCTTGGTCTCGATGACGATCACGGCAGCACCGTCACGTTCTCGCCGACGACGCGCTCGACCTGAGCGCCGCAGCGATCAACGACCGCGGTTACGTTGACGCGAACGGGCTTCGCTCCGCTGGTCGTGACGCGCGCGTACAGATCGAATCCGACGCACAAAACGCCGGCGAACTGAACGATCAGCCCGCGGTGCTCCCACGACGCAGGCGCCATCGAGACGAGCATCACGCGATGGCTCGCGTTGCCGGCGCGCGCGCGAAGCTCCCATTCGATCGCGGGAGGCGCGAGCTCACCGGCCACGCTCTCGATGCTCGAAAGCCAGAGGGAGATGCGGTCGATGGGACGCCACACGTCGCGCTTG
>JAAFIF010000187.1 GCA_013298625.1 Myxococcales bacterium
GGATGGGGGCAGCCGGCCGTTTGGTCCCCACGGTCGTTCCTTCACTCAGCAACGTGGTCGAGATTGCGGCGGGCCTATCGCACACGTGCGCTCGGCGCAACGATGGCACCGTGCTCTGCTGGGGAGGCAACACCGTCGGCCAGCTCGGTGACGGCACGACCACGCAGCGCCTGATCCCCACGGTCGTTCCTTCACTCAGCAACGTGGTCGAGATTGCGGCGGGCCTATTGCACACGTGCGCTCGGCGCAACGATGGCACCGTGCTCTGCTGGGGATCCAACGGCGGCGGCCAACTTGGGGACGGCACGACGATGGCCCGCTCGAGTCCCACGGTCGTTCCTTCCCTCAGCAACGTGGTCGAGATCGCGGTGGGCGCCGAGCACACGTGCGCTCGGCGCAACGATGGCACGGTGCTCTGCTGGGGCCGCAATGCCGACGGCCAGCTCGGCGACCGCATGACCACGAATCGTTCGAGCCCCACGGTCGTTCCTTCCCTCAGCAACGTGGTCGAAATTGCCGCAGGCGGCTCTTACACGTGCGCTCGGCGCAATGACACCACCGTGCTCTGCTGGGGAGCCAACTCCTTCGGCCAGCTCGGCGACGGCAGCACCACCATGCGCCTCACCCCCGTCGTCCTTCCGCTCTAGCGGTCCTCCCCGCTCGACCCGCTACGCGCGCGCCGTTGCGCTCGAGCCACGTTGCCGCTGAGCAAGCCACACCTTCGCTCGTCCCAGCCCTGCATCGCGCTCGCTCGTCCCGACACTCGCGACCCTATCGGCGCGTGAAATCGGGCCTCGCAGCGATGTCGCAGCGCGCGCGAAGGTGGTAGCGAGAGAGCGGGAGTTTCGGCGGCGTCGAGGGCGCTTCGCGAGGCTCTGCGCAGCGCGCTGCTGGAGGAGAATCGATGCGAACGCGACGACTGTTCGGGGTGCTCATGGCGGGGATGCTTGTGGGCGTGGGATGCACGAGCCCGCCCGCTCCGATGCCCGATGCGTCGATGGACGCAGCCCCCGATGCAGCACCCGACGCAACGCCCGATGCAGCCGCGGACACGCTGCAGCCGCGCGCAGACACGGGCGTGTGCGAGGACCGAGACAACGACGGTCACCCGTCGGCCGCGTGCGGCGGGGATGACTGCGACGACAACAATCCCAGTCGAAACCCAGCTGTTCGCGAAGTCTGTGGCAACATGGTCGACGACGACTGTGACGGGACCGTCGATGTCCAAGCGATGGGCGTTGTGTACCGCGACGTCGACAACGACGGCCGCGGAGACCGTTCGGGCGCGATGGGATCCACGATGATGGCCAACGCCTGCGCGCCCATGGCCGGCTGGGTCGCCAACAACGACGACTGCGACGACACGCGCAGCGAGACCTACGCAGGCGCGCGCGAGCAGTGCGACGGCCGCGACAACGACTGCTCGTTGCCCGGAGCCATGGCGGGCGGAACCGACAGCGCTGAGGACCAAGACGGCGATCGTCACTCGGCCATCAGCGCGATGTGCCTCGGTCGCGGTGAAGCTGGAGCGCTCGCCAGCGCGTTCGCGAAAGACGACTGCAACGACAGTGTCCCGACGGCGTATCCGGGCGCGATGGAGGTGTGCGGCAACGGCGTCGACGATGACTGCGATCGCGTGGTCGACAACGCGACGCAGCGCGTGTGCGACGATCGAGACGGAGACGGGCACGGCGACCCGAGCACCACGCGCACAGTGATGAGCTGCATGGTCCCTGCGGGGACCGTGGCGGTGTGCGACGACTGCGACGACAACGCAGCGACGGGCGCACGGCGATTTCCGGGCAACCGAGAGGTGTGCGATCGGGTCGACAACGATTGCTCGACGCCAGGGACGGCGGTCGCGGTCGACGAGGACACGGACAACGATGGCTACGCGGCCACGGCGGCGACGTGCCTCGCGCGCGGCGAAGCGGGGGCGTCCGTGACCGCGTTGCCTCGCGGTGATTGTGACGACGGTCGCAACGCCGTAAACCCGGGCGTGAGCGAGAACGTCGCGGTGTGCGACGGATTGGATAACGACTGCAATCCAGCGACGAGCGAGCTCACGCGACCGTGCGCGGGAGGCTTCTGCGGCGAGGGCGGCGTGTGCGCGCGCGCTGCCGTCGCTCAGGTCGTCGTCGGCGAGGCGCACACCTGTGCGCGGCGCAACGACGGGGCGGTGCTCTGCTGGGGCTCCAACGCCAGCGGTCAGCTCGGCGACGGAACGCTGGTGAATCGCAGCGCTCCCGTCACGGTGACCGGCGCGGGCGCGGCGGTCGAGCTCGCCGCGGGAGGCTCGCACACGTGCGCTCGTCGCAACGATGGAACCGTCGTTTGCTGGGGCCGCAACGCCCAGGGACAGCTCGGCGACGCAACGACGACGAGCCGCTCGACGCCGACGTTGGTCCCCGGCGTGACCAACGTCGTGGGCCTGGCTGCAAACAACGAACACACCTGCGCGCTGCGCGGCGACGGCGCGGTCTTCTGCTGGGGCAAAAACGCGTTCTCTCAGCTCGGCGACGGAACCACGATGAACCGCGCAGTCCCCACGCGGGTCGCCGCCCTGAGCCGCGTCGTCGAAGTCTCGGCGGGCTTCGAGCACACGTGCGCGCGGCGCGACGACGGATCGGTGTGGTGTTGGGGGCGCGTGTTCGGCGGTGTTCCTGCAGCGGTCGCTGGCGTGAGCGGTGCGACCGCGATCACCTGCGGCGAGCAGCACACGTGCGTGCTTCGCGCTGACACCACGATTCTCTGCTGGGGAGCGAACAGCTCTGGACAGCTCGGCGACGGAACCACCACGAATCGCCCGATCCCCACGGTCGTGCTCGCCGTGAACGGCGTCGCAGAAATCACCGCTGGATCCGCGCACACCTGCGCGCTCCGCGTCGATGGCCGCGGCCTCTGCTGGGGGCTCAACGCGCAGGGCCAGCTCGGCGACGGGACGCTGCTCAATCGCTCGAGCGCCACCACGTTGTCGTCGTTGAGCAACGCGGTCGAGATTGCCGCTGGCGCCGCGCACACCTGCGCCCGTCGCAACGACGCCACCGTCGTCTGCTGGGGCGCCAACGCCTCCGGGCAAATCGGCGACGGCAGCACGACCCAGCGAGTCGCCCCAGTGATGGTCTCGCTGTAAGCGACGCCCCCGAACAAACTCGAGCGGTGTCGACGCGGTGTCCGCTGGGCTCGATCTTCGCTTCACCGGCGGACCATCGCGGCGCGTGACAACCAGCGTGGCGGCGATATCGCCGTGCGCGCGAAGGTGGTAGCGAAAGAGCGCGAGCCTCGGACGCGTCGAACGCGCATCGCGAAGCTCGGCGGAACTGCGAGGAAAATCGATGCGAACGCGACGACTGCTTGGAGTGTTGATGGCGGGGCTGTTCGCGAGCGTAGGCTGCACGAGCCCGCCTGCTCCGATGCCCGATGCCTCGATGGACGCCGAGCCCACGGACACGGCGCAACCACGGCCGGACAGTGGCGTGTGCGAGGACCTGGACAACGACGGACACCCGAGCGCGGCGTGCGGCGGGGACGACTGCGATGACAATAATCCCAGGCGAAACCCAGGCGTTCGCGAGGTGTGCGACTCCAACGGCGTCGACGAAGACTGCGACCCGTGCACGGTGAGCGGTGGCGCCGCGGACGGAGACCAAGACGCGGACGGCTACGAGCGGAGGACGTGCACGAATCCGTGGCTGGGGATGACTGCTCCAATGGGCTGCAACGTGCGGCTCCAAGTCGACGCGATGACGCGGACGGTGCGCGGGACCGATTGCAACGACGTCCCGGCCATGATGGGCGCGCAGCAGAATCCGGGCTCGACCGAGGTCTGCAACAACATGGTCGACGACAACTGCGACGGGCTCGTCGACCAGGGCATGCTCTACCCCGACCTGGACTTCGACGGCAGCGGCGATCGCAACGGAACCGCAGAAATGCGCGCCTGCGCCCGCGGCTGGAGCGGGACGCGGGACGACTGTGACGACACGAGGCAAGAGACCTTTCCTGGTGCGCGCGAGCAGTGCGACGGGCTCGACAACGACTGCTCCCTGCCGGGCGCGATGGCCGGCGGCGTCGACTCGACGGAAGACGACGACGGCGATGGTCACTCGGCGTTGAGCGCTCGCTGTTTGGGACGCGGCGAAGTGGGAGCGCTCGGCAGCGCGTTCGCGAAGGACGACTGCAACGACACGGTCGCGACGATCTACACGGGCGCGATGGAGATCTGCGGCAACGGCGTGGACGAAGACTGCGATCGCGTGGTGGACAACCCAGTGCAGCGCGTGTGCGACGACCGCGACGGCGACGGGCACGGCGACCCGAGCACGGTGCGCACCGTGATGAACTGCATGGTCCCCGCGGGGACGGTGACCGTGTGCGACGACTGCGACGACAACGCAGCGACGGGCGCACAGAGATTTCCGGGCAACCGGGAGGTGTGTGATCGGGTCGACAACGATTGCTCGACGCCTGGCACAGCGATCGCCGTGGACGAGGACACGGACAACGACGGGTTCTCTCCGAGCGTGGCGACGTGCGTCGGCCGCGGTGAAGCGGGCGCTCCGGCGACGGCGTTTCCAAGGACTGATTGCGCAGACGCAGTGCCCACGACGTTTCCAGGGGCGGCGGAGAGCTGCGATCGGGTGGATTCGAACTGCTCATCGGGCGGCGGAGTCGCGGCGGAAGAGGACGCCGATATGGACGGCTACGCGGCCACTGCGGCATCGTGTCTCGCGCGCGGTGAAGCGGGCGCGACGATCACTGCGTTGCCCAGAGGGGATTGCGACGAGAGCCGAGCGAGCGTGAACCCAGCTGTCACGGAGAACTTGGACGTGTGCGATGGGATCGACAACGATTGCAGTGCTGCGACGAGCGAAATCGGCAGAGCGTGTCCTGGATTGGGGGTTTGCGTCGTTGGTGGATTCTGCAGTCGAGGTCCCGTTGGAGGAATCACGGCGGGCGGCGGTCATACCTGCGTTCGGCGAAACGACGGGACGGTCCTCTGCTGGGGACGCAACTTCAACGGCCAGCTCGGCGACGGCACGACGACGCAGCGGACGAGTCCCACGGTCGTCCCTTCCCTCACCAACGTCGCTGAGATTGCGGCAGGCGGCACTCATACCTGCGCTCGGCGAAACGACGGAACGGTCCTCTGCTGGGGAAACAACGTGAACGGCCAACTCGGCGACGGCACGACGATGCAGCGCACGATTCCCACGGTCGTTCCGATGTTGACCAACGTCGCTGAGATTGTGGCGGGCTTCGACCATACCTGCGCTCGGCGAAGCGACGGAACGGTCCTCTGCTGGGGAAGCAACGCGAACGGCCGCCTCGGCGACGGCACGACGACGACGCGCTCGATTCCCACGGTCGTTCCTTCCCTCACCAACGTCGCTGAGATTGTGGCGGGCTTCGATCAAACCTGCGCTCGGCGAAA
>JAAFIF010000027.1 GCA_013298625.1 Myxococcales bacterium
CGCTCTGCGCCAACGGAGCGCACCTCGCGCTCTTGCAGCACGCGCAGCAGCTTCGCTTGCAGCGAGAGGGGCAGGTCGCCGATCTCGTCGAGAAAGAGCGTTCCGCCTTGCGCCTGACGAAAGAGGCCGGGGCGGTCCGTGGTCGCCCCAGTGAACGAGCCCTTCTTGTGCCCGAACAGCTCGCTCTCGAGCAGCGCCTCGGGGATGGCCGCGCAGTTGATGGCGACGAAGGGACGGGCGCGCCGACGAGAGTGCTGGTGAACGCCGCGGGCCAGCACCTCTTTGCCCGCGCCCGATGGGCCGGTAATCAAGATGGTGCTCGGGCTGTCCGCCACGCGCTCGGCGATCGAGAGCACCTCGCGCATCGCCGCGCTCTTCGCCACGATCGACGCGAACCCGAAGCGCCCCTGCATCTCCGTTCGCAGCGCGGTCAGCTCGGCGCGCAGCGTGTGCTCGCGCAGCGCCTTCGACACCGCCAGCAGCAGCACGTCCGGCTCGAACGGCTTCGGAATGTAGTCCGCCGCGCCCAGCCTCACCGCCTGCACCGCCGTCTCGATCGAGCCGTACGCGGTGATCGCCAGCACCGCGATGCGCGGGTCGTAGCCCTTCGCCCAGCGAATCAAGTCCAGCCCTGACTCTCCCGGCATCCGCAGGTCCGTGATCACCACGTCCCAGTCGCCGCCCTCGATCGCGAGCTTCGCGCTCGCCACGCTCGGCACCGTCGAGAGCGCGTAGCCCTGGTCCGTTAGAATCTCCGCGACGAAGCGCGCGAGCGCGTGATCGTCGTCCACGACCAGGATGCGTGCTGTGCTCATGATGGCTCCTCTGCGTTGTTCGTTGTTCGCGCGGCCACGCGCACGGTGAAGCACGCGCCCCCGATGCTCGCGTCGCCCACGGTGATCGTCCCGCCCAGCCGCTGCGTGATCTCTTCGCAGATCGCCAGGCCGAGCCCCGTCCCTTCGGTGCCTTCTTTTGTCGTGTAAAACGCCTCGAACACGCGAAGTCGATCGTCGACCGCCACCCCAGGACCGGCGTCCTCGACGGTCAGCTCGACCATCGATGGAGCGCCCGCGACCCGCACCGTGCGCACCCGCACGCGACCGCCGTTCCGCTGCGCTTGCAGCGCGTTCATCACCAGGTTGATGCACACCTGCTCGACCTCTTCGCGGCTCGCCGTAATCCACGCGGGCTCGTCGCAATCGACCTCGATTTGCACGGCGCGCGCCTGCGCCTCGACCTCGACGAAGCGCGCCACGCTCGTCGCCACCTCGCTCACGTCCACCGCGCCGAGCTGACCGCGCCCCTTGCGCGCGTGCGAGAGCAGCTGCTCGATCACGGCCGAGATGTTCTCAGCGCCCGCGACGATCTCTTGCAGATGGCGCTTGTCCCGCTCGCTCTGCCCCCCTTGCTGCAGCGCGTACCGCGCGCGCCCGAGGATCACGTTGAGCGGCGAGCCCACCTTGTGCGCGAGGTTCGCCGCGAGCTGGCCGACCAACGCCAGCCGCTGCGCGTGGTGCAGCCGGCGCTCGAGCGAGACCATCGCCTCCGTGCGCTCTTCGAGCGACGCGCGCGCGCTGCGCAGCGAGTCGAGCAGCTCGTTGAACCGCCCCGCGAGCAGCCCGATCTCGTCCTCGCGCACCACAGGCGCTCGCGTGAGCGCGGGGTCGTGCTTCGCCTCCTGCACGCTCTGCAGCAGCAGCGAGATCGGGTGAAGCACCGACGAGCGCAGCCCCAGCCACGCCGCGATGATCAGCGAGAGCGCTGTGATCACGCCGACGAGCGCCACCCGCTCCTCTGCGCTGCGGATGTTCTGCTCGATGTACGTGAGGTCTCGAAGCAAGAGCGCCGAGCCGCTCGGCCTGTCCCCGTCCCGCGCGCGCAGCGCGAAGCCATAGACGAGCACAGGACGTCCGTTGCCCGCGCGCGTCGCCGAGACGCGGCTCGTCTCGGTGCGCGCCGCGTGTCCGAGCGGCAGCAGCCTCGCGACGTCCGACTGAAGCGCGCGCGAGGCGCGGATGAGCCGATCGTCCTCGTCGAAGATCACCACGCCGAGGACGCGATCGGCGCGGCTCAGGTCGTCGGCGAGCTCGGCGATGTCCTCGATCTGACGGTCGCGCATCGCCGCGCCCATCGCGACCGACAGCGACGTCGCGTGGTCGCGAAGCTCGCGGCGCGCGTCGTCGAGCATCTCTGCGCGCAGGAGCTTGACGTTGAGCACGCCAAACGTCCCGAGGCACACGAGCACGGGGACGAGCAAGCTGAGCACGATGCGTGAGGCGAGGTTCAACGTAACAAGCTCCATCGGCACGCGACGCTCGAGCGCCTCGCGACCGCCAGCGTGGCGTGGACGGGATGAGCCGCGAGGTTGCGTGCGATCGTCGCGCGCGTCGAGCCCTTGCCCACGACCACGAGCTGCGCTCCGATCCGAAGCGCCACGCGTCGAATCGACGCTTCGGTGTCCCGCGAAATCTCCACGGACACGTCTTCGATCCGCGTGCGCGCCGCGCCCAGCGCCGCGACCCGCGCGTTGGCCGCCACCGCCGCGCCCGGCACCACCGCTTCGTCCGCGTCTCGCACGCAGTGCACGCCGAAGAGCTTCGCCCCGATGCGCGCGGCGAGCCACGACGCGAGCTGCAGCGTGTGCGACCGGTGGTCTGGTCGACTGATCGCCACCAGGATCGTGTCCGGCAGCGTCGGCGACGGATGCGCCAGCATCGAGCACTCGAGGCGCCGCCCAGCGACGAGCTCGACGATCGGCGCGGACACGATGACGAGCGTGGACGGGGCGATCCTCGCGACGCTCGCGACGCGCGCGCGAAGCTGCGCTGCCGTCAGCGTGGGATCGACGCTCACCGACGTCGCGCCCGGCGCGGCGAACGCCTCCGCCCAAACGCGCGACGCGCCGCTGTCGACGCTCGAGTCGTCGACGATCGAGACGCAGCTGTGAAACGGTCCATCGACGTCGTGCTCGATCACCGCAGCGGCCCACAGCAAGCGCCGCTCCAACGAGAATCTCTGAGATTCTCGGGAGTCCCAGCGGCTGGTGTACAAAATTGCCGCACCCAGCGCGGTCGTGGTCTACGCCGCGCGCGACGAGCGTCGAAGACGCGCGGAGCAGAACTGCGCGGTTTCAATCAAGTCAAACCACTGCCGCGCACTCGCAAGACGACGAACCCCGTCGCGGTCGTCGTTTAGCGCGCCGTGAGCGCGAGCAGCGTCGCCTCGGCGTGACGCGCGTCCGTCGCGAGCTCGACCCGGCGAAGCTGCGACGAGACGAACCGCAGATACGCGTCGAGCAGGTCGAACGCCGTTGTGCGTCCGCTCGAGTACGAAGCGTCGGACGCGCGCAGAACGCTCTCGTCCACCCGCGAAACGGCCTCGATGTACGCGTCGAACGCCGCCCGACGCGCGAGGACGTCCGCGTACGCCGCAGCCGCACGAAGGCTTCGCTCTCGCTCGATCGCCGTCACCCTCATCCGTGCTGCGTCCGCGCGAAGCTCACTCGCGCTGATCGCTCCCTGTCCACGGTCGAGCACCGGCAGCGGAACGGTCACGCCCAGCACCACGTCGAGCTGCCTCTGCCTGCCGACGTCGTCGTACCCCTGACCAAACATCACGCCCGCTTGCACGCCGATGCCGCCGAAGACCGATCGGCGCGCCACGTCGACCTGCGCCGCCTCCGCCGCGGCTCGCGCGCGCGCCACGCCCGTATCCGGCGCTTGCTGCGCCGCTGCGATCGCGTCGGTTCGAGTCGGGATCGCCCACGGCGCTTCGATCGCGCCCTCTGCTTCGCCCTCGAGAGAGCGATCGTCGCCCGCGATGATCGCCGCGATCAGGGACCGAGCGCGCGCGCGATCCGCCTGCGCTTGCGCGAGCTGCGAGCGAACATCGGCGATCACCAATCGCATGCGGTCGGCGTCGTACGGGGGCGATGCGCCGATGTCGACCCGCGCTTGAACCAGCGTCTGCACGCGACGCATCAGCGCGTCCGCCGAGAGCAGCGTCGCCGTTCTTCGCTGCGAAGACAGCAGGTCGACGAACGCATGTCGAAGCGCCGCCGTCAGCTCGAGCTCGAGCGCCCTGCGCTCTGCCTCCGCCGCGCGCACGAGCGCGTCGGCCACCCTCGCGCGCGCCGCGGGCACCCCGGCGGTCTCGATCCATTGCGAGATTTGCACGGAGCCCGCGCCCAGCGTCGGGTCGTACGACGTCCAGCCGACCGAGCGAAGGTACTGCGCCGAGAGCTGCGGGTTGCTCCATCGCGCCGCGGCCGTCACGTCTTCGCGCGCGGCAGCCACGCCCGTCGACGCCGCGCGCAAGCTCTGGTGCTGCGCGCGCATGGTCGCCGCCGCTTGCTCGAAGGTGAACCCGCGCGCGTCGGATCCCGCGGCGAGCAGCGCGAGCAGCAGCGCAAACGCTGGCGGATACGCGCTCGAGTCTCCGCGTGACGCCCGCCGCGCAGCGCGCTCCGAGAGCGCGTAGAGCGCGGGGATCACCGCGAGGACCACGGGGGTTCCCAGCAGGACGCCGCCGACGACCACGAGCGCGAAGGGGCGCTGAGTCTCGCTGCCGATCGCGTGCGAGAGCGCCGCAGGCAGCAGGCCGAGCGAGGCGAGCAGCGCCGTCACGAGCACCGCGCGCAGCCGCCGAGAGACGCCGTTGATGATCGCATCCGTCAGCGAAAGCGCAGGGTCTTCTCTGCGTAGCTCGTCGATCGACGAGACCATGACGAGGCCCGCGAGCACCGTCTGACCGAGCAGCGCGATGAAGCCCACAGCGGCGCTGACCGAGAGGTTGACCTTCGCGAGCGCGAGCGCGAGCAGCGCCCCTGGCAGCGAAGCTGGCAGCGTCGCGAGCACGAGCATCGCCCCCCTCGCGCGCCCGAGCGCCCAGAAGAGCAGCGCGCCGATCGAGCAGAGGGCGATCGGGACGATCACCGCCAGGCGTCGCATCGCGCGCTGCTGGTTCTCGAACTCGCCGCCCCACGTCGCCGTCACCGTGGCCGGAAGCCGCACCGCGCTCTGCACGCGGGCGCGCGCCTCTTCGACCACCGAGCCGAGGTCCCTGCCCTCGACGTTGAACTTCAACGCCACGAACCTGCGCCCCTGCGAGCGCTGGATCGCCGCGCGTCCCCAGCCCACTCGCACGTTCGCGATCGCGCCGAGCGTGACGGTCGAGCCCGACGCCGCGCGCACTGGAATCTCGCGGATGCGATCCACGGAGGAGCGCGAAGCTTCGGGCAGTCGCAAGACCACGTCGACCTTGCGCTCTCCCTCCCAGACGCTGGTCGCGGCGACGCCGCCGAGCGCTGAGCTGATCACGTCTTCGACGGCTTCGACGTCGAGGCCGTAGCGCGCGACGGCGTCGCGGTCGATCTCGAGCACGAGCTGCGGAACGGTGCCCGTCTGATACAGCCCCAGGTCGCGCACGCCCGCGATCGGCGCGATGGCGCGCTGCGCTTGCTGGGCGCTGCGCACGAGGGCGTCGAGGTCCTCGCCGAAGAGCTTGAGGACCACCTTTCCTTTGATGCCCGAGATCGACTCGAGCACGTTGTCGACGATCGGCTGAGAGAAGACGAACTCGACGCCCGGCACCGAAGAGAGCCTCGCGCGGATGGCGTCGATGAGCTGCTGGCGCGTGCGTCCCGTGCGCCACTGCTCTTCGGGGTGCAACGACACGAGGATCTGGGCGACGTTGACCGGGGCAGGGTCCGTTCCGTCCTCGGGGCGGCCGAGCTGAGACACGGCCTCGCGCACCTCGGGAAACTCTCGGATCATCGCGCGAATGCGCGGCACCATCCTCGCGCCCTCTTCGAGCGACTGTGACGCCGGAAAGATCGCCGTCACGAACATCCCTCCCTCGTTGAGCTCCGGCAAGAACTCGCTGCCCATGCGCCGCGCGCCCGCGATCGAACCGATCGTCAACAACGCCAACGCGACAGCCACCACGCGCGCTCGCTGCACGCACACGCGCGCGATCCGCTCGTACCCGCGCCGCAGCGCGGTGATGAACCGCGGCTCGTCGCCGTGCTTCCTCGGCGCGTCGCTCAAGCGCTGCGCAGGGCGCACCAGCAGCGCGGTGAGCGCAGGAACCGCGGTCAGCGTCCACAGCAGCGCCCCCACGATCGCAAACGCGTACGTCATGGCCATCGGCGCGAAGATCCGCCCTTCGACCCGCTGCATCGTGAAGACCGGCAGCAGCGCGGTCGCGATGATCGCCAGCGAAAACACGATCGGACGGACCACTTGCCGCGCGGACTCCTCTGCGATCGACGCGCCCGAGTACCCCGGCTTCTCCGCGCGCAAGTGGTACGCGGTCTCGACGAAGATCACCGCGCCGTCGACGAGGATCCCGAAGTCGATGGCCCCGAGCGAGATCAGGTTGGCCGGCATCGCGCGAAGTCGAAGCCCTGCGAACGCCGTCAACAGCGCCAGCGGGATGACCGCGGCGACGATCATCGGTCCCCGAAGATTCTGCAGAAAGATCGCCAGCACCACCACGACCAGCAGCGCGCCCTCGAGCATGTTGTGCTTCACCGTGTGCAGCGCGCGGTCGATGAGCTCGGTGCGGTCGTAGTACGGGACGATCCTCGCGCCGCGCTGCGCGAGCTGCTCGTTGAGCGCGCCGACCTGCTCGTGCACCGCGTCGAGCACGCGGGCAGGATGCGCGCGACGACGAAGCAACACGATGCCCTGCGGGACTTCGTCTTGCGCTCCTCGCCCCACGATTCCCCGGCGCGCGACGCTGCCCGCGAGCACGTGTCCGACGTCGCGCACGTAGATGGGAACGCCGTCGCGCGCCGTGATTGCCGTAGCCGCGACGTCCCGCCCGTTGCGCAGATACCCCACGCCGCGCACGACGTACTCCTCTGCCCCGTGGCGAAGGTAGTGCCCACCCACAGCGCCGCTCGATCGCTGCAGCGCAGAGACCACGTCCGTCACCGAGAGGCCCCGCGCCAGCAGCCGCGTGGGCTCGACCTCGACCGAGATCTGCCGCTGAAATCCCCCCATGGACACGACGTCCGCGACGCCGTTGATCCGACGCAGCGCCGGGCCGACGACCCAGTCTTGCAGCCCGCGACGCTCGACCGCGTCGAGCCGCGCGCCCTCGATCGTGTAGCGATAGATCTCTCCGACCGGCGAGCTCTCGGGGCCGAGCCGCGCGATGAGCGAGTCGGGCAGCTCGACTTGTCGCAGTCGCTCGCCGACCCGCGCGCGCGCCGTGAACTCGTCGGCGCCGTCATCGAAGGTCAGGGTCACCATCGAGAGCCCGTACACGCTCACCGATCGCTGCTCGCTGCAGTCGGGCAGGCCCGACACCTCCCGCTCGATCGGGATCGTCACCTGCCGCTCGACCTCCTCTGCCGCTCGCCCAGGCGCGAGCGTGATGATCTGCACCTGCGCGTTGGTCACGTCTGGAAACGCCTCGATCGGCACCTCCATCACCTGCAGGCTCGCGAGCAGCGCGAACACCACCGCGATCGCGACCACGGCCCAAGGCCTCGCGATCGCCGCTCGAATCAATGTGAGCACGGTAAAGCCTCGCCGTTGATTGCCGGGTCGAATGTCGTCGCTCGCGCCCTCGCTCAGAGCGCTTGCTGCGCGGACGGATCGATCAAGAGCGCGCCCTCGACCACGACGGTCTCGTTGGCACGCAGCCCGTCGAGCACTTGCGCTCGGTCGTCGAACTCTGCACCGATCGTCACCGCGCGCCGATCGAAGCGGCCTGCGGCCTGACGGACGAACACCGCGTATCCTCCGTCCGATCGCGTCACCAGCGCGGTCGTCGGCAAGACCACCACCGGGCGCGGGTCCGTGAAGAGCACCACGCGCGCCGCCATCTCGGGCTTGAGCGCGCGCTGCGGATTGTCGAGCTCGATGCGCACCGAGACCGCGCGCGTCGCGGGGTCGATCGACGCTCCGACGAGGCTTACCACCCCAGCGAACCTCCGTCCGGGAAGCGCCGGGAGCTCGACCTCCGCGCGCTCGCCGCGCTGCACCGTGGCAGCCAGGCGCTCGGGCACCGACGCCACCGCCCACACCCGCGACAGGTCCGCCACCACGAAGCCAGGCTCGGCGTCGGGGCTCACCTCCGAGCCGACGCGGAGCGCGCGGCGAATCACTGTTCCTGCGATGGGAGAGCGAAGGGTGTACGTCGCGCCTCCGCCCGCGCTGCCGAAGGCGTTGAGCGCCGCTGCCGCCCGCTGCTCTTCAGCGCGCGCCGTCGCGAGCGCCGCGCGCCCCTCGACCACCTCGCGCTGCGACGCCGCGCCCTGCTCGTTGAGCGCGCTCGTGCGCGCGAGCGAGTCCTGCGCAGACTGCCTCGCGATGCGCGCTTGTGCGAGCGCTGCGTTGGCCCCCGCGACCTCGGCGCTCTGCACCAGCGCCAGCGTCGAGGCAGGGGACACGTCGTCGCCGGTCATCGCGTGCACGCGGATCGCGCGGCCCCGCACCGCTGCGACCACGGCGGCCACCCGCGCTTCATCGGGGGCGATCACCGCTTGCGCGACGATCACCGAGCCGCGCGAGTCGATCTGCGCCTGCGCGACGCGCACGAATTGCTCTTGTGTGATGGGCGCCGCCGCGTTGAGCGTCGGCGTGCTCGCGCGGCACGCGATCGAAGCGAGCGAGGCGAGCACGAGGAGTGCGTTCTTCATCGGAGCAGACGCCGGATGCGCGCGTCGTGCCATCAGCGAATTGGCTAGCGATCATCGCGAGCGAGCGGCGCGCCAGGCCTTGGCCGAGGAATTCTTGCTCGACGGCCCTCGATCCGCTGCGGCACGATGCACCTTCGATGCGGCGCGACAGCGCAGGGTGGTGCTGCGCTCGCATCTCTGGCAGGTCAGTGCAGTGAGCGACAACAAGAGCAACAACGGCCGCTGCCGCATCGTGCTGACCGGCGGCCCCGGCGGGGGAAAGACCACCGCGGCAGACCTCTTTCGACGCGAGATCGGCGACCGCGTGGTGGTGGTGCCCGAGGCGGCGACGCTGTTGTTTTCTGGGGGATTTCCCAGGACCAACGACGCGCTGGCGACGCGCGCCGCGCAGCGCGCCATCTACCATGTTCAGCGCAACCTCGAGGACGTCCAGAGCGCCCTCTTCCCCGAGCGCATCTTGCTCTGCGACCGCGGGACGCTCGACGGCGCCGCGTATTGGCCCGACGAAGAAGCAGCGTTCTACACGGACGTCGGCAGCTCGTACGAGCGCGAGCTCTCTCGCTACGACGCTGTGATCTTCTTCGAGTCCGCCGCGGTCGGCGGAAGCTCGATCGAAGGCAACAACCCCATTCGCATCGAGTCGCGGGACGCGGCCATCGCCCTCGACTCGAGGCTGCGCGAAATCTGGGCAAAACACCCGCGGTTCTTCTTGGTCCCCCACAACTCGAGCTTCGTGAAGAAGATCATGTTCGGCCTCGCCGTGCTCGAGAGCATCGTCGCGCAGCACGATCGCAAAGGCCGCTGACCGAGGGCGCTCAGCGGGTCTCGCGCCGGATGCACAGCACCAGCGTGACGATCACCAGCGTCATCGAGGCGTTGAAGTACACCCCCACCCGCGCGCGATCGACGCACATCGCCGCGACGCCCGCGAGCGCCGGCAGCGCGCTCCACACGAGCGAGCGCGCGACGAAGATCGCGAAGAGCAGCGTCATGCAGATCGCGATGGTCGTGTCGCCGATCAGCGTCGCCGCCGCGCCGGGCAACAGCACGAACCCCGCGACGCGGTTGATCAAGATCGCCGCTGCCAGCGCGATCGACGATCGCAAGAGGCGAAGGTTCAGCTCCGAGCGCTTGAAGCGCCTCCATACGACGGCGATGCCGGCCGTCGCCGCGGTCCACAGCAAGATCCAGACGATCAGCAACGACAGGTGCCGACGCCTCAGGTCGCTCTCGTTCGGCGGAAACACCGCCCGCATCGCCGCCAACCCGAACCCCAACGACACGAACAGCCCGAGCACCATCGACCGTTCGCGCGACGACTGCTTCATGTCCATCGCCTGCGCGCGCTCGCGCTCGCGTCTGCGCTCTTCTTCGCGCGCCGCGACCTCGCGGGCGAGCGTCGGGTCTTCGGGCGTCATCTCTCCGAGCAGCGCGCGCGCCGCCTCGACGTTGTCGAGCTTCAGCTCGCGCTCGCACAGCGCCCGCAGCATGCGCTGCATCCCCTCGCGCGCTTGAGGGTTGTCGCTCCAGCCCGCGAGGGCCTGCGCGTAGCCGAGCCGACACGACTGCTGCAACGCCGCGATCTTCGCTGGTTCTTGCGACGGCGCGACGAGCGCGACGAGCAGCTCGCTCAGCTGTCGATCGGCGCGCTCGCACACCGCGATGGACGCTCGGTGCGCTCGGTACCGTCGCAGCGCGTCGCGAAACTCACGCACGGACGGCGGGCGGTCCTCGCGCGCCCGTGCCATCGCGCGTCGACAGAGCGCGCCCAGCGCCGATGGGACCTCCGTCGAATACTCGACGGGCGTCGAGGCGAAGGCGCGGGCGAGGGCGCTCTGCACCGTCGCGGCCTCGTGCGGCGGCGCGCCGGTGAGCACTTCGTGCAGCGTGGCTCCCAGCAAGTACACGTCCGTGCGCGGGTCGGGAACCTCTTGCGCGACCATCTCGGGCGCGAGATACGACGCGGTCCCCACCACGCCGATCGGCTCGTCCGCGCGGTGCCACGCGGGGTTGAACGCGACGCCCCAGTCGATCAAGTACACCTCGCCGTAGCGACCGAGCATCACGTTGGCGGGCTTGATGTCTCGGTGAACGATCCCTCGCGCGTGCGCGAGCTCGAGCGCGTTGCACAGCTGCGCGAGCACCTCGAGGTTGGCCTCGAGCGCGTCCACGCCAGCGAACAGCGGGCTCTCGCCGCGCAGCGGGTGCCCGGGGTCGTCGAGCACGCTCGCCCAGCTGACGCCCTCGATGTTCTTCATCACCAGCAGCGGTCGGCCCCGCGCGTCGCGCCCCAGCGAGTGCACCGGCGGAATGTTCGGGTGCTCGAGCATCCCCGTCACCACCCCCTCGCGCACGATCGCCGCCGCGCTCGACGCGCGCTGATTCGCGGTCTTCACGGCCACCCTTCGCCGCAGCGATCGCTGCGACGCGAGCAGCACGCGGCCCATCCCTCCCTCGCCCAGCAAGCCCATCGCCGCGAGGTCTCGACCTGCGCCAGAAGACGGCGTGGGCGACGACTCTGCATCGCGCGCCTCGCCCTCCATGTCCATCGACGCGAGCGGAAGCTCGTCGACCTGGGGCGGGCCGAGCTCGCCGCGCGAGGGGGCTGCCTGCTCGTCGGGCAGCGCCATCGTCTCGGAGACCGCCGTCGACTCCGGCGACGCGTCGTCGACGATCGTGTTGCTCTGTGTCGGCTCGGACATCGCGCGCGCAACGTACCGCGATTGCGCCCCACGCACCGAGCGCTCAGCCCCGCCGCCGCGCTGCCAGCAACTGCGGTACGCTCGAACGCCATGGAGCCGCTCGTCTCGTGCCACCGCTGCGCTCGTCACGTCCGCGCAACAGAGGGGCAGTGTCCTTTCTGCAACGCGGCGTTGCGTACCGCGCAAAGCCCCGCGCGCGCCCTCGTCCGCGCGGCGCTCGCCGTCGCCGTGAGCTCGACGGCGCTCGCTGGCTGCGAGCCGCTGTGCGCGCGCGTGACCGTGCCTGGCATGTGCGACGGCGTTCGTCGCGAGCCTCCGCCTCCGCCTCCGCCGTACGACCCGCCGGTCGATCGGGCGACGGTCCCTGCGTACGGGATCGCCCCGCCGATGATCGTCGACGTGGGCGACGGCTCGACGCTCGCGATCCCGATCAACCGCGGCAGCCCGCGGTACGGCGCTCCGCCCGCGCCGCGCGACGAGTGCGAGTGGGTCTGATCGCGCTCAGAGCTTCGCCTTGAAGTCAGCCAGCGAGCGCCTGCGATACATCGGAAGCTCGCGCCGCACGGCCTCTTCGAAGCGCGCCGGGTCCGAGAACACCTCGAGCGGGTGCCGCGTCACCAGCTGATAGAGCGAGAGGCTCATCTCGGTGAGCTTGGTGCGAAACAAGATGAGCATCACGGGCATGGTCGCGCGCCGCTGCGCCCACTCCGAGGCCACTTCTGCCGCGCGCGCGCCGAGGGCTCGCACCTCCGACAGGTCCGACGCGCACCAGCGAAGCCCCTCTCCAAACTGGTCGTCGACCCAGCGGAGCTGCGCGCGCACGAGCTCTTCGCTCACGACGCCGTGCACCGATGCGACGTAGCGGTCGGCGCTGACGCGACAGAGCCACGCGAGCCCCGAGCCCTCCTCGAACACCACCCCGTCGCTCGAAGGGGCTGGTCGCTGACGCACTCCCATGGGCAGCGATCGTACACGAAGGCGCTTGGTCCGCGCGGGCTCAGAGCACCCGATACAAGTCCGCTTTCAAGTAGTCCCCCTCGGAGAACGCAGGGATGCGCGGGTGATCCGCGGGCGCTCCCTTCGCTTCGAGCAGCTGCAAGCTGCGCCGAGCCTTGCGCGCGGACTCCTGCACGCTCTCGGCGAACATCGCCCGCGTCACGTGGCTCGAGCACGAGCCCGCGAGGTAGAAGCCGCCCGGCGCCACCAACGCGAGCGAGGCCGCGTGCAGCGCGCGGTACGCCTCCATCGCTTTGGGCACGCTCGATGCGCGCGGCGCGAAGCTCGGCGGATCGGCGATCACCAGGTCGAAGCGCAAGCGGCTCTTCGCGAGGTTGGCCAGGTGCTTCCACACGTCGTCGCAGATCGCGCGGTGCGCGCTGGGGTCGAGCCCGTTGGCCAGCCAGCTCTCTTCGGCCAGCTCGATCGCGCCGCGCGCGATGTCGACGGTCTCGACCATGCGCGCTCCGCCGAGCCCCGCTGCCACTGAGAATCCCCCCGTGTACGCGTACAGGTTGAGCACGCGCAGGCCCTTCGCGATCCCGCGGACCATCCTCCGCGCCTCGCGTTGATCGAGAAAGAGCCCCGTTTTCTGGCCGAGCATCACGTCGCCGACCAGGGCCATCCCGTGCTCGCGGACGGTCACGCGCGTGCGGTCGAGCGCGCCCCAGACGAGCTCTGCTTTCGCCTGGGATTTGTCCGGTGATGGCTCTTCTTCGCCCGTGTTCGACCCGCGCGCGAGCAGCGTCTGCACGCCGCGCGCGCGAAGGATCGGCTCGAGCAGCCGGGCGAAGCGGTCGCGCCACGCGAAGGCCCCGGCGCCGTCGGTCTTGAGCACGGCGAGCGAGGCGTACACGTCGACGACGAAGCCCGGGAGCCGATCGCCCTCGCCGTGGATCAAGCGATACGCGTCGGTGCCTTCGGGCACGACCGCGTCGCGCAGCTGGCAAGCGTCTTCGATGCGCGCGCGCAACAGCGGCTCGCTGAGCGCTTCGTCGCGCGTGGTGAACACGCGCACGGCGATCACGCCGTCGTCCGAGAGCCCGCGCGCCACGAAGGCGCCCTTGGCGTCGGTCACGGTGACGACGGACCCCGCCGGCGCCGTCCCCTTCACGGCGTCGCGGTAGATCCAGGGATGTCCGTCGCGCAGGGCTCTTTCGAGCGGACGGACGAGGGTGAGTCTCGCGTCAGAGATGTCTGTCAAAGCGAGACGTAGTAATAGTTCAAGCACATCTCGTCGTCGCTGCCTTCGCCCCAGGTGAGGGTGCGAGGCGCGACTTGCATGCCGTCGACGAAGGGCTGGTTCTCGGGCCGGTTGTCCCAGACGCACGTGGTGCGGAGGGTGTCGGCGTTGGTTCCAGCGGCGGCGCGGTAGGCGCTGCGGAAGAAGTAGTTCTGCTGCCAGTGAAAGTCCCAGCGCGGGACGTCCGCGAGGCAGTTGGTCGTGCCCGACGAGGTGATCGCCTCGACGCGAATCGAGTATCCGCGCTGGTGCATGTGCGGAAACACGCCGTGAATCCGCGCCGGGATCGGCAGCGGGTTGCGGGTGCTCGAGACGGCCGTCGAGCGCGGATCCATCGGACCTGCGCCCGCCGGAACGCTGAAGCTCGAGTTCGGCTGCGGCAACCACAGCGCTTGCTGCGTCGCGCCCGGCGCGCCCAAGAAGAGCTCGACGCGCGTGCGGTCCGTCATGCCCATGGTCGAGGGCGCGAGGTTGTAGTGCACCTGCATCACGAGACGGTTGCCGGGCTTCAAGCGAATGCCCGTGCCCGCAGGCATGTAGCCGTCGACGCCGCCCGGCGCCCAGCCTGCGACCTGCTGCATGTCCATGTCGACGAGGTCGCCGCCCGTCCCTGCGCGGACGTTGGCGTCCACGCCAGGGCCGCCGTAGCACGTGTAGCCAGGGCCAGGCTCTGCGTCATCCAAGCGCTGAAGCGCCGCGAGTCCGCCCGCGCGGACCTCGAACAGCAACATGTGGTGCACGATGCGCGCGTTGCCCGGAACCACTCGCACGCCCACCACATCGCGCGACGCCGTGAGCCCTGGGTCCACGATGAAGCAGTGGTAGTCGTCGGTCCGTCGCTGGTTCGGCAGATAGTCCGCCGACGGCTGAACGATCACGTCGCCCGGCGTCGCGGGCAACGGCATCGTGGTGTTGGGCCTCGCGGCAGCAGGGCGAAAGTCCGCCATGTTGCCTTCGGGCGCGCCCGCCGCGTCCCACGCGACGAACTTCGCGATCTCGACGTCCGTGAGCGCGCGCGAGTCGAGCAGCGTGCGGCAGCCCTCGCGCGCTTGCCACGGCGGCATCGTGCGGCTCTGCACCGAGTTGGCCATCACGCGCGAGAGCGGTCGCGCCTGCGCGTACGTGCTGAGCTCGAACGGCCCGATTCCGCCCGTGCGGTGGCAGTTGTTGCAGGTCTGATCGACGAGGGGCTTGATGTCTCGCCACCAGGTAGGGGCTTCGCTCGGGCCGCCGTCGGCCGCGGGCGTCGAAGAGTCCTCTGGCGACTGGGCGTCCGAGGGGGGCGCTGCGTCGCTCGTTGGGGTGGATGCGTCTGGCTGCGGCGCAGCCTGGTCAGCAGCGGCGTCGGGTGCCGGCTGCTGCATTGGCGTTCCGCATGCGGCGGCCGCCAACGAGAGCGCAAAAACAATCGCAAGGCGCGGTGTTTTCATGGGTGGGGTCCGGGGGTGCGACAATTATACGCAGGTTGCGCGGGGCCACGCACCCGTTGCGCGTCACTTCTCTCGCAGCGCCTGCGCGCGAAAATCATCGTAGTCCGCTGGGCGAACCCACAGCGCCCGCAGCTTGTCGCGCACGCGCCGAAACTGCACCACGTCCCTGGCGATCGCGACCCATTCGTGCATCGCCACCCACAGCGGGTTGGTCGACCCCAGCGGGTGCACCAGCCCGTACTCGACCGGCTCGTCAGCGTCCTCGGGGGCGAACGTCCCTAGAATTCTGTCCCACACAATCAAGATTCCGCCGTAGTTCTTGTCGAGGTAGCGGTCGTTGCGCCCGTGGTGCACCCTGTGGTGCGACGGCGTGTTGAACAGCCACTCGAACCACCGCGGCATGCGCACGATCAGCTCGGTGTGGATCCAGTATTGGTAGAGCAAGCTCACGCCCATCTGAAAGTAGACCCACTCCGGCGCGAACCCGATCCACGCGAGCGGGACCCACATGATCCACGTCGCGCTGAGCGGCGCCGTCCACGTTTGCCGCAGCGCCGTCCCGAGGTTGTACCGCTCGGACGAGTGGTGATTGACGTGCGAAGCCCACCAGAACCGCCGCTCGTGCGACAGGCGATGCAGCCAGTAGTACGCGAAGTCTTCGCCTGCGAAGAGCAAGAGGTAGGTCAGCGGCGTGACCTCGATCGTGCTCAGGCGGTGCGCGTAGGCGAAGTTCATCAGCCCGTGAAAGAGCGGCGCGACGATCGCCCCCGCCACGAGGCTGCCCACGCCCATGCACATCGACGCGAACCAGTCGCGCTTCTCGTACTGCGCCGCTGAGCGCGTTCGCGCCCGGGACAGCAGCCACGCCTCCGCGAGCATCGTCAGCAAGAACAACGGAATCGCGTACGGAACAGGGTAGGGCGGCGCCATCGAAGTCCTCTCGGAGCGCGTTCGTTCGCTGCTATCCTCGAAGCGTATGCGAACTTCGCCCTGGCTGCTTTCTCTTTCACTGCTCGCCAGCTGCGCGCTGCCCCACGCGAGCGCGCCCGAGCTCGACGCCGCGATGGCCGACCGCCAGTCGGACATCACCTTGGTCGACGCAGCGGACCGCGTCGAGCCCACGGACGCGGACGTGATGCTCGCGGACGTGCTCGACGCGAGCCCTGACGCCGATGCGACCATCGTTGAGGCCGGGGCAGACGCGCTCGACGCGAGCTCCGACGCCGATGCTTCAGCGATGGACGCGGACGCTGCGCTCGACGCGCTTCCGGACGCGTTGCCTGATGCGTTGCCCGACGCGCTGCCCGACGCGTTGCCCGATGCGCTTCCCGACGCGTTGCCCGATGCGTTGCCCGATGCGTTGCCCGATGCGTTGCCCGACGCGCTTCCCGATGCGGTGCCCGATGCGCTTCCCGACGCGCCTGTGCGCTATCGGCTCGGTACGCCCGTGGCCCTGTCGTGGCAGTCGACGTTCTCCGACGGTGCGAGATCGACCAACGTCCGCTGCCCAGCCAACACCATCATGGTCGGCGCCGACACGTGGAAGACCGGGACGACCACGGTGCTCAACGGCTACGCGCTCGCGTGCGCGACGTTCAACAACAACGGGACGCTCGGCGCTTCGAGCAACACCAGCCGCTTCGGCGACAACATTGGAACCATGCGTGCTCCTCGCTGCGGCACCGCGCAGGTCGCCGTGGCGAACGCCGTGCGCAACGGCTCTGTCATCGATGACGTCTTGTTCGACTGCGTGACGCTCGCTGCGCTGCTGCCGCCTGGTCGCATCGAGAGCGTCCAGAGCACGCAGCGCTTCACCAACGAAAACGGCGGCTCGCTCGCGCCGCAGCGCTGCCCCGGCGGCTCTGTCCTGGTCGGCCTCGACGGCGTCGAGCGCGACTTCGGCTTCGGCAACCGCGTGGGCAACGTCCGTCCCGTCTGCGCGCCGATCGAGACGTTCTGATCGCTGCTTCGATTGTTCTGTGATCACATACAATCGACTATCGAAAGTATCGATTCCGTTTAGAGAATTCCGTGGCCATCCTCCCAACAACACTCACACACGAGGTTGTTCACGATGGCATCGAAGCTCTTTCAAACGCTGGTGGTCTCGAGCTCTCTGTTGTTGAGCTCTGGCTGCGCCGCCGTGGTCCGCGCCGACGAACCCGACGCTGAATCCGACGTGGCGCTCGCGGACGCGTCGAGCAGCGATCGCGCGCTGAGCGCCCCGGACGCGAGCGCGCAACCGGACGCGAGCGCCATGGACGCCACGGTCCGCGACAGCGGCGCGCTCGTCGATGCATCGCACCGCGACGCGCGTCGCCGCGAGGCGGGGTGGCCCACGACCAAGGGCTCCTTCTGCGAGTTTCCTGAGGTGGGGCCGAGCTTCTGCTGCAGCACGACCGGCAACGGATGGGAGCATGGCACTGGCTGCTGCATCCCCGACCCCGACGACGATCAACGCTGCGTCGCCTGCGTCTTGGATCCCGAAACCCGCACGTGCGACCCCAACGCCGTCGACGCCGCGGTGTCGCCATGACCGCCGCTCACCCATCGCTCAGCCCCGCGGGCCGCTGGAACGGCCGCGTCACCAGCCGCCCGCTCCCCGACCCCGCTGAATCCCTGCGCGGATTGTCCCTCGCAGAGCGCGCCCTGCTCGCCAACATCTGGCTCAGCCAGAGCGCCACCGAGCGCCGCGTGGCCGACGCGTTCGCCGTCGTTCACCGCGCGCTCGTCGCCCTCGACGCCGATGCTGGGCTCATCGAGACCGCCGCGCGCGCCGTCGATGACGAGCACCGACACGCCGAGCTCTGCCGCCTCGTGGCCTCACAGTACGCAGGCAAATCACTGCCCCATCCGCCGCTCTTGCCCTTCGCTCACCCCACGCACCCGAGCGCCAGCAGCGACCGCGTCCGCCAGTGCCTCTACGTCCTCGGGCAGTGCGCCTTCAACGAGACCTTCGCCTCGGCGTACCTCGAAGCGGCGCTCGCGTGCGCGACCGTCACCTACGCGAAGAGCGCGATCCGCGAACTGCTCTCAGACGAGATCGACCACTCGCGCGTGGGCTGGGCCTTCGCCGCCACCATGCCGCAGCGCGAGCGCGCAGAGGTGCAGTCGTGGCTGCTCGACCTCGCGATCTGCAACCTCCGCGAGTGGCGAGCGATCGCGCTTCCATCGGTGTCCAACCCTGTTGTCCTGCGCCACGGCGTGCCCGCGAAAGACAAGGTCGAAGCCGCGCTTCTCTCAGTGATCGACGCTGTGATGATCCCCGGCTTCGAGCGCTTTGGCTTCGCTGTGGACGAGCTGCGCCACTGGCGCGCGCAGGGCGCTCCGACCGAGTAGCGCGCTTAGAGCTGGATTCAAAACCTCCCGTCGCTGCACGGCAGATCCGCGGCGCCCTGCGGCGTCGACCGTTCTCGACGGGCATCCAGCCCGTCTTCGAACGCTCTCCTTGCAGTGCTTGCGTCTCTTTGCGCAGCTCGGTCCGGTTCTGAAACCAGCTCTTACTCGCTGAGCTCGTCGAGCGCGCGCTCGATCGCCGCCATCGAGTCGAGCGCGCCGAGCCGCTCGCGCAGCGGCTCTTCGACGGGCGTGCCCGCGTAGAACCAGCGCAGGTGCTTGCGCAGCTCTCTCGACGCCGCGCCTTCGCCGACGAACGCGCAGTACCAACGGGCGTAGCCGAGCACGGCGTCGCGACGGTCGCGAAGGGTCACGTCCTGGCGCTCCCCCGTGGCGAGCGCGCGAAAGAGCCAGGGATTTCCCAGCGCGCCGCGGCCGATCATCACGCCGTCGCAGCCGGTCTCTCGGGCCATCGTCACCGCGTCCTCGACGCTCTTCACGCCGCCGTTGCCGATCACCGGAACGGACACCGCGCGCTTCACCGCTGCGATCACCGCGAGGCTCGCCTCTCCTTCGTGCCCCGCGTCCGCGGTGCGCGCGTGCACGGTCAACAGCGACGCGCCCGCTTGCTCGACGGCGCGGGCGACGTCGACGGCGTTGACGTTGGCCTCGCTCGTCCCTGCGCGGAGCTTCGCGCTCACCGGGATTTTTACAGCGCGAACCATCGCATCGATCACCGCGGCGGCGCGCTCGGGCGCCCCCATCAGCGCCACGCCCGCGTCGTGCCCGTGCCGAATGCGCCGGATCGGACAGCCCATGTTCACGTCGAGCGCGTCGGCCCCTTCGGCTTCGGCCATGCGCGCTGCCTCGGCCATCAGCGCAGGGTCGCCGCCCAAGAGCTGAACGACGTGCGCTCCGCCGCCGGGCGCGCGCTCCATGCGCAGCGCGTTGAGCCCCGCGACGCCTCCCTTGACGAGGTGCTGCGACGCGACCATCTCGCTGACCGTCAATCCGCAGCCAAAATCCCTGGCGAGCGAGCGAAACGGCGGGTTGGTGACGTTGGCCATCGGCGCGAGGGCCGTGACGAACCCGTGCGCGCACGGCGGGACTTCGATGGACGGACCGAACTTCACGGCGCGGTCAGCTTCGGTCGATCGGGTGCAGCGCGATCGGCGGATTGCGGTCGCGTCCCATCCCGTTGCGGTCGCGCATCCACTGCACGTATCGAGTGATCTCGGCGTCCGACGGGCTGTGCGTCATCACGCCGTTCGCTGCAAATCCTCCGGGCTCGGCGTTCATGTCGACGGCGTGCACGAGGTAGCGTCCGCCGCGCCGCGAGACCACGGGGACGACGAACACCACCACCGCGTCGACCTGCCCGATCTGCGGCGCTTGTCCGCCGGTGAGCTCGCCGCTCGCGGGCAACGTGACCCACGTCGGGCTCGTCGCGAGCGAGAGCGTCTGCCGCGCGGACGGGGCGCTCGAGAGCAGCACGCGCACGGGCTCTCCCGAGCGCAGCTCTCCGCCGAAGTTCTCGAGCGTGTACTTGATGAACCCCTCGCGCGCGACGTTGAACGTCCCGCTCGTCGGCCCCTCCGAGCGCATCCTCACTTGCTGCGGAACAGCAGTGTCTCCGCTCAGCCCCGCGACTTTGATCGAGAGCCTGCGCTGGTCGTCCCGGTGCACTTCGATCACGAAATGAGCGCGCTGAATCCCGTGCTCGATCGACTCGCCGTTGGTGCTCGCGTTGCCGACCTCCGTCGATCGCCACTTGTAAAACGTGACCACGTGCCTCGCGAGCGTGCGCGCCGCGAGCACGCCGGAGTCTCGCGTCGTCGGTGGTGTGGACGGCTGCGACTGCTCTGCGCTCGTCGCCGTTGTCGAGGGTTGCGTGGGCTTGTCGCACGCGCTGAGCGCGAGCGACGTCGTGAGGGCGAAGGTGATCGCGCGCATCGGGAATTTCCTCGCGAACGCTAACACGGCTGTGCCTGCGCTGGCTGCGCGTCTTGGGCGCGCTTTCTCGTTGGTCGGGCGCGCCGCGCTCTGCATACTGCCGGCTGTCGCGCGCGAACGAGCCCTTCGCTCCGAGCGCGACCCCCCCATCGCCGATGCTCGCCCGCCGCGCGCTCTCTACTCTCGCTCTTACCAGCGTCGCCATCTCGTCCTCGTGCGCTTCGCCCGCGACCGAGGTGACCATCGTCGTGGACACCGACGCGCCGCCGCGGCGGCCCATGTCCCTCGTCGCGAGGGCGCGTCGCTTCTCCGCTGACGGCGGAGCCACAGACGGCGGCCCGATGGCCTCGGCGAGCTCGTTCGAAGAGCGCATCGTTCGCGCGAGAATCCCTGGGAGTTTTACGGTCGTCCCCAACGGCGACCGTCGCGCCGAGGTCGAGCTCGAGCTGCTCTCCGACGTCGGCGCAGGGGCGACCGCAGCGGAGCCGCCGATGCAGCTCCGTCGACGCGTTCGCTTTCGCTTCGTCCCCAACAGCAGCCAGATGGTGCGCGTCGTGCTCTCGCTTCGCTGCGGCGAACGCAGCGCCGGCTGCGCAGCGGTCCCCGCCAGCCAGTGCACCGTCGAGCAGGTGTGCGAAGAGCGCGGGCTCACCTGCGGCGAGCGCGGTCGCTGCGTCCCGATCGAGACGCCCGTCGTGCCGAGGCCCCCCGAGGGCGCCGAGCTCGACGCGAGCGCCACTGACGCGAGCAGCGCCGATGCTGGCCCTTCGCTCTCGGGCTCGTTCGTCACAGCGCTGCGCGGCGTCACGCGATCGAACGCGCTCACCATGGCCGTCGATCCCGTGGACGAAGCGCTCTTCGTCGGCCTCGCGTTCGTCGGCGCTGGATCCTGGTTCGATCGCACGATCAACTCCGCCGGTGAGGGCGCGCTGGTCGCGCGCATCGAGCCGGACGGCGCGCTCGGGTGGCACAAGCTCATCGACGTCAGCGCCAGTGATTTTGCTGGTGTTCGTGGGCTCTCGGTCTCGGGTTCGACCTTGTGGACCGCGGGCTACTACCGCCGCGCAGCGTGGTCGTGGGACGGCGCCGCGCTGCCTGCTGCCGCGCGGCAGAGCGCGTTCTCGTGCGCGCTCGGCGTGTTCGACGGCGCGGTCGCGCGCTGCTTTTCGCACGGCGGATCGAACGCCAACACGCAGCAGTATCGCGCGAGCGCAGCGGCGGGCGTCGCCGCGATGGGCGGCATCGTCGCCGGGACCTGGAGCGCCGCGCCCATGCTCGCGCCGGGCGCAGCGGACGACGGCTTCGTGACCGCGTATCGCTCGGACGCCATGGTGTTCGCGCAGCGGTTGTCCTCGGACAACGCGCAGGGCGCCGAGGTGCGCGGCGTCGCGGTCGCGAGCGACGGCTCGGTCTTCGCGGGCGGCGTCTTCACCGGAACGCTCACCCTCGCGGGCACGGCGAACACCTGGAGGTCCAGCGGTCAGAACGACGGCTTCGTCGTCGCGTTCGCCCCCGACGGAGCGCTGCGTTGGATGCGCGCGTTCGGCTCGACCGCCGCGGATTTCGTTCGCGACATCGCCCTCTCTCGTGACGGGCGCGTGTATGCGGTCGGCGCCGTCGGCGGCGCGGTCACCGGCCTCGAGCCGCTCGCGTCGATCAACAACGGCGCGATGGGCGGGCTCGACGGCTTCGTCGTCGCGCTCGACGCGGCGACGGGCGCGCCGGTGCTCGCGCGACGCTACGCGACAGCGCAGGACGACAACATCGATCGCGTGGCCATCGACGGCGAAGAGGGGCTCTTGCTCTCGGGGTACTTCGGCTCGTCGGGCCTCGCGCCGTTGCCCGCGTTCAGCGCGCCCATCACGCGCGGGCTCGCGATCTTCGCCGTCAGCGCCGACGGAACGCCGCGTTGGGCCAAGGCCCTCTACCACGCAGGCGGCGGAGTCATCAGCGCGCTCGCACCGTTGCCGCGCTCGCGTCGCGTGGCCTTCGCCGCTTCGCTCGATCACGGCGCGAGCGCCCCTTCGCCGAGCTGGGCCGCATCGGTCACGCTCTCGCCCGGCGGGACCACCGGTGTGATCGGCGCGTTCTCTGTCGACGAGACGCTGCCCGCTCGGTGAGCGCGCCGCTCACGCCGCGAGCGCGGTGTTCATTCGCGTGTAGAACTCGGTCGCGCTCTTCGGGCGACGCTCGGGCTCGACCGCGAGCGCCTCGGTGAACAGCGCGTCGAGCGCGCTCGCGCGGCGCGGGTCACCCACGGTCGTCGCGATGGACCGCGCGTGAAAATGCCCCGACGCTCGCTCGAGCACCACCTGCGAGACCGTGCGCCCTTCGACGTCGAACGGCGCGCTCCCCGCGAGCAGCTCGTACGCCACCACCGCGAGGCTGAACAGATCCGCCCCAGGCCCGATCGCGTCCTCCGCGCGCGCTTGCTCGGGCGCCATGTACAACGGCGTTCCCGAGATGCGCCGCTGCCCCGAGGGCGACTCGATCGGGTCCGCGCCAGCGAGCCGCGCGAGCCCGAAGTCTACGATCTTCACGACCGGGCCCGCGCCGTCGCGCTGGCTCACCATCACGTTCTGCGGCTTCAAATCCTGGTGAATGATCCCCGCGGCGTGCAGCGCGTCGAGCCCCGCGCACAGCTGTCGCGTCAGCTCGAGCGCCTCGCCGTTCGTCAGCGCGCGCTCGCGCAAGACGGCGTCCATCGTGCGCCCGTCGAGCAGCTCCATCACGAGGTACAACAGCCCCCCGTCGAGCTCGCCGAAGTCGTACACGACCACGGTGTTCGGGTGCGAGACGCTCGAGGCGAGCTTCGCTTCGCGACGAAACTGCGCCGCTGCGTCGGGCTTGTCCGCGAGGTCGGGCACGAGCACCTTCACCGCGCACCAACGGTCGTGCGCCGCGTTGCGAGCTTTGTACACGATCCCCATCGCGCCTTCGCCGAGCTGCTCGACGCACTCGTACGCGCCGATCGAGAACGGTTGAAAATCGGTGCGTGTTTTCGAGTCGCCCGGCCGAGACCTGAGCGAAGCCGCGCCGAGCGCGCCGGCCACCTGCGTCTGCGCGAGCGCGTCGATCGCCCCGCCGTCCGCTGGCATCGTCGCCGAGAGCGTCGCGTGCAGCGTGTCGACGGCAGAGATCCTCGTCGCGACGAGCTCTGGGTTGGCCGGCGCAGGTCGAGCGGGCTCTGCGCTGGGAGCGACGGGCAGCGCTCGCCTCGCGCGCAGCAGGTAGTACGCGAGCGCGCTCACCGCGGCGAGCGCGGCGAACGTCGCGACCGCCAAGGGCAGCGACGAGCGCTCGCGCTGCGGAGCTTGCAGCGGCGCCGATCCTCCGGCGCGCTCGTTCACGGTCGGCGCGGTCGGCGCGACGGGAGCGATCTCGTCCGCGCCCTCGGCGCGCGTCGCCACGGCGGCGTCCTGCCGCGCGCTCACCTGCGTCGCGATCGCCGGTGGAGGTCCTGCGGTCACGGGCGGCGCGGCTTGGTTCGCCAACGGGCCCGTCGCGCGGCCGTCGTCCTCGAACGTGTCGCTCGCGCGGCGGTTGCGCGTGGTCGCGCGGCGGCTCGGCTGCGCGCTCGCCGCGGCGGTCGTCCCGCTAGGCTGCGCCGGTGCGATCGGCATCGGCATCGGAGCGTTGGGCTCATTTGTCGCCGTCGGCGCCGTCGTTTGCGGCTGCGTCGCAGGCGTCTCGGCGTTCGCCGTCGCTCGCTGCGACCGCGCTTCGTGCGCGGACTCGTGGTTCGCTGGCGCGCTCGGCGCTCGGTCGCCGCGCTGGGCCGTGAGCGTGAAGAGTCCGCCCGCCGCCGCGAGCGCGAGCACGAGTCCGCCGATGACGAGGCAGCCGACGCTGCTGCTACTGCGGGCTGGCGCAGGCGCCGCGCTCTCGAACGGCGTCGGCGCTGCGGCCGAGAGCGCTCCGATGGGCTGCGGCGCCATCGCGGCCCGCGCCGCGCCGGTCATCATCGGCGCTGCTGCCTGCACGGGCGCCGCCGAGGCGCTTGCTCGCTCGATCGCCTCCCGCAGCGCTCGCTCGTCGATCGTCGCGACCGCGCTTCGGTCGAGCGCCTTCGTGATCAGCGCGGCGAGCTCGGCGGGGAGGTCGGCGCGCGCAGACGCGAGGGACGGCGGCGCTTCGAGCCTCTTTCGCACCTCGACGGCCTTCGCGTTGCGCGCGCTGAAGGCCGCTTCTCCTGCGAGCAGCTCGTACGCGAGCGCCGCGAGTCGGTACGCTCTGCGCGCTTCGGCCGGGAGCTTCGCCGCGTCGAGCGGGTCGTGGAGGGCGTCGTCGAGGGCGTCCGACGCGGGCTCGGCGTCGACGCCGATGAGCGTGAGCGCCTCGGTGCGCGGCGCGATGAACAGTCGCTTGGGCGAGAGCTGCGCGCGCGCTTCGTCGTCGAGCCTCGCGAGCGCCGCGAGCAACCCTGCGACCTGCGCCGCGGTCAGCGGCCCGCGCTGCGACTGACAGCGCTCGGCGAGCGTGATCGCGTCGGTGGGTTCGAGCGCAGCGTGCTTCGGGCAGCGCTCTCGGGGCGCCGTGAAGACTCGTAAACAGAGCGGACAACGCAGCATCGGACGGCTCGCAGCGTAGCTTGGAAACAGCCGCCGCCGAATGCTTGGGAGCCGATCGCTGCGCGGGCCCTTTCTACGCGCTCGTCACGGCGCGGCGCCGCCGCCCTTGAGCTTGGCGAGCATCTCGCGCGCGGCCTTGGCCTTCGCGGCCATGTCGGTCGTCCCCATGATGGGCGGGCCCGAGTACGACCGCCGCTCGTACATATCCGGGGGAATATCCCGAAGAAACCGCGACGCCATCATGGGCTTCGCGCCGCCTCGGTACGCGCGGGTCTTGGCGCGCATCATGTAGAGCTTGTCCTTGGCGCGCGTGAGGCCGACGTAGAAGAGCCTGCGCTCTTCGGCCGGGTCGAGCGTGCCTTGGATGTCGGTCGCCTTGGGGTTGTCCACGCGCGAGTGGGGGATGATCCCGTCGTCGCAGCCGATGAGAAACACCAGCGAAAACTCGAGTCCCTTCGACCCGTGCAGCGACGACAAGATGACCTTCTGCCCCTCTTCTTCTTCTTCTTCGCTGAAGCGAAGCGAGAGCTTGGCGAGCGCCGAGCGCGCTTCTTTGAGCCCCTTGGCGGGCATCTTCTCGAGGGTCTTGTAGAAGTCTTCGATGTTGCCCCAGCGCTTGGTCGCGGTGGCCTCGGTGGGGCCGGCGGCCATGATGTCGGCGTAGAGGCCGATCTCGGTCGCGATGGATTTTCCCACGTCGAGCATGGGCTCGCCGCCCTCGATGCGCGCCCTGGCGGCCTCGATGAGCTTGACGAAGTTCTCGAGCGATCGCCCCGCGCGGTCGTCGAGGTCCTTGATCGCGTGCCAGTTGCGCGAGGCTTCGAACAAGTGCAGCCCGCGGGCGCGCGAGTGTCGTTCGATGCGCTCGAAGCTGGTGTCGCCGATGCCCCGCGTGGGGTAGTTGACCACGCGGCGAAACGCGAGGTCGTCTTGCAAGTGCACGGCGAGCCGCAGGTACGCGGTGAGGTCTTTGACCTCGCGGCGCTCGTAGAAGCTCGTTCCCCCGATGAGCTTGTACGGGATGTTGGCGAGGCGCAGCGCTTCTTCGAAGGGCTTGGCGAGGCCGTTGGAGCGGTAGAGCACGGCGATGTCCGAGCGCTTGAGGCCGTCGCGCATCGCCTGGTTCATCGTGTCCATCACGAAGCGAACCTCGCTCTCGTGCGTGTCGCACTCGACGAGGACGGGCTTGTCGCCCTGCTTCTTGTCGCTGAAGAGCTTCTTCGGATACGCGCGCTCGCTCGGTGCGATCGCGGCGTTCGCCACGTCCAGGATGGGCTGCCTCGAGCGATAGTTCTGCTCGAGCGCCACCGTCCGCGCGCCAGGAAAATACTTGGCGAACTCGATGACGTTCTTCACCTCGGCCCCGCGCCAGCCGTAGATGCTCTGGTCGTCGTCGCCGACGCAGAACACCTCTTTGCGCGGACCCGCCAGCGATTGCACGAAGAGCAGCTGCGCGATCGACGTGTCCTGAAACTCGTCCACCAACAAGTGCCGCGCTTGTTGGTGCCATCGCTCGCGGATCTCTTTGACCTCCCGCAGCAGCCGCAGCGGAACGAGGATCAAATCGTCGAAATCCAGCGCGTTCAAGCGCTTCATCGTCTGGATGTACTTCGGGTACGCCCGCACCGCGACCTCGTCGTAGTCGCTCGTCACCGGCATCTTCTCGACGTCGATCAACGCGTTCTTCGCGTGCGAGATGCGCGCGAGGATCGCCCCCGCGTCGAGGCTCTTGTTGGCGAGCTTGAGGTCTCGCAGGATCTCTTTGACCACGCCCAGCGTGTCCGCCGCGTCGTACACGATGAACTTCTCGCCCGCCGCGACGTGCTTCGCTTCGCGGCGCACGATCTCTGCGCCGAGCGCGTGAAACGTGCTGATCCACACCTCGTGCGCGATCTTGCCCACCTGGTGCTCGAGCCGCTCGGCCATCTCGGCGGCGGCCTTGTTCGTAAACGTCACGGCGAAGATCGTGTTCGCCGGGTTGCCGTGCTCGATCAGGCGGGTGATGCGTTGGGTGATGACGCGGGTCTTTCCAGAGCCTGCGCCGGCGATGATGAGCAGCGGACCCCCGGGGTGCTCGACCGCTGCCTTCTGCGCTGGGTTGAGCGGAAATGCCATAGGAACTTCGTCCCCTACACCGTCGCCCGCCCCGAGGCGCACTTTTCTACCACCGCGCCATCAGGTACCACCGCACCCACAACCACGATGAACTCTGCCCGCATCCTCCCGACGTCGCTCGCGCTCCTCTCGCTCGGCGCCGCAGCGCTCGCTGCCCACTGCGCACAACCCGTGCAGCAGACGGTGTTTCGCCTGCAAGACCCCGAGGCGTACGCGCTCGGCACGGTCACCGTGCGACGCACCGACACCGCTGCGCCAACGGCAGAAACCGCCGCAGAGCCCGCCGCGCCCACCCCCGCTGTGGATGCCGGCGCCAGCGCAGACGGTGCCGTCGCAGACGCGAGCGTTTCGACCCCCGCCGCGCCTGCTTCCGACAACGCCGCCACGCGCACGGTGCGCGCCACGCTCGACGCCCAGCACGCCGCGATCGCCCGGTGCTACGACGAAGTCCTCTCGACCGCGCCCGAGGCCCTCGGCAGCGTCAACGTCGAGCTCGCCGTCAACGGCAGCGGCGTCCTTACGCGAACCGACGTCCGCCCCGAAGGCGCAGGCGGCCTTCCCCAAGTCCGCCCCTGCATCGAAGCCGCGCTGCGCACGCTGCGCTTCTCGCAGATCCCCGCGTTCGGCGCGGTGATCCGCCGCACGTACACCTTCGTCAATCCTCCCGTTGAAGTCCGCCTCGCCCAGCCGCTGCGCGTGCAAGCCCCCGCGCGCAACGCGCGCCCCGCCGAGGCCCCGCAGCCCGCCGCCGCAGCGGCAGCGCGCGGCGTCCTCGCAGAGGCAGAGGTCGCCCCGCAGCTCACTCTCGCGATCCCCGCGCTGCAAGCGTGCTACGCCACCACGCTCCGTCGCGCAGCGCGCGCCGCAGGCGACGGCGAGCTGCGCGTCACCGTGCAGCCCAACGGAGAAGTCCAGAGCTCGACCTGGCGCGCGACCGTCGAGCCCATCGCGCTCATGGGCGACTGCCTCGGGACCGCTGTGCGCGCCGTTCGCTTTCGCAACTCGGGCACCGGCGCGACCATCGTCGCCACCCTTCAGTTCGCGCGCTAACCGAGCCTCTCGACGATCGCCGCGACCGCATCCGCAAACTGGGTCTTCTGCGCGCTGGTCGGCCCGGTCCAGCTGGTAAACGCGAAGCTGCTCGAGCGCAGATCCCGCAGCGGAGGCTCGTGCAGCTCGAGCCCCGTCGCCGCTTGCAGCATCCACTGCACGCCGTCGTCCGCGTAGCTGTACCAGCTCTCGCTGAGCCACTGCCGATCGATCATCACGTCGATGATCGCGCTCGTCGCCTCGTGCACCACGAGCACACGCTCTGCGCGATCGGTGATCGTCACCACTCGCTCGATGATCGCCGCCCATTCGCGCATCGCGGACACCATCGGGTCGAGCTCCGTCACCACCCACTCGGCGCCCGCCTCTGCGCCGCTCGTCAACGCCTTGGGGAGCGAGTGACACCAGCACCCGCCGAACGTCTCGTTGCCCACCGCCCAGCGATCGCGCCCGTACCAGTGCGGCAGCAACACTCGCAGCCGATTCGTGAGCGCCTCTCTCGTGCTGTTGCTGAGCTGATAGTCCTTGCCTGCCCACTGCACCACCGGCGGCAGCTTCTCTCCGCCGCGCGTCTTCGGCTTGCTCGAGACGGCGAGCGGCCCGTGCACCCGCAGCAGGTCTTCGAACACCATGCGCGAAGCGTCCCGCGCGGCGTCGCGGTCGTACCGGCACACGTCGCTCCACACGAGGTCCCAGGGCTCGATCTGCTCGTTGTTCATCGCAGGGCGCGATGATAACGCCGTCGCGCTCGAGCCTCCGCGCCGCTCGCGCAGACCGTCACGAATCGCCAGAAGTCCTCTTCGCTGCCCGGCCGCTTGGCGACCCACACCGCGGGCGCTACGTCGATCGCTGGCCCTGCGTCGAGCGCGCCGACGAGCAGCGCCCGCGCGAGCCGCGCGTTGCCGTCGTCGAACGGGTGCAGAAAGATCGCGTCGAAGTACAGCCGAGCCCCGCGCACCACCCTGTGCTCTCGACCCCCATCGCGCTCGACGCCTCGACGCCATCGCGCCTCGAGCGCGCCGTTGGCGAGCGAGTACCGGTGCAGTCCTCCCCGCGCGAACGCGTCCTGGGTGCGCACCGCGGCGGGGCCGTCGAGCCCGAGCAACGCGCCCATCCATCGGTCAATTGACCGAGAGTCATGCTGCAAAATAGCGTACCGAATTCGCTCGAACGCCGGTGGGCTCAGGGCCTCGAGCGAGCGTCGGTTGCGGTCGTGCTGCTCGCTGTGCGCCCGCACGTCGAGCGCCGTCGTGTACTCGATCAACGCGTCGAGCGGCGCGTCTCGGTCATCGATCGGGCCGCGATCGTAGCGGTCGAGCGCGTCGCGAGCGCGCGATGGCGGAGCATCGAAGCGCAGTCGATCGAAGAGCGCGCAGTGCCGCTCGAGGGCGTCTTCGCAGCGCTCGAGCTCACGCACGGCGCGCGCGGCGGCGGGTCGCCGTGACGCACGCGAGGGCGGCGAGCATGGCGCACGCGGCGAGGGCGTTGCGGTTCGATCCCGTCGCGGTGGCGGCGGAAACTCGGCACGCGCAGCCGCCGCCCAGCGAGAAGCTGCTCGGGCTCGAGGCGTCCGCGGAGGCGTCGAGGGTCGAGCCCGCGTCGGCGGTCGAGCTTGCGTCGGTGGTGGCGTCGGGCGCGCTGGCATCGGGCTGCGCAGGCGGCGGCGCGACGCGCGGAAGCAAGATCGATCGCCCGTCGGTCGCGTACGAGTAGCCGTCGGCGCACTCGTCGATGGCGCGGTCGAAGTCGCGCACGACGCGGTCACCGACGCGGTCGGACGTGGTGAGCAGCACCCACACCACGTCGAGGTCGTTGACGCGAGGATCAGGAAACCCTCCGTCGGGCATGGGCATCCCTCCGTCGGCGTCGCGTGTTGGGGGAACGGTGACCGCAGCGGGGATGCGCGGCCCGTTGGCGCGGATGATGTCGTCGATCCCGAAGTCGACCCTGCGGCCGCGGATGGTCACCGTGCGGCCGCTGTACTCCGGGGCCGACGCGGGCGTGATGCGCTGACGGTTCATGTCCGTCTGCCCCATCGTGTTGGGCTCGGCGATGATGTACGCCGGCCGCACGTCCTGAGGCGCGAGCAGGCCCATGACGTACAGGTCCATCGGGTGAAACTTGAACGTCGGTCGCTCGGTGCGAAAGACGCCGGGCATGATCTCGTTCCAGTTGTTGCCCTCCATGGGAGAGCCCTCGGAGTGGACGAAGTAGCTCCAGTGCGCGGTCTGTCGGCCGAGCAATTGGTTGACGGTGAGCGCTTGCCCCGTCGGACCCGCGTCCACGCTCGCGTCGCCCTCGGTCGCGTCCGCCGTGTCCGCGTCCCCTGCGCTCGCATCGACGCTCGCATCAGCGCCAGCGTCCGGCGATCCGAAGCCCGCACCCGTGGGAAAGGGCGGCGTCCGCACGAACGTCCCCCAGCGGTGACCGAACTCTTGCGTGCAGATCAGGTACTTGCCGAAGTCCGAGAAGCCGTTGATGTACAGCTGGTAGTTGTTGAGCCACACGAAGCCCGTCAACGGATAGGCCGTGCCCGCGATGCCGTTGAGGTCGTACGTCTCTTGGCTCATCCGGATCGGGTTGGTCTGCCCGATGCCGCGCACGTCGTTCATCAGACCCAGGTAGAACGCCAGGGCTCCGCCCGAGTCGTTGGAGGTCTGCATGACGGCCAGGTAGCGGCCGCGCGGCGCGTCGGGGGTGTCCGCGATGAGCTGCGTCAGCTCCGAGATGAACTGAAACGTGTCCTGGGTGTTTCCGGTCGGCACCCGGCCCTCGTACGGAGTGACCGCTTCGGGCTCGTCTACGACGATGTAACCGCGGCGGGTGACCCGCGCGATCGTGAGCGCGTGCGCGGGAAACGCCGCCGAAATCGCAGCGCTCGCCGCGAGCAGCCCTGTCAGCAAGGTCCGAGTCTTCATCGCGGGCGGACATTCACACAGGTTTCCGCAGCGGTAAATGCACAGCGAGGTTTGTCGCGTTGCAGCGCGGTTCGTGCGACGCTTGAGCGGTTCGCATGTCGCAAGTCCATGCCACGGTCCATACGGCGCTGAGCCGACTCGCGCGAGGCGCGACGTTGGTGCTCGATGGGGGGACTTCCGCCGCGCTCGCACGGCTCGGTTTTCACGGAACCGGTCCGCTTCGTGACGCCACCGCCGCCCGCGACGCGCCCGACGTGCTCGCCGCGGTGCACAGAGAATTCGTTCAATCCGGCGTCGACATCGTCACGGCGTGGACCGTCGCCACCAACGCCCGCACCCTCGCGCGCGTCGGCTTCGGCATGCGCGCAGCGGCGATCACCCATCGCGCCATGGACCTCGCCGCCGAAGAAGCCGCCAAGAGCCTCGACGGCCCCGTGCTCGTCGCCTCGGCACTCGGCCCGCTCGGCGTCGAGCGCGACCGCATCTCCATGCGCGCCGCGCGCGACGAGCACCGCGAGCAAGTCGCTCGCCTCGTCTCCGGCGGCGCCACGCTGTGCATGGTCGAGTCGATGCCCTCGTTCGAAGAGACCCTCGCCGCCACCGCCGCCGCCGCCGAGTCCATCGCCGAGACGTGGGTCTCGCTCACGCTCGACGCGCAAGGCGCCGTCTCGGACGGCACCGAGCTCACCCGCGCGGTCCGCGGCTGCGCTGCGGTCGGCGCGCGCGTGATCATGCTCTCGTCCGCCACCATCGGCCCGCTGCACGAAGCGCTCGAGCGCGCGCAGACGTGCGCCTCGGGCGCCCTCGTCGGCGTGCGCGTCCACGTCGCGCAAGACTCCACCCCAGAGCGCTTCGCCTCGAGCCTCGGCACGTGCATCACCCGCGGCGCGCACGTCGTCTCGGGCAGCGGCTACGTCACCGGCGCGCACATCAAAGCGCTGCGCGACTTCGTCCGCGCCCGTCGCGCCGCGTAGCCCGCTCGCTCAGCGGCAGACGCCAGCGCCCGCGTAGCAGTTGCTGAACTGAAACTCCGCCCACTCGGGGTCCGCCGTCGACGGCGTCGACGGCGCAGACACGCCGTTGATGCGCCGCGCGTTGAGCGAGTTGTCTCGCACGCGCGCGCAGCGAAACTGCCCCTTGATCGACGACGTCGTGATCTCGGTGACCCGGACTTCGCAGCTCGGCCCCGTGCCGGTGCCAGGCGCGACGTTCGAGATCGTCGCCGCGCCGAGCGACGCGGTCACCAGCGAGTTGGCCACGTTGCCGCCGCTCGTCGTCGTCGAGCCGCAGATGCGCGTGACGCCGAAGCGCTCGCCGTTGCTGCGCGTCTGTTCGATCGAGACGCGAAAGTTCGCGTTGGCGCCGGTCACGTCGACGAAGCACCCCACGTTCAACGCAGGGGTCGGCATCTGTCGCGTGATGCCCTCGATCAGCGGATCGGGAGCGCCGCCGCAGTCGAGCTGCCCCATCACGTTGGTGTCGCAGGCGAAGCTCCAGACGAGCCTGCCGGTCGGGGGTTGCGGGGGAGGGCCACAGCTGATGACGACCGCGCCGAGCAGCGCGGCGCCCAGAATCGAAGCGCGCATGGTGTGTGCAGCGGAAGCTAGCACAAATTCAGCGCCGGCCTCCAAGGGCCTTTGCCCGCTTCGCGCTGCGATTTTGCAGCGATGACTGTGCTGCGACGGCTACGAGCGCGCGAAGGCCTGCTCGAGGTCGTCTCGCAGGTCGTCCACGTGCTCGACGCCCACCGACACGCGGATCAGCCCGTCGTCGATCCCCAGCTCCGCGCGCTGCTCGGCCGGAACGCTCGCGTGCGTCATGAGCGCCGGGTGCTCGATCAGCGACTCGACCCCGCCCAGGCTCTCTGCGCAGGCGAAGACCTGCACGTTGGAGAGAAACTTTCGCGCCCGCGCCAGCGTGTCGCCGTCGGCGCCGGGCTTGATGACAAACGAGATCATCCCGCCGAACAGCGCCATCTGCCTCTTGGCCACCTCGTGCTGCCCGTGCGACGCGAGGCCCGGATAGTGAACCTTGGCCACCGCCGGGTGGGCTTCGAGCCACTGCGCCAACGCCAGGGCCGAGCGGCTCGCGCGCTCGACGCGCAGGTGCAGCGTCTTGATCCCGCGCAGCACCATGAAGCAGTCGAAGGGCGAAGGGATCGGGCCGAGCGCGTTCTGCAGAAAGCGCAACTTCTCGTGGAGGGCGTCGTCGTTGAGCGCGATCGCTCCGCCGACCACGTCGCTGTGGCCGTTGAGGTACTTCGTCACCGAGTGCATCACGATGTCCGCGCCGAGCTCGAGCGGCCGCTGGATCACTGGCGTCGCGAAGGTGTTGTCCACCACGAGCGGGATCTTGTGCGCCTTGGTGATCTTCGCGAGCGCCGCGATGTCGAACACCTTGAGCGTGGGGTTCGTCGGCGTCTCGAGCCACACCATCTTGGTCTCTGCCGTGATCGCCTTCTCGAGCCGCGAGGGGTCCGAGAAGTCCACGAACGAGGTCTTCACGCCGAAGGGCTCGAAGCAGCGCTTCAAGATCCGAAACGTCCCGCCGTACACGTCGTCGCCGCACACGACGTGGTCGCCCGGCCGAAGCGTGTGGAGGATGGTCGTCGTCGCGCCGAGCCCCGAGCTGAAGCTCAGCCCGTGGGCGGCGCCTTCGAGCGCGGCGATGCAGGCTTCGAGCGTGTTTCGCGTGGGATTTCCCGAGCGCGAGTACTCATAGCCCTTGTGCACGCCGGGCCCGTCCTGGGCGAACGTGCTCGAGAGGACGATGGGAGGCATCACCGCGCCCGACGTCGGGTCCGGGTGCTGCCCTGCATGAACGGCGAGGGTGTCGAGCTTCATAGCGCCCGTGCGTATATCACTACCGGCCGCGCAACATCTCGAACGACCCGCAGATAGAGCCGCGCCATGGCACCCACCTCACGCTGGTTCTCGCTGGCATCGCTGGCGATCTCGCTCTCTCTGTCCGCCTGCGCTGGCGCCCCGCTGCTTCGCCGCGCGGCCGAGTACAACGCCCGCGGCGCCGAGCTGCTCTCGCGCGGCGACCTCGACTCGGCCGAGGCCAACCTGCAGCTCGCGCTCGAGTACAACGACCGCTACTCGGAGCCCTACAACAACCTCGGCCTCGTCGCGCTGACCCGCGGTCGCGTGCGGGACGCGCGGTTGTTCTTTCGCCGCGCTGTCGCCCTCAACGCGGATTTCGGCGAGGCCTGGTCGAACCTCGGGCTCGCGCTCGTGCGCCCCGCCGGCGGAGAAGACCGCGGAGACCCCGCGGCGGCGGTCGACGCCTTTCGCGAGGCGCTCTCGGTCAACCCAGAGCTCTTCGCCGCGCGGATCAACCTCTGCCGGACGCTCATGGCCATGCGCCGCTACCGTGACGCGCTCGATCAAGCCCGCCGCGCCACGCAGGTGCAGCCACGGGACGCCACCGCCCACGCGCTGCGGGCCGAGTCCGCGCTGGCGCTCTCGCTGATCGACGAGGCGACCGACGCTGCGACCCGCGCCGAGCGCCTCGCGCCCTTCGCGCCGGACGTGCTCATGTCCAACGCTCGGGTGCTCGCGATGCGCGGCTCGTACGACGAAGCGTCGAACCGTCTCGAGCGAATCGCCCACGACCCCGTTCGCGGACACGACGCTCGCTCGCTATTGGCCGTGATCCAGCGCGCGCGCCAGGCTCAGTAGGCTCTCCCCCCGTGCAACCGAAGCGCTCCCCCAGCGCGGTGAACGACCGCTCAGCGGCGGGGCATCGACGCGATGCGAACGCCCGCCGCCGAGGGACGCGACGCCAATCGCGTCGCGTTGGTCGCAGCCGGAGCCGCGAGCGTCACCTCGAGCACGTCCCCGCGAGCGCGGGCGCTGAACTGCGGCGCGGCGCCGTGAAAGCGCAGCGTGAACTCCGCGTTTCCGCCGCGGTTGTACGCGCCTGCGCCAGCGATGCGCGGGTCCATCCGAACAAACGCCGCCGCGCGATCGAGCACCCGACGACCCTGCACCCTGAACGAGAGCGCATCGGCACCGGCGGCGCCGCCGGTGAGGTTGCCAATCGGGCCGTCGAGACGGAGCCGAAGGACCGTGCCCGAGCGAACCGCGGGCGAGCCGATCGGACGCACGGGGCCAGCGGCCACCGCCGCGACCGCCGCGGGCGCCGCTGCCACCGTGGGCCGCGCGCCGCGCGCAGCCGGCGTAATCGCAGGCATCTCGCGGCGGATCGTGGGCTGCTCGCTGTCGACGTTGGCGTTGCGCGAGCGCGCAGCGGCCACGAGGTCCGACGGCATCGCGCGGGGGCGCTGGCCCGCGGCGCTCTCGCTCGCCGGCTCTTGCGCGCCTGTCTCGGGCTCCGCAGCGCCAGCAGCGGGCGTCGCAGCGGGCGTCTCTGCGCCGTTGGCCGCGACGGGCGCGGTCGTCGCAGTTGAATTCGTGGGCGTCGATTCAACGGCCACCTGCGGCTGGGGAGCCCGAGGACGCGGCTCGCGACCGGCCGTCGCCAGCGCGAACACGATCGCCGAGAGCCCAAACGCGCCCAGGCCGATCATCGCGTACTTGCGGCGCATCGAGGGCGCGGTCGAGTCGATCGCGCTCGCCTCGGCGACCGGCGCTTCGTTGGGCTTCTGCTTGCGAAGCGACGGACGAGCGCCAGCGGCGGGCGCCTTGGCCGTGGTCGCGCGCTCGGCCTTGGCGGGCTCGGGCAGGGCGACGGGCTTTCCGGTGATCTTGGCGCGGACCTTGGCGCTGAAGGTCATGGCGAAGGTCACGAGCGCAGCGAACGCCTTCTTGGCGGCGGGGCTGGCCTTCTCCCACGCGGCTTTCGACGTCAGGCGCAAGCGCGTGAGCGCAGAGACGAGCCACGCAGGGGCGCTCGAGCGCGAGGCGAGCGACGAGGCTCCCTCGACGTCGTCCGCGGTCTTCGCGGCGGCGTCTGCGCGCGCTGCTCCCTCTTTGGACGAGAGCACCTCGGTGCCCGTGCCGACGGCGGCGCGCGGCGCGGGCTCTTCGTCGCGATCCTCGTCGTGCAGCTGCTCGCGCGCTGCGACCGGCGCCGCGGGCCGCTGCGAGGGCTTGGCCTTGGCGACGGCCGCCGCGCTCGAATTCGTGTGGGCGTCGTCGGGCGCGACCGGCGTCGGCTTGCTCGGGAGCACCAGCGCCGCGTGGCGACCAGTGCGCTCGGCGGCGGTGCTGCCGTCGAGCGAGACGGTGAGCACGAGGCGCGCGCTCTTGGTCTTGGGGTCGAGGTCGATCTGCACGTCCTCGAGCAATCCCTTGGACTTTCCCTTCACGCTCTCGACCTCGACGTGGTCGCCGAGGGTGATGAACGACAGGTCCATTCCGACGACGACGGCGCCGTCGACCTCTTGATGGATCCTCGCCTTGAGGGGCTCGGCCATCTTGGGCAGGCGCAGCCGCACCCGGTCGTCAGCAGCGTTAGGGTTGGCGTTAGGGTTGGCGTTGACCGTCTTGGCGTGCGGGTCGATCGCGGGCTGCGCCTTCGCCGCGGGGGCGGCGGGCGCTGCGCTCTTCGGCTCGCAGTGCTTCTCGAGCGCGACGCGGTCGTTGCGCGAGATGTCCGTGAAGCTCAGGCCAAACGACCCGGCGTCGGAGCCGTTGTCCTTGGCCCACACGACCTGTCCGCGCGCTTGCACCGTGCGCGGGTCAGCGCCGTCCAGCACGAAGCGGCAGTCGAGCTCGCTGCCCACGTCCGGCAAGAACGCGGTCTTCAGCGACATTCCGCCGATGGACACGTCGACGGCGTCCGCCTCGTAGCCCTCGGGCTCGTCGGGGAGCGCGAGCTCCACCGTGCCGCTGAAACGTCGCCGCGTCGACTCTCGGCGCTCGGCATTTGCACTCGTCCCCATCACGCAACCTCCTTCAACCACTCTGACGAGCGAAACGGAATCAGTCCTATGGTTCGCTGCTGTTGTCGGCTCCCCCATTGCCTCGCCTGATCGCACCGCGTCCACTTTTCGACCGCGCGGCGCGGGGACCGATAACTTGACCAACAACGCGCTGCGACGTAGCCGACGATGCGTGGCCGTCACCCTTACGATCCGCAGCACCGAAGGCGGCGCAGGCGCGGCGCAGACGCTGACCTTCGATCAGCCTCGCGTCGTCGTCGGGCGCGGCGCGCACGCGGACGTTCGACTGCCTTCGCGCGGGATCTCGAGCGCGCACTGCGCGCTTCGCGCCGAGGGCGGCGAGCTCGCGATCACCGACGACGGCTCGACCAACGGAACGCTCGTCAACGGAGCCCTCCTCGTCCGCGGCCGTCGCAAGGTCGTGCGCGACGGCGACCGCGTCACGGTCCCTGGCTTCGAGCTCACGATCTCGATCACGACGGCGGTCGCCGACAGCGCAGAGCGCACCGCGACCGTCGCGCGAAAGCTCTTGTCCGAAGCCATCGCGCTCGCTGGTGACGAAGGCGCGCCTCCGTCGCTGGAGCTCCGCTCGGGCCGCAAGAGCGGGCAGCGCTGGACCTTCGCGGCGACGCCCTCGAAGCTCATCGTCGGCCGCGGAGACAACTGCGACATCATCATCGACGATGTGGACTCGTCGCGGCACCACGCGGAGTTCGTGCGAGACGACCAGGGCGTGCTCCTTCGCGATTTGAACAGTAAAAATGGCGTGTTCGTCGCGGGGCGCCGCGTGACCGAGCGCCGCTTGCGCGACGGCGACGAGGCGCAGATCGGCCGCGTCGTGTTGGTCTTTCGCGATCCCGCGGACGAGCTGCTGCGCGCGTTCGACGGAGGCGCGGACGAGAGCAAGCCGGTCGAGCCCGTGCGCGCCTCGACGATTCCTCCGCCCGCGATGTTGGCCGCCGCTGCGTCAGCCGCTTCGCAGCCGCCACCGTCAGGAGCCAGCAACGGTGGGACCGACGCGTCGGGCGATCCGTCCAAGTCGGACGTTGGCGTCGAAAAGTCCGTGAATCCTGCGGCCGACGGCGCATCGAAGAGCGCTGTGACCGCCGTGAAGAGCGCGCAGATCGCGCCGAAGAAGAAGGGCTCGCTCGACTGGGTCGTGGCCCTCCTGGCGCTCTTGATCCTCGGGGTGAGCGTCCTGGCGCTGGTGATGGTCCTGCGCCCACGTTGACAGAGGGGTTCACGGGCGGGTACGCGTTCGCGCCGCACTGTTGTGTGCACGACAATGCGTCGGGACCTACGGGCGACGACGCCATACCAACAATTGCACGAGGTTTCGAAGCGATGGCTCTCAAGCAGTTCACGTCCGAGTCGGTGAGCGAGGGACACCCGGACAAGATGTGCGACCAGATCTCGGACGCGGTCCTCGACGCCATCTTGGCGCAGGACCCCAAGGCCCGCGTGGCCTGCGAGACCCTGGTCAAGACCGGGTTCGTGGTGCTCGCCGGCGAGATCACGACGACGGCCCAGGTCGAGTACCCGCAGCTCGTCCGTCAGGTCGTCAACGAGATCGGCTACAACGACTCTCGCATCGGTTTCGATGGAAACACCTGCGCGATCCTCACCGCCGTCGAGAAGCAGTCGCCTGACATCTCGCAGGGCGTGAGCGAAGGCCAGGGGATGCACAAGGAGCAGGGCGCCGGCGATCAGGGCCTGATGTTCGGCTTCGCCGTGGACGAGACCAAGGAGCTCTACCCGCTCCCGATCTCGCTCGCGCACGAGCTCGTCCGCAAGCTCGCCAAGTTTCGCAAGGCCGAGAAGGTCGACTGGCTTCGCCCCGACGCCAAGAGCCAGGTCACGGTCGAGTACGACGGCCTCGAGCCGAAGCGCATCGACGCGATCGTGCTCTCGACGCAGCACTCCGAGGACGTCAAGCACAAGACCATCGACGAGTTCATCAACGACGTGCTCATCAAGGACGTCGTTCCGTCGAAGCTGATCGACAAGAACACCAAGGTGTTCGTCAACCCGACCGGGCGCTTCGTGATCGGCGGACCGATGGGCGACTGCGGGCTCACCGGCCGCAAGATCATCGTCGACACCTACGGCGGAATGGGCCGCCACGGCGGCGGCGCGTTCTCGGGCAAGGACCCGACGAAGGTCGACCGCTCGGCCGCGTACTACGCGCGCTACGTCGCCAAGAACATCGTCGCCGCTGGCCTCGCGCGCCGCTGCGAAGTGCAGATCGCCTACGCCATCGGCGTGGCTCGCCCCGTCGGCGTCTACGTCGACACGTTCGGGACGGGCGTCGTCGACGAAGAGAAGATCTCGAAGTACGTGCTCGAGAAGTTCGACATGCGCCCCCGCGCGATCATCGAAGAGCTCGACCTCTTGCGCCCGATCTACCGCCAGACCGCGGCGTACGGCCACTTCGGCCGCAAGGACTTCCCCTGGGAGTCCACGCAGCGCGCCGCTGAGCTGCGCGACGCCCTGATCGACGGCAACAAGACCAAGGTCGCCGTCTCGAAGAAGGACGAGAAGAAAGAAGAGAAGAAGGACGAGAAGAAGAAGAAGGGCAAGAGCGGCTCTTCTGCCGAGGCGTGAGCGAAGCGCTCCGCTGAGGATCTCTTCACGCAAACGTGAAGAGACATTCTCTGTCACTTCGGTTCTTCGTCGGGTGTGAACTAGGGTGTGGGAAGTTGGCGCGTCGGGGGAGGGCGCGTTATGCACTGTGGCGAAGTTCTTTTCGGCAGCGGTGTGCTTCTCGCGAAGCACGAGCCCGCCTGCCCGCACGAGGGACGCACAGGAGCGACGCGCATGAGTGCTGGTTGGGAGACGACGATCAACACAGGCAATCCGCAGCAGGATCAGGCCACGATTCAGGCCTGGCAGCAGCAGGTGGCCGCGCAGGGGTTGACCCTGCAAGTGACTCCGATGCCGCAGGGGGGCTACCACGTGAAGGCCGTCGCGATGGGCGCAGCGCCCGCGCCGATGCCGATGGGCGCTCCCACGCCGGCGAATCACTACGGTGCCCCGCAGCAGCAGCAGGGCTACGGCGCTCCGCAGGGCGCTCCGTACGCGCAGCCGCAGCAGGGCGGCGCCTTCGGTCCTGCCGCCACGGGGGGCGTCTTCGCCGCTGCCGGCGCTGCGATGGGCGGCGCCTCGTCCCAACCGTGGAACGCAGGGGCCGCCGCAGGGATCGCCCCCGCGCAAGCGATGGGCCTCGAGCGCGTGAAGTACCTGCGCAAAGTGTACGGGCTGCTCGGCGGAAGCGCGGCCGTGGCCTTCGGCGTCGGCGGTCTCGTGACGAGCGGGCTGTTCGGCGTCGAGAGCGTGGACCTCGGTGGGCGCACCATCGAGATCCCGATCTTCGTCTACACCATGCTGCAGAATCCCGTGCTCATGCTCGTGGCGTTCGGCGTGCTGTTCGTCAGCACGTTCATCGCGAGCTGGGTCAGCAAGATCAAGGGCGTCAACGTCGCCGCGCTCTTCGGCGTCGCTGGGCTCATGGGCGTGCAGCTCGCGCCGATGGCGTGGATCGCGATGCTGAAGGGCGACCTCGGCATGGCCGCGAGCGCTTCTCCCGTGCGCGACGCGACCATCATGACCATGGCCGTCTTCGGCGGGATCACGGGCTACGTGTTCGTGACGAAGAAGGACTTCAGCTACATGCGGGGCTTTCTCTCGATGGCCTCGATGGCGCTCTTCGCCGCGTGCTTGCTGACCTTCGTGTTTCAGAGCGAGGTGTTCTCGCTGGTGATCGCCGGCGTCGGCGCGCTGATCACGATCTTGATGCTGCTCTATGTGACCAGCTTCATCTTCCGCAACAGCGAGATGGACGACCCGGTCGGCGACGCGCTCGCGCTGCTCGTGCAATTGCGCAACTTGTTCATGTTCTTGCTGCGCATGTTCATGTCGTCTCGGGACTGACCTGCTGCGCGGGGGGCTCGTTCGGGGGGGATTTCGCCCAGCGCTTCCACAGCGCGGCGGCGAGGGCCGCGGTGCCGAGGCCGATCCACTGGCTCGTGGACAGCCCCGCGAGGGCGCCGCGGTTGCCGTCGTCTCGCAGCACTTCGAGGGCGCTGCGCGCGAGCCCGTAGCCCATCGTCGCGACGAGCAACACTTGTCCGTCGAAGCGGCGGCGCTTCCACGTGAAGGCCAGCAGCCCGAGCAGCGCCCATGAAATCAAGCTCTCGTAGAGCTGCGTGGGGTGCACCGGAGCGCTCGCGCTGGCGTTGGCGCCGAGGTGGCAGAGCCCGTCGTGCATGTCACCGTTGAACTGCTGCACGCACCGCGCGGTGTCCACGCGAAACCCGTCGAGCGTGTGCTGCGCCCACGCGGGCGAGCCGCGCCCGTCCTCCCAGCGAGGAAACGTCCCCGCCTTCACCAGCCACGCCGGCGCCGACCGCGGCAGCGGCGCGCCGAAATCGCAGCCGTACAGAAAGCACCCGATGCGCGTCACCGCGAGCCCGAGCGCCAGCGACGGGACGGCCGCGTCCGCCCATCGACGCAGCGAAAACTCGTGGCGCCGGAGGTAGAGCCAGCTGCCGAGCAGCCCGCCCAGAAAGCCTCCGTACGCGACGAGCCCCCCCGTCCGCAGCGAGAGCACCGCGGGGAGCGACAGCGAGCCCGTGGCGGGGTCTCTGAACTCGGCCCAGTTGGTGAGGACGTAGAGCACGCGCGAGCCGGCGACGGCCATCGCCGCGGTCACCACGTAGCAGTCCGCGGCGCGGTCGCGGGCGAGGCCGAGGCGGCGGGCGAGGGGGAGGGTGACGTTCCACCCGAGGACGAGCGAGAGGCCGAGCATGACGCCGTACGAGTGCAGCGGGACGCTCTTCCACGGCGCGGTCCACGCGCTGGGCTTGAATACGTGTGCGAAGCTCTCGACCCCCGTCGACGCGTAGCGCGCGAGGACGAGGCCCGCGATCACGGTGAGCGTGGCGTTGAGCGGATTGTCCACGACCAGGCGAAATCGCCTGGGTGTTTGCTGGTCGTTCTCGCTCGGTTCGTCCGGCGTCTCGGCTTCGGTCTGCGCCTCGGGCTTGCCGCGCACGAACAGCGCGTACAGCGACAGCGACACAAGGCCCCACGCGATGAGCAGCGGCGCTGCGAGCTTGAGCAGCGCGCCGGGTAGAGAGAACAGCTCGGGACGCACGACGCGTGCAGTGTGAGCGCGAACGCGCTGCAGCGCTACGGCCCAGCGCAGACGCCGGCTACCTGAGCGACAGCAAGAAGTCGAAGAACACCGACGAGTCCCACTCGATCGTGCGGTCGAAGCGCGCGCGGATCACGCCCCGCGGGTCGATCACCCACGTCTCGGGAAACAGCCGCGTCCCATACTTCGCCCCCACCACCGACGACTGCGGGTCGAACAAGATCGGCGCCCGAAATCCCTCGGGAACGAGCGTCGACACGCTCTCCCAGTTGGGGTCCGTCGTCACCAGCACCAGCGAGACGTCCGTGCGCCCGTGCGTCAGCTCGTCGAACGCCGGCAACGACCGCTGCAGCTCGTCGATGCACGGCGCGCACGTGCGCGACCAGAAGTGGAGCACCACCGTTCGGCCGCGAAAATCACTGAGCCGAACGGGCCTCCCGTCCTTGTCGCGCAGCGTGAAATCCGGCGCCGTTCGGTTGTTGCCCTCGTAGTCGGGGCGCATCATTCGCAGCAGCGTCTCGGGGGCGCGCCTCGCCTCGCCGTCGCGCACGGCGCCGCCGAACACGATCACCGTCCCGAGCGCGAAGAGCGCGAAGAGCGCCTGCCCTGCGCGCACGGCGGCGCTCGAGCTCGAAGGCGTCGAAGTCGAAGTTGCAGTCGAAGTTGCTTTCTCGGTCACGGGCGGGCGGACAATAGAGAAGACCGGGCCGTTCGGCTATCCCGTCAGACGAACTTGCGCGGATTGCCCTGGATCGCGTCCCGCAGACCCCTGAGCCGCGCGTCTTGCTCGTCCACGGCCAGCCCGTGCATCGCCACGTCGAGCGCCTCTGTCGAGCGGCCCTGCCGCCAGAGCACTTGCGCGAGGTCGTACACGATGTCGAGGTCCTTCGGCCGCAGCCGCATCGCTTCGATCAACGCCTCTGCGGCGCTCGGCAGGCGATGCAGCCGCCACTCGGCGAGCCCGAGCGTCCACCATCCCTGCGCGCTGTTCGGCTCGGCGCGCACCGCCTCGCGCGCGACCATTTCGCTCTGGACGTCCTTGCCGGCGCGGCCGCGGACCCACGAGAGCAAGCGCAGGTACTTTCCGTCGTTGGGGCTGTGGTGCAGCGCGCGAAGCACCAGCTCTTCGCCGCGCAGCGCGCCGCCTTGCTCGGTGATCACGCGCGCGGCGTTGGTGAGCACCGTCGGGTCTTCGGGGCAGAGCTCGAGCGCTCGCTCGACCCAGCGCAGCGCCTCGGCGGACTCGCCGTTCTCTTGGTGGCACACGCCCAGATACACGTGCGTGATCGCGTCCCGCGGCGCGAGCTCGAGCACCGCCTTGAACAACGGGATCGCCCGCGCCGGCTCGGCGGCCAACATCGCGCTGCGGGCCACGAGAAACTGCGCGAACCAGTCGCGTGGCGACTGCGCCAACGCCTCGCGCGCCGCCCGCTCGGCGTCGCGGTACCGCCGCAGCGCGATCAGCGCCCGCGATCGCGTCACGTGCGCCTCGGGAGCAAACGGGTCGAGCGAGAGGGCCTCGTCGCACGCCGAGAGCGCAGGCGCGTACCGCGCGATCTCGATCAGCGCCGAGGCGTGTTGGAGCTTCTCTTGCGCGCGTCGCTTCGGGTCGTTCACGCGGAGCGCTTCGATCATAGCCCTCGCGTTCTGCGACGGCACCCGAACCCGATCGGCGCTGGCGCACAATCCGAAATCTTACTTCGGGCGTAGCTCTCGCGACCGCAGCGATCACCGCATCGATCGAAGGGAGCGTTCGTCTTGGCCGCACACCCATTGGCCACCGCGTCGGTTTTTTCGACGCAATCGTACGCGCCGCAGGCCGCGCGTCGAAGCGACGGGTACGAGCCGATCGCGTTTCTCTCGCAGGGGCCCGACGGCTCGTCGGTGCTCGCGCGCGACGCCGACGGAGCGACGGTCGAGCTGCGCTTCGTCGCGTCGATGCGCGGCGACGGCGCGCGGTGGTCGTGGCTCGAGCGTCGCTGCGCGCTTCTCTCGCTGCAACGGGAGCTCGCGCCGTGCGTTCGCGCGCTGCTCGCGGCGGACCTCGACGGGGACGAGCCGCTGCTCGCGCTCGCGCCGCCCGAGCGCAACACCGTTGATTCGTGGCTGAAATCTCAGGAGAACATCGCGCTCGAAGCGTCCGTCGTCGCGCGCTTCCTCGAGTCGTTGGCGTTCGCCGCGGGGGCTGCGCACCGGCTCTCGATCGTCCACGCAGGGCTCACCCCCGAGACCGTGTGGGTGACCGACGCGGGCGCGCCGCGCGTCGAGTTCAGCGGCGTTCGAACGAGCGAGCCGTCGCTTCGATGGTCGCGCGCGTGCAGAGCGCCCGAGCTCGTCGAGGGAGAGCTCGTCGAGGACCCGTCGGCGGACGTCTACGCGATCGCCATGATCGGGCTCGGCATGCTCGTCGGCGGAGATCCCACGGAAGAAGCTTCGCGGGTGACCGCGGGCGGGGTCACCGAGGGGCTGCGCGGGATCCTCGCGCAGGCGCTCGCGCAGGACCCCGATGAGCGGCCGACGGCGGCCGAGTGGACCCTCGCGCTGCGCGAGTGGAGACAGAGCCGCAACGGCCACGGGACGCTCGCGATGGCAGGTGACTTCGAGCGGCCCGCGTCGCCGCCGCCGAAGCTCGCGCAGGGCGCGCAGCTCGGGCGCTACTACCTCGTCAAGCAGCTGGGCGAGGGTGGTATGGGAGAGGTCTGGGAGGGGATGGACCTGTCGACCTCGGCCTCGGTGGCCATCAAGGTGATGCGGCCCGAAGTCGCGCGAGACCCAGTCTTTTTGCGGAGATTTCGTCGAGAGGCGCGCACGCTCGCGACCGTTCGCAATCCGTACATCGCCAACCTCGTCGCGATGAACGAAGACGAGCACCGGCACTATCTCGTGATGGAGTTCGTCGAGGGCTGCTCGGTCTCGGCCGCGCTCGAAGCGGGCGGAGCGCTCGACGAGCGCACGGCCCTGGTGGTGATCGCCGACGCGTGCAGGGCGCTGGTCGAGCCGCACCGCGTGGGGATCGTTCATCGAGACTTGAAGCCGGACAACTTGATGTTCGTCCGCGCAGACGAGCCCGTGCGCGACGGCGACACCTCGCGGCAACGCGTGAAGGTCTGCGACTTCGGGATCGCGCGGCAACACGAGCCGGTCGACACCTCGGCCACGCAAGCCACCCAACACGGAACCATCCTCGGAACGCCCGCGTACATGGCCCCCGAGCAGTGCCGCGGCAACCTCGACGTGGTCCCCGCGACCGACGTCTACGCGCTCGGCGCCACGCTGTTCGAGCTGCTCACGAACAAGCTCCCGTACGACGGAGCGACCCCCATGGACGTCGTGCTCGCGCACCTCAACGAGCCCGTCCCCGACGTGCGCGCGGTCGCTCCATCGGTGAGCGAGAGCGCCGCTCGCATCGTCGAGCGCGCGATGGCCAAGAGCCCGACCGAGCGCTTCAGCGACGCGCGATCGATGCTCGACGCGATCGAGCGCGCGCTCTCGGGCGGAGGCGAGCTCGTGCAAGCGCACCCCGCCCTGCCTCCGTCGCGCGAGCGCTGGACGCGGCGCTTCGTCTTCGAGTGGGAGCTTTGCGCGAGCCCCGAAGAGCTCTGGCCCTACGTCTCCAACACCGACAAGATGAACCGCGCCGCGGGCCTCGCCCCGGTCCGATACCAGCTCCGCTCGGTGGTCCGCGGCGTGAGCGAGCGCGTCGGCGCCAACTCCGCCCTCGGCATCTCCCTCCGCTGGCGCGAGCACCCCTACGAGTGGATCGAGCACCGCCGTCACGCCGTGTTTCGCGAGTTCGATCGCGGCCCCGTCGAGTGGTACTCGGCCGAGGTCGAGCTGCGCGAGAGCGCCGCGGGCAAGACCGTCGTTCGCCACACCATCACGCTGCACCCGCGCAACATCATCGGCTACCTCGCCGCGCCCATCGAAGTGGGCTTCAAGTACCGCCGCGCCATCGGCCGCGCGTACCGACGGCTCGAGTCGCTGCTCACTCGAGGTCGATCGGCGCAGCTCGCCGCCGGCGTCGACCCGCTGCAGCCCGAGGTCGCGCTCGCGCGCGGCGGCGACGAGCTCTTGCACTCGCTCGCGCAGTCGTTGATCGCGCGGGGGCTCGACGCGACCGTCGTTCAAGCCCTCTGCCAGTACGTGCGCGCCGCGTCGGACAACGACGCCTCGCGCATGCGGCCCTACGTCGTCGCCGACGCGCTCGAGCTGCCGCGGGACCGGGTCGCCGAGGTGATGCTCGCGATGGCCAAAGAGGGCGCGCTCGCGCTGCTCTGGGACGTCGTGTGCCCCTCGTGCCGCATCGCCACCAGCGTCGCCGAGTCGCTCGAGAGCGTGCGGAGCCACGGGCAGTGCGAGGCGTGCAACATTGACTTCGACCTGGATTTTTCTTCGTCGATCGAGCTCGTGTTTCGCCCGTCGCCGTCGGTGCGCGCCGTCGAGACGCGCACGTTCTGCGCCGGAGGCCCAGGGCACTCGCCGCACGTGATCGCGCAGCTTCGGCTGCGTCCGGGCGAGCGCTACGAGCTGTCGTTGGCGCTCGGAGCGGGGCGCTATCGCGTCCGCAGCGCGCAGCTCGCGCGCGGCGTCGACGTGGTCGTGAAGAAGGGCGCGACGCTGCGACGCGCTGAGCTCTCGCTGGGCGAGCGCGACGAAGAGCGCGCGGTGATCGTCGCCGAAGGCGCGCAGACGTTGGCGATCGACAACCTCCTCGACCGCGAGCTGCTCGTGCGCGTCGAGCGCGCGGCGCTCGGGCAGCAGGCGTTGACCGCGGCGAAGGCGAGCTCGATGCGGGCGTTTCGCGAGCTGTTCGCCGATCAAGTGCTGGCGCCGGGCGCGCTGGTCTCGGTGGCCTCGATGACGTTGCTCTCGACGGCGATCGACGACAGCGCTGCGCTGTTTCGCGCGCTCGGCGACGCAGCGGCGTACGCGTCTGTGCTCGAGCACCTGCGGGTGATCGACGAGGTCGTGGGGCGCAACGGCGGCGCGCTGCTCAAGACCGTAGGCAGCAGGACGGTCTCGGCCTTCGAGAGCGCTGCGTGCGCGGTCGAAGCGGCGATCGAGCTGCGTCGCGCGATGGCCGAGCGCGCGTCGCTGGCGGGCGTGAAGCTTCGGCTGAGCGCGCACCGCGGGACGATGATGGCGGCGACGATCGGCGATCGACTGGATTACTTCGGGCGCAACGCAGAGCTGGCGTTCGCGCTGACCGAGGAGGTCGAGCGGCCCGTCACGCTGCTCACGCAGCCGGTGGCCGACGACCCCGCGGTGCGGACGCTCTTGCTCGAGCGCGCGCAGCGGCGCACGCCGCGCAGGGTGCGGAGCCTCGGGCTCGACGCGTGGGGCGTCGAGATCGAGTAGCGGACAGAGCGCTCACTCGGCGCGAAGCTGAATGGTGGGCGACGGGCCGGTGAAGTCCGCGACGAGGTAGTTGCGATACCCCGCGACGAGGCGGCGGTCGTCGAGGCCGCGCATGATGGGCGCCCACGTCCCGGTGTCGACGAAGACGAGGTCGCGATCGAGCGGGATGAGCCTGGGCTTGTGCGTGTGCCCGAAGGTCACGACCTTGACCGAGAGCAGCTCGCCGACGGCGCGCGCGACCTCGGGAAACGTGTGCTCGATGGTGAAGATCGTCTCGCCCTTCACGATCTCTTCGTAGATGAAATACACCAGCGGAAACACCGAGAGGGGCAGCATGAGCTTCACCCAGAGCGGGACGGGCGCGAGGGCGAGCGCGAGCGTTCCGCTGGTGAGCAGCAGGGCGAGCGCGACGCGGTCGAGCCACAGCTCGCGGATGATCCCGAAGAAGCGCGCGGTGATCGGCGGCCGCTGCAGCGCTTCGAGCTGATCGAGCATCGAGAGCGAGAGTCCGTAGCGCTTCGCGATGGCCGCTCGCTCTGCCTCGACCGAGGGCCTCTGCGCGAGGAGCAATCGCTTGAGGTTGAACATCTCGAGCATCACCACGAGGCTGCCGATCAGCCAGGGAAGCACCAGGCTCCTTCGCGTCAGCGCGTAGTGCCGAAGCCAGTGCGCGACGTAGCTGTAGATGTTGAGGATGTAGTCCGACGCGTGCGGGTTGAAGAACCCCATGCGATTGAGCAAGTGACGGTTCGAGAGGTTGCCCATGGGCAGGGCGAGGCGAGGCTCTCCGCCCTGTTCGACCACCGGCGCGAGCAGGTGTCGAAACGACGTGTACTGGTCGTACTGCTGCCCGTGCTCGACGTAGATCTCGCCGGGGACATAGAAGAACCACGGCTCGAATCGCAGGGACTCCGCCGTGATCGTCGCGCCGAGCTCGCCCGCCGCGCGCTCGACTGCCTGCACGAACGCCCGCTGCACGGCGGCGAAGTGCAGCTCGCGGTCGTGGTTGCCGAGGACGTACACCAGCGAGTGTCCCGCGGCGATGAATCGCGCGATCGTCCTGAGAAATACCGGATGAAACGCGAGCATCTGCTCGAGCTTGTAGACGGACTTCTGCTCGTTCGGGTGCAGCCCGTGGCCCTTCTCTGCGAGGCTCACGGGCCACGGCGGCGACGCGGGCGTCGTGGTCACGAGGTCGAAGTCGAACACGTCTCCGTTGAGCACGAGGATCGCTTCGACCCCGGCCGGCGTCTCGTCGGTGAAGCGCCGCACGAGCGCATCGAGGGCCTCGTCGAAGAGGTACGCGGCGCTCTTGAACGACTTCCAGCCGTCCGCGTGCTCTTCGACGTCACAGAGGTGAAGGTCCGACAGGACGAGGTATCGACGCGGCATGCGGCGGGGACCTTAACGCGCGCTGCGTGCGGTGCGCGCGACGGACTGTGAGGCAGCGGTGATGCGCTGCCCCCATCGATTCTCGTCTGCGGATTCGGCAGCGTGTTGTCGATTGTTTCGTGCGCCGCCTTGCAGGGCATCGATGAATCAGAGACGATTTTATCGTCAATCAATCTGGGAGGGTCGAACATGTACCGGTGGGTGTGGCTGGTTGTTCTCGTTTGCGTCGGATGTCGGCCGCGCATCGTGGTCGAGCGTTGCCTTCCTGCTGACGGCAGCGTGCTCAGCGGCGACGGCCGCGCCGGATTCGGGGGGGGCGCGGTCGTGGATGTGGCCTACGCGGAGGACGACGCGGCAGACGTGACGCTCGCCCGCGTCGAGACCTGCGACAACGGGATCGACGACGACCTCGACGGCGTCGTCGACGACGGGTGCCTTTGCCGCGCGGGCGCGACGCAGCGCTGCTACGAGGGGCCCGAGCGCACTGGCGGCGTCGGAGTGTGCGCTCGTGGCACCTCGACGTGCGAAGCAGTCCCATCGGGAACCGCGTGGGGCGCGTGCGTCGGCGCGCAGCTCCCCGCGCCCGAGCAGCGCAACGGGCTCGACGACGACTGCGACGGACTGGTGGACGAGTCGTTCGAGTGCGCGCTCGAGCCCGAGCCTTGTTTTCACGGCGCTCCGTCGTTGATCGGCGTGGGCGCGTGTCGCGCGGGCAGCGCGCGGTGCGTGCAGCAGTTCGAGCCCGACGGCCCCGTGCGACTCGTGAGAGACGGCGCGGTTTGCGTGGGCGAGGTGCTGCCGCGCGTCGAGGTGTGCGACGGCGTCGACAACGACTGCAATGGCCAGGTCGATGACCTGGTCGAGCGATGCGACGGCGTCGACAACGACTGCGACGGCGAGGTCGACGAGGACTGCGCGCGCGCGATGGCGGCGCAGACGCTCGTGTATCGCAGGCTGGGCAGCGGCGGCAGCGCGATCTGGCCGGGCAGCGAGCGCTCGATGCTGCTCAGCTCGATCGAGCCTGCGATGTGCGCGATCGACGAAGTCGCGGTCGAGCTGGCGGACGGGACCATTCGTTGTGTGGCCGAGCCGACGATCTCGTGTCCTTCAGGGCAGCAGCTCGACTACGAGCACCCCGCGGGCTGGCGCTGCGTGCCGTGCGTCTACGTGATTCAATTTGGCGGGATCTTTCAGTACGAGCGCGTGTGCGCGCCGGAGGGGCGGCTCAAGTGCTGGGACGGCACGACGCCAACGTTCGTCGAAGAGTCGCGTCGATGGGAGTGCAGGCCGACGTGCAACAACGGGCTGTACGACTTGCTCGTGATCGATGGGAGGATCGTATGCGTTCCTTGTTGAGCCTCGCTGTCGCGATCGCGCTGGTCGGGTGCCAGCCCGAGGTCGTCACCGTGTGGGGCCGCTGCTCGGACGGAGGCGTTTGGCTCGCGGACGCGGCGAACCCAGTCGTTCCGGTCTTCGAAGCGGGGCGGCCCGCGCAGCAGACGGTGTCCTTTCGTCGATGCGACCGCGACGATGTCTGCAACGCAAACGAGATCTGCGACCGGCGATTCCCTGGCGGAATGTGCACGAAACCCTGCCAGACCGACGCCGTCTGCGGGTGGAACGGCCTGTGCTCCCAGTCCGTCTGCCTCCGTCGCTGCGCGCAAAACGAGACGATCTGCGCGGACCTCGGCGCGGCCTGCAGCGCGCTCGTCGCAACAGACGGCGCTCGGCGGGCGTGTCGCCCCAGCTGCGCCAACGCCGGCCCCACCTGCGGCGCGCGGCAGGTTTGCAACACCGCCACGAGCGAGTGCTCGTTCGGCAGCGACCAAGCCGTCGTCGGTCAGAGCTGCGATCGCGGGTGTCCCGGCACGTGTCTTCGCGAAGGCCCTTGGGGTTCGTTTGCCGGCGGGTATTGCTCGGTGTTCGTGCGCTACGACCAGGGCTCGCCGCTCGCCGCAGGCGCGCCGCTCCCGCAGGGCGCGTGCCCCGCGGGGGCCGTGATGATCCCCGATGACGGCGATGGGCCAGGCGACGGCGTGTACTGCTACAAGCGCTGCGACGACGACACATCCTGCCGCGCTGGCTACCGCTGCGCGAAGCGGTTCGCGTGGCTGTCGAACGATCCGTTCTCCACCGGCGCGTGCGTGCCGGCGCAGCCCTGAGCGTCGCGCACTCCGCGGCCGCGGCCGTACAATGCGCGGACGTCCATGACCCTCGTTCGAATCGACCGCGTGGGGCCTCGAGAGATCGACTGCGCGCTCGCGGACGGAGAAGGGCTGATCGTCGACGTCTCTGCGCTGCGGCCGGACGCTGTCGTCGAGCTCGTCTCGGGCGTCAGCGTGTTGGCTGTGCGCGACGCGCGAAGCGCTTCGCCCGATCGCATCGAGGTCGCTCGTTCGGTGTTCGAACAGCACGCGCACGCGCTGACGGTCGTCGTGTTCGTCACCGAGCCGTCCGTCGAGCACGCGAGGACGCTGTCCGCAGCGCCCGCGCGGGTGCGCGTCGCCACCATTCGCGTGCGCTCGAAGCGGCTGCGCGCGATCGACGTCGCGGTCGCTTCGGCCTCGGCGCTCGCGGGCGCGCTGACGCTCACCGAGGCGGTCGCGTCGTGGTCCTACGCCAGCGCCGAGCGGTCGGCGATGTGCGTGGTGATCGCGCTCGCGGGGCTCTCGATGGGCGTGGCGTGGGTCTTGGCCGCGCGGAGGCGCGAGCGCTTGGGCGTTCGCTGGATGGCGGCTGCTGTGATTGCGGCGCTGCTCGCGGTGATCCCGTTCGTGGCTGGCGCAAGGATCGTCACGATCGGCAGGGAGTGGCCGGTCGACGTGGGGTACGAGCTGCGCGCGAGCGCCCTGTGGTCCGAGGAGTGCGACACCGCTGCGTCGCGAGAGCGCACCGAGGCCGAGCGGAGGGTGGTTGTGCTTCGTGAGCCGCGCTGGAGTCAGCGGCTGGCTCCGATCTGCGTCCAGCGATCGGGAAGCGAGCAGCGGTTCGAGCTCGTGCCCGAAGCGCTGGTGCGCGGCCTCGGCCTCGACTCGGTCTCGCTCTGCGCTCGGACGGCGCCCGAGGCGACGCGGTGCGTGCTCGACATGCACGCAGCGGCTCGCGTGCGGGGAGAGTCACGGGTCGCGCTCGACCCGTCGCCGCACAGCGTCGCGCCCACGGTCGTTCGCGACGGAGGCATCGAGCCCAGAGACATCGAGTGGTTCGCGAGCGTCCTGCGATCCTTGCGACCGATGCGCCCTCGATTGACCTACGTCGATCGCTTCGCGCTCCGCTACGAGCTTCGCCGAGGGCTCGCGCTCGAATGGAACGTCGAAGGCGACGCGCCCATGCTCGCCCCGTCCGTCGCCCCTCCGGCGTGGAGCGCCGACTGGAGCTTGCTCAGCAGCAACGCGTACTTGTGTCGTCGGTGCGAGGCCATCGAGCTCTTCGGGCTCGCGCCGCTCCACGCGCTCGCTGACCGCGCGACGCTCCCGCACGACGATGCGAGCCATCGCATCCTGGCGCGCGACGAACGCCACGCGATCTACGAGGTCACGACTGAGCAGCTCGATCGCGGCGCAGCAGACGCCGCTGTGTTTCCGCCGCTCACGCAGCACGTGAAGCTCGTCCGCGTGACCCGTCGTCGACCCGCGGCGTCACCGTTTGATCCTCCGTCGCCGGTGCGCTTCGATGACGCCGTCGGCTTCGCGCGCTGTCCGGCGTCCGCGGGCGATGGCTGGCGACTCTCGCGGGTCTTCGGCGTGCCGGCAGGGGCAGGGGTGACGCTCGTGCCTCCGCATTTGCGCGAGCGCGTGGGGTCGTGGACGTCGACCAGCGAGCCGGGCGCCGAGCGGTACGCGGTGCTGTGTCACCCGGACCTGTCGTCACACTTCGGCTACGAGCAGGAGCGACCGGTCGAGGTGCTCGTGGGATCGATCGCCGCGCAAACGCCCTCGCGAACGGCGCTGCTCGTTCCGCGTCGCGACGCCGCGGGGACGCTCGTGTTCGACCTGCGCTATGGCCCTCACGAGCGCGGCGCGGTGAGCGGTTTGTGACGCAGGCTTACAGCGCTTTAGTGATTCTGCCGCTTGGATTGCGGGGGTGACAAGTTTGATGCCAACGCTGCGTCATAGCCATTTGACGCGCTTTGGTGAGCGGTTTGCAGCGCCTGAGGTCGGTCGCCGCGCCCTTCGGCTCACTAGTCTGTCGGCTCTTGCGTCGGTTCGCGCTTCGTCGGCGCCCACGGGTGCTCGTCGCTGAGCGCGAGCGTGTCGCACTTGGGGCAGCGCGAAGCGATCGTGACCCGCGCGCGGCAGTCACCGTTTGCGCAGCGGTAGAAGGGCCATCCTCGCGCGACCGTCCACGCCAGGGGCGGAAGCGCGAAGAGCGCAGCGCGCCACGGGCTCTCGAACGCCACGACGAGACCCGCGCAAAGCGCCGCCGTCACGCCTCCAGCGATCGCGGGCGACACGAGCTCTCGTGCGATCGTGACGTCCGCGCGCTCGGCGTCGGGCTCAGCAGCCTTCGCGGACGCGCTCGGGGCAGGCTCGTCTTCGATCACGGCGCCGTCGAACGCCACGAGGTCGTCTGCGGACTCGACCGGCGGCCAGCTGCTTCGTGGCGGCAGACCCAAGCGATCGACGAGCGGCTCTTGTTGCGCGTCGAAGTACCGAAGCGCGGCGAGAAACGACTCGCGCTGCGTCGCTTCGAGCTGCGACGCGACGCGCTGGCGCTCGCGCTTGTTCCACCCCGCGACGACGCCGCGCGCGGCGAGCAAGAACGCGAGCGACTCGAAGCCGAGGTACCCGAGCCGCTCGTGTTGCCACTGGTGTCCCTGCGCGAGACCTCCAGCGGCGGCGCCGGACCGATAGCGATACGCGGCGTTCGTCGAGAGGACGCCGGTCCCGAGAAACACCGTGGTCAAATCGGTGAGCTCTTCTTCTGCGTCGCGATTGGCGACCTCCAGCGCGTTCACGTGCCGGTACACATGCGCGACCTCGTGCGCCATCGCCGCGACGAACGCGTCCCCCGAGGTGAGCCGCGCTCGATACACGCCGAAGAAGCATCGGTTGTCGTCGATGCCCGCGTACCACGCGACGGTCTCTTTTCCTGCGGGGGGCGCGAGGTATCTGTGGTTCTGCGCGCGATCGGGCTCGTCGACCACGTTGAGCGCGACGTCGAGCTCGTCGAGCCCCGCGTACCAGAGCAATCGACGCAGCAATCGAACGATCGACGCGTCGCTCGTCGGCCTCCATGGGTCAGGAAAGAACCGCGTGTCCGGCTCGATGAGCGGCCACGACACCAGCGGCTCGACGCCCCTCTTCGCCACGAGATCCGCCAGCCGATCGAGGAGCCACTCGCGACGCTCGGCGGGCGGCAGCTGGGCGCGGTCCCTCGAATCCACCATCGGCGAGAGCGTATCGCGTTCTCTCGACGCGGGCGTGGATGTGCGTCTCGTTCGAGCGCTGTACAGTACGCCCCTTCGTGGCTCAGTCCGCAGAACGCTCGTCGAGCGCACACGCAGGGGTCCGCATCGTCGAGTGCCACGTCGGCGCGTTGACCAAAGGCGACACGTGCTGCGCGTGCGCGGCGCGAGGCGCGCGCCCTGCGAAGCCAGCGCTCGCAGAGACGTATCATCGCGACTCTGCCCGCGCGACGGACTGGCCCGGTCGCATCGCGCTGTGCGCCGAGTGCTCTGCGACGCAGCACCGCGAAGAGCTGCGAGAGCGACGGCGTCGGTTGCTCGCGCTCGCAGGGGTGATGGCTGCGCTGGTGGCCGTGTTCGTCCCGCGAACACCACGGTTTTCGCTGGTGATCGTCGCGGTCGCAGCTGCGCAGATCGTCGCGTGGCTCGCGCACGAGCGATCGCGTCGAAGCGCGCGGCTCGCCGCGGTCGTCCTGTCGTGCGAAGGCGAAGAGATGCGCGTGCAGCTGGCGAATCGTGAAGCGCTGACGAGCGACGCTCCGCTTGTCCGAGGGGAGCACGGCGCGAGCTCGTCGACGCTCTTCGCGGCCTCGTCGCTCGCGACCATCGCGCTCGCGTACCCGCTCTGGGCGCTCGCCAACCCCGACGTGACGTTCGTCTCTCGCCTCGCGGAGACGGCGCGAGTGCTCGTCGACGGACGCGAGCTCGCGCGCGTGCAGCCGGTAGTGAGCACGCGAGCGCGCCTCGCGTTCGGCGAGCACCGACTGACGTTTGCGAGCGAGCCGGCGCTGCCACCGCTGGCGTTTCGCAACACGCTCGCGGGCGAGACGACCGTGCGACTCGCGCTCCCGGCGTGCGACGACCCAGACACGGGCGAGACGCGGCCTCACACCGTGCGGTGGCGCAACGATCCGTCGCTCGGCTACCAGCTCGAGTGCGACTACACGCGCTGAGCGTTCGCGTCGGCACCGCAGCGGCGCGACGCGCGAAGCGACGCTCGACAGAGACGTCATGCTCGTGGTGTGTCCCGCGTGAGCGCAGCTCGCGGGGTACCGCTCGCTCGCCGCACGATCTGCAATCACACCCCCTCAGCCTTCGCGCTCGCCCGGCAGCGGAATGCGCTCGTGCTCGTCTCCAGGGACGAGCGGAAACCCGCGATTCACCCAGCGCTTCTTCGCCTCTTCGATGCGCTCGCGGGTCGAGGCGACGAAGTTCCACTCCATGAAGCGCGGGTGCCTGTCGTGCTGGCCGTCGAGGTAGTCTCCTCCCACGAGCACGAGGTGCGCGCCCGCGGGGCCGGCCTTCACGGCGAGCGACGCTCCTTTGGCGCGGACGCCGAGCGCGCGCGTAGCGCACACGATTTCATCGACGGACACTGCTCCGTCGACGACGAAGAACGCGACGTCTTGCACCGAGTCGGGCAGCGCGAGGCGCGCGTCGGGGGCGAGCTCGACGTCGACGAGCAGCGCGCGAGACGACACTTGCGCGGCAGAGCGCAGCCCGTACGCCTCGCCGAGCAACACACGAATTCGAGCGCCGTCTCGCTCGATCGTCTCGATCGACGCCGCGGTGCAGTGAACAAACGACGGCTCGCACTCCTCGTGGTCGAGCTCGAGCGCGACCCAGAGCTGCACGCCGTGGACGCGCCCGCCATTCGCGCGAAGCTCGTCTCCAGCGCGCTCGGAGTGCGTGATTCCATGACCGGCGATCATGAGGTTGACGGCGCCCGGTCGAATCGCCTGCGTGAACCCCAGGCTGTCTCGGTGGACGATCTCTCCCTCGAACAAGTAGGTCACCGTCGCGAGCCCGATGTGGGGGTGCGGGCGCACGTCGAACCCGACGCCCGGCGCGATCACCGCCGGCCCCATGTGATCGAGGAACACCACGGGGCCCACCGCGCGGCACTTCGCCTGCGGGAGCGCTCTGGCCACAGAAAACCCGCCCAAATCGTGGGACGGAGCTTGAAAGAGGGCCTCGAGTCCTGCGGGCAACGTCGTCGTTTCAGACATCGGGCGAGTGTATCGCACGAGCGCGCGCCGCTCGCTCAGCGCCAGGTCATCGACGAGTAGCTCTGGCGCGCGAGGATCGCGAGGACCTCGTCGCGGCTGCGCGGCTCGACTTCGCCCGTCGCGAACCGCTGCTCGAACGTGCCGTCGCCCGCTCGCGCGATCAACCAGCGATCTTGGGAGGTCGGCCCGCCGCCGGCGATCGAGAGCGCGCCCGCTTCGATCTGCGCGAAGAGCTGCTCGGCCGTCATCGAGCGCCTGGCCACGAGGGTTCGCGCGCTCGCGTGCTGCGCGGTGCTCAGCGGCTTCACCGGCGCGGGACGCTGATCGGAGAGCGTCGAGCGCGTGAGCATTTCTGCTCGCAAATACTCTGGTCGAAACACGGTGAAGCTCGTCGCGTCGTCCCCCGCGAACGCTGTGTTGTACAGCTGTCCGTCGACCTCCACGACCAACAGCCCGACGTGCACGGCCCAGCCGATCGCGCCATCGCGCATGTGCGCGCAGAGGGCGAGGTATCGCTGCTCGCCGCGCTCGAGGGCGTCGAGCAGCTCTGTCCCTGCGAGCTCGAGCTCGAGCTCACCGCCGGCGAAGAGCGCGGCTTCGACTGCGCTGCGCGCGTGCTCTTCGCTGATGGGCGTGTGGCGCACGATCGCGCCGGCTGCGTCGAGGACGACGTCCTTCCACCCCACGTCTGGGGAGTAGAACAAGCGCGTCGTCGCCTTCGGGTGCGCGGCGGTGCGCGTGCTGCGTCTGCGGTCTGCGCGCAGGGCGTCGAGCGTGCGCTCGCGGCGCTCGACGAACGCGCGGGCGAGGTCGCACAGCGCTGGGTCAGCGCTGGTGCGAGGGACGATGGACGAGTTGAATACGTGTGCGCCTGCGAGGCGAGGGAGCACCTCGCGCAGCGCGTCGGCTGCGTAGCGAGCGACGTGCTCGACGCGTCGCACGGTGGGGTCCCACACGATGAGCCACCCGTCACCGCGGTCGACGAGCAGCCAGCACTCGCGTGGGGCGCCGGGCTGATACCAGTGCGGCCGCAGCGCGATGGTGAGGTCGAAGAGCTGCTCGAGCACGGAGGCGATCGGGGTGGTTGCGTTGGTCATGGCGCTGCAGGGACGGTGTTCAATAGTTCACGAGACCGAGATAACCCGCCGAGAACACTCTACGCAGTCCCCCGCTGGTGCGCCCGTCCGCGCGCTCGTGAGCGCTCGAACGCTGTCGCCGACCGCTCGATGGGCCGAGTTCGTGAACGATTGAACACCGTCCCTGCTGCGGACGAATTGAACGGTATTGTCCCGGCGAATCGCGCGTTCGCTTCCGTGTTATCGACTGACGCGTGGACCTCGATGCGCTCCGTGCGTTTCTCGCCGTGGTCGAGTCGGGCTCGTTCGTCGCAGCCGCCGCGGTGCTGCGCTCTTCGCGCGCGTCGGTGCGTCGTCGCATCGACGAGCTCGAGGCCACCATCGGCGCCCCGCTGCTCGTGCGCAGCGAGCAAGGCGCCTCCGCCACCCGCGCAGGAGCGCTGCTCGCCGAACGCGGCCGAGAGATCCTCCGCGAAGCCTCCTCGGTCGTCGCCCTCGTCCGCGCTCGCTCTGCCTCCTCCGCCGGAACGCTCCGCGTCGCGCTCCCCGTCGGGCTGCCGCCCAAGATGCTCTCGCTCAGCTGGGCCGCCGTTCGCGCGGCGCAGCCCGAGCTCCGGCTCGATGTGCGCTTCGCAGAAGACCCCGTCGCGCTGCTGCTGCACGACATCGACGTGGCCGTGACGTTCGGCGACGTTCCCTCGGAGGGACCGTGGGTGACCAAAGTCATCACGCGCGTGCCCGAGCGCCTCGTCGCGAGCCCTGCCTACCTCGACGCCCGCACAACGCCGCAGTGCCTCGAAGACCTCGCCGAGCACGATCTGCTGCTCTGGTCCGGACCCGAGCGTCGCGGCCTGTCGCTCCCGCTGCGCGCGGGCGGATTGCACCCCGTGACGCCCATGCTCTGCGCGAGTGATCTGCACGCGCTGCGCGTGGCGGCGAGCGATGGGTTAGGGCTCTTGTACGCGATCGACGGAGGACTGCCGGACGAGGTCGCCGCGGGCGCAGAGCTCGTCCCCGTGCTCGACGACGTGGTCGGCGCCGAGCGCGCCCTGCGGGTGGTCATGCCTGCAGGGCTCAACGAGATTCCTCGCATTCTGGCTGCGTTGGATCTCCTTCGCGAGCTCTCTCATCCCGTGATGCCACCGCCCGTCCGCGGTCGCTGAACAAAGATCGGCCACCTGCTGGCCGTCGCCGAGCGTTGTGCGGCTCGATGCTGGGCAGGCACCCTCGCGCTGGATGTTGCAGCAGCTCGCGCTCAATCGACACGCGCTCGCCTCGATCGAACCTGCCGCGAACGCCGACGCGTGGTCGACGATGGAAGAGCTCGACCGCGAAGCCGAGCGCCTCGTCGCTGCGCTGCGCGCGAGGCGGTCCTCGCTCGCGCGCTCGCCGTGGGAGCGCCTCAGCTGTTGGCTCGACGAGCGCGTTCGCACCGACGAGCTCGAATCGCTCGATCGGCCCGAGCATCCCGAGAGCGCGAAGCTGCATCAAGTGCGGCTCTTGCACGTGCAGAACCTCGTGTTGCGCTCGTATCCGCGCTATCGCCGCGCGCTCGAGCCGATTGTTGCCGAGGCCCGCGCGCTGCGCGGCGGGGACACCGTGCGCGTGCTCGAGATCGCCTCGGGGGACGGAAACATGGCCATCGCGATCGCCGACGAAGCCTCGCGGCTCGGGCTGCCGATGGAGGTGACCGGGTCCGACGTTGTTCCGGCGTACGTCGCGCGCGCCAACGAGCGAGCGCGGTCGCGCGGGTCGCGTGCGCGCTTTCGAGTGATCGACGCGTTCGCGCTCGACGCGATCGCGCCGGGCGAGCACGACGTGGTCTTCATGGCCCAAAGCGCGCACCATTTCTCGCCCGGAAAGCTCGCGGTCCTCATCGCCCAAGCCGAGCGCGCCGGCGCTACGCACGCGGTGATCATCGACGGCTACCGCAGCGCGCGGATCCTGTTCGCGCTGCCCTTGCTCGCGAGCCTCTCGATGGACCGTCACTTCACGCGCGACGCGCTGCTCAGCACGCGGCGCTTCTACTCCGAGCCCGAGCTCGCGCTGCTCGCGCGCACCGCAGCGCCGACGGCGACGGTGACGATCCGCACCGAGCAGCCGCTGACGACCGTGCTGACGATCGCGTTCGCCAACAAGAGGCCATAGATGAGCAAGACGTTCGATCTCGCGCCGGGCTGTACGGCCTACGTCGAAGAGGCCACCGCGCACCACTGGGTCGCCACCTGCGGGACGCTGGTGATCTTGCTGCTGCACGAGGGGTCGTACGCGGACCCGCAGCACGTTCGCGCAGGCGAGCGGGCGATCGCGCGGTTGGTGCGTCGGGGGGCTGCGGCGGTGCAGATGCTGGTGATCTTTCCTTCGACGTTGTCCAAGCCGCCTTCGGCGGAGGTGCGTCGCGCGATCGTCGAGGCCGCGAGCGCCAAGAGCAAGATCGACCGCGCGGCCGGCGTCGTGCTCGGCACCGGATTCATGTCCGCGATTCACCGCGGCGCCGTCACGGGGATCCTCGCGCTCGTCGGCGCGCCCGGGATCGTGCGCGTCGTCTCGTCGGTGACCGAAGGGCTCGAGCACATCTATGGCCGCCACGCTTCGACGCTCGCGCCGCTCGCGCGCCTCTGCGACGAGCGCGTCGCTGAGGGGGCTCGCGCAGCGACCCTCGGGTGACGGCCGCGCCGTGCACCGAACGGGCTGCGGCGACGCGAACTGCGCTGCGCAACGCCGGGGAGCGCGCTGCGCAACTTGCGCGGCGACCGGACGAGTGCGCTGCGCAACGCGCGATCCGCTGCTGTGGTGACCAGCGTTTCGCAGGGACACCTGCGGCGCTGCGCGCTCCGTCGTTGGCATCAATTGTGAGTCGTGCGAAGTTTGGAAAGGTGTTGACCGTTGCCCATCCTGACGACCGCTGAGCGCATCGGAACGGTTCTCGCGCAGAAGTATCGGCTCACGCGCGTGCTCGGCGAGGGCGGGATGGGCGTCGTGTTCGAAGGGCGGCACGAGTTCACGCGTCGCCGCGTCGCGGTGAAGCTCCTGCACCCGCACCTGTCGCAGAACGAAGCGATCGTTCAGCGCTTCTTGCGAGAGGCCCGCGCCGCCGCGGCGCTCAAGCACAAGAACGTCGTCGACGTGCTCGACATGGGCACCGAGGCCGACGGCGCTGTGTACCTCGTGCTCGAGTTTCTCGCGGGTGAGGCCTTCAGCGCGCGGCTCGAGCGCGAGCAGAAGCTCAGCCCCGAAGCGTGCGCAGAGCTCTTGCTGCCCATCATGAACGCCCTGCGCGTCGCGCACTCGCGCGGGATCATTCACCGCGACATCAAGCCCGAAAACGTCTTTCTCTGCCGCGAAGAAGAGAGCGGCGAGCTCGTCCCGAAGCTGCTCGATTTCGGCATCGCCAAGCTCGACGACGGCGGGATGCGCGCCACGAGCACAGGCCAGGCGATCGGGACGCCCGCGTACATGGCCCCCGAACAAGCGACGAACGCTTCAGACGCCGACGCGCGCGCGGACATCTGGTCGCTCGGCGTCATGTGGTTCGAGGCGCTCAGCGGACGGCTGCCCTACAGCGCAGACAGCCCCATGCAAATGCTCGGGCATTTGCTCTCGCGAGACCCGCTCAAGCTCAGCGACATCGCTGCGGACGTCCCGCTGCAGCTCGCGCGGGTGGTCGAGCGAGCGCTGCAGCGCGATCGAGAGAAGCGCTGGGCCACGGTCGAGCAGTTCATCGAGGCGCTGCGGCAGTGCTTTCCCGAGGGGGCGCTCGCGCCGCCCGCAGAGTCCACGGGGCAGTTTCGCGCGATCCCGCGCAGCGAGACGATCATCGAGCCTGCGGCGCCGCGAGAGAGCGCTCCGAGCGACGCAGCTCGCGACGAGCGCGCCATGATGGCCACCCTCGACGCTGGCTCCGATCGCTCCGCAGACGGACCGCGAGAGCAACCCACGCTCGACGCGCGCCCAGCAGCCCGCAGCGCGCCACAAGAGCCCGCGTCAACGCCGGCCCGCGTGCACGAGACGCTCGCCGGCGTCGAGCAGCCGCGCAGGCGCAGTCGGCCCGCGTGGCTCGTCGGAGCCTCGGCGTTGGGGCTCGCCGCTGTCGTCGGCCTCGTGGCCGTCGGAAGCGCGCGCCGCGCCCCTGCCGCGCAGCCACAGCGCACGCCCGAAGCTCTATCGAGCGCCGCGCTGCCCAACGCTCGGCCAACGCCGCCGAGCAACACCGCCGCGCACATCGAGCCGCCGCCGAGCGTGGCAGACTCGGGCGTCGCCGCCGTTGTGGTGCCGCCGAACACCGCTCCCACGACCCGCGCGCGTGTGCAGAGCAACACTGCTTCGACGCGAGTCACCGCGACTCGACCCGAGCGCACGACGAGCGCGACCAGCGCCTCTGGCGGCAGCACCGCGACCACCGCGACCGCCGCCACCAGCGCGCAGGGCGGTCGTGTGCGCGTGATGGGTTGGTGATCCTCGATCGTCGGCACGCGGATTGAAGACAAACGGCCAACACCTGTGCGACGTTTGTCTGGTTACCTATCCTCCCTCGTGCCTCTGGTTTCGCTCGGCGCGCTCGCGTCGGGCGCGAGCGGCTGTCGCCAGATCGCGACGACGCAGCTCGTGGTCGTGGTCGACACGAACCTCACCGCGCGCGACGGGCTCTCCAACGTTCACATCATCGTGCAGAGCCCAGAGGGCGTGGCGCTGCGCGAGTCGGACTTCGAGCTGAGCCCGTCGGGGCCCTTCGCGATTCCGCTCTCGTTTGGGGTGGTCCCGCTCAATCGCGACGCGCGGCGCAGGGTGCGGATCATCGCGCAGGCGAGGGACGCGAGCGGCGCGGTGCTCGTGCAGCGCAGCGCGCTGACCGGATTTCTGTCGGACGCCTCGCTGCGATTGCCGCTGTATTTGCCCAACGTCTGCCGCGGGCTCGAGTGCCCGACGGGCACGACGTGCCGCGGCGACGCGCCGGTGTGCGTCGACGACGAAGTGCTCACCGAGCAGCTCGCGCCGCTCTCGCCACGCGCGGACGGCGGCGAGTTCGACGGGGGATTCGCGCTTCCGTTCGTCGAGGGAGGAGCGTTCGTGCCCGACGCGACCGCGCGCGACAGCGCCCTCGACGCTCGTCCCGACGCCGTCGCCGAAGCGGCCGTGGACGCGCGGACCGACAGCGGCCCGAGCTATCTGCCTATTCCGAGCACGTGCGCCTATCCGATGGGCGCCAACGGAATGCGCGTGACGATCCCCGCCACAGCGCCGCGGCTCGTCGCGCCGCTCTCGCTCGGTCACGTCACGTCGCTGCGGCCGACGCTTCGCTGGACGCGCCCCGCGGGAGCTGATGGCGCTCGCGTCGAGCTCTGCGAAGACCGCGCGTGCGCCCGCAACATCGCTCGCTTCGACAGCGCGCTCGACGCCGATCGCCCGGCGGCCGCGCTGCCTGCCGGCCGCGTGGTGTTCTGGCGCGTCCTTCCGTTGACCGCGGGAACGGTGAGCGGCCCGTCGAGCCCGGTCTGGTACTTCGTCACGCCGCACGCGGACTTGGGTACAGACACCAGTTTTCAAGCGCAGACCGACTTCAACGGTGATGGCTTCGCGGACGTCGGGTACATCGCCGTCACGAACAGCGGCCTTCGCACGACGCTTGGCGGCGCTGTGTTTCACGGCGGGCCTTCGGGGCTGTGCCTCCGGTCGCAGGCGACGTGGAGCTACAACGCGCCCACCGACGGAACGACGGAGCTCACGGGCTCTGGGGACATCAACGGTGATGGCTTCGGCGACATGATCTACAGCGCCGTGACCATGAATGGGGCAGGGACGCTCACCGTGCGCTACGGCAGCCCGGGCGGGCTCGATTTCGGCGCGGGCGGGTCGAGCACGGTCGCGAGCCCCGCGGGCACCGTGGAGTTTGGCATTCGCGTTCGCATCATCGGGGACATCAACCGCGATGGATTCGCGGACGTCGCGGTTTCGCTGAAGGGAATCACCGCCTCGACCACCGCGGGCGGCGTGCGCGTGTACCTCGGCTCGGCGACGGGGCTCACGATGGCGCCCGCGGCGAGCGTCGACGGTGCCAGCGGCGAGCAGCTCGGGCTCGACGTCGTCGGCGGCGGAGCGGACTTCGACGGCGACGGCTATCACGACCTCGCGATGGCTCGCCGCGGCACGGGCGGCGTGACCGTGCGCAGAGGCAGCGCGATGGGGCTCGACGCGACGAGCATCACGCGCGCTGCGCCGATGGCGGGCAGGCTCGCGACGCTCTCGACGGTGAGCGCGGCGGACATCAACGGCGACGGCCGCTCGGACCTCGCGTACCTCACGTCGATCGCCACAGGAAACGCAGCGCCGTCGCAGGCCGCGGTCTTCGCCGGTGACAGCACGTCGACGCTCGCGATGACCGCAGGGTGGACCCTCGGCAGCGCGGCGGGCGCGACGTTTCTGGGCGCGATCCGCGCGGGAGAAAGCACTGGAGACGACGCTGCAGAGCTCGTGATCGTCGAGCGCACGGGGACGAGCCCGAACTTCGTGTTCAGCCCACGCGTGTATGTCTCGACGGCAGGCGCGGCCATCACGCTCGCTCCTTCGATGACCGCGATCGACCTCGGCGCTGTTCGCGGCGTCGGTCAATACGCGATCGCTCCGGGCGATCTCAACGGCGACGGCCGGGGGGACTTCGCGGTGAACACGTCCTTCGTCAACGCGTACGGCTACGGCGGCTTCGTGCAGCTGCTGAGCGGCGCGGCGGGATGGAGCGCGGGCTTCGGCAGCGCTGTTCCCGTTGGGCTCGGGATGTTGGGCTCGGGCGCGTCGAACGAGGCATTCGAATGAGGATCGTCAGCAATCGCATCGGCTCGTTGGCGCTCGCTTCGCTCGTCGCGACGAGCGCGCTCAGCGCGGCTTCGCTTTGTCACGCGCAGGCCGTCAGCTCGGCGCCTTCGCCCGCGCAGGTCGCCGAGGCGCGATCGCTCTTTCAGAGCGGAATTCGCCTGGTCGAACAAGAGCGCTGGGGCGAGGCGCTCGAGTACTTTCGTCGATCCCGCGCGATCGCCGCGCGCCCGAGCACGGTGTTCAACATCGGGAGCGTGCTGGTTCGACTCGGTCGCATGGCTGAGGCGATCGAGACGCTCGAGGACTTCGTGCGCATCTCGGACGCACGGCAAAACGCGACGGAGCGCGCCGAGGCGCAGCGATTGCTCGTCGACGCTCGAGCGGCGCGCGTGTCGTTTGCGCTCTCGACCAACGTCGCGGACGCGCGGGTCTTCGTGGACGGAACGCTCGTCGAAGGCGCAGGCGCCGAGCGCGCGCTGCAGCTCGACCCCGGCTCGCACACCGTTCGGATCACGGCCGAAGGACACGAAGAGCAATCGTTTTCGATCAGCTTTTTGCCTGGGCAACAGCAGGCGCGCGCGGTCGTGCTTCGCCCGATGCCGACGCGGATCAACCTCACCGTCACGCCCACCACCGCGCGCGTCTCGCTCGACGGAACGCACCGCGGCGACGTCCGCACGTTCGACGTGGCCCCCGGCTCGCACACGCTGAGCCTTCGCGCGGAGGGCTACCTTCCGCTCGATCGCTCGGTGGACGTGCGGCTCGGCCAGTCGCTGACGCTCGACCTCGCGCTCTCTCGACGCCCCGCGACGCCGCTCACCGCGAGCCCGTGGTTCTGGACCGCCATTGGCGTGGGCGCGGCAGCGACGCTCGTCGTCGTGCTCGTCGTGGCCGTCCCGGTGCAGCTCGAGCCATACGGCGGCAACACCAACACGGTGATCAGCGCGCTGCGCGACCGGTGATCGAGAGCCGGGGACGGTGTTCAATCGTTCACGAACTCTCGCGGTCACTCGCGCGGGGACGGTGTTCGATCGTTCACGAACGCGCCAGCGCGCGCTGGCAACGAGGGACTGCGCAAAGTGATCTCGGCGGGTTATCGAGGACTCGTGAACGATTGAACACCGTCCCCAGTCAGCTCCGCTCAGCTGCGTCCGTCCCGTCGACAGCCCCTCTTCGCGTGTGCTTCACTCTCGACACGTTCTCTCGTCGAGAGGGATCGCATCGCTCAGCCTTCGTGCCTCGAGCACACGCCCGACGTCGCGTCGGGTGGGACGGTTTCGGGCGTCACTCACCGCAGGGTAACCTGTTCTTGGCTGGCTTCGGCCGCCGGTGATCATGACGACCGTCACCGCTGAGCCAACTGCGCGGGTCCGCAGGTGGTGACGGTCGTCATGATCACCGGCGGCCGGCCAGCCTGTGAGGCTACCGATGCCCCAAGTAGGACTGGTGGGCGACGCGATCTCTCTCGACGCGAGAACGAATCAACCGCGACCCATCCCGATGGCCCACGCCATCGTGTAGCGCGCGTTGAGCTCGCACCGCGGGCAGAACCGAACCGACCCGTCCCTCGCGCGATAGCGAAACGCGTCGATCCCGAACGGTCCCCAGTAGCCCGCGCGCCCGAGCGCTTCGGCCGCGTCCCTCCCGTGCTCGAAGAGGGCGTCCCGCTCTCGCTCGCTGAGAGCTGCGTCCGCGCTGCTCTCTCTCCACGCATTCGTGCGCGGGTCCACCCGCTGCGCCGTTGGCTGTCCGAGCCGCGCGCTGCGATCACGCTCCACCCAACCGTGCAGCGCGAAGTCCTCGAGCACCTCGACGCGCTCGGCGACGAAGACGCGCCTGTGCTTCGAAAGCGCGCGCGCGATCGCCTCTCGTCGCTGCTCGGCCGTCTCGCACAGCCGGTGCCCGCGCCCCGCGCACGTGTACGCGAGCGAGACCCGCGTGGGCCCATCCTCACCGCCATCATCCTCGACCGAGGTCACCATTCGCTCTCGCGGCTCGCACGGGAGCAGCCCTTGCGCGAACTCCCTCGAGCACACGAAATCAAGCACCTCCCCCGACGGAACCTCCGGCACCACCACCCCAGCTGCCTTCATCATTGCCAGCGCACGCGGCGTCGGTGACCACGCTTCACCAGTGAATTCTCTGCCCAACGTGCGCGTGTCCCCGCGCGCGATCACCACGTCGTCGCCCGTCACCAGCGTCCCCACCAGCCGCTGCGCCTGCGCGTCGATCGTCGCGAGCAGCGCCCTCGGCGGCGTCCACCCCTTTGCCCGCGCGCGCTCGTCGTCGGCCTCGAGGTTGAGCACCCACGCGCGCTTCATCGCTTCGCTCGCGTCGCGTCCGCCTTCGGGTCGTACGCCTCGATCGCGTCGACGATCTCTCTCGGCATCGACGCCCGCTCGCGCGAAGCCCGGTCCATCGTCGGTCCGCGCATCACCAACGGCGAGAGCGGCTCGACCAGATGCGCCCGCCACACCGCCGCGTCGAGCGTCCCTGTGAACCGCTCGAACCACCGCGCCGCGAACGCCACGTGCGAGCGCTCTTCGTCCGACACCACGCGCACCGCGTCGGCGCTCTCTCGATCGCCCGCTTGCTCGAGCAGCGCCGCGAAGCGCGCGCCGTGATCGAGGTTGGCCCCCTCGAAGCCGAGCCCCATCGTCGCCACGAAGTGCGCAGGGCTCTTCGCGCTCGCCAGCCGCTGCCAGAACCAGTCGCGCACCTCCCAGTCGCCCCACGCGAAGCCCAGGGCCTCGACGCGCGAGAGGTACATGTCCAAGTGCCGCACCTCGTCGGTCGCGATCTTCGCGAGGCCCCGCCGAAACGGCTGCGGCGCCTCGGGCCACGCCACGATCGCCCACAGAAACAGCTCGGCCGCCTGCAGCTCGTGGTGCGCAAACGAGTGCAAGAGCGCCGCGCGCTTCTCCTTCGAGCGCAGCGCCTCTGGGTGCGACGCCACGCGCTCGGCGCGATCCACCACGCGCAGCGGGGCAGGGCGCGTCGGCCGCACCTCGGGCCGCGCGACCGGCTCGCGCTCGACCGCCTCGGGCGCAGGGTCGATCACCCGCCGCGCGGCGAGCGTGCTCGCGCTCAGGTAGTCGAGCGCCCACTGCTCGAGGGTCTTGTCCGGAATCTCGTCCTGGCGCGACACGACGCGGGGACATACCACTGCCCGAGTGATGTTGCGCAGGGTGCTGTGGATGTGGGCGATTTTGGCGGGCGCCGCGTTGTGTGCACGGCGATGCACGGATCCTGCGCCCCGTCCGCCGGCGACGCTGCGGGTGGCCACGTACAACGTCCGCTTCTTCGGCCGCGACCCGACCGACCACGAGCGGCTGCGCGCTGTCGTGAGCGACGTCGACCCCGCGGTGCTCGCGCTCGAAGAGCTCGTCCGCGACGAGAGCGCCCAGTCCCTCGCGGCTGCGCTCTCGGTCGGAGGGCGCGACTACCGCCTCGCCGCCGCGCAGTGCGGCGGTCGCTCGGGCCTCCGCGTGGCGTTTCTGTACGACCGCTCGCGGGTCGAATGGAGGGGCGTGCGCGAGTTCGCCGCGATGGAGCCGGACGGGGACGGCTTGTGCACCGAGGGCGATCGCGCCGCGCTCGCCGCGACGTTCGCGCGCAAGCGCGCCGCGCCTGGCGAGCCCGACACGACGCTGGTCGCGCTGCACCTCGCCGCGCGCTCCGAGCCCGAGCGCGTCGAGCAGCGCAGACAACAGTGGCGCAGGCTCTTGGCGATCCGCGAGCGCCTCGCCCGCGAGGGGCACGCGCGCGTGCTCTTTCTCGGCGACACCAACTCGACCGGGTGGCGCGACGACGCGCAGGGCGAGCGCTCGTTTATCGAGACCGAAGCCGCGCGCGCAGGGATGACCGTCGAGACGGGCGACCTCGCGTGCAGCGAGTACTACCGAACCGGCGATCGTCGCTGGGACCCCTCGATGCTCGATCACGTCCTCGCGCCGTACGGAACGGTCGTGCCCGGCTCCGCGCGGCTGCACGGTTACTGCGCGCAGCTCTCGTGCGAGCCGTGGACCGGCGCCGCGCCCCCCGCGGAGTACACGCACGTGAGCGACCACTGCCCGGTCAGCGTCGAGCTGCGCTGGTAGCGCTCAGCCGCCGCCGTCCGCGCTCGCGTCGCCAGCGTCACTCGCCCCGCCGTCCGCTGCGGCGCACGGGGTGTTCGGCGTCCCCGGGTCGTCCACCGTGCAGAAGCCGCCGCCGCCGCCGCCGTTGTCCTCGCACACGAGGCCGCGCGGGCAGCAGATGCTCTCGTCGCAGCGCCGAAAGATGCACAGCCCGAAGTTGTCCCCGCCCGGCGCGAGCGGCTCGACGCCCATCCCGTCCAAGCACGACGCGCCGCGCTCGACGTTGATGAACGAGCCGCACACACCAGTCGAGCCGCTCTCGCTGACTTGAAAACATGTGCCGCGGCACGGGTTGGGGTCCGACAGCGTGCAAGGCATTCCGTCGGCGAGGGCCATGGGGTTCTCGGGCATCTCGCCGCAGCGGCCCGTGCGCGGGTTGCACTCGATCCCCGCCGCGCAGTCCGCGTTGGTCGTGCAGAACGGAAAGCACCCCGTGCGATCCGGCTCGCCCGAGCTCTGCGCAAACCACAGCCCCGTGCACACGAAGCCCTGCCTGCACCCGCTCGCGCCTCCGCCCGCGCGGCACGAGCGCACGCACAGCGCGTCCACGTCGCTCGTCGACAAGCACGTGGTCCCTGCGCCGCCGCACTGCATCTGTTCGACCGACTGCTGCGCGGTGTTCATGCACGAGCCCGTGCAGTGCCCGCCCGCCACCGAGCTCGTGTCGCACGACAGTCCGCCGCACTGCGAGTCGTCCCGGCACGGCTCGCCCGCGCGTCCCGTCACGCCCGCGTCGGGCATCACCGAGCGACACGTCACGGGCTCGCACTGCCAGAGGTTGCCGTCGCACGTGCAGCTCAGCTCGGGCCGCGATCGATCGGGGCACGTAAAGAGCGGGAGCTGACAGGTCCTTCCGCGATACTGCTCGCCGCACGCGAACGTGAGCGAGGACGGGTCGTCCGTGAGCGGGCACGAGATTCCGCCGTCGGGCAGGCGCTCGAAGCACGCGTCCACCGCGGCGCAGCTCCATCGGCCGCCGATGCAAGAGCAGCGCTCGGTCTGCACGAAGTTCTCTTGGCCGAAGCGCGTAGGGCACGGAGCTTCGAAGTCACACGATGCACCAACGCTCGTGCACGCCTCGCCGCTGACCGGCCGCTGCGTGAGCTGGCTGCACGCGCCCGCGTCAGTGTCGAGCGGCCCGCGACGCCGCCCCGTCGGCGCAGGACAACCGCTGACCCACAGCGCGATCGCGAGCGAACCCATCGAGCGAAGAAAGGATGTTCGATTCACAACGAACGAGAGCGTACAACGACGTCCAGCGCCGCGCCGCACCGTCCCCACGCTTCTGCGTCCGCGCCGAACACCAGCGCTTCGGCGACGCGCTCGGCCACCGTGCTCGCGGTGCGCGAAGGGTCCGCGAGCGCCTCGCAAACGTCCGCTCGTTCGCGGTCGCCCATCAGCGGATCGCCGCCCACCCACACAGTGTTTTCTGCGGTCAACGCCGCGTCGATCCACCCGATCGCGCACGGCGTCGGCTCGGCCCAGCGCCAGCGCTCGTCGCCGATCGTCACCGCGAGCGCCGCGCGGTCGAGCTCGATCGCCCCTTGGTGCTCGGTCACAGCCACCCCGTCTCGCTCGAGCGCGCGACGCTGCACCCGATCGAAGAGCGCAGGCTCGACCGCGCGCTGCCCCGTGCTCTCTGCCCACGACGCAGGGCGCTTGGACTGCCAGCGATCGGTCCCGCGCTCGCGCTCGGTGAGCAGCTCGCTCGGCGCTTCGACGCTCTCTTCGAGGCCGATCCAGAGCTCGAGCGCAAACGCGCCGCTCGCCCGCTCGCTGAGCGCCAGCACCGCGCCGGGACGCTTCGCGATCGAGAGCCACTCGCGGCCGAAATAGTGCGCGAGCGCGCCGTGGGCGGTGAGCGCGTTGAGCCAGCCGCGCACGTTGCGGTTGAGCGCGGTCGAGGGGCGCGCGTCGGGCATCAGCGCCGAGAGCGACGGGAGCGCCACGCACAGCGCCGCGGCGCCGGTGGGGCCGATGAAAACGTGTGTTCCGGTGGTGTGGCGGCGGTGGACGGCGACGGCGCTGCGGTCGCACGCCGCGCGGTCGAGCACGCGTTCGGCCCGCTGGCCGCGGCCGAGCAGCACCGCGGGGCCGCGCGCGAGGATGGTCCCAGCCCACGCGCCCCCTTCTGCTTCGACGCGGTCGAGCAGGGCTTCGCTGAGCGCTGCGGCCTCGATGAGCGACCCTTCGCGAGCGCGCACGAGGCGCGCGTTCACAGCGACCCCTCGTCGAACGTCGCGCCCAAGCACGCCTTCAACAGCTCGATCGGGACGCGCCTCACCGCCCCCTCGAGCGTCGTGCACGGGCTGATCGTGTAGCCCTCGGTCAGCAGCGCTCCGTCCCGCCGCACGTGGTACTCGAAGCGCAGATACGCGCGCGAGCCGTGCGCGACCCACGTGTCGATCTCGAGCACTTCGTCGAAGCGCGCCGGCGAGCGATACTTCACCCAGTTTTCGGCCACGGGAAGCCCGAGGCTCTCGCGCTTGACCCACGCCGCGTAGTCGAAGCCGTTGTTGCGCATGAACTCGATGCGCGCGACCTCGAAGTACCGCAGGTACGTGCTGTGATGAACCACCTGCGCCGCGTCGGTGTCGACGTAGGCGACGCGCTGGCGGTGGACGTACAGCGGGCGTCCGTCGATCGGCGCGTGCAGCTTGTGCGAGTGAAGGTTCACGGTGCCTGCGCTGCCTTGCCGATCGCTCGCGCGGCGACGGTCAGCCGAGCTTCTTTGCGACGAGCGCCGCGGCCTTGTCGAGCGTGGCGACCTCGTTGAGCTCGCTCTCTTCGATCTTGATCGCGTACTTCTTCTCGATCGCGGTCACGATCTCGAGGGCCATCATCGAGTCGACGCCGAGGTCCTTGAGGGACTTGTTCGACGGGATCTCGTCGATCTCGGTGATCTCCGTGAAGATCGCGCGCAGCTCGCCGAGGAGCTTTTCGGTGTCAGCCATGACTGCGGTGCCCTTTCGCGCTCAGGTGAGGCGGCGGTTGATCAGCCCGACGAGGTCGGCGACGGTCTGGATGCCGACGAGCTGGTCGTCCGGAATCTGAACCTTGAACTCGCGCTCCATGGCTCCGACGATCTCGAGGACCTGCAACGAATCGAGGCCGAGGTCCGAGATCACGGTGCTTCCCTCGAGCTTGGGCAGGTCGCGCTCGCACACTTCGGAAGCGATCTTGTGAAACGTTGAAATCAACTGCTCGTTCGTCGCCATCGCGCTCTCTCTCTTCTCGGATCCAGAAACTGCGTGTCGGTACCGTGCGCGTCCGCAGAGTGTCAAGGAGCGCGTCACGAAGCGCGGGGGTGCGAAGCCGAGTGCGCACCGCGACACGCGTTTCGCATTGGAATTTATGGCACTTTCGTGAACTCGCCGCGTTGCATCAATGGCCGAGGGACTGCACCATCCGGGCTGTCATATGGGCAGTCGTGTGTTCGTGACAGGCGCGGGGGTCGTGAGCTCGCTCGGCTACGGGCGAGAGGCGTTTCAGCGCGCGCTCGTCGAAGGTCGCTCGGGCGTGACGAAGGTCTCGGGCTTCGATACCAGCGCGATCGGCCGCGATTTCGCCGCTGAAGTGAAGGACTTTCGCGCGCGCGACTGGCTCACCGCCGCAGAGGCGCGGCGCACCGGGCGCTGCTCGGCGTTCTGCATCGCCGGCGCGCGCATGGCGCTCGAAGACGCGAAGCTCGCGCAGGACGCGATCCAAGGAGAGCGCACCGCGGTCGTGCTCGGCACCACCATGGGCGAGGTCGCGCTCATCGAGAAGCTCGACCGCGCGTGGGTCGCCTCGGGCCCCAACGGCGTCAGCGACGTCGAGGTCTCCCGCTACGGAACGACCCTCCTGCCCATCCACGTCGCCCGCGCCGTCGGCGCCCGCGGCATGGTCCTCACGCTCCCGGCCGCATGCGCTGCAGGCAACTACGCGATCGGCTTCGGCGCCGACCTCATCCGCCGCGGACGCGCAGACGTGGTGATCACCGGCGCGTCCGAGATCATCGGGCAGGTGCAGTTCTCGGGCTTCGTGCGCCTCGGCGCCGTCGCGCCCGATCGTTGTCAGCCCTTCGACCTCGAGCGCCAGGGGCTCATCGTCGGCGAGGGCGCTGCGATCTTCGTGCTCGAGAGCGAAGCGCACGCGATCCGTCGCGGCGCAACGCCGCTGGCCGAAGTGGGCGGCTGGGGCATCGCCTGCGACGCGTTTCACATCACGCGTCCGCACCCCGACGGCGAAGGCACGCTGCACGCGCTGCGCAAGGCCATCGCCGACTCGGGCTTCAACGCCGACGACGTGGACTTCATCAACGCGCACGGCACCGCCACCAAGGCCAACGACGCCGTCGAAGCGCGCTGCCTCAACGAAGTGTTCGGCTCGCGTCGCGTCCCTGTGAGCTCGATCAAGAGCATGATCGGCCACTGCATGGGCGCCGCCAGCGCGCTCGAAGCTGCATCGTGCATCGAGACCGTCCGCGAGGGCTGGTACCCGCCGACGATGAACTACACGCAGCGCGACCCCGAGTGCGACCTCGCGGTGGTCGCCAACGAAGCGCGCCGCGGCGCCAGCTCGGTCGTGCTCAACAACTCGCTCGCGTTCGGCGGGTACGACGCGGCCGTGATCTTCGCGCGGCCTGAAAAAATCCCCGCAGACGCGCCGTGCCTCCGCTGAGCGCGCGCTTCACGAAAGGTCGACCATGACTCCGTTGGTGATCACTGGCCTGGGCGCGGTCGCGCAAGGGCTCGTCGGCCGCGCTGCTTTCGAAGGCGCGACGCGCGAGCGCGAAGTAGGGCAGTTTCGCGCCCCGACGCTCTTCGACGAGAGCAAGTGGCCCGGCGCCCGCGTGCTCGAAGCGACGGACTTCGACCCCGCGCCCGTCCTCGGCGACAAGGGCCTGCGCAACCTCGACCGGCTCACGCGGTTCTTTCTCGTCGCCGCGCGCAACGCCCTCGAAGACGCCGGCCTCAAGCGCGAAGGCAAATGGACCGAAGGCGCCGACGGGCGCCGCGCCGGTGTGTGCGCTTCGACCGCGTACGGCTCGCTCGAGTCCATGGTCGAGCTGCACCGCGTCGCGCTGCTCGAGAGCCCGCGGTACCTCAACCCGGCGAAGTTTCCCAACACCGTGATCAACGCGGCGCTCGGGTACGTCTCGATTTGGGAGGACCTCCGCGCGGTCAACGCCACCGTGTGCAACGGAAACTGCGGCGCCCTCGACTCGGTCCTCGTCGCCGAGACCTTTCTCTCGACCGACCGCGCCGACGTGATCGTCATCGGCGGCGCAGAGGCCATGCACGAGGCGCTCTACCTGGCGTTCGAGCGGCTCGAAGCGATGGCCACCGAAGGGCAGCCCTTCGCGCCCGGTGACCCTGATCGATCCCGTGGAATGCGCCTCGGCGAAGGCGCCGTCCTGCTGACGGTCGAGCGCGAAGAGTCCGCCCGTGCCCGCGGCGCCTCGTGCAACGTTCGCATCACGGGCTTCGGGACCTCGTTCGAGCCGCCGCCGAGCGAGGTGATGATCATCAACCTCTCGGCCGAGGCCATCGAGCGCGCGGTGCGCCTCGCCCTCGCAGACGCCAACCTCTCTGCGAACGACATCGACGCCGTCGTCTCGGCGTCCAACGGCTACGCTGCGTACGACCGCGCCGAGCAGAGCGCGCTCGCCAAGATCTTCGACGCTCCGAGGCCCCGCGCCCTCGCCAAGCGCGCCTTCGGCGAGACCCTCGGCGCGGGAGGCGCGTTCGCGCTCGGGACCGCGTACGTCGCGCTCGACAAGCAGATCGCCCCGGCAGCGCACGACAGCGCCGCCTGGCCCACGGACGCGAAGCGCTTGCTCGTGCTCTCGACGGGCTTCTACGGCAACGCCACCGCGGTCGTCGTCGAGCGCGCGCGCTGAGCGCTCATCGGTACGCGCCGCGCTCGCGCTCGTGAAGCTCGACCATCGCTTGCACGAGCGCGAGCGCCGTCTGCTCGACCTCCGCCGCTGGGCGCACGTTCGGCAGAGACAGCGCCGCGGCGCCGTCTTCGAGCGCCAGTCGATTGATGTATCGGGCCTGCAGCTGCGCCGCCATCGCGTCGTCGATCGTCGGTCCCTGCGCTCGCACGACGGTCGCTGTGGGGAGCTCGCCGTCGAACTCGTACTCGATCGTCACGACGAGGCCGCGCACAGACCAGCGCTCGATCCCGAGGTCTCCTGGCCGCAGCCTCGCGCCGCGCTCCGCCGCGAACGCTCGCTGCTGCGCTGCGATCGCTTCGAACCGCGCGGGCGGATGCACTCTCTCTTCGAAGCGCGAGAGCTCATCGACGACGTCGTCGAGCGCGTCGAAGCGCTGCGCGACCGCCGAGAGCGCCATGGACTGCGCCGAGCACCAGAGCACCAGCCGCTCGTCGTCCATCGCAGCGTCGTCGAAGAGCGCGATGGCTCGCTGTAGCCGGGCGGTAAACGCGTCTCTGCACTGGCTCGGCTCGCGGAGCGCGCAGCGAAATTTGCGGACAAACGCCGCTTCGAACAGCTCTTCACCCTTCGCGCGATGCAGCCAGTGGCGGCCGTCGAGCGTCAACGCCAGGCCCAGCGACGGGTAGCGCAGCTCGATCGCCGTCGCCTCGCCGAGCGCTTCGTGCGCGCGCTGCTCGATGCTCACGTCGAGGCCGCCCTGCGAGAAGCGCGCGCGCTGCGCCGCTCGGTCGACCTGCGCTCCTTGCGGGTCTCGACGGGTCGCTTCGAGCGCGATGCGCTTCCAAACCGCTGCGAGCCGCTCGCTGCCGATCACGTCCATCGCTCGCGCGAGCGATGGCGGGTCGTTGCGCGTGACGATCGGACACGCAATCTCTCGCGCCCACGCGTCGCCTTCTTCGGGCAGCACCCTCAGGACCAGCTTGTGATGGAGCTGCGTCGAGGCCTCTTCGAACGACCGCTGCACGCCCTCGGGCACGCGCAGCTCGCGCGAGATCGTCGCGCCGTCTTCGAGCCGCCCTCGATGCAGGCACCAGTGCTGCAGCTCTGTGACGATCGGCTGCTCGGCCCGGGCGCTGTGCTCCTCGCTGACGAGCTGCAAATCCACTTGCAGAACGTGGTTCGTGCCGAGCTGCGACACCGCGAACCGCAGCTCGAACAGCTCACCTGCGGCGAGCGTGCTCGGCGCGAGCGCGCACTCGATCAGCGGCGCGCCGTCCTTTGCGGCGAAGGCGACGTACTTGGGTTCGCTGAGCGGCTCGGTGTCGAGCGGCGCGAGGACCGTCAGGGGCACCGATTCGCGCACGTCGACGTCCCAGTCGACCGAGACGTGGACGCCGAGCTCCCACTCGACCACCGTACGCGCGCTGCGAAAGCTGGGCGGCGCGTCCGGCGGGAGCTCGCACTCGAGCGTGAACGTCGAGCGGCCCTTGTACAGGATGTCGCACGCGAACGACCGCTCTGCGGAGAAGTGAACGAGCTTGGGGCCGATGAGCTTGCTCGCGAACTGGTCCGCGCGGCGCTCGGTCGCTGCGAGGCGGAGGTTGAGCTGGTCGGCGTTGAGGTCGGAGAGGCACTCGACGGTCACGACCACCGAGAGGGGCTGACCGATCCTCGGCTCGGTGGGGATCGTGCGCACGTGAAACAGCGGCCGCTGCGCGAGCATCGCGCGAGCCTACCTTCCCACCCGAGCATGGCGCGAGCGTGCTGCCCGTCGCGGCGAGCGCAGAGGTCTCAGGGCGCGGCGCGCTGCGCGACCGAACGCGGGACGAGCATCCAGTACCGTCCGCTCTGGCGCATGCGACCAGCGCGATCGTAGGCGTCGGGGCCCGGCCCCCAGAACAAATCGCCGCGAATCGCCCCGCGGATCGCTCCTCCCGTGTCTTGCGCGACGACGAGCCTTCGGATGGGACCCACCCCTTCGAGCGCGGCCACGTCGAGGTACAGCGGAACGCCCAGCGCCACGAACTGCGGGTCCACCGCCATGCTGCGCCCAGGGGTGAGCACGACGCCTTCGGCTCCGTGCGAGCCGCCGTCGTTGCTCTCTCGAAAGAACACGTACGAAGGGTTGTTGTTCATCACCGACTGCGCTTCGCGCGGGTGCGCGAGGAGCCACGCGCGGATGCTCTGCAGCGAGACCGCGCTGCGCTCGATGGCGCCGCGGTCGATGAGCACTCGGCCGAGCGCGACGTAAGGGTGTCCGTTGCTGGCCGAGTAGTTGAGTTGAATCGTGGTGCCGTCCTCGAGGACGACCCTGCCGCTGCCCTGGATCTCGAGGAAGAACGCGTCCACCGCGTCGTCGACCCACACGATGGGTCGCGCGGTTCGGCGCAGCGCGCCCGCGGCGATCTGCGCGCGGGTCCAGTACCGTCGGCGTCGACCGCGCACGATGCGATGTCCGTCCGCGAGGTCCCGAGGCCGCTCGTAGAGGGGGACCGTGAAGCGCCCGTGCCGCCGCCGCGCGCCGCGCAGCTCGGGCTCGTAGTAGCCCGTGAAGAGCCCGGTGGATCCTCCCTCGAAGGTGACCAGCGATGGGGTGAAGCGCTCTTCGAAGTAGCGTCGAACGCTCGCGTGGTCGGCGTCTGCACTCGGGAGCGCGTCGCACGTCGCGCGCCAGTCGGCCACGGTTCCGAGCGGGCGGGCGCGGCCGACGGGGCGATCGCTCGGGGCGCGCGCGAGGCGGTCGCAGGTGCGTCGCCAGGCGGGAAGCACTTCGGCCATCGTGTCGTCGCTCCAGCCGGGCAAGTCCGCGAACGGCGAGGGAGGAGGCGCTGGAGTCGTCACGGCGGGCTGCGTCGGCGCCGCGATCGTCGCCGCGCGCGGGACGCTCGAAACACTCGCGCGCGCGACCGCTGGGCGTACGCGCGTCGTCGCGCATCCCGCGACCAGGCCGCACATCAACACCGCAAGGGTCGCTCTTCGCTGATCCCGCCGACGCATCGCGCGAAAGTAGTCGAACTCGCGCCCGACGAGCGAGCCCTTCAGCCCACACTCTGCCCAGCGACCCCCTCGGAACTTGCTACAACACCCCTCTCCCTCGCGCGTCGAGCGCGCGGGCGATGAGCATCAATGAATACAAGCCCAGAGAATCAAGACTCGCCGCGCCCCGAGGTCCTCTCTCCCGCCGGCGACGCCGCCGCGCTCGAAGCCGCCGTGCTCGCCGGCGCCGACGCGGTGTACTTCGGCCTGCAGCAGTTCAACGCCCGCGCCCGCGCCAGCAACTTCGACGAGGCCTCGCTCTCGGACACCGTCCACTCGCTGCACAAGCGCGGAGTGCGCGCGTACGTCACGCTCAACACCCTCGTGTTCGACAGCGAAATCCCAGCGATCGAGCGCGCCGTTCGCGCCTGCGCCGCAGCGGGCGTCGACGCCGTGATCGTCCAAGACCTCGGCGTGGCCCGGCTCGTGCGCGAGCTCGCCCCCACGATGCCCGTGCACGCCAGCACGCAGATGACTTGCACCGACGCGTCCTCCGTCGAGTTCGCCCGCGAGATGGGCGCCCGCCGCGTCGTCCTCGCCCGCGAGCTCTCGCTCGACGAGATCGACGCCATCCGCAAAGAGACCGACGTCGAACTCGAGGTGTTCGTGCACGGCGCGCTCTGCGTCGCCTACTCGGGCCAGTGCCTGACCAGCGAGGCCATCGGCGGCCGCAGCGCCAACCGCGGCGCGTGCGCGCAAGCGTGCAGGCTCCCCTACGAGCTCGTCGTCGACGGCGCCCTCGTCGACACCGGCGAAGACGCGTTTTTGCTCTCGCCCGAAGACCTCGAGGCCAGCGACCTCGTGCCCAGGCTCGCCGCGTTGGGCGTCCGCTCGCTCAAGATCGAAGGCCGCCTGAAGGGCGCCCCCTACGTGGCCTCGACCACGCGCCTCTACCGCACGGCCATCGACGCGCTCGACGGCTCTGTCGCCGCGCCCGACCAGCCGCGGCGCGACGACGCGCTGCAGACGTTTTCGCGTGGTTCTGGTCCGGGATTTCTCACCGGCGTCGATCACCAACGGCTCGTCGAGGGGCGCGCGTGCGACCACCGCGGACTCGAGGTCGGCGCGCTCGTCGCCTGTGATCCGCGCGGCGTCGAGCTCTCGCTCACCCGCTCCATCAGCCGCGGCGACGGGCTGCTCATCGAGGGCCTCCGCGGCGGCGACGGAGAGCTCGGCGGACGCGTCTGGGCCCTCTCGGTCGCCGGTCGCGCCGTCGATCGCGCAGAGCCCGGCCAGCGCGCGCGCGTCTCGTTCGGTCCCGATCGCGACGTGCGCGGTGCAGAGGCCCTCGTCGGCCACCGAGTGTTTCGCACGGACGACCCGCAGCTCGAGAAGCGCGTCGTCGCCGAGGTCGAGCGCGCCCCGCGCAAGCTCTGGATCGACCTGTCCGTCCGCGGCTCGATCGGCGAGAAGCCCGTGTACACCGCGCGCACCGAGCGAGGCGTCGAGTGCTCGATCGAAGGCGAATCCCCGGTGGATCGCGCGCGCGGCCGCGGGACCGACGAGGCCGCGCTGCGCGACAAGCTCGGCCGCATGGGGGACAGCCCGTACACGCTGCGCGCGCTCGAGTGCGCGCTCGACGAGCAGGCCTTCATCGCGCCCGCGAGCATCAACCGCGCTCGAAGGGCGCTGCTCGACGCGATCGAGTCGCGCGTGAAGCTCGCGTGGCCGTGCACCGACGCGACGGCCGAGTCGCTCGTCGCTCGCGCGCATCCACCGGCAGAGACGCCGCGTGGCCGCTTCGACGCGAGCGCGCCGCGGCTCTTCGTCTTGTGCCGGACCCTCGCGCAGGCGCACGCCGCCGTCGACGCAGGCGCGGACGGCGTGTACCTGGACTTTCTCGAGCTACAGGGCACGGGAGCCGCGGTGCGCGCGCTGCGCGAGCGAGGCCCAGTGCACATCACGCTCGCGCCTCCACGCATCCGCAAGCCTGGCGAAGAGAAGATCGACCGCTACCTCGCGTCGCTCGCGCCCGACGCGGTGCTCGTGCGATCGCTCGGCGCGCTGAGAGACCTCCGCCCGGACGGCGCCGAGCGCGTCGGAGACTTCTCGCTCAACGTGACCAACCGCGTGAGCGCGAGCGAGGTGCTCTCGCGGGGGCTCGTGGCGTTTACGCCGTCGTTCGACCTGGACGCAGCGCAGCTTCACTCGCTGATCTCCACGGATTTCGCGCCGTGGTCCGAGATCGTCGTGCACCACCCGATGCCGTTGTTTCACATGGAGCACTGCGTGATCGCCGCGCGACTGTCCGACGGAAAGGACTTTCGTGACTGCGGCCGCCCCTGCGAGCACCACCAGCTCTCGCTGCGCGACCGCGCCGGCGTCGATCACCCGATCGAAGCCGACGTCGGCTGCCGCAACACCGTGTTTCACGGCCGCGCTCAGAGCGGCGCGTCCATCGTGTGGGGCGCGCGCCGCGCCGGGGTGTTTCGCTTTCGCGTCGAGCTCGTGCGCGAGAGCGCCGAGGACGTCGCGCGTATCGTGAGCACCTACCGCTCGCTCGTTCGCGGCGAGAGCACGGACAAAGACGTCTGGCGCACCCTCGCGATCGAGAACCACTACGGCGTCGTGCGCGGAACGCTCCGCGTGCTCAACACCTGACGCAACATCTGCGCTCGTCGCTCTCGTTCACGCATGGGCTGCACATGGTGTAGCTTCGCGCGCGATGTACGCAGCGTTTCTGGTGGTTCACTCGCTCTTGCGTTGGGCGGTGTTGGTGCTCGCGGTGGTCGTGATCGCGCGCGGTGTCTCTGGGATGCGCAGCGGCCGCGCGTTCGACGCGACGGACAACAAGCTCGGAGCAGCGTTTCTGGGCAGCGTTCACTTGCAAGTGCTGCTCGGCCTCGCGCTGCACCTGGGGCTGAGCCCGATCGTGTCCGCGGCGATGGCGGCTGGCGGCGCGGCGATGCGCGACAAGGTGCTGCGCTTCTGGATGGTCGAGCACCTGTCGATGGGCTTGCTCGTGGCTGTGCTCGTGACCGTGGTGCGCGTGCGGGCGAAGAAGCTCCCGACCGACGTGGCGAAGCACAAGTTCGTGGCCCTCGGGACCGTGGCGGCGCTGGTCGTGATGTTCGCGATGATCCCGTGGCCGTTTCGTCCGCGCGTCGGCCGGTCGCTCTTGCCGTCGCCGACGGTGAGCGCTCACTGAGCTCAGCCGACCCAGGGGAGGGCGAGCTGCTCGTTGGTGCGGGTGCAACGAACGCGGGCGCGACGGCGGCGCTGGCTGTTGTCGTTGCTGGGGGCGACGCTCAAATCCAGGGTCAATCCTCGGACGCTCCGACGCGCCCCTCGCGGTGACCAGCGCGACGGAAGCCCCGCTCCGCTGCGCAGCGCTCGGTCGAGCTCGTCGAGCAGACCGACCAGCGCGTACACATCATCGTCGCTCACGGGAACAGCCGCTTCCAACGCGCAGTCCATCGCCGCGCGCAGCCGCAACAAGTGAGCGAGCAGTAGGTTGGGCTCCATGGACTTCGATTCGCCGTCCGAGCCGATTGTGACCCGTCAGGCGACAGAATGTCACGAGCGGATTCTTGTCTACTGCTGCACTCGCTTCGCGACTACGCGCGAAGGTCGCCGAGCCTGTGCTGCACGATGGCGAGCCCCGCGAAGACCGCGGTCTCTGCGCGCAACACGCGGCCGCCGAGCGCGAGGACCGTGGCTCCTGCGCGTCCGAGCTGCGCGCGTTCGTCGTCGCTCCAGCCGCCTTCGGGCCCGACGGCGAGCACGACGTCTGCGCTGGTCGGCCCCCGCTCGGCTGGGGGAAAAGGGTCGTGCTCGATCGGCGAACGGTCATCGAGGGCGAACCGCTCGCTCGCGGTCGTCCAAAACTCTTCGGCGAGCGCGGCGCGCAGGGGCATGACGTCGGTGAGCTCGGGCAACGAACCGCGTCGGCACTGACGGGCGCCCTTGATGCACTGTCCCTTCCAGCTCCACGGCTTCTCGTGATCGAGCCCGTCGCGCTGCACCGAGTGCGCGCTCAGCACCGGAACGATCCTCGTCACCCCGAGCTCGGTCGCCTTCTGGCACACCGTGATCATCCGCTGCCGCGCGAGCACCGCGCACACGAGCGTGATGTTCGTCGGGCTCTCGGGCGAGCGCGGCATCTTCTCGTACACCAGCGCGCGGCCGCTCTTGTCGTCGCGCTCTTGCAGGCTCGCGCGAAAGAACGCCCCCGCCGAGTCCATGAGCGTAAACGCCTCGCTCGTGTTGATTTCACGCACATCTAATGAGCGCAGCATCCCTGCGTCGAGCTTGACCGCCTGCCCTTCGGACAGCGGCGTCGCGACGCGAATCGGCGCGTACGGAGCCTTGATCGCAACCATCTCTTCGCGCCCATGGTACAGGCTCTGCCGTCGCAGTGAGCGCTGGCGAAACAACCCCACGCGGCCTCGCGCCGCTCGAAGGCGAGCCCGACCCCGACGGCGCCGACTGCGTCTCGTGCGGCCGCTGCTGCCATCACGGGCCCAACACCGTGAGCTTGCTCGAGAGCGACGAGCAACGCATGGGCGAGGCGCGCGTGCGCGCGTTGACCGTGCTGCTCGACCGACCGCCGTACTTTCGATTCATGAAGAACGAAGGGCATCGGTGCGGCGCGCTCGACGTGAGCGAGCCCGGCCTCTATCCCTGCGGCGTGTACGAAGGTCGCCCGCAAGGCTGCCGCGACGTCGAGGCGGGATCGCCGTGCTGCATGCAGGCTCGCGCGCTCGGGTTTCTCGGCGAGAGCGTGCTCTTCAAGCGCAGCGACCGCGACGATCAACGGTGAAGCGTTGCGCTGCACGCGGTCGCAGCGTCGTGATACGCCGCGCGGATCCGCTCTGCGTCCACGCTGGTCGCGCGTGCGAGCCACCGCGTCGCGGGATCGACCTCGGAGAAGAGCTGCATCTTCGGGCTGCCGAGCAAGAACAGCCGCACGACAGCGCGCATCGCCACGCACTGCGCGGAGGTCCCGAGCACGCACGCGGCGCTGAAGACGAAGCGCTCTGCCTTGAGTCGGTCGAACAGCCTGCGTTGTCGATCGATCAAATCGTGTCGGCTCAGCCCGACGTCGCCGGGCAGCACGACCAGCGACGCGACGGGCATCGCCGAGGTGGCCTTCGGAACGCGCTCGTTGATGATGGCCTCGCACTGGTCGAGCGCGGTCGTCGTGAGCGGTCCGGCGCGGGTGAAGAGCAGCACTTGCTCGTCGAGCACTCCGACGAAGTTGGCTGCAGCGTTGTGCGCGATCCAGAGCGCCACGGCTTTGATGTCACCACGAGACCGCGGCGCTGACCGCGGCAGAGCGCTCGCATGCTTCGCGAACGACGTCGTGCTCGACGAGCAGCGCGCGTTCGTCGGCGCGCGTCGATCGCGAGAGCCACCGCGCGGCGGTCTCGACGTTGGAGAAGAGCTGCATGTGCGGCCTCGCCTTCGAGAACGAGCGGCTCACCGCGCGGACGGCGAGCGCGCGCACGGTCGTTCCGTGCACCGAAGAGGCGACGAACAACAGAGGCTCGCGGGCCATGCGCTCGAACACCGCGCGCTGTCGCTCGAGCAGCGCGCTGTCGCTGAGCCCTGCGTCGCTCGACACGATGATCCAGACGCCCGCTGGCTTCTCTTTCGTCGCCCGAGCGATCACCGTCCACAAGAGAGACTCGGCGCGATCGAGGGCCGCGACCGTCAACGGAAGCGCCCGCATGAACACGACGATCCGCTCGTCGTGCAGCGAGACTGCGTTTCCATCGAGGCTGTGGACCAACATGCGATTCGCCTGAATTTGTACGAATACAATACTCAGCGATTCTGCGCTACTCCCCCGTCGGGCGTCGCGGAGCTTCAGGGCGCGTTTTCGACGCTGCGAAGGTGCGCCTTGAGGTGCGCGCCGATGAGCTCGAGGGCCACGCGGTTCTCTCCGCCCTCGGGGACGATCACGTCTGCGTAGCGCTTGGACGGCTCGACGAACGCGAGGTGCATGGGCCGCACGGTGTCGTAGTACTGCTGCCGCACCTGCGCAAAGCTGCGACCGCGGTGCTCGAGGTCGCGTCGGATCCTGCGCATCACCCGGATGTCAGCGTCGGTGTCGACGAAGACCTTCACGTCCATGCGCGATCGAAGCTGAGGGTCGGTCAGCACGAGGATGCCCTCGACGACGATCACCGGCGCGGGCTCGACGCGCACGAACTCGCTCGCGCGCGTGTGCGTCGCGAAGTCGTACTGCGGCTTGTCGATGCCTCGCTGCGCGCGCAGGTCGTCCAGGTGCGCGGCGAACAGCTCGTTGTCGAGCGAGTCGGGGTGGTCGAAGTTGACCTTCGCCCGCTGCTCGTGGGTCATGTGCGTGAGGTCTTTGTAGTAGCAGTCGTGCTCGAGCAGCGCGCACGAGCCCACGGGCAAATGCTCGACGATCGCGTGGGCTATCGTAGTCTTGCCTGAACCGCTGCCCCCAGCGACGCCGATGACGAGGGTCTTCACGAGCGCGGGAGTGTACACGCTCGAACCGCGCGCACGCAGCGCGAAGCGCCGCGCGAAAACATTACCTGCTGCTGCGGCGGCGGCGCGCGCCGACCGCTACGACGAACGCGAGCGTCGCGGCTGCGAAAGCCCAGCGCCCGCGCCTGCTCTCAGGCGCGCGCCGCGGTTGGGGCCGTACGGTGCAGCCATAGAAGTAGTTGCCCGCGTCGAGGTTGATGCACTTCTCGACGGTGTTGCTTACGCCGCGGCCGAGCGGGTCGAACACCTGCACGGAGAAGCACGCGGGCCCCGCGGCGTTGGCAGAGGACAGTCGGAAGCTCACGCACTGGTCAGCGTTGGGCGCGCAGGGCGTCGTGCTGAGACGCCCGCGGTCCCGCGCGCGCTCGATCGGCCCGTTGATCCCAGGCCCGCGCGTCTCGAACACGACGTAGGTGAGCTCGGTTTGTGGCCACGGTGACGAGCGCGCGAACTTCCACCCGACGGTGATGCTGCGCGCGTTCTCGTCGCCGCAGATGTCGGTGGCGCCCGAGCGCTCGGAGGTCGCGCTCAACGCGCCCTCGAATCCCGTCGGACCGAGGTCGCCAGCGACGGTCGATCCTGTCGTGAACACCACCTCTGAGGTCCCGCCGATGATGTCCGACGCCGTCACCGAATAGCGCTCTTGCGGTCGCAGCGACGCGCGCGCTTGCCAGTGCAGCTCGGGGCCCACGACCGTGAGCGTCCCTTCGACCGGCGCCATCGCGTTGTCTCGCACGATCATCACCGGCCTCGGCGGAACCCTCCCTCGATACACAAACCTCACGAACCCGTCGCGCGGGATCTCCCTCGCGTTGTTGCTGGGAAACGTCTCGATCAGCTGCCCAAAATCCTGCGGCGGCCCCCCTGCGTCTTCGTTGCACGTCTCTTGCGCCGCCGCGCTCGTCGAGCACAACACCACGACCATCGCCAACGAGAGCGCGCTCGCTCGCAGGTGCCGTGATCGTGCCGCTACGCTCCTCGTGAACACAGCTGAAGTGAAGCCCGCGCCCGCGTCCTGCGCAAGCGCTTTGCGGCCAATGTGCGCTATGGTCGGCGCGCCGCCGCCCCGTGGACGCCCAAGCCCGCGAACATACCGCGCACGCCCTGCGCGATCGGTCCGTTGTCGCCGCGGTCGCGCTCGTCTCTGCGCTCGCCCTCTTGTGGCTCTCGGCCCCGAGCGCCGCCGCGCGCGACGGCGCAGAGCTGTCCGCCGCCGCGGCGTCGCTCGGCGTCGCGCACCCGACGGGCTTCGTGCTCGATGTGCTGCTGTGGCGCTGCGCGATGTGCTTTCCGATCGGAGACGCGGCGTTTCGGGCCAACGCGCTCACCGCCCTGTGCGGCGCCCTCTCGGCCGCGCTCGTCGCCCACCTCGCGCTCGCGTGGCTCTCGTCCGTGGCGCCCGAGCACCGCGTCGAACGCCGCGCGCTCGCCGCCCTCGCATCGGCTGCGCTCGTCGCTTCGCCCACCATCCTGCGCGCCTTCACCGCGGTCGAGGTGTACGCCAGCGCCCTCGGCGCTTCGCTCGCGCTCGTCGCCGTCGTTCACCACGCCCGCGCGCCCGTGGCCTTTCGCGCGCTCGCCCTCGGCGCAGGTCTGTCGTTTGTGGCTCACACCACGGTGCGCGCGGCGCTCGTCGCGGCGCTCGTCGCGCTCGTCGCTCACCGCCCCGAAGCGCGTCGAATTCGTGGGCGTGTATTCGTGTCGTGCGTCGCGCTCGGCCTCGCCGCGGGCGCGCTCGCGCTCTACCTCCCCGTCGCCGCTCGCCGCGAGCCCTGGGCGGACTGGGGCGGCCCCATCGACGCGCGCGGGCTGTGGGCGCACTTGTCCGCCTCGCGCATCCGTGAGGCGTTCTCTTCGCAGATGGGCCTCGGCGCAAAGGGCGGGCTCGCCGCTGCGCTCGCTGTCCTGCGCGCGGACCTCGGGTCGCTCACCCTGCTCGCCTCGCTCGCGGGCGCGGTCATCGCCCTTCGTGATCGCTCGACGATCGCGCTCTCGATTGTTTTGTGCGCGCTCTTCGACCTCGCGTACACGACCTTCATCAACCCCATGGGCACGCGCGATCGGCAGACGCTCTTTCTCGCCGAGGCCGCGCTGCTGCTGCTCTCGGCGCGGGCGCTGTTCTCTCTGCTGCTCTCTGTAGGCTCTCCGCGCGCGCGGGGCGCCCTCACCGCGCTCGTCGCGCTCGTCGCGCTCGCCGCGGCCGCGTCCCGCGCAGACCTCTCTTACGCTGGAGCGCGCGAAGGTTGGACCGCCGTCGAAGTCTACGGCGGCCCGGGCGCGATCGGCGCAGCGCCTCCTCGCGCCGTCATCCTCTGCGAGAGCGACGAGCTGTGCGGCGGCTCTCTCTATGCGCGGCTGTGCGAAGGCGAGCGGCCTGACGTCGTCGTGATGCCTCGGCAGCACTTGTGGGACCGCACGACGTGGCGGCGACTTCGCGTGGCGCTCGGCCGCGCCGCGCCCGATCGATCGCAGCCCCGCACCGCTGACGAAGCCCTCCGCGTCCGACGGCTCCGCGCTGTGCTCAACGTGTTCGGCCCGCGCGTCCGATGGGAGCAGGGGGATCGCGCAGACGAACGACTGGCGGCGATCACCCTCGCTCCGTCCGAGAGCCCCGCGCTCGCGACCCCGGTGCTCGCGCCCTCGTCTGCGCCGACGGACCCGGTCGAAGCGCTGGCCGACGTGTCACGCTGGATCGCCGCGCGCGAGAGCGATGGGGTGCTCTCTCGCCGCATCGCCGCGACGCTCTTCTTCTCTGCCGGAATGCGCGCCGCCCCCCGCTCGCTCTCCAGCGCCGCCGCGTTCTGGCAACAGAGCCTCGCGCGCGACCCCGACCACACCGCGTCCCTGACCAACCTCGCCGTGGCCCGCGCCGACGCTGGGCGCGTTCGCGAAGCCATCGCGCTCACCGAACGCGCGCTCGTCGTCGATCCCACTCGCGCCGTCGCGTGGCAAAACCTCGTGCGCTTCTGCTCGTCCGCCGGTGACGCAGCGTGCGCAGCGGACGCGCGATCCCGCGCTCGCGCGCACGGCGTGAATCCCGACCCCCCGCCGCGCGTCGACAGCCGCGGCCCTCGCTCACCATGAACCATCGAAGCTCCATCGCCCGGCCGCGTCGCGCCGTCGCTTTGCTCGCAGCGCTCGCGTTGATGTCCACCGCGATCTTTCGCACGCGAAACATCGAGGCGCAGGGCGTCTCGCGCATCGAAGCCACGGTGCGCGTCTCGCAAGCGCGCTCGGCGATCCGTCGCGGAGACGAAGCGGACGCCATCCGTTTGCTGCGCGAGTCGATCGCGCTGCACACAACCCCAGAAGCGTTGCGCGAGCTCGCAGCGATCTACGAGCGCCGCGGTGAGCGTCGGCTCGCCGCGGACTCTCTGCTGCGCCTCGCGGGCCTCGCGCGGACGCCTGCTGATCGCGCGGCCGCCGCCGAGCGGGCCGAGCTGTTGCGTCGCGCCCCGGGCCTCTTGCGGGTGTGGGTGCTCCCGACGGACGCCAGCCGCCGCGCGAGGGTGTGGTTCGACCGGGACGTTCCACGCAACGTCCCGGTGGGCGGCGCCGAGGCGACCGTCGAGGGCGGACCGCACCGAGTCCGCGTCGAATCCCCTGGGTATTCTCCGTTCGAAGTGATGGTCACGACCGCGTTCGGAGAGGCGCGAGAGGTCGTCGCGAGGATGCCACGCGCAGGCGCGACCGACGCGGGCGCGAGGGACTGAGCTCCTGGCGGCCGCCAAGGCGCTGATCGACGCAGCGCTCTCGTCGTCTGCGGCGATGCATCACTGCAGTCCGGCGAGCCGCATCGCGCCCAGCGCGAGCGAGCCCGTGACAAACGTCCCCAGCATCGCGCTCCAGCGCAAAAATCTCTGCCAGAACACCGACGAACTGTCCGTCGTCCGCGCTGCGGCGAGCGCGGTCACCTGCGCCATCAGCCACGCGCTCACAGCGATCAGCGACAGCTCTCCCAGCTCGCCCGCCAGCGTCGAGAACAATCCCCGCCTTCGCTGTGGCACGCGACCGTCGATCGCCACGCGCCCTCCGTCCGGCGTCGCGATGAACAGCGGCTCGTGCTGCGCGCCCCGCACCAACACCGCACGCTCGACGCGCAGGTCCCGCTCGACGCGCTCGCGTCGCCCCTCGACCTGCACCCACGGTCGCTCGACCCGATACCCGAGCCGCGCTTGCAGCGGCAGCCCGTCCACCGTCGCGCGCACGTCCCGCTCTCGTCCGCTCGCGTCGCCAGTAGAAGACTGCACGCGGGTGATGACTGGCTCCCACCGCTGCGCGCCGGCTCGCCACGCCGTGAACTCGAGCGCGTCCCGCTGCGCGCGCTCCGCGGGCTCGGGGCAGCGCGCGCGCGGCTCGATCTGCGACAACATCGCGCAGCGCGCGTCGCCTTGTCCGTCCCACGCAAGCTCGACGGTCCGAGCGGGCCCCGTTGCGCCGACGATGACCAGCCGCTGCGTCGATGACGTTCGTAGCAAAAATGCTGCATGACCGCGGGTCACGATCGCTCGCGTCACCGCGCCCCGCGCCGCCGGCGCGGCGTCCGACTCGATCGGCCGCGGCAACCGCCACAACGTCGCCAGCAGCAGCGCGTCCATCGCGAGCGTGGCGACAGCCCATCGCGCGAGCGGGCGCGATGGCGCGGGGGCAGGGGCTTTGCCGTCGTCGTCGGTCATGGTAGGAGCACGCGATTTTTTAGCGCTCAGGCAACGCCTGAGCAGTGGCTGAAGATTCCACTTTTGCCACCGAGCACAAGAGCAACCATCCAATCGCCAAACAGGTGCAATCGTGAGCGTGCTGGTCGTCGGATCGATGGCAGTGGACACCGTCGAGTTCGCTGGGACGGGTGAGAAGTTCGAATGGGCCGCTGGCTCGGCGACGTTCGCCGCGCTCGCGACCGCGTTCTTCGCGACCCCGCGCGTGGTCGGCGTCGTGGGAGACGACTTTCCCAAGGACATGATGGACGCGCTGAAGAAGCGCGGCGCCGAGCTCGAGGGCGTCGAGGTCATCCCCGGCGGAAAGACCTTTCGCTGGCACGGCCGCTACGCCCCCGACCTCGCCTCGCGCGAGTCGCTCGCCACGCACCTGAACGTGTTCGAGACGTTTTCGCCGAAGATTCCCAGCGCGTTTCGCGCCTCGCGCTACGTCCTGCTCGGCAACATCCACCCGGCCCTGCAGTCCTCGGTGCTCGACCAGGTCGAGAAGCCCGACCTCGTCGCCGCCGACACGATGAACTTCTGGATCCACGGCGAGCGCGCGAAGCTCGAGGCGCTGCTCCCGCGCATCGACCTGTTGATCATCAACGAGGACGAGTCCCGCGACCTGTCGGGTGAGCGCTACATCTCTCGCATCGGAAAGCGCCTGCTCGCGATGGGCCCCAAGCGCGTGATCGTGAAGCAGGGCGAGTACGGCGCGTACCTGTTCGACGAGCACGGGACCTTCCACGCTCCCGCATACCCCGTCGAGAGCGTCGTCGACCCCACGGGCGCAGGCGACTCGTTCGCCGGGGCGCTCCTCGGCTACCTCGACGCCCAACCGGTGCTCGACCGCGGAGCCATCCGCCGCGCCGTCGTGATGGGCTCCGCCGCAGCGTCGATCTGCGTGGAGAAATACGGCGCCAAGGGCCTGCTCGAAGCGACGCACGACGACATCGTCAACCGCGCTCGCGAGTTCGCGAGCCTCGTCTCGACGCACTGAGCGTCCAACGCACTGCGGCAATGACGGGGGACTTCGGCCTGCGCGTGCTCGGGGGAGCGCTGCGTGATGCCTCGCGTTCTTCGCGTCGAGCAGAGCGAAGAACTGAGGTACCGTCGGCGCTCGTACAGTCTTCAGGTCAGTATCGGTTCGGAGGAGGCTTCATGATGCAGTGGCGATCGGGCGTGGGCGTGAGCGTGGTGTTGGCGGCGATGGCGGGTTGCTCCCCGCCCGTGATGCCCAACAACGACGCGATGGTGATGAACGACGCGAGCACGCCCACGGACGCGCCTGAGGTCGCGTGCAACGAGTTCGGCGCGCGCGTGACCCCGCTCACGACGCCGGCGCCGGTGTGCGTGGGCTTCACCGCGACGCCGTGCACCGCGGGCGACATGGAGTTCTGTCCGCGTTTTCGCAACAACGACATGAACACCCCGAAGTTCGTGCTCACGCAGATCGACGTGTATCAGCCGCAGAGCCTGCAGCCGAACAGCCCCGTCGGACGCCTGCTCAACACGTCCATTCGCAACGCCGCGTTCGCGTGGGGCGTCGCGCTCGACTTCACTGGCAATCAGATCCGCACGGGCACGCTGCGCCAGCCCATCACGCGTCAGGTGGGCACCGGCTACTTCGCTGAGTCGCTCAACTTCGTGATGGACGAGGCGCCCATGGCCGGCGGCCCCGTCGGCCGCTGGAATCCCGTCACCGCCGCGATCGTCAACGCCGACGGCACCGTCGGAATGGCCGCAGGAGTGATCGTTCCACTGCTCACGATCCCCGTGTTCGACGAGGACAACCGAGCGATGCTCACCACCGAGCTGCCGCTGCGCGACGCGCGCATCTCGGCCCTCCGCCTCACCGCGAACCGCAACTGCATCGGCACCGCGTTCGCCAACTTCAACTCCTGCGTCGGCAACACCAACCGCTGGAACACCTCGTCCGACAACACCGCGATGGGCACCCCCAACGGCGTCCTCGAAGCCAAGCTCACCTTCGAAGACACGCTGGCCATTCAGGTCGTCTCGCTCAACCAGCCGCTCTGCAACTTCATCGGCGGCTCGCCCTGCCGCGACGCGATGACCATGACCACCGTCGACCCGAGCACCCTGCGCTTTCCGCCGGACTCCACCGCGATGGTCAACGGCGTCGCCAAGCCCGCGTGGACCATGCGCGCCTTCATCGCCGGCGTCGCAGCGAACATCGCGAACTGACCAGCGCGCGTCGCCCTGCTCGGGCGCACCGCCAGTCACAGCAACAGGGGGATCGACGCTTACGGTCCGCGCTCGACGCTCACGTCGCGCTCGGCGCCGTCGCGCGCGCGCACGCGCAACACCACCCACGTGCCCACGTCGCCGCGCACGCGATCGCGCAGCTCGTCCGCGGTCATCTCGCTCGTCGCGACGCCGTCGATCGCCAGCACCGACTCGCCCGCGCGAAGCCCCGCGCGCCCCGCAGGACCGTCGCTGTCCACTCGGTCGACCACGAGCCCTCCGCGCGCTTGCATCCGCAGCGAAGCGTGAATCCCTCCGAGCCAAGGCCGCGCGCAGCCCGCCATCCACGCCAGCGCGAGCGCCGCGATCACCGCCCTCGTTCGATGCTCTCTCCTCGCACTCACAACGGCCCGCAACCTACCTCTGCCGACGCCGCGACGCCCGCTCGAGAGCGCTCGCGGACGAAATGAAAAGCCTCGCGCCGTACGACACGCTTCTTCGTCGCGCATCGCGGTACAGTCCCCTTCGGCCGACGTGTACCCAGGGAGTGAGAACGACGATCAAGCTCCGTCCGAGCTCGGAGGCTGGCGGCTCGTCGAGCTGCTCGGCCGCGGCGGGATGGGCGAGGTCTGGCGCGCCGAGCGCGAAGGGCCCGGCGGGATCAAGCGCCGCGCTGCGCTCAAGCGCATCCTCACGCGACTGCGCAACGACGGCGAGCTGCTGCAGCGCTTCATGGCCGAGGCGCGCATCTCGTCGCGCCTCGAGCACCCCAACATCGTCTCGGTCATCGATTTCGGCGACCGCCCCGAGCCCTACCTCGTGTTCGAGTACGTCGAGGGCATTTCAGCAGCGGATTTGCTGCAAGAAGCGTCGCGCTCGCGCGTGAAGATCCCGGCCATCGTGGCCGCGTTCGTGTGCGCCGAGGTCGCCGCGGGGCTCGACTATGCCCACCGCAAACGCGACGAAAACGGGCGCCCGCTCGAGATCGTCCACAGGGACGTCTCGCCGCACAACGTGCTCTTGAGCGTCGAGGGCGCGGTCAAAGTCGGCGACTTCGGCGTCGCGCGCGCCGTCGACAACACCCTGCGAACCCGCGCGGGCATCCAAGTCGGAAAGCTCGTCTACATGGCCCCCGAGCAGGCCGCTGGCTCGCCCGTCGACGGGCGAGCGGACATCTTCGCGCTCGGCGTCGTGCTGTGGGAGCTGCTCACGCTGCAGCCGTTGTTTCCTCGTGACGACGCGGCCACGACGCTCAAGCGCCTGCAGTCGGGGGACATCCCCGCGCCGTCGACGATCGAATCCCGCATTCCTGCTGCGCTCGATCAGATCGTGCTCACCGCGCTCGCCGTCGATCGCGACCGTCGCTTCGCCTCTGCCGCCGCCTTCGCGCAGGCGCTCCGCGGGTTCGTTCACTCGCTCGCGCCTGGCTTCGACTCGGGTGAGCTCATCCGCATCCTCAACAAGATCGCCCCGTCGATCTCTTGGCACGTTCAGACGCCGCCGCCCGTCGAGCCCGCGCGCGCTGTCGCTCCGCAAGCGCCCCGACCGGCCGCAGTCGCCATGCCCGCAGTCGCCATGCCCGCCATGG
>JAAFIF010000194.1 GCA_013298625.1 Myxococcales bacterium
CCCAGCTCGGGCTGCTCGAGGCCACGCACATCACCCTCGTCGCGGTCTCGCCCGACTGGCACGACCCGAGCGCGCTGCTCGGCTACGTCAACCCGCTTCACGACGAGCAGACCTTCGTGCGCGGCGCGATCCTGCCGCTCTTGTTGCACGCCGCGGAGGACCCGACGGCGCCGCACTTTCTCGTGCTCGACGAGATGAACCTCGCGCCCGTCGAGCGCTACTTCGCGCCGCTCTTGTCGTCGATGGAGACTGGCTCGCCGTTGCAGCTGCACAACGAAGACAACGACATCGACGGCGTCCCCTCCTCCCTCCGCTGGCCGAGCAACCTCTTCATCGCCGGAACGGTCAACCTCGACGAGACCACCCACGCCTTCAGCGACAAGGTCCTCGACCGCGCGTTCACCCTCGAATACTGGCGCGTGGATCTCCCTGCTTTCTTCGCGAAGCTCCGCGAGACGGACCAAGCGCGCTACGAGACCGCGGGCGCGCTCGAGTGCATGGACGTGCTGCAGAAGCTCTACGCGCACCTCGAACCGACGCGACGACAGTTCGGCTACCGCAGCGCGCGCGAGGTGGTCGACTTCGTGACCGTGGGCATCAAGCAGTGCGGCGGCGACGCGCGCGAGTTCATCGACGCTGCTGTGTTCGGCAAGGTACTCCCGCGCGTTCGAGGCGAAGACACACCGCAGCTGCGAGCCGCGCTCGATGGCTGCATCGGCGTGGCGAAGAGCGCGTCGCTCGCGCGCTGCGAGCAGAAGCTCAACGCCATGAAGGAGCAGCTCACGCGCGTCGGGATGACGAAGTTCGCTTCATGACCGTCCGGATCGTCTCGCACCCAGACTCTCGGGTGGCCCACGAAGTCGGCTACGACAACGGCACATGGAACGTGGTCGAACGCGCCCGTTACCTCGTGAAGGGCGATGACGTCGCTGAGCTCTCGTTCGGCGGGCGCGCGCTGCCGCGGGCCGACAACGGCTTCGTGCTCGAGCTCTCGTTCTGGTGCGGACGCGCGCGTCTCGACGCCGTTCTACGCGACGGAACGCGCGATTCCATCGAGCTCGACGTCCGCGTGGACCCGAACAAGCTCGACGATCTCTCGTGGGAGCGCATGCTCGACGAGATCGACGCGCGCTGGCCCGGTCGCACCCTCGGCGTCGAAGGCGGGCTGCACGGATCCTCAGTCGACGACGGCGTTGCAGACCTGCTCGCGCTGCTCCCGCTACTCTCGAACGTCGACTCGCTCGTGCGCCAGCTTCGCGAGCTCGTGGCAGCGCTGCGAACGAGGGACGTGCTGCGGCAAGAGCACGTTCCGCTGCGATCGCTGCGGCGAATCGACGCGAGCACCGCGCGGTGGATCGCGCAGCACCCGCGCGCCGCGAGCGCGCTGATCGAGCAGCGCCGCGACGAGGATCGTCTGCAACGAACGTTGGTCGAGCAGCGGCTGCGCCACGCCTCGTTCGACCACCCTGCCAACCGGGCGCTTCGCTGGCTCATCGACCGGGTTCGCGCGCGGCTCGACGAGCTGACCTCGATGCTCGCGCGACGCGAGCGCGAACTCGCTGCGAATTGGCTCACCGACGCGTCGGCGTGGTGCAAGCTGCGTCGCGAGACCGCTGAGCGCGCCTCGCGTACGTTGCGTGCGCTCGTGGACGAGAGCGAGCTCGCGCCCTTGTCCGCAGAGCCGCCGGACGCGGCCGCGATGCAGACGATCACTAACGACGCGCTGTACGAACGCGCGTTTCGTCGGTGTCGACGGTGGATCGCGCCGCGCTTCGATCGCGAGGGCGACGGTGTCGCGGGCGTGTCGATCAAGTCGTCGTTCGAGCTGTACGAACGCTGGTGCCTCGTTCACGTCGAGCGCGAGCTGGCCGCCGCGTTCGAAGGTCTCGCGTGGAGCCATGCCCACACGGCCCACGGCCCCGCGCGGTGCGGCGTCGGAGAGGGCGTGCGCGTCTCGCTCTACGACAACCTCGCGTTCTCGCACTGGCGCGAAGGAGCCGATCGGTACGCGATCATCAGCGAGCGAACCCCGGACTTCGTCGTCGCTGTCGAACGCGCGGGCGTGAAGCGCTGGGTGATCCTGGACGCGAAGTACCGCAGCCACGCGGGCTCGGTGCGCGACGCGCTCGACGAGATCGCGCTCTATCGGGCGTCGCTGCGCTGGGAGGCCTACGGCGGCGAGTGCGCGGCAGCGGCGATCCTCGTGCCCAACGTCGTCAGGGACGCCGAGCGATGGGCGCACGAGGCGTTCGTGGGGCGATTTGCGTTCGGGGCGATCCTGGCGCGGCCAGGGGGCGAAGCGACGCTCGCATCGTGGTTGCGGCGGTGGGCGTAGAGCCCGAGTCATCGCGCTTGCGTCCGTCCAGCCGCCCGCAGTGCGCGCGGTCACGGGCCGCTCGGCCGCTGCGCGGCGCCGAACATCGCTGCGACCTCTGAGCGCGCCGGCTGCGAGGCGACTCGCGCGGCGCTGCTGCGAGATCGCTCGCCACTGCGCCACCCTCGCCTACGCTGCGCTCTCGACGCGCTTGCGGAGCGCCGCCTGCGCGAAGGCGATGCGACGCGCCCTGCTCTCGGCTCGGCGGCGGATACGGCGCTGCCAATCCAAGCCGATGGGGGACTGTTCGAACTGCAGCGTCCGCGGCGGCGGAGGCGGGATCCGCTTGGGCGCGAGGCGGTAGTCGGCTTCGACGCGCAGGCCGAATTGGTCGCACTTCCAGCTCTGGTGCATCGCGGGAAACATGGCGTTGATCGCGTCCGCCAATCGGCACGTGACCGTCTCCGCGTCGATGTGCCGCAGCGAACCGGGCGAGCGCCCCCATCGGGCCTCGATCGACCTGTTCCGTCCCCACTCGTAGCCCTGCCTCCAGAAGAACAAAGGAACGACGCCAGACGGCGGCTTCACCTCGAGCGCCGGCGCCGAGGGCTCGCGGTCTTCGGGCTTCTGGCCGAGGCTCCACCCGGCGCTCTTCAGCGTTCGCGTCGGCGGAAGGCTCGCGAACAGCTTGGCGTTGCACCAGTCGTCAGCGTCGCGCTGGCGGTAGTTCGCGGCGTCACGCTCGCGGATCAAGTGCTCCTCGAACGCCACGGCGTTGACGATCCACGTCGGATCCCTCCGGCCGAGCCGCAGCAGCTCGAGGTGCGCACCAAACGCGCCCGACCAGTCGCCGAGCTTGCGCAGCGTGTCCACGAGCACGAGCTGCGAGGTGCCCCGGCTCGGCGTGAACAACGCTGGCACGACATGCAGTCGACGCCGGCGCGCCTCGCGCACCCGCACCACGGCGATGCTGCGGGCGTCGGCGGCGCCGAGCTCGTTTCCTGCGTCGTCACACACCCATCCTGCGCTCAGCGCGAACCACGCCGCGCGCCCCGCGAACCCACGCGCGCGCTCGACGCACGAGGCGAGCAGGTACGTCTGTGCGAGCCGCGGAAGATCGGTGCGAGCGCAAAGCGCGGCGTACTCCCGCGAGGCCATCGCGGCGCGGGCGAACTCGTCGCGGACGTTGTCGATGCGCCGAGCGCAGAGCCCGCAAGTGGGGCAGCGCTGCACCGAGGCTTGGAGTGGCGCGTGGTGGTCGCGCGACCGCTGGTCGAGATCCTCGACGCCGAACAGAACGTTGATGCGCGCCGAGCGGTGGCTGCTCACGGCTCCGCACAGGCCACAGCGGTAGTTTCTCGGGATCACAATCATCGGGCACCTCTGCGACAGAAAGTGCACTGTGCTTTTGTTCAGTTCAAGGCAGCGAGAGGCAGGAAATGTCCACGCAGATCGCGCGAGAGCTCCCGGTGCGTGTCCGGGTCGAGAGCAGGCGCGGAGTGAGCGCTGCGTCCCGATGCCGGCTCGGCGCGAGCGTCGTCGCGTGTGCCCGAGTGCCCGACGGGAGTGCCGGAGGACTCGTCAGCTGACGGAATGGTGATCGCAGCGAACAACCTCTCGAGCGACCTCGCGACGACGACGACGTGCGCGGCGTTCGGGATCATTGGGCACAACCGACCGCTCACGACCGCGGAGCGGCTTTGCGTCGAAGCCAGGCGTCACCCGGCCGGCAGCTGCGCGGACGCAGCCGCGCGCAGACATCGAGCGACGGCGTGGGCTCGGCGTGCGCGCTGACAACGGCGATGAACGAAGAGTTGTCGCGCGGCGCTGGGCGACGCCGCGGGCGCGCGGACCAACCGCAGAGCGCAAACGCCGCGAAGCCGCGGTGCTGGGAGAACTGCGCGACCGTCTCCTGCGAGCGCGCCTGACATTGACGCGCTCGCGCCAGCGCGCTTCGAAATCGGGATTGCGGGTTCGCACGCACGTGTTCTCGCGCCAACGGCGCGAGGTGGGGAACGACGGCGACTCGCAGAGCGCTGACATCGTGACGTTGTCCTGGTTTGACACGCACAATTGCACACGCTGGTAAGCTGGCTGTCAGGACGCCAAACCGCTGCACTCAGAGTTGCTGGCACTAGGATTCCGCGGCTTGATTCGCACGGTGCAGCGGCACGTCGCACGATGGTCGGTGTCGCCGCGAACGCTGCGCCGAAGTCATGCGACCAGCAGTGCCGCGACCGGGATGCGCCTGGAGTTTCACGCGCCCAAGCGGGCGCTGTGATGGCTCGCTTTGCGATCGTATCGATTCGTCTCGCCATCGACCAGCGTCGCGTTGTGACCTGCCTGACGGAACACATCCAGCCGTATGCACTGCGCGAGATCTAAACCACTACCGCGACGGGGATCGTAGTTTTCGCGGTGCGCGGCAGTAGTTTGACGTGACTACTACCGCGCTGATCCGCTCCGCGCGTCTTCGACGGTCGTCGCGGGCGCGTTAGAGTAGTGGATTTCGCACAGGTAGTCCGCGATCGCCACGGGGCGAGCCTCGCGACGGGAGTCGACCTAGCGACGGCCAGCGCGCATGGCGAGTTCCCAGATGTAGGGCGCCACCAATATTGACCCCCTGACGCCACCAAAACTGACCCCCTCTGGGGTCATGCGAAGGCGAGGCAGGACATGGTCGAAGAACAACGCGATCGAGCGCCCGACGAGGGCGCGATGATC
>JAAFIF010000014.1 GCA_013298625.1 Myxococcales bacterium
CGAGGCGCACGTGCGCGATCCACGCGTGGGTCTCGGCGTCGCTCGCGCGCTCGAAGCAGGGGTCTTCGTGCGCGGGGGGCGTTCCGACGGAGAGCGACCAGCGGTCATTGGTGTGGGTGGCGATGCCCCAGCCGTGTTTGTGCTCCGTCGACAGCGCGCGGAGCGAGCGCGGAGCGGAGACGAGGGCGTGCCGCATGGCACGGGGACGAGCACAGAGCGCGGCGAGCAAGCGACACATCGCGACGACCGAAGTTGGGATGCAACGACGCGGCCGCGTTGTCTAGTTCTTCACCCCCGAGAGCGCCGACCGTGACGAGCGGGGCTGCTACTTCTGCAGCAGGATCCAGGCGATGGCGCCGGCGAGGGCGAGCAGGCCGATCACGGCGAAGGCGATGGCTGCTTTCATTCCGCCGCTCATGGCGTCGGACTCAGCGGCGGGCGCGGGCGGGGCTTCGGCGAACTGCGCGATGGGCTGGCTCATGGACGCTTGGGGATGCGTCTCTTGCACGAGCGGCACGGGCTGCGGCGCTTGATTCACCAGCGGAACAGGCAGCGACGCGGTCTGCGCCAACGGAGAGCGTCCGTTGGCGGGCGTCGCGATGCTCTGCGGGATGGGGATGTCCTTGGCGTTGAGCGCGCCAGGCGGGAGCGTGTAGTCCGGGCCGCCGGGCTTGTTGAGCCGCTGCTCTCGGTACGCCTGCACGGCGGCGACGTCGACGGGGCGCGCGTCGGGACCTGCGGCGGGGCGCTTGGAGGGGCTGGATGAGCCAGGGCTACCGCCGGCGTTGGCGGGCGCGCGCGAGGGCGGAAGGGACGGGCCAGGCTTGGAGGGCGGAAGGCCCTTGGCCATGGGCTTGGGCGGCGGTCCTGCTCCCTTGTCGAGCGCGGAGGGACCCGCGTTGGCGGCCTTGGCCATCGTGGCCATGGCGGCCGACTGCACGACGGGCAAGAGCATGGACATGCTCGCGACCGAGGTGTGCTCGTCGTCTTCGAACTCGTCGACCTCGCCCTGCTCGAGGTACGTGCGGAGCTTCTGGCTGAACGCGTCGGCGTTGTGCGGGCGCTGCTTGGGGTTCGAGCGCAGCGCGGAAGAGAGCACGGGCCAGAGGCGATCGGGCACGGCGGCGGGCTTGCGAAGCTGGTGGTCCTGCGCTTCGGTGCGCGAGCGAATGTACGCGAGCAGCTCGCGCGCGTAGCCCTTCTGATCCTTCGCCGTGGGCTTGAAGGGGAAGAGCTTGTCGCCAGTCATCAGCTGAAACAGGATGAGCGCCGTCGAGTACACGTCAGTCCACGTGTCCGTCTTGGCCTCGTGCTCGTCCTGCACCATCGGGTCCAAGAACTGCTCGGGCGCCATGTACTCGGGCGTGCCGGCGAGCATGGCCTTGTCGATGTTCTCCGCGAAATCGCGGCCCGACATGATGTCTTCGCTCTCGAAGAGCTTGAGCAGCCCCTGCGCGTCCTTCACGAGTCCGAAGTCCATGAGCCGGACCTCCCACTCGCGGGTGAGCATCACGTTCTCGGGCTTGAGGTCGCGGTGCGCGAGGCCGTACATGTGCAGGCCGTGCAGCGCTTCGCAGAGCTGCAGCCCGAACTTGAGGGCCTCGTTGACGTCCCAGACGGGCTGAAACTTCAGCGCGTCTTTGAGCGTGCACCCGTCGATGTACTCCATCGCGAGAAAGGGCATGCCCTGCACGGTGGCGCCGTCGCCGACGTACTTCACGCAGTAGCGGTTCTGCGGCAGCTGTCGGAGGATCTTGATCTCTCGGACGAACAGCGTGCGGGCCTCGGGCGTGTCCGCCGTGAGGACCTTCACTGCGCAGGGCTGGCGCTTCGCGTCGACCGCATAGAAGACCCACGCAAACGCGCCTGCACCGATGAAGCGCTGCAGGTGGTAGCCACCGGGCAGCGTGGTGTTGATGAGCGATTTAGGGTCCTGAGCGGTCATTGCGCGATCAGAGTGGCGAGCCTGAGGAACATCGTACGCTGGTTCGCGCGGCGGTAGAACCCAACAACACGGGCCCGATGAAATTTTTCAGGGTGGGCGAGTGTGGGCCATTTGGGCTGTTGTTTCGCAGCGGTCACAGAGCACGTAGTACGCGCGGGCGGTGAGGTATGGTTTCGGCTGCGATGGAGGCGCTTCCCTCGCCGCTGGACGTGTTGGACGCTGCGCTCGACCGCGCGGTGTCGTGGCGCAAGCTCGCCCGCGCGCTGGCTCACGTGGCGCGCAACGCGGCGATCGGCGCGGTCGAACGGGACGCGGCGGTCTTGCGAGCTGCGCTGCAGCCGGCGTTTCTCGGGGCGGGGGCCGCCATCAGCGACGAGTTGCGGACGGAGCTGGTGCGCTCGATCGAAACCGCGACGGACGTCCTCGAGCGCGCGCAGGGGCGCTCTGGCAGCGACGCGGCGGTGGCTGCGGCGAAGTGCGCGTTGCGGTCGCTCGAGGTGTCTCGCGAGGTGTCGCTGGGTCTGCGCTGCAGCGATCATCTTGCGGTCGAGCTGCTCGCCTGCGCCGAGCGGGCGATCGACCGGCAGTACACCTGGCCGCGCACGTCGGCGGACCAGGTGGCGTGCACGTTTGCTGCGTTTTTGCCGGCAGATATCCCCGGCTGGCCGGACTACGACGAGGTCGCGCACCAGCTCATGAGACCCTCGCGCAAGGGGCTCGACGTGGTGGTCGAGGCGCTCGAGGGCGTCTCGAACGGAGACGAGGCGTGGGAGGTGTTGGCGGCGAGGTCGCTGATTCCGATGGCGTGGGCGGGGGACGAGTCGCGGTCGTTTCGGGCAGAAGCGCGGGATCGTTGGGGGCGCATGCGGCGCGCGACCGTCACGAGTCCCCCCGATGTTCGCAGCGCGATCGCGCTGGCGACGGACCCGGACGGCGTGCTCGCAGCCGAGCGCCTCGCGCGCGAGTTCGCCAGCTCTCTGCGCGCGTGGGATCAACGCGAGCCTTCGCACTTCGAGTGGGCCGTGCTCGACCGCCGCGGGATGCTCGACGTCTACCGCGGCCCGTGGCCCTCGCAGCTCGAGCGCGCGCTGCGCAAGATTCGCTTGTCCACGGCAGAGCGCGCGTGGGCCGAGGGGCGCGCGGCGACCGCGGCCAACGTCGAGTGGTCGGATTCGTACGTGCCCGCGGGGCTGCGCGAGGCGCTCTCTCTCGCGGAGTTCTGGCGAGTGATGGTCGAGGTGGACGCGAGGTTTCCTGTGGTCGATCCAGTGCCCGAGGCGTGGCAGGGCGAGCGGGTGGCCGCGGTTCCGTGCGCGCTCGCGGCGCTGCTGGGGTTGTGGGGCTTGGGGTACGCGCTGGTCTCGTTCGACGGTGAGCGCGCGCAGCTCGCGGCGCCGATGGCGACGGTGGGGTAGCGCGAGGCGAGGTAAACTTGCGCGTCATGCACGCGAGCACCCCGGACGGCAGGCGCTTCATGGTCGTCGATGGCTATGGCCTCACGCGGGTCGAGCTTCCGAACAAAGTGAAGAACGACCGCAAGGTGATGTGCTCCGACCAGGGAGCGCTCTCGCTCGACGCGATCGGAGCGCGCGCGCTCGTGTGGGACGATCAGTGGGATCAGTGCACGCTGCTCGCGACGGCAGACCTCGAGCGCAAGGCGTTCGACCGCTTCGCCCTGCGCGGCGGTCGCTTGTCGAGCGACGGAAAGCGGGTCGTCAGCGTCGATGGGACGCGCGTGACGGTCACGCCGCTCGACGGAGGCGAGGCGCTGCGAGGGTCGCTGCCGGGGCCGGTCGACGGCGCGCAGGCGCTCTCGTTTGGGCGCAGAGAGCAGCGCCGCCCGCGGTGCTTCGCGCAGTGGGCGTTGGGCGCGGACGACCGCGTCGCGGTTCTGTGCGAAGACGGCGAGCGCGTGCGATTGGTGATCGGCAAGCTCGTCGGCGCGGCGCTCGAAGTGGCGCGCGAGGTGACGCTCTCGATCGGCGGCGGCGGGCCGCTCTCGCTCTCGATCGACGCGAGAGCAAGCGCGACGTTGCTGCTGGTCGAGCGCGGGATCGAGACGGTGTTCGGGCTGCGCATGGGCGAAGACGGTCGCGCTGAAGAGTTTTCGTTCGCGGGGCTGACGATGCCCGAGCGAAGGGGAGACGAGTGGCTCTCGCAGGTGTCCGAGTCGACCGTGGTGCAGTGCGACGACGCGGGCAAGCGCAGCAGAGAGTGGAGCATCGCGGACGCAGCGCACCGGGGAGCGGGCGAGCTGATCGCGTGCGGCGAGGGCGTGTACTTCGTCCCTGCCCATCGAGAGTGCGTGATCGAGCTCGACAAGGGCGCGGTGATCTCTCGCAAGCTCCCGGCGAAAGAGGCCTCGGTTCGTCGCTACTACACGGCGCTGTTTCCTCGCTACGACCGCGCGGGCGCCCCGTTCGGCGTGCAGTTCTCCCTCGGTCGAACGAGCTTCTGGAACAAAGGTCAGCAGGTCTCGGGCTCGTTCTCTGTGAGCGTCGGCGACGGCTCGCTCGGCTCGCACTTCGTCCGCTCGGCGCTCTTCGGCGAGTCCAACGACGGCGACGCGAGCGCGCTCGCCCCGTTCTCGCGCGGAGGCACCGGCGGCGGCGGCTACTCCGAAGCCCTCACCCGCCCCATCGACGAAGCCTCGGTGCGCGCGCTCTTCGAGGTGTGCGACCGCGAGCGCATCTGGCTCGCGTTCGGGCTGCGATGGCTGTCGGACCTGTACGAGCGCAAGGAGGGCGGCGGCACGGGGTGGGTCGGTGAACTCTCGGGTCCGCCTGGAGAATTGCAGGCCGAACGCGCGCTCTTTCGCGCTGTGCTCGCGCACTTGTGCGACGACAGCGCGCCCGCGCTCTCGCCGCGGTTCGAGTCGTGGCGCGGACCGCTCGCCGGCGACGAGGTGCGCGCGCAGCTTTCGCGCGTGGCCGATCGCTCGCCGTGGATGCCGTGCCGCGCGTTCGAAGCGGTCGCGTGGATGGCGCTGCGCGTGCTCGACCCCGCGGAGGCCGCGGACGTGCTCGTGTGGATGCTCTTGGACGGCAGCGAGCGACAGCACACGAATTCATCGGACGCAGAGCGCAGGGCGCTCGCCGCGCTGCTGGCGAGGGAGCCGTCGCTGCGAGAACGCGCGGTCAACGCGGTGAAGGCGCACGCGCCTGCGCCGTTGGAGTGGGGCGGAGACCGTCGCGACGCGCTGCTCGCGTTCTTGCTGGGGCAGCAGGGGTGACCTTGAATCGCGACCACGAATTCAACCCGCGCGCCCTGATTTCATCCGCTGCCGACGCGCTCGCGCTGGCCGAGCGCTTCGTGTCCGTCGCCGGGCTGAGCGAGCGCGCCGAGCTTCGCGTAGACGCGACGGCGCTCTCGATCGGCGGGCCCGACGGGTTTGGCTTCTTCGGGACGACGGCGTTTCGCTGGGTGCGCGTCGCGCTGCCGACGAGCGCGCGCGCGGTGGCGATCGCGGTCGCGCGTCACGTGCTGGGAGAGTACTGGGCCACGGACGACGAGATCGCCGCCGAGCACGCGAAGCTCCCCCTCGCGCTGGCGATGGCCCTGGCGTGAGCCGCGCTACTGCGCGATGCGCAGGGACACCTTGCGCTTGACCGCTTTCTTGGCGGCCTCGCGCGAGGCTTCTGCGCGCTTCTTGGCTTCTTCGGCCTCGAGCCACCCGTCGCCGCCTTCGACCTCGCCGACGAGGTCGAACTCTGCGCTCTGCGTGATGGTCGCTTGCACGATGGTCCCGGGAGAGACCTCGGCGCCCGAGAGAAACACGGCGCCGTCGACCTCTGGCGCTTGCCCTGCGTGGCGGCCCTGCATGACGAACTCGTGCTCGGTCGAGGGGCCTTCGACGAGGACGTCGAGGGTCTGTCCGATGCGGGCTTTGTTCTTCTTGCGCGCGATGGGCCGCTGGACGGCCATGAGCTTGCGGTGGCGCGCGGCGCTGATCTTGGCGCTGACCTTGTTGTCCATCTCGTGGCTGGCGACGTTCTCTTCGTCGCTGTAGCGAAAGACGCCGACGTGGTCGAACTGGGCCCACTCGACGAACTCGACGAGCTCTTCGAAGTCCTTGTCGGTCTCGCCGGGGTGGCCGACGATGAACGCAGTACGAAACACCACGTTGGGGATCTTGCTGCGCACGGTCTCGACGACGCGACGGAGGCGGTCTCCGCCGTGGCCGCGCTTCATGCTTCGCAGCATGGGGTCGCTGGCGTGCTGCAGGGGCATGTCGACGTAGCGGACGATCTTAGGGTGCGAGGCCATGACCTCGACGAGCTCGTCCGTGAGCGACTCTGGGTAGAGATAGTGGACGCGGATCCAGCGGAGGGCGTCGATGTCGCCGAGCGCGCGGAGCAGCGCGGCGAGCGTGGGCCTTCCGTCGATGTCTCGTCCGTACGCGATGGTGTCTTGCGAGACGAGGTTGATCTCGACCGTGCCGTGATCCGCGAGGTATTTCGCTTCGTTGACGACGTCGTCGAGCGAGCGCGAGCGCTGCTTTCCGCGGATGGAGGGGATCGAGCAGAACGAGCACGTGCGGTTGCATCCCTCGGCGATCTTGACGTACGCCGAGTGCTTGGGGCCTGCGAGCATCCTGCGGTCTTCTGCGCGGATGGTGTACGCGGCGGGGTTGCCGACGAGCATGCGTTGGGCGCCGCCCGCGAGCACGTCCTTGAGCTTGAGCATGTCGCTCGAGCCGAGAAAGTGATCGACCTCGGGCATCTCTTCAGCGAGCTCTTTGGAGTACCGCTGCGAGAGGCACCCGGTGACGACGAGCTTCTTGCAGCCGCCGTTGGCCTTGTGCTCGGCCATCTCGAGGATCGTGTCGATCGACTCTTCTTTGGCCGGGCCGATGAAGCCGCAGGTGTTGACGACGATGACGTCCGCTCCCTCGGGCTCGGGGACGATCGTGTAGCCGTCGACGTCGGCGACGCCGAGCATGACTTCTGTGTCGACGCGGTTCTTGGGGCAGCCGAGAGAGATGAAATGAATGGTCGGTTGGGTCATGGGAGGTCAACGCAAATGGGCAGCAAAAACACAGGCAGAATGCCTGTTGGTCACTTCGCGCGCTTGTAGAAAGGGGTCTTGACGACGACGGCGTTGGCCGTGCGTCCGCGGGCCGGGTCGCGGACGGTGATCGCGGTGCCGACCGGGGCGAGGGCGGCGGGGACGTAGGCGAGGCCGATGTTCTTGCCGATGGTGGGCGAGGGAGAGCCCGAGGTCACGTGGCCGATGACGGAGCCAGCCCCATCAACGACCTCGTAGCCGTGGCGCGCGATGGCTCGGTCGGTCATTTCGAAGCCGACGAGCTTGCGCGAGACGCCCTCTTTTTGCTGGGCGACGAGCGCGTCGCGGCCCTTGAAGTCACCCTTGTCGAGCTTGACGGTCCAGCCGAGGCCCGCTTCGAGGGGCGTGGTGGTCTCGTCGATGTCGTTGCCGTAGAGGGCCATTTTGCACTCGAGGCGCAGGGTGTCGCGCGCGCCGAGGCCCGCGGGCTTGACGCCCTGCTCTTTGCCGAGGGCGAGGAGGGTGCGCCAGATGCGGGCGGCGTCTTCGCTCCACGGGCAGAAGATCTCGACGCCGTCTTCGCCGGTGTATCCCGTGCGCGCGACGGTGCAGGGAACGTTGCACAGGGTGGTGTCGGTGAAGTGAAACGCGGGGATCTCTTCGACGCGTCCATCAGCGCCCGCGCCCTTGAGCAGCGACATCGCGAGGGGTCCCTGCACGGCGATGAGCGCGGTCTTGTCGCTGACGTCCGTGACCGTCGCTCTGCCCGCGAGCTCTCTCTGAAAGTGCGGAACGATCTTGTCCCGATTGCTCGCGTTGCACACCACGAGCACCTTCTCGCTGGAGATCTTGTAGATGATCAGGTCATCCAAGATCGTGCCCTTGTCGTTGCAGCACACGGTGTACTTCGCCTGGCCGTCGTTGAGGCGCTCGACGTCGTTGGTGACGAGCTCGCCGACGAGGTGAATGGCAGAAGGCGCTTCGATCACGAGCTCGCCCATGTGCGAGACGTCGAAGAGCCCGGCGGCTTTGCGCACGGCGTGGTGCTCGTCCACGATGCCGGAGTACTGCACGGGCAGCTCCCAGCCGCAGAAGGGGACGATTCTTCCGCCGAGCGCTTTGTGCTCGTCGAACAGGGGCGTGCGTCGAAGGGTGGTCTCGCTCATGAGTGGGCGCGGAGAGTAGCTTGTTCCTCGGGCGGGACGAAGCGCTTCGATGAGCGTATCGTTGCCGCGCTGCATGACCTCGTACGGTGAAGGATCGTCTCAGTCGCGGCGCGGTTTCTGGATCGCGACCGCGGGTGTGTTGCTCGCCGGGGGCGCGTGCGCCGTCGGGGTCTTGGGCAAAGAGCGCAGGCCCCCCGCGCCGCCGCCGATCGACGCTCCAGCGGTGACGGTCGAGACCGGGCCGAGCCCGTGGATGTGGCGCTCGCGTCGCGCGTCGACGCAAGAGCCCGCGGTGGCGTTGGCCGGCGCAGAGGCCACGTCGCTCGAGGCCTCGCGGCCGTCGTGTCCAGTGGGCGATCGCTTCTACCGTCAGGGCGAGGACGGGCAGTGCCACCCGAGCGAGCAAGCGCTGCTCGCGCTGGTGACGCAGACGAGCTTCGCGGGGGCCCCGCGCAGGCACGACGGGTCGGACCTCGCAGCGCTGCTGCCTCCTTCGCGCGCGGCCGGAGAGCCCCAAGCGGACGTCGATGCGCAGCGCTCGGGCGCAGCGCGCGCGCGGGCCGTGACGTACGTGGACGACCGCGAGGCGACCTGGTGCGGGTTCGTGATCGAGGGCAGCGCTCCGAGGCTGCAGCTGCGCGGGACGTGCGCGCTCGATCGCTTGGACCTGTACACGGGCGGCGCGCCGCGGGTCGATCGCGCGCAGTCGTGCGGGATGGACCGCGTCGAGGCGTGCGGAGAGCGCTGCGCGGACGACGAGGACTGCGGCGTGAGCGCGGGGCTCGGCTGCGGCTGCGCGCGCTCGCGGTGCGTGCGGGGGCAGTGCACGCCGTGCCCGCCCGAGCGCGTGTGCGCCGAGCCGACGTTTACGACGCGGGCGAGCCCGTGGGTGTTTCGCGCGCCGATCGCGCCCGAGCAGGAGGCGATGGCGCGCGCGTTGGCCGCGAGGCCGTCGGCGTTTCGAACGCTGTTTCACTTCGCGGTCACGAGCGCGAGCCGCGATGTGAGGCCGCGCAGGGACGGCTCGGTCGAGTTCGACAGCGGATATCGTCTGCAAGCGCGGCCGTTGGCGCTGAGCGTGGCGCTGTGCAGCGGAGAGTGCCGTCGATCGATGCGGGCGTCGCTGCCGTTGTGGGCCGCGCCTCAGTGGCAGGGGCGCGCGGCGGGCCTTCGTTGGACGTGCGCGCGGGGGCGCTGCGAGGTCGCGGCGGACGTGCAGGTCGGACGAGACTCGTTCGAGTAGAGCGCTGATTGTCGAAGCACTTTCGCTGCCTTTCGCGCGCGGTGACGTTGTCTGTCCGCGGGAAGAAAAGCCGGGGTGCGTGGTTGTCGAGGATGTGACAGCGTTGCCCCTGTTCGCGCTACGATCGCGAGCGAGATCAGCGCCGCTGTCACTCGACCGTCGAGCGTGTCGAGGTTCGAAGCGCGCGAGTTACGTGAAGGAGCACGAGAGACAATGAGCTTCGGCAATCCGCCTGGTGGTGGTGGTCCCTTTGGTCCTCCGAGTGGTGGTGGTGGCCCCTTCGGTCCGCCGTCTGATCCGAACGCAAGCCAGCCTGCGGGCGGCGGTTACGGCGCCCCCCAAGGGGGAGCGTTCGGCGCGCCTCCGACGCAGTCGGGGCCCTTCGGCGCGCCCGCGACGGCGAGCCAGGGCGCTGGTGGTTACGGCGCTCCTCCCTCGGGTGGCGGAGCGTTCGGCGCTCCTCCCTCGGGCGGCGGCGCGTTCGGCGGCGCTCCTCCGAGCGGTGATCCCAACGCGAGCGGCGGCGCGTTTGGCGCTCCGCCCGCGGGCGGTGGCGCGTTCGGCGGCGCTCCTCCTGCGAGCGGCGGCGCGTTTGGTGCGCCCGCTGGTGGTGGAGCGTTCGGCGCTCCCCCGGCCGGTGGTGGCGCGTTCGGCGCTCCCGCGGGCGGCGGGGCGTTTGGTGCTCCTGCCACGGGCGGGGCGTTCGGCGCTCCTGCGGGCGGCGGAGCATTTGGCGCTCCTGCCGGTGGCGCGTTTGGCGCGCCGCAGGGCGGTGCGTTCGGCGCTCCCATGGGCGGCGCGTTCGGCGCTCCCACGGCGCCGGCGAGCGCTGGCAAGTCGATGGGCATCGTGGCCGGCGTGATCGGCCTGATCGTGGCCAGCTCGTGCATCGGCGGAATGGTCCTTCGCAGCCGCGCGCAAGAGCGTCGGGCGCAGGCGCTGCGAGACCTGCAGTACTCGCTCTCGTCCGCGCGCAACAGCTACAACTACGGCAGCAACACCTACGGCAACACGTACGGAGCGAACCGCTACGGCACGACCAACACGTACGGCACCACGCCCACCTACGGCAGCACGTCGCCGGCATACGGCGTCCCTGCGGTGCCTTCGTTCGTGACCAACAGCGCCAACCGCTCGATGGGAGAAATCTCCGCGCAGCTCGCGGCGCGCTCGGCGTCGTTTCGGGCGTGCGCGATGAGCGACCCCAACGCGCGCGGGCAGATGGCCGTGCGCTTCATGATCGGCTCGCAGGGCAACGTCCTGACGTCCTTCGCGCACGCGGGCGGCTCGTCGGGCTCGACCACGGTCGACGCCTGCGTCAACGCCGGCGTTCGCACGATGTACTTCTCGCGCTCAACGGGCCTCTCGATCGTCGTGCACCCGATCCAGCTCCGCTGAGCCCTGCGCTCCGACGCTCGCGCAGGGGAGAGCGTCGAGCGCGTTCGTCGCAGAGAAGAGTGCTAGCGTCGCTCGTAGACGGTGGCGCCATGGACGCGATGAACGCTCGCAGTGCACTTCGAAGGCTGTTGTCCGCAGGGCTGCTGTTGCTCTGCACAAGCTGCGCGGCGACCAGCGCGCCCGCGGGGTTCGACGCGCGCGCGGACGGGGCGCAGACGGACGCTGTGCGCGACGTGGCGAGCGATGCCGACGCGAGCGAGCCGTCGTTCGAAGACGTGTTCTTTCCCTCGGTGGACGCGAGCGCGAACAGTGATGGGGAGGCTGGTGTGGCGCGGGACGCAGGGGCCCGTCGCGGGCCGCCCTACCCAGTGATCTTGCACCACGGGTTCGCGGGCTTTCGAGACATCGGGCCGATCAACTACTACTTCAACGTCGCGAGGGACCTGCGGGGCCGCGGCGAGACCGTGCACGAAGCAGAGGTCACGCCGTTCGACTCTCCCGCGGCGCGCGCGCGGCAGCTCGCGGCCTTCGTCGATCGCGTGCGCGACGAGCGCAACAGCGAGAAGGTGGTGATCATCGCCCACTCGCAGGGCGGGTTGGACTCGCGCTACATGATCTCGACGATGGGCTACGGGGATCGGGTCGCGTTGCTTGTCACGGTGTCAACTCCGCATCGCGGGACGCGCGTGGCGGACACGACGCTGGGGTTTGTTCCGGGCGCGACCGAGGCGTTTATCAACGCGATCGCGACGCTGTTCGCGTGGACGTACAACGAGGCGCGGATGCGGATGGACCTCAACGCCGCGCTCGTGGGCTTGAGCGAGCGCGAGGCGACGGCGTTCAACGCGGCCAACCGCGACGACCCGCGCGTGCGCTATTGGTCTTGGGCGGGCCGCTCGCACTTGCGCACGGGCGCGGCGGTGTGCGGCGACGCGCGGTATCCCAACGAGCCGCTGCGGGTGGACCCGACGTTTCTTCCGCTCGCGCCGTTCGCTGCGTTGATCGAGGGCTTCGACCCGCTCAACAACGTCAACGATGGAATGGTCTCTGTCCAGAGCGCTCGCTGGGGAGAATTTCAGGGCTGCGTCCCCGCGGATCACTTCGACGAAGTGGGGCAGATCGCGCACACCGGCGCGATCGCCTCGGGCTTCGATCACATCGCGTTCTACCGTCGGATCGTGTCCGACGCGCGCGCGGCAGGGTATTGAGCAGAGCGCATGAAGGTCCTTGGCATCGAGAGCTCGTGCGACGAGACCGCGGCGTCCGTCGTGGACGTGAGCGAAGACGGCTCGAGCGCGCGGGTGTTGTCCGACGTCATCGCCACGCAAATCGCCGAGCACGCGCCGTACGGAGGGGTCGTCCCAGAGCTCGCGTCGCGCGCGCATCTGCGGGCGATTTCGCCGGTGATTCGGCAGGCCGTCGACGAGGCAGGCGGCTGGTCCAACGTCGACGCGATCGCCGTCACGCAAGGCCCCGGGCTCGCCGGAGCGCTGCTCGTCGGCGTGCAGTGCGCCAAGGCCATCGCGCTCGCGCGCGGGCTGCCGCTGGTGGGCGTCAACCATCTGCAAGGGCACCTGCTCGCGGTGTACCTCGACCGGGCGTTGGTGATCGGCGAGAAGCCGGCGTTTCCGTTCGTCGCGCTGGTGGCGTCCGGCGGACACACTGCGCTCTATCGCGTGGACGGGCCGCGGGCGATCCGCGAGCTCGGCGCCACCCGCGACGACGCTGCGGGCGAGGCGTTCGACAAGGTCGCCAAGCTCTGCGGGCTCGGGTATCCGGGCGGGCCCGTGATCGATCGGCTCGCGCAGAAGGGGGACGCGACGAAGATCCCGATGCCGCGGCCGATGCGGTCCAAGCGCTCGCTGGAGTTCTCGTTTTCGGGGCTCAAGACGGCGGTCGCGCAGTGGGTCGAGAAGAACGGCGTTCCGCCGGAGGGAGGCGGGCTCGAGGACCTGGCGGCGAGCGTTCAAGCGGCGATCGTAGACACGCTGGTGCGCAAGCTCGTCGCGGCGTGCGAGCTCGAAGGGGTCACGCGCGCGGTGCTCGCCGGCGGCGTCGCGGCCAACCGCTCGCTGCGAGAGCAGTGCGCGCGCGTGTGCGCCGCGCACGGGATCACGGCGCACGTCCCGCCGGCCAAGAGCTGCACGGACAACGCTGCGATGATCGCGTTCGCCGGTGCGACCCGGCTGTTCAACGGCGAGCGCTCGGACTTCTCGATGGAGGTGCGCACCTCGTGGAGCCCCGCCGAAGCGTGAGCGCTACGCCCCGGGCGCGAGGCTCATCGGGCCGCGCTTGCTGAGGGCGAAGACGCGCTCGCGCTCACGAAATCCACGGAGCTCGATGAGCCCGAGGTCGACGAAGCGCGCGGGCTCGATTTCGCCTTCGCTCGAGAGCCATCCGTACGCGCCTTCGTTGCAGAGCAAGACGCTCGTGTCGGCTTCGGCGAGCGCGTCCATGCGCGCGCACTTGTTGATCGCGGTGCAGAGAAAATCGCGGCGCGCGATGGAGAACCCGCGGACGAGCGCGTCGTTCATCACGCCGGTCTCGTAGTAGGCGACCTTCTTGCTCGGCGTGGAGTAGAGCGAGACCTTGAGGTGCGGATCCGACGCGGGATCGATGCGACGGACCTCGTCGGCGAAGGCGCCGAAGCGCTCGGCGAGGTAGTGCGTCACGTAGTGGTACCAGCGCTTGGGGTCCTTCTCGAACACCAGGATGACGAAGGCATCGCCCACGCGGTTGGCGAGGTAGAAGCCCTTGGTCGCGCCCGCTTCGTCGCGCACGAGGGCGTCGCGAAGGAGCTGCCACGCGGCGAGGTAGCCCTTCATTTTCTCCGTCGAATCAGGCTCGGATTCGATGCGGTCGAGGGTCGCGGTGAACCCTCGGATGTCTGCGTACAGCACGCCCGTCGCCTCGCGGCGCTTGGGCCCTTCGTCCGTGCTCATCGCGGTCACTCTTCGTCCGTGTCCTTGCGCACCGGCGTGAGGCACGGCTGCGGCAACGGCTGCGGTTGAATTCGTGGGTTGATTGGCGGAGACAAGCACGGCTGCGGGACGACCATCTCGAGGCACGGCCGAGGCATCACGCCGGTGTCTCTCGCGGCGCTCGCGTCGGCGCGCGAGGGCGCTCCAGCGTCGCGGCGCGGCGGCGCCATCCGCAGGCACGCTTGGGGAGCGGTGTTGCCTGCGTCCATGTCCGGGGGGCGCGTGCTGAGGCAGGGCATCATGACGGTCTCGATCGGGACCGTCGGCGCCGTGGCGCGCGCGTCCGAGCGCACGCCCGCGTCGGTGAGCGTCGGCGCGACGACCATGAGACAGGGCATCACGTTGACGTGGCCGCTGGTGCCGGCGTCGAGCTCGCTCATGGGGAGCACGCCGGAGTCTTCAGGCCTGGCAGCGAACATGAGGCAGACCTGCGGGACCATCGTCCCGCCGCTGTTGCTGCCGCTGTTGCTGCCGCTGCCGCTGCCGCTCGGTTGCGCGACGGTGTCCGAGTTGCCTCCCGCGCTCGCGCCGCCGGAGACGGACACCGAGCCCGAGACCTGGGCTTCGCACGAGGCGGCCGAGAGGCTCATCCCCGCGAGGGCGCTCGCGACGAACATGCGTCGGCGCGCGAGGATGGCGGCGCCGTCGAGGTCGTCTTGCGATCCTTCGGCAGCGTGAGGGTCTCGGTCTTTGCGCGGCTGATCGTCGTCCATCATCACGCGGTCGAGAGTACGCTGCGCGGGCGATGGAGTGGAACTACCTCGGCCACGCTGGATGGCTCTGTGTCGCTAATGGATTGCGCATTCTCTTCGACCCGCTCTTGGAGAAGACCCACCACGGCGGGGTGTTCGAGGTGGTTCCGAGAAGGACAGTGAATGTCCCGGCGCTGCGGCCGGACTTCATCGTGATCACCCACGCGCACACGGATCACTTCGATGTTCCGTCGCTGCGGCGGCTGGCGCGGATGGACCCGGACACCGTGGTGATCACGTCCGACAGGCTGGTCGAATACGCGGTCAAGCGCCTGGGATTTCGCACGGCGCACGTCGCGCAAGGGCTCGAGCGGATCAACCTCGACGGGGTGCAATTGCTCACGACGCCGTCCTACGCGGACGCGGTCGAGTGGGGCATGCTCGTCGAGCACCAGTCCGTCGTCGCGTGGAACCAGGTCGACACCGTCCACCGCTCTCCGCTCGACGTTCGAACCACCATTGACTACGCAGCGCAGGGGCTGCTCGTGCCGTCGCTCGCCGAGCGGGTGGACCTGTTGCTCGCGCGCTGGCAGCCGCTGTGCGAGATCGCGCCGATGCTCGGGGAGAAGAGCAATTTTCCTCATCGGGCGTACGCTTCGGTGCTCGACGAGCTCGCGGCGGCGCGGCCGCTGGCGGTGGTTCCTGCGTCGGCGGGGGGCAGGCACGTGGCGCCGTTCGACTGGATCAATCACTTCTCGCACCCCGTGCCGATGAAGCGCTTTCTGACCGATGTTCGCCAGAGGATCCCGTCGGTGCGGGCCTTCGAAGGCGCGCCCGGATTTCGGTACATCGTCGACCGCAACGGGGCCAACGTCGAACCCCGCGGCGCATCACAGCTCGTTCACGTCGAAGAGCACGCTGCGGTCGACGTGCCCGCAGACGAGTGGCGCCCGGTGAGCGTCCCGGACGTGCGCGATCACAACCCGTTCAACTACGGAACGGGCTACGCGCGCGAGGTCACGAGCCGCTGGGTCCGCGAGGTGCTCGCGCCCGCGCTGGCCCGAAGCTACCCGGCGTTTCGCGTGAGCTCGCCGCTGTCGTTCGCGCTCGACCTGCGCTTCGACGGCGCGCGCGACGCGTACAGCATCGAAGTGTCGAGCGCGGGAGCGTCCGTTCGCGCGCGCTGGGATCCGCACTGGGACGCGCTCAACGTGCTCTCGGGCTCGCAGCTGTGCGCGGTCATCGAAGGCCGCGCGTGCTGGGGTGACGTCTTGCTCTCGGGCGGCCTGCGCGCGTTCGACCGCGCGTACACGGTCAGCGAGCAGGGCGCGCAGCGGGCCAACGTCGGCGTGACCTTCGTGTACTACGGGCTCTCGTACGAAGAGAGCTTTCAGCGCTTCATCGAGCGGGAGCTCGAGGCTGTGTGAGCGCGAGCCGCGCGAGGGTCGCGCTGCACAGGTCGACGAACTCTTGCACGAACGTCAACGGGTGCCCCGCGCGCCGCGCGATCTCGCCGAGGTGCTCGACCGCGGACTGACAGCGCGAGAGCTCGAGCGTCTCGCCGCAGTGCTCTCGCAGCACCGAGCGAATCAGCGCTTCGAGCGCCGACTGCGTCATCTGCGGCGCGCTGTAGTCCTCGTGCCCGCCCGGAAACAACAGGGCGAGCGCGCTCGGCAGCTGGTTGAGCGTCGCGATCGGCGGCAGTCGCTCGAGCGGCGGCGTGTGCGTGCCGCACAGCGGGAGACCCGCTTCTTTCCACCCGCGCGTTCCGCCGACCATCACGACGAGCCGCGCAGCGCTGCGCGCGGCGAGCACCGTCGCTGCGTGCGCGCTTCGACGGCCCGACGAGCACGCGAGCACGACGATCGCGTCTGGATCGAACTGCGCACACAGATCCAGCACGCGCTGCCCGTCCTCGGTCATCGCGCACCCGCGCGACCCCGCGATGAACCCCGTGCTCGAGTACCTCTCTTCTGTCGGTCGAACATCGATGATGTGCGACGAGGGCGTCGCCGCGACGTCGAGGGGTCTCCAGTGCAATCCCCCCGACGCGCTCGGTGCGAAGTGAACGGCCACGAGCGTCTCTTTCTGCAGAGGGTGCGACACCCTTGCGCTGGTCACCAAGACCCAGTGAGCCGTGGGATGCGACGAAGCTCGAAGCGTTGCGTATCGAATCTCGACCGCAGGCTTCTGCGTCGAGACATTCAGGTCCGCGATGTGACCGCGAGCTGCGCGAGCACGACGCGAAAGGAGTCGATGTTCTCTTGCACGCGCGCGAGTCGGTAGCCCGCGCGTCGGGCCACTTCGCCGAGCTGCTCGACCGCGGCTTCGAGGCCGGCGATGGTGAGTCCGTCGCGGCAGTGCTCGCGCACGACTTGTCGCACGATCGCCGCGGCGTCGAGCGGCGCGCGCCCGTCGAGCGTGCTCTCGATGGCCTCTGCGGACAAGCACGCGACCAGCGCGCGAGGAAGCTTCTCGATCGTGGGCACGTAAGGCACGTTGTCGGGCGAGGGCGTTCGCACCGCGCACAGCGGCAGCCCGCAGGCGGCCCAGCGCAGCGTGCCTCCGTCGAGGCTGCCCACATGGAGCGTAGAGAGGGCGGCGATCTTCTCTGCGAGGACTTCGCTTCGGCGGCCGGTCGAGCAGACGAGCACCACTGTCGCGTCGTCGCTGTATCGCGTGCAAAACGCCTCGACGTCGCCCTCGATCACCTCTGCGCTCACCGCGCGCGAGCCGGGGATGAACCCGATGGCGCCGTAGCGCTCTTCGCGCGGGCGAATGTCCACGAGAAACATCGTCGGCGTCCCCGCGGCGCGCAGCGGATCGACGCGCTCGACCGCGCGCTCGACGCTGTGTGGGCTGTGTCCTGCTCGATGACTCATGGTGCGTTCCCCTCCGAGGACTCTTCGCGCGCGACGAGTCGAATGCGGTCGTAGTGTTCGCGGATGCCGCGGGTGCGCTCGATCATGCCGTTGATCGCGGCGCAGAGGTCTTGGGCGTTGATCGGCAGCGAGAGCTGCTGATCGCAGCCGCAGAAGTTAACGCTGCGTTGGATCATGTCGATGTTGGCGTGCGTCGAGAGCAGCATGCGAGACACTTCGCCGGTCGCGCCGAGCACCGCGAGCAGAGGGTCCTCGACGATCACGTCCATGTCGCCGTAGAGGACCACCCACGGCGGGACGACCTTCTCTTCGCGCAGCAGCCTGGCCATGAGCTCTCGCTGCTCGCTGGGGATCACGCGGACCTCCACGGATTGCCGCAGCGATTCGAGGGCGGTGCGCACCATGGGGCGCGAGAAGACGGGGTCTGTGTCGAGCACCCAGAGCGAGACGGGCTGTTGCGACCAGCGCACGGTCTGCAGGCCCGAGAGGGTGGTGCGCGAGGTGCGCGTCCGGGGGAGGGTCATCGCGAGCGCTTGCATGAACTCTCGCGCGGTCTCGAAGCGATCGGCGGGCTCGTCGGCGATGGCGCGACGGACGATCTGCACGAGCGATTCGGGCAGGTCCGCGCAGCGATCGAGCGCTGGTTGCGGGGCGGGAGCGCCCTCGGCCGCGCGTCGGGGCGAGCGCGCGGGGGGCTGCCCCGTGAGGCAATGAAACAAGATCGCGCCCACCGAGAAGAGGTCCGCGCGCTCGCTGCGACGGCTGCCGTAGAGCACTTCGGGGGCGAAATAACGGAGCCGCTTGGGGTCGAGCGGCGGAAACGACTCGCTGGAGGTCCCCGTGGCGGCGTCGAGCTCGTACTCGACGATGCGCGCGCGTCCATCGTCGCTCTGCAGGGTGATGGCCTCGGGGCGGAGGGCGCCGTGGACGAGGCCGAGCGCGTGCGCTTCGACGAGCGCCGCGAGCACGTCGATGGCGATCTGCGTCGCGCGCGCGGTGGTGAGGCGAGCGCCCTTGGCGAGCTCGGCTTCGAGCGATTCTCCCTGGGGTTTTTCGTAGACGATGTATGCCGCGCGCTGCCCTCGCAGCACGCCCTCGCCCGCGTCGATCACGCGCGGGTTGTTGCGGTGTCGAAGGGCGCCGAGGACGCTCCAGCCGCGGTGCAGTCGGGCCAAGACGCGGGCGTTGGAGGTCTCGAACACTTGCACGAGGACGGAGCGCTCGAGCGTGGGCTGCGAGGCTTCGTACCAGGACGAGTTGGGATCGGAGCGGACCTTGGCGCCGATGACGTAGCGCAAGGGGGCTTCGATGACGGCGCGGTTGCTGGGGGCGTGCTCTTCGAGCGTGACCGTCGCGGGGGCGGCTTCGGGGACCTTGGCGAGCGCGTCGAGGACGGCGTCTGCGCTGGCGTAGCGCTGCTCGCGGCCCTTCTCGAGCAGAGTGCGCAGGACGGACTCGAGCTGCGACGAGGCTTTGCAGTGCTCGTTGAGCTTGGCGAGGGGAGGGAGCGGGACGGTGAGGTGAGAGAGCAGCGTTTCGAGCGGGCGTTTGCTCTGAAAGGGCGGCTTGCCCGCGAGCATTTCGAAGAGGATGACGCCGAGGGAGTAGAGGTCCGAGCGCTCGTCGACGTCTTGCGGGTCGAGGTGCTCGGGGGACATGTACTCGGGCGTCCCGAGAAAAGCGCCGGCTTGGGTGATGGGACTGCTGGCGGTGGGCGAGCGCTGCGCGAGCTGTTTGACCAGGCCGAAATCGAGGACCTTGACCGCTTCGTGGCCGTCGTCGTCGGGCACGAGCATGACGTTGGCGGGCTTGAGGTCTCGGTGAACGATGCCCTGCTTGTGCACCACGCGGATGCCGCGGAGCATCTGTTGTGTGATGGCGACGGCCTCGCCGGGCGCGAGCGCGCCGCGGGCTGAGATGCGTTCGTGCAGCGAAACGCCTCGCAGAAGCTCCATCGCGAGGAAGTACGACTCGTCCTCGGGCTCGCCGTCTTCGATGCGACCGTAGTCGTAGATGGTGACCAGGTTGCGGTGGTTGATCTGCGACGTCAGGCTCGCTTCGAGGAAGAAGCGTCGACGAAAGCTCTCGTCGGCGGTCCCGCGCATGCGAAGGACCTTGAGGGCGACCTCGCGGCCGAGGGGGAGCTGTTCGGCGCGGTAGACCACGCCCATTCCGCCTTCGCCGAGCACGTCGATGACCCGGTAGCGACCGTTGACGACACGACCCGCGGGGATGCGCATCGGGATTTCTCCGGAAGGTTGCTTCGAAGTCACAATTTCCGAGTATCGCGTGTGAGGTTACCGAGTCACAAGGCGCGTACCGGAAATTTGGTAGTCGTCTCGGGTAGTCGCGAGACCTGCCGTGTGGGTGCGTTGGCCGTGTGGCTCAGCGCGCGGGCAGGGCGGCGATGGCGGCGCGAAACGCGTCGATGTTGTCGCGGATGCGCGGGAGCTTGAAGCCTGCGCGGCGGGCGATTTCGGCGACGCGTTCGAGCACGGTCTCGAGGCATCGGGTGCTCACACCGTTGGCGCACGCGCTGTCGAGGACCTTGCGGATCACGGCGTTGGCGTCGAGCTCGCTGGTGGCGCGACCGTCGAGGGTGTTCTCGATGCTCTCTGCCGCGAAGCACGCGAGCAAGGCGCGGGGAAACTTCTCGATCGAAGGGACGGTCGGGACGTTTTCGGGCGGCGGCGGGTGCAGGCCGCAGGTGGGCAGGCCGGCGGCGGTCCAGCCGAGCGTTCCGCCTTCGAGGGTGCCGAGGCGTTGGGGCACGCGCGGGGCGAGCTGTTCGGCGAGCGCGGCGCTGCGACGGCCGCTGGCGCAGACGAAGATGACGGTGGCGTCCTTCTCGACGCTGGCGGCAAACGCGTCGACGTCCGCGAGGATGATCTCGGTCGCGACGTGCCTCGACCCCGGAACGAACCCGATCGCGCCGCGCCGCTCTTCGCTCGGGCGAATGTCGACCAGGTACCAGCCGTGCTCGTCTGCCGCCTGCCGCGCAGAGGCACGAATGAACGGCTCTTGCTCTTTCATCGCTGCGGAGTGTGCCATCAAAAGACCAGCGCGACCGACGAGCGGCGAGAGTGCTCGACGAAGCTGGCGACGCCCGCGAACTCGACGTTGGGCAGATCGACGATGTCACGCTTGGTCAGGCCCATCAGGCCCATGCTCATCGAGCACACGACAAAGCGGACCTCTTGCTTGACCGCTTGTTCGATGAGCTGGTCGAGCGAGAGGATGTTGCGGCGGCGCATGAGCCAGTTGAGCATGCGCGTCCCGAGCCCGCCCATGCGGAGCTTGGCGAGCTGCTGTCGACTCGCGCCCGCGGGGACCATGAACTTCATCATTCGGCCGATGAATCCGACGGGCTCTTCGGGGGCGTTGGCGCGCGGGCGCTCTCCGCGCAGCAAGTGCACGGCCCAGAACGAGAAGAACACGTCGACCTTCATCCCCTGCGCGGCCGCGGCGTTGGCGCTCATCATGGCGGCGAGGAGGCCTTCGAGGTCGTTCTTGAGCACGAGAAACGTGGCGCGGTTCTCGCGGACTGCCGCACCGTCGTCGGGCACCGTGGCGAGGGCGCTCGCAGGCGGCTCAGGAGCGGTCACGAGCGCGCTCTGCGCACGCGCGGGTGCGTCGACGCGCTGCTCTTGGCGCGCGGTCACGAGGGCCTTGGCCGCGGAGGGCGCCTCGAACTCGTGAGGAATGTTCAGGTCGAACAGGGCCTTGCCGTTCTCTCTGCGGATGCTCTCGACTTCGGCGTCGTTGGCGCTGGCCCACGAGAGGACTTTGCTGTCGATTCCTGCGGCGTCGGCGATGACACGAATGCTCGTGGCGCCGCCGAGGGTGGTGATCTCGCCGAGGCGGCGGATGGCTTGCACTGCGGTGAGTCCGCACACATCGACGATGGTGCGATCCGCAGGGGAGGCCACGGCGGCCATCGCGTGGACGCTCGCGGTGCGCGAAGGGGCGGCGGTGGGCGCGGGCGTGGGAGCAGGTTTGGCGGGGGATTTAGCGCCAGCGAGCGCGACGACGGCGCGGATCTCGCCGTTTTCTCGGGTGAGAGACGTGACGCTGGCTTTGGCCGAGCGGCACCACGCCTCGAGGTCCATCGGAAAGTCCTCGTCCGTCGCGATGATGGTGATCGACGTGGGGTTGTCTTTGTACTTTCGCGCGGTCTCGGCGAGGCGGAGGATGGGCGCGGGGCACTGCATTCCGCGGCAGTCGACGGTCACGGGGCCGGCGTTTTGTTCGGTGGTCACCATCGGTAAATCGATTCTCCTGTGAGTGGGCTCGAGAGCGTGGTCGCGACGATCGGGTTCAGCCTTCGCGGGTGGGCGCTTCTTCTTCGCGCGCGACGGTGCGGAGGCGGTCGTAGTGTTCGCGGATCCCGCGGGTGCGCTCGATCATGCGATCGATGGCGGCGCACACGTCGGGCGCGGTCGTGGGCAGCGCGATCTGCTGATCGCAGCCCGAGAAATTGACGCTGCGCTGAAGCATCTCTGCGTTGACGTGGGTCGAGAGCAGGACGCGCGAGACCTCTCCCGAGGCGCCGAGCACGGCGAGCAGCGCGTCCTCGACGATCACGTCCATGTCGCCGTAGAGGACGACCCACGGGGGGACGATCTTCTCTTCGCGCATGAGCCTGCTCATGAGCTCTCGCTGCTCGCTGGAGATCACTCGAACCTCCATGGTCTGTCGCAGCGTCTCGATGGCCGAGCGGACCATGGGGCGAGAGAAGACGGGGTCTGTGTCGAGCACCCAGAGCGAGACGGGCTCTTGCGACCAGCGCACGGTGTGCAGCCCGGTGAGCGTGGTGCGCGAGGTGCGCGTGGGCCTCGGCTGCGACGAGGTGAGGGCGTTGGCGAACTCGCGGGCCGAGTCGAAGCGATCCGTGGGGTCTTCTGCGATGGCGCGGCGGACGACTTTGACGAGCGACTCGGGGACCTCGGAGGTGACCTGCAGCGCGGGGGCGCGCATGGCTTCGATGGGGCCTGCGCCGGTGGAGATCTCTCTGGGCGGCTGGCCCGAGAGGCAGTGAAAGAGCAGGGCGCCGACGGAGTAGAGGTCCGCGCGCTCGGTGCGACGTCCGCCGCGGAGGATCTCAGGCGCGACGTACTGGAGCGTGGCGGTCTCGATGGGCCGCATGGTCGTGCTCGACGCGCTGTCGATGAAATCGAGCTCGTATTCGTTGATGCGCGCGCGGCCGTCGCCGGTCTGAAGGGTGATGACGTCGGGGCGGATGGCGCCGTGCACGAGGCCGAGCGAGTGCGCTTCGATGAGGGCCTCGAGGATGTCCGCGGCGATCTGCACGGCGCGCGGCGTCGCGAGGCGAACGCCGTTGGCGAGGGCGTCGGCGAGGGGCTCGCCGCGGATGCGCTCGTACACGATGAAGGCGGATTTGCTGCCCTGAAACACGCCCTCGCCGGCGTCGATGACGCGCGGGTTCGAGCGGTGCTTGAGGGCGGCGAGGACGTTCCACGCGCGGCGCAGGCGAGAGATGGCGCGGGGGTTGGAGGCCGCGAAGACTTGGATGGCGACGGGGCGCTCGACGGCGCTCTGGGTGCCTTCGTGCCACGCGATGTTCATGTCTTCGCGGAGCTTGCGGCCCACGGCGTAGCGCGCGGGCAGCTCGATGATCGAGGTGTCCTTGGCTCTCGGCTCGTCGAGCGTGGTGGGGGGCGGCGCGCTCTCGGGCAGCTTGGACAGCTCGGTGAGCACTTCGTCCGCCGTGGCGAAGCGCTGGTCGCGCTGTTTCTCCAAGAGCTTTCGGACGATGGCTTCGAGCTCGGACGACACGGTGCTCTTCGCGTTGAACTTGCGAATGGGCGGGACCGGGTTGGTCATGTGCGCGAGCAGCGTCTCGAGGTGGCGATTGCCCTGAAAGGGCGGTCTGCCCGCGAGCATTTCGAAGAGGATGACGCCGAGGGAGTAGAGGTCCGAGCGCTCGTCGACGTCGTGCGGGTCGAGGTGCTCGGGGGACATGTACTCGGGCGTCCCGAGAAACGAGCCGGCTTGCGTGACGGGAGAGCCGCCGAGGGTCTTGGCCGCGCCGCGGGGCAATTGCTTCACGAGTCCGAAGTCGAGGACCTTGGCGGTCTCGCGGCCTTCGTCGTCGGGCACGAGCATCACGTTGGCGGGCTTGAGGTCTCGGTGAACGATCCCGTGCTTGTGCACGATGCGCAGCCCGCGCAGGACGTCTTGCGCGATGCGCACGGCTTCGACCGGCGAGAGGGCGCCGCGCAGGTCGATGCGATCGAACAGCGAGACGCCTCGCAAGAGCTCCATCGCGAGGAAGTACGAGTCCGTCGCGCCGTCGTCTTCGATGCGACCGTAGTCGAAGACCGTCACCAGGTTGCGGTGGTTGATCTGCGACGTGAGGCTCGCTTCGAGGAAGAACCGCTGGCGAAAGCTCTCGTCTCCGCTGCCGGTCAGGCGCAGGACCTTGAGCGCGACCTCGCGGCCGAGGGGGAGCTGTTCGGCGCGGTAGACCACGCCCATTCCTCCTTCGCCCAGGACCTCGATGAGCCGATAGCGACCGTTGACGACACGGCCGACGGCGAGCGGTGCGGACTTCGAATCAGCGGTGCGAGAGTCAACGGACACGACTTCTCAGTATCTTCACAAGGCGCAAGCGAGAACAAGCAGATTGTCAGTAAAATCACTGACGTACATCAGTGCATGGTGTGCTCGTCTGGCGCTCGCGTGAGACCGATCGAAGCGATGGATTCGCTACGTGTGGGCGCGCAGCGCGTCTTCGAACTCGTCTCGGCGGGTGTACGCGCGGATGTGTCCGCCGAGCGCGAGGTTGGCGACAGCGACGCCCATCGCGACCAGGTCGCTGCGGAGTAGGATGTGCGTCTCGAGGATGCGCGTGCAGTCTGCGAGGGCCCAATCGGTGATGCGCTGGCGCACGGCCGAGTCGTAGCCCGTCACGTGTTGCCAGTCGTCGAACACGACGGGGCGGTCGAAGAGCAGTGATTCTTCGAGCGCTTCGAGCATCGGGGGGACGAGCTCGACCGTCCCGTAGCCGGCGAATTGGACCCAGAGCAGTGGCTGGCGGCGGTCGGTGACCTTCGCGATGCGGAGCGTTCCGCGGGAGAACTCCCAGGTGCGCGGCTGCATCGATGCGATGGGCGGCGGCGCGAGGGTGATCATCGTGCGCGAAACCGTGACGCAGCGCGGGCGAGCGCGTCAAGCGGGGGGCGCTCGGTCAGCCAGGGGACTGCGTGGCTTCGACGAGCTGATGGATTTCGTCGTCGATTCGTGTGGTGTCGGCGCACCGCTCGTCGTCGACGATCTGCTCGAGCAGGCGCGCGATCGTCGGCCGCTCGCCGGTCAGCGACGTCACGGGCGCAGCGCTGAGCCGGTCCCGCAGCCGCTCTCTCGCGGCGCGAAGCGCGGTGATAAACGTCGTGCGGACGCTCTCGCCGCTGCGCGCGCTGGCCTCGACGATCTCGACGTCGTCGATCGAAGCGCCGATGCGCGCGCGAATCTGCGCGGCGGAGAGGGCGTTGGGGGCGTCTTGCTTGTTCGCCTGAATCACCGCTGGGACATCGGCGCAGCCCGCGTGACGTTTGAGCAATTGGTGCAGCTCCCACGAGAGCCTGAGCAGCCCTGCTCCCTGCTCGGACGAGTCGCACACGAGCACGACGGCGTCCGCGTCGCGGAGCACACGAATGCGTCGCTGCGCGAACACGATTTGACCGGGCACGGACAGCACCTGCACGCACACCGGCAAGTCGTCGACGTAGCCCGAAGAGAGCTCGAGCCAATCGAAGAAGAGCGTTCGGCCGCCGGTGAGCTCTGGCAGCGCTGTGCGCTCTGCTCGTGATCGCTCGCGCTCGAGGGCGTGGAGCATCGCGAGGTTCGTGGACTTTCCTGCGGTGGCGAGGCCGTCGTACACGATGCGGAAGACGATCTCGCCGCGATTCGTATCGAAAGTTGCCATCGCCGTCTTTGCCCGAATCTTCACCGAACAGCGGGGAGGCGCGCCCCGCGCGCAGCGCTCAGCGACCGAGGCTGAAGTTCTTCTCGACCGCCTCGAGCTCTTTGCGGGCGAGCCCGAGGTTGGCCTTCGACCGATCGAGCACCACGTAGATGAACATTCCCGTGCCGACCATACGAATCAAGTGATACTGGCTCGTGAGCGAAATGAGGATGTCCTCGATCTTGTCCTTGAGGCCCAGCTTGTCGCGGATCTTCTTCTTCGCGCGCACGACGTCGGCGTTGCCCGCGGCGGCGAGCTCGATGTCGAACCCGGGGTTGCCGCCGGTGCCGAGGGTCATTCCGCTCTCGTAGTCGACGATCGCCGCAGCGGTGCAGCCGTCGATCTGCAGGGCGTTCTGGATTGCTGTCTTGTAGTCACTCATAGTCGAACTCCTAATTGGTGCGCCGTCATGGTTGGGCTCAGCGTCGCCGTGCGCTTCGGGCTGAGCGGGGGATTGTTTGGCCGAGAACTGCGCCGCGAAATATCGGAGCGCTCGGTCTACGATGCTGGTTTCAGCCTCTTCGCGCGAGCGGCTGCCCTGTTTAGCCTGCCGCCGTGCCATCGCTCAATCGCACGCCCTCGCGAGGGTGATCCTGGCCATGCCCACGTTGACCTGGTTCAGCGAGAACACGACGTGCACGGCGAGCGCGGGGCGACGTTTGCTGACGCGGAGAATGAAGCAGCGTTCGCCGGCGACGGACACGACGTCCTCCGCTTCGCCGCCCAGCGTCGCGAGCAGCGTGAGCTCTGCCTGAATCGTGCTGTTGTTGACCTCTGCGCCTTCGGAGAGGAGCAGGCTGCCGCTGTCTTTGTTGATGATCGCCGCGCCGAGCACCCCTGAGAGGGCGAGGACCGAGGCGAGCAACTCCATCTGCTCGGAGTCCGATGTGACCGTGTTCGACATGCTCGTCGTGCTCACTCGCATCAGCGTGAGAGGCGCGGCGCGGCCCTCGCGCGGGTGAATGACAGGAAACTCGCTCTGACGAAAGCGAACGCTCTGCAGCTTGCGGAGCTTCTTCGCGACGAAATTCACTTTGGCGTCTGGGAGCGTGACGATCAGCCTGACGCGCTCTTCGATGTGCTGGCGAAGCAGCTCGTGCGCTTGCTGCGCCTCGATGATTCGTCGACGCACCAGCACGTCCGCGACGTGGCACTGCGACCCGTTGGACTCGGCGACGATCTCCGCAGCTTCGACCGGGTTGAGCTCGACCCCTGCCGGCCGAAGCACGTCGTTGAGCGACGAGGGCAGCGACGACACGTGCGCCCACAGAATGTGCCCGTCTTGAATGTGGATCGTCGCAGAGGTCGTCCCTGACGACACCTCGAGCATCCCCGAGGAATGTCCGTGCAGCGCAGCGCGCAGAGCCTCCGACGCGGCGCTGTCACGCAATAGTTGTGTCGACGTTGCTGACATCGTTGTCCCTGCGAAGAAGGCAACCGATTGGGGGGTGGGCAATCAGTGCGGACACGAAAACGTAACGACTGTGAAGTAGGAGAAAATGAGTATGGAGACAAGAAAAAACGCAACCATTCTCGACTGTAGCGTTTCTCCACACTCTCTCTCGATGGGTGCACGCGCGGCGCACAGCGTCGTCCATCGATTGCGCTGACTTTGCTGTAGTGAAAGACTCGAATATCGATTCGTGCAATCTTGAAAGCCACGCGCGGTCGCCTTGCGCGATTCAAACGCTCGTTTCGATCCGCGAATCCTCGGATGCGCGGTTTCGCGAGAACGATCGTCGGTCTCGATCGGAGAGGCGACGATCTGCGACGACATGGGTCGCGCTGTGGGCGGCGCCGGCGAGGGGCATCGCAGAGCGGATGGCGAGCAGAGTAGCACGTGTGTGCGCCGTGTGATTAAGCGGGAAATAAGCGCCTCGCCGCTCGACCTTCCGCCCGTTGTCTGGCGGACATTTCTGTTCTCTCTCCCTCTACACCACTCAGAGAACTCTGGAGCTTCGCGATGCACCACACACCCCGCGCGGGACGCAATCGAACTGCGGCGCTCGCATCATGCCTCGTCGTGACTGTCGCCTGCGGGTCGCCGAGCCCTGTTCCTGCGCCGGACGCGCGGCCCGACGGCGCCGCGGACTCTGGAATCGCGATGATGGACAGCGGCGCGGATGCCGCCGTGATGGACACGGGCGTCGCTCCCTCTGAAGACGCCGCGCTCGACTCGGGCACGAGCAGCGACTCGTCCGTGCGCTGCCTCGCCCCCGAAGCGCCCTGCGGCGCGACCTGTCGCAACCTCGCCGCGGACCCGATGAACTGCGGCTCGTGCGGGACCACCTGCGGCGCCGGTCAGGTCTGTTCGAACGGGAGCTGCCAGCTCAGCTGCGACAGCCCCTTCGTCGCGTGCAACGGGACCTGCGTCGACCCGCGCACGGACAGCCGCAACTGCGGCACCTGCGGGACCACCTGCGGCGCAGGCCGACTCTGTTCGTCCGGTCGCTGCGAGGCCATGTGCGGCGTGGGCCTGACGGCGTGCATGTTCGAAGGCGCGATGTCCTGCGCGGACACCGCGACGGACCCGCGCAGCTGCGGCCGCTGCGGCAACGTCTGCGCCCTCGGCCAGTCCTGCGTCTCGGGCAACTGCATGAACCCCTGCTCCGTCGGCGAGGCCCGCTGCAGCGGCGTGTGCGTCAACACCAACACGGACCCGATGAACTGCGGCTCGTGCGGCAACGGGTGCGCCCTCGGTCAGACCTGCGCGATGGGGCGCTGCACGGGGACCGCGACGTGCGGGATGGGCACCACGCTCTGCAGCGGGCTGTGCGTGGACACGCTGGCGGACTCGGCCAACTGCGGTCGCTGCGGCAACGCGTGCGGCGCCTCGGAGGTCTGCGTCGAGGGCGCGTGCGCGCGCACGTGTACGGCGCCGAGCATGACGTGCATGGGCGCGTGCATCGACGTTCGCTCGGACCGCGCCAACTGCGGCTCTTGCGGAAACGCCTGCCCCGCTGGGCAGACGTGCACCGCGGGCGCGTGCGTGTGCCCGGCGGGGACGACGTCGTGCGGCGGCGCGTGCGTGGACACCAGCAGCAGCAACGCGCACTGCGGCAGCTGCGGCCGCGCGTGCTCGGGCGGCGCGATGTGCGTCGCCGGCGCGTGCGTGATGACCTGCGCTGCGCCGACGACGATGTGCTCGGGCTCGTGCGTCAACACCAGCACCAGCAGCGCGCACTGCGGCGGCTGCGGCATGGCGTGTCGCTCGAGCGAGGTGTGCGCGTCGGGCCGCTGCCGACCTGCGCCCAACACCGTCGCGCTCGGGGCCGATCACGCGTGCGCGATTCGGCCGAGCGGGGTCGTCGCGTGCTGGGGCTACAACGCGTGGGGGCAGCTCGGCGACGGCGCGACCGCGAATCGCAACCTCGCGGTCAACGTGACGGGGATCACCAACGCCACTGAAATCGCAGGCGGAATGGGCTCGACGTACGCCCTCCGCGCGGACGGGACCGTCAGCGCGTGGGGGCTCAACACCTCGCGTCAGCTCGGCGACGGGACGGTGACCACGCGCACGACGCCGGTGACCGTGGTGGGGGCGACCAACGTCGTGCAGATCACCAGCGGGAGCTTGTTCGCGTGCGCGCTGCGGGCGAACGGGACGGTGCTGTGCTGGGGCGCCAACGGCTCGGGGCAGCTCGGCGCGGGCTCGACGAGCACCACGGGCGGCCCGAGCGAAGTGGTGGGACTCACGGACGCGGTCGAGATCGCCTCGGGCCACGCGCACACGTGCGCGCGTCGCGCGACGGGCAACGTCGTGTGCTGGGGATGGAACAACGTCGGGCAGATCGGCGACGCGACGACGACGGTGCGGACGGCGCCGGTGATGGTTCCGATGATCTCGGACTCGGTGGGGTTGGCCTTGGGCTTCGCGCACACGTGCGTGCTGCGCGCGAGCGGCGAGGTCACGTGCTGGGGGCAGAACACGTACGGTCAGCTCGGCGACGGGACGACCCGCGCGCGCAACACGCAGGCGCCGGTGCTCGGGCTCACGGACGCGGTCGAGATCGTCTCGACGATGGACTACTTCAGCTCGTACACGAGCCTCCCGTACGCCGACCGTGTGTGCGCTCGTCGCCGCAGCGGAACCGTCGTGTGCTGGGGCTACAACGGCAACGGTCAGGTGGGCGACTCGACGACGACCAATCGCCTGACGCCCACCGCGGTCGTGGGGCTCTCGGACGTGACCGAGCTCGCGCCTGCGGGCCGTCGCCACACCTGCGCGCGCCGGGTCGATGGAACGGTCGCGTGCTGGGGCTACGGCGTGAGCGGGCAGCTGGGCAACGGGATGAGCGTTCCGCGCACGGCGCCCGTGACGGTGACGGGCGTTCCGTAAGCAGAATCGCAGGGGGAGCGCGCTGCGAGAGAGCGTCGCTCAGTGCACGCTCTCGCCGAGGTACGCGCCCTTGACGCGCTCGTCGTCCCTGAGCTCGCGGGCGCTGCCGCTCAGCACGATTTCTCCGGTCACGAGCACGTACGCGCGCTGCGCGGCGGCGAGCGCCCTGCGGGTGTTCTGCTCGACGAGCAGCACGGTGGTGCCCTCTTTGCGGATCTTCTCGATGCCTTCGAAGATCTGATCCACGAGCACCGGAGCGATGCCGAGCGAGGGCTCGTCGAGCATGACCAGCTTGGGCCCGCTCATGAGCGCGCGCGCGATGGCCAGCATCTGCTGCTCTCCGCCCGAGAGCGTCCCGCCGAGCTGCGCCATGCGCTCTCCCAGTCGGGGGAAGAGCTGCACCGCGCGCTCGAGCCGCTGCGCGATCTTCGCGGCGTCGTTTACGGTGTACGCGCCGAGGTCCAGGTTCTCTCGCACCGTGAGGTTCGGAAAGATCGCGCGCCCCTCGGGCGAGAGCGCCATCCCCATGGTGACCAGCGTGTGCGGCGCGACGTCGGTGAGGTCCTTGCCGTCGAAGGTGACCTTGCCGCCCTTCCACGGGAGGACCTTGGCGATGGCCTTGAGCGTGCTGGTTTTTCCCGCGCCGTTCGCGCCGATGAGGGCGACGAGCTCGCCCTTGCGCACCTCGAGCGAGATGCCTTTGACGGCTTTGATTCCGCCGTAGGCCACTTGAAGGTTCTCGACTTTGAGCAAGGGCTCGCCGTCCTGCGCGACCTCTCGCGCGGCTTCGTCCGCGGCGCTCTGTCCCCCCGTGGCCTGCTCGTCGCCTTTGCCGAGGTACGCTTCGAGCACCTTGGGGTGGTTCTTGACCACGTCGGGCGTGCCCGAGGCGATGGTCTCGCCGCGATCCATCACGTGGATGTGCTCGCAGACGTTCATCACCACTTGCATGTTGTGCTCGACGAGGACGACCGTGAGCGCGAAGTCCTTTCGCAGCGCGCGGATCTGCTCTTTGAGCACCTGGGCTTCGGTCGAGTTCATCCCCGCCGCGGGCTCGTCGAGCAAGAGCACCTTCGGCGTGAGCATCAGCGCGCGGGCGATCTCGAGGCGCCGCTGGTCTCCGTACGACAGCGAGCTCGATCGCTCGTCCTTCAAGTGCGCGAGCTTGAAGATGTCGAGCAGCTTCTCGGCGCGCTCGATCTGCGACCGCTCGTCTTCGTCGTAGCGCTTCGTGCGAAAGAAGCTGTCGAACAAGCGGGCCTTCGAGCGCAGGTGGCCTGCGACGAGCACGTTTTCGCGGACCGTGAGCGTCCCGAACAAGCGGATGTTCTGAAACGTTCGCCCGATGCCGAGGCCTGCGATGCGGTAGGGCTCGAGGCCGTCGATGCGCTCGCCGAAGAGCTTCACCGTCCCGCCGGTGGGCGTGTAGACGCCGGTGACGCAGTTGAAGACCGTGGTCTTTCCGGCGCCGTTGGGGCCGATCAAGCCGAAGATCGACCCTTCGGGAACGCTGAGGCTCACGCCGCCGATCGCGCGCAAGCCGCCGAACACCATCTCGATGTTGTCGAGTTCGAGCGCCGCGCGATCAGCCATGGCTCGCTCCTTCTGCTTTGTTCTTCTTGCGTCCGCCGAGGAGCGCGCTCAGCCGAAACTCTCGCGTCCCCAAGATGCCCTGCGGCCTGAGCAGCATGAGCAAGATGAGGGCGAGGGCGTAGACGATCAGCCGGATGTTTCCTGCGTTTTCTCGAAGGAGCTGCGCCGCGGTGCCCGCGCCTCCGAGGAGGCTGGGCAGCTCTTTGAGCAGCTCGAGCAAGATGCCCACGAGCAGGCCGCCGAGGATCGCCCCGGTGATGCTGCCGAGCCCGCCGAAGATGATCATCACCAGCATGTCGATGCTGCGATCGAGCCTGAAGGCTCCGGGGTCGATGTGCTGTCCGCCCGTCGCGTCGTGCGCGTACAGCGCGCCAGCGAAGCCCGTGATCATCGCGCTGACCGCGAAGGCGAGGACCTTGTAGCGCGTGGTGTCGACGCCCACGGCTTCGGCGGCGATCTCGTCTTCGCGGATCGCGGCGAGGGCGCGGCCGTGCGACGAGTACGTGAGGTTCCACGTGAGGGCGACGGCGAGCACCGCGCCGCCGAGGATCCACGCGAGCGTGGCGTACGCGGGGATGCTGGCGACGCCGAGGGGATAGCCTTGCGAGCCGCCGATGGCGGGGGTGCTCTCGATCGAGATGCGGATGATCTCGCCGAAGCCCAACGTCACGATCGCGAGATAATCTCCACGCAGACGCAAGCTGGGGACGCCCACCAGCACGCCCGCGACGCCCGCCGCGCACACGCCCGCGAAGAGCGCGGACACGAGCGTGAGCGCGGAGCCCACGGCCCCTGGGACGATCGCTTGGAGCTTCGCGTCGATCGCGACGCTGGTGATGGACGCTGCGTACGCGCCGACCGCCATGAAGCCCGCGTGGCCGATGGAGAACTGCCCCGTGGTGCCGTTGACGAGGTTGAGCGCGACCGCGAGCATCACGTTGATCGTGCAGACGGCGAGCACGCGCACGATGTACGGCGTAAACAGCGCGGACGCGGCGAACTGCACGCCCACCACGAGCGCGAGCGCGAGCACGACGAGGCCGATCCTTCGAGCCATCAACAGCGATTCTCCCAGCGAGTTCAGAGGGGCAGAGGGCGCCGGAGGGTACAACAGTCCCGCGGGGAGCTATAGGCATCCGCGCGCGGGTCTTTGCCGTCACAGCCGCGGGCCGAACTGTGGTTCTCTCGTCGCTCGAAGCTGATGGTTGACTCGAACTCCTCGGCTCGCCGCGTGGCGGGCGTCACGGTTCCGTTGTTCTCGCTGCGCAGCGCGCGCTCGTGGGGCATCGGAGAGATCACGGACCTGCCTGCGTTTTCGCAGTGGATGAGCGAATCAGCAGGGATTCGCCTCGTTCAGATCTTGCCCCTCGGAGAGATCGCCGGGACCGAGACCTCGCCGTACTCCGCGATGAGCGCGTTTGGCATCGACTGGCTGTACCTCGACCTCGACCGCGTGGCGGACCTCGACACGAGCCCGCACGGGCTGCGCGAAGCGCTCGGCGGAGACATGGGCGTCGCGATCTTGCGCCGCGCGCGAGAGAGCGCTCGGGTCGACTACGAGGCCGTTCGCTTCGTGAAACAGCGCGCGTTGCAGTGGGCGTTTATGCGCTTCGAGCGCGAGCACCTCGGGCGCGGGTCCGATCGGGCGCGGGCGTTCGAGATGTGGAGCGCGGACGAGCGCCACTGGCTCGAGGACTACGCGCTGTTTCGCGCGCTGAAGGACGCTCGCAAAGGAGAGCCCTGGTGGAAGTGGGAGCGCCCGTTGCGCGACCGCGAGCCGTGGGCGCTCGACGGGGCGCGGCAAGAGTTCGCGCGGCCGGTGGCGTACTACAAGTATCTGCAGTGGCTCGCGCACGGGCAGTGGGAGCGCGCGCGGGCGCAGCTTCGCGAGAACGGGCTCGAGGTGATGGGCGATCTGCCCTTCATGGTGGGCCGCGACTCGGCGGACGTGTGGGGCAATCAGAAGGAGTTTCGGCACGACCGCAACGTGGGCGCGCCGGGCGATCAGTTCGACCCAGAGGGGCAGGACTGGGGCCTTCCGCCGTACAAATGGGAGGCGATGCGGGCCAATGATTTCGCGTGGCTGCGCCGCCGCGCGCGGTACGCCGGGTCGTTGTACGACCGGTTTCGCATCGACCACTTGATCGGGTTCTACCGCACGTACACCCGTCCGCTCGAGCCGCGCGACGCGCGTGGAAAGCTCGTCGAAGGCGCCTTCGATCCGCCCGAGGCGCGCGCGCAGCTCGCGCACGGCGAGCGCGTGGTGGGCGCGATGAAGACCGCGGGGCTCGAGCGCAGCGCGACGCTGGTGGCCGAGGACCTCGGGGTGATCCCCGAGTGGGTTCGCGCGTCGCTGCAGCGGCTGAACGTCCCTGGCTACAAGGTCTTGATCTGGGAGAAGACCAACGACGGGGCGTTCAAGAACCCCGTGGAGTATCCCAGTCGAAGCGTGAGCGCGCTGGGGACGCACGACACGGATTCGTGCGTCACCTGGTGGGAGAGCCGGGACGAGCGCGAGCGGGCGGAGTTTGCGAAGATCCCCGCGGTGAGGGACAGGGCGAGCTCGCTGACCGCGCACTGGAGCCCGGCGGTGCACAGGGCGCTGCTCGACGCGATCCTGACCGCTGGCAGCGAGCTGTGCTTGTTGCTCATGCAAGACGTCCTCGCGGTGCGCGATCGCGTGAACACCCCTGGGACGGTGGGGCCGATGAACTGGACCTGGCGCTTGCCGGGGACGATCGAGACGCTGCGCTCGACGGTGAGCTACGCGGCGAGCCTGGCCCGGGTGCGGGAGGCAATTCGCGCGGCGGGGCGAGACACCCGTTGACATACAGCGCGAGCAGGGCAAACCTCCGCGCCGCTTCCAGCACATCTTGTCGGGTCGTCTAAGGGCAGGACAGCGGGTTTTGGCTCCGCTTATGGGGGTTCGAATCCCTCCCCGACAGCCAAGCGAACAAACACTGGGACGAAGAGCGACGGGGGGCTCTCTTCGCGCGGTGTTTTGCAGGGTGCGCTGCCGTGGACGCCGTTGTTTGGCGATCGCGAGCGGGCGGGATAGAGTCGGTTCTGATGGGATCTACACCGCACTTCTTGAAGTTTGTTCGCGCGCTCGCGCTGGTGGGCGGAGGGGCGCTGGCCGCGTGCAGCACGCCGCCGGTGACCAACAACGACGCCGCGACGGACGGCGCTGCGACGAGCGAGACGAGCGCTCCGGACGCGAGCGCGCAGCCCGACGTCTCGAGCCCCGACGCGACCACGGTGGACACCGGCGTGCTCGTGGACACGGGCGTGGGGGCAGATGCTGCGAGCGACGTGGCTGTCGCTGTGGACGCGGCGGATGCCCGCGCTGACGTGGGGGTTGATGTGTTGTCGGCCGACGGCAGCACCTGCCCCGAAGCGGCGCCGATGAACGCCGCTGCCTGCACGCTGAACGGCCAATCGTGCATGTACACGGGCGCGGGCGGAGAGTTCACCCAGTGCATGTGCGCGAGCGGGACGTGGATGTGCTTCACGGCGGTGCCTGGGCCGCTGCCGCCGCCCGAGCTGATGGCGTGAGCTGATCGTAGAGAGGGGGCAACGGGGCAGGGCGTTGCTGCGCTGCGTTGCACGCGCACGTTGCCGCGCCGCGACCGCCGATGCTGCGACGCAGCTGGCAGAGCACCCACGGCGGCGCTGTCAGCGCTCGGCGCGCGAGGGGTAAGTAGGCCTACTGCTTCATGAGTCAACGCTCTCGCACGAAGCCGCGCGCGGCTTCTGAAGGCTCGGCCGCGCAGCGCGGCGTCGATGACACCGAAGCGCAGTTCGCGCGGTGGGCGATGGAGGTCGTCCGCTCGCTGCGCGCAGCGCGCTCTGCGCGGTCGTTTAGCGCTGCGCTCGGCTTCAAGAGCGACGTGGTTTCTCGCTGGGAGAACGGGACGCGCGACGTGCTCGCGGCGGAGGTGTTGCGCGCGATGAGCGTCGATGGGCACTCTCCGTGGGAGCGGCTGCGGCGCTTCGACGCGCTGCTCGCGGACGCAGCCTCTCGCCACGGAGGCAGCGAGCACGAGCGCGTGGCGTGCTTTCTTCGCGGGCTGTGCGAGCACCGGTCGACCGCGTGGCTGGCGAGCGCGCTCGGGCTCTCGGGGCGCTCGGCGGACCGGATTCTCAGCGGCGAGTTCAACGTGCGCTTCTCGACGCTGCTGTGGATCGTCGAGGTGGTCTCGGGGCGCGCGGTCGAGTTCGTGATCGTGCTGCTCGGCGATCAGCTCAGCGCGACGCTGCTCGAGTGGACGCAGCAGCACCGGGCGAGGGTGCGCTTGTCCACGGATCGACCGCTCACCGAGGCGGTCATCGCGCTGATGTCCATCGACGCGTGGAAGGGCCGTCGCTCGGAGGACTGCCAGTGGCTCGCCGAGCGGCTGATGGTCTCGACGGACGACGTTCGTGCGACGCTCGATGACCTCGTGGCCGCGGGGCTCGTCGAGCGCAGCGGTGACCGTCACGGCGTGGCGACGCGGCGCGCGGTCAACCTTCGGATCGATCGCGACGTGGAGAACACCACGCGGTTTTGGTATCGCGAGGGCGCGCGCAGGCTCGAGAGCGAGCCGGCGCCGAGGCTGGGCTGGCTGGTGTTCAACACGTCGCAGGCCAACTGCCGGCGGGTGTACGCCGTGCTGCGCAACGCGTACCGAGAGATCTCTGAGATCGCTCGGCAAGAGTGCGCCAACGAGCGGGCGATGCTGCTCTCGCTGGGGCTCTTTTCGCTGGATGGCGCGCTGCTAGACGTCGTCCCGGGCGGCGAGTAGCGGTTATGCTCGTCCGATGTTGTGCGCGACAGGAGAGCTCGCGCGGCGTGTGTAAGGAGCGATGGACGTGACGCGGCGTAGCGTGGAGACGAGCTCGATTGCAGCGAGCGCAACGGAGAGCGAAGGCGCGGCGGACAACGAGGCGGTGTTCGCGCGGTGGGCGAGAGAGATGGTGCGCTCGCTGCGGGGGCCGCGGTCGGCGCGGGCGTTCAGCGGGATGCTGGGCTTCAAGAGCGACGTGGTCTCGCGCTGGGAGAGCGGCGCGCGCGACGTGCTCGCGGCGGATGTCTTTCGGGCGATCGCGCTCGACGGGCACTCTCCGTGGGAGCGCGTGCGTCGCTTCGACGGCACCGTCGGGGCCGCGGTCGAGGCGGATCGCGGGACCGAGCACGAGCGGCTGGCTGCGCTGCTGCGCGCGCTGTGCGAGCACCGCTCGACGGCGTCGATCGCGACGGCGCTGGGCCTCTCGGCGCGCTCGGCGGACCGGCTGTTGACGGGCGAGTTCAAGGTTCGCTTGTCGACGCTGCTGTTGCTCGTCGAAGAGGTCTCGGGCCGCGCCGTTGATTTCGTGGTCACGATGCTCGACGGGCAGCTGAGCCCGACGCTGCGCGCGTGGACGGGGCAGCGAAGGACGCACCAGCAGGCGTCGGTGGAGGTTCCGCTGGCCGAGGCGGTGTTGGCGTTGATGCGCAGCGAGCGATGGAAGCAGCGAGGGCTCGACGACGCGCAGTGGCTCGCCGAGCGGCTGCTGCTCCCGCGCGAAGAGATGCAGCGGACGCTCGACGCGCTGGTCGAGCGCAAGGTGCTCGAGCGCAAGGGCGACCGGCACGAGGCCAACGCCGTCGCGCACGTGGATTTGAGCATCGTGGACGGCGGCCGCGAGACGTCGAAGTTTTGGTTTCGCGAGGCCGCGCGCCGCAGCGAGCTCTTGCCGCAGCCGCACCTCGGGTGGCTCGTGTACGGGACCACGCAGGCCAACTCCAGGCGGATCTACGCGACGCTGCGCCGCGCGTACCAAGAGGTCTTGGACATCCTGCGCGAAGGCGCGCCGAGCGAGCGCGTCGAGCTGCTCACGCTCGGGATCTTCGCGCTCGACGGAGAGCCGCTGGACCTGACCTAAACCACTACCGCGACGGGGTTCGTAGTTTTCCGAGTGCGCGGCAGTGGTTTGCCTTGATTTCAACGGTCTTTCGATCACCTGTCCCGCTCCGCGCGTCTTCGACGCTCGTCGCGGGCGCGGTATAGACGCCAGTTGCGACAGGGGATCGCGACGCGCTGGCATCGTACCTGGGAGTAATTTTCTCCACTCGACCGCTGTCGTCGGTGCGTGTAGTTGTGGCTTCGCTGTCGCAGTCGCGACGGGTTCGTTCGAGCGCTCCGTGCGCTGTTCTGGAGGATCCAATGTCGAAGCTCGCTCGTGTCGGTCGCTCGCTGTTGCTCGTCGCGGGGCTGTCTGCAATGGCCTCGCAGGGGTGTGCTCCGGCAGAGCCAGACGCGGGCGAGACCGCGGGCGACGAAGTGCGCGCGGCGGACGCGTGGCGCGTGCTGGTCGGGCATTGGGAGGCGGTCTCGTCGACGGGCTCGATCCGCGCGATGGACCTGCACAGCTCGTACACCGAGCGGGGGCGACGGCTGTTCGTGCGCGGCGCGAGCGGTGAGTATTCGGGCTGGTATTCTGCTGGTGAAACCACGGTCAGCCTGTGGAAGGGCAACGCGGTCGAGAGCTACTGGTACGCGCGCTCGGGCGAGCAGCTCACGCTCACGCGAGGCGGGGTCACGCAGCGGTTTCGTCGCGTGAGCACCAGCGTCGAGACGCCGTGCGGCGCGACGCCCAACTACGCGATGGCGCTGCCGACGAGCTTTCAACCCGCGTCGTGGGCGCGCTCGATCGCGTCGCGCGCGGTGATCTTGCAGGGCGAAGCGCGGCACCGCGGGCACGACGTGTTCGTGCGCGAGGGCGAGGCGCAGTGGGCGATCGCGAAGTTCGCGTACGGCGCGGCGGACGCGGATTTGAAGGGCGAGTCGGTGGACATGTTCGTCTCGCGCAGCGGCGGGGCGTGGGAGTCGCTGGGCACATCGGTGACGACGGACGACGCCGAGCACGCGACGGTCGCCGGCGTGGCCGACGACGGTGGCCGGGTGTTCTTCGAGATCCCCGCGGCGCGGCGGTTGGGCGTGGGGCTGCACCGCGTGCACTTCGTCGTGCGCGGCGATCGCACGGTGGCGGACGCGTACATCCACGTGCTGCCAGCGAACGCGCGCTTCGCGGTGACCGACGTGGACGGGACGATCACCGAGAGCGAAAACGCGCAGGTGCTCGACGTGCTGCTGCGTCGCTCGCCCGCGGCGCACCCGGGCGCTCCAGAGGCGCTGCGGGCGCTCTCGCAGCGCGGGTACGCGATCTTCTACCTCACGGCGCGGCCCGACTGGCTGCGGGCGCGCACGCACGAGTGGCTGCGCGAGCGCGGGTTTCCCGAGGGCGTGGTGCACACGACGCTGTCGTTTACGGGCGCGTTCAATGGGCCGGCACAAGAATTCAAGAGCGCTGAGCTCGCCGCGGCGAGGGCGATCTTCAACCGCGCTCCGGACTTCGCGTTCGGCAATCGAGCGAGCGACGTGGCGGCGTATTCGAGCGTCAACGTGGCCGCGGGGCGCGCGTACTACTACCGGTTCGACGGCGACGTCGGCGCCGGCGTGCACCACGACGACTACCGCACGTTGGTCGACGGGCTCGCGGCCGCCCCTGCGGCGTGCGCGCTGCGCTGAGCGATCGGCCTCCCTCGCGCATTCGCGGTCGCTACACGAATCAGGTGCAGCCTGCCGGGGTCGAGGTCGTCCCGCCGCCGCAGGTGAGGTTGCACGTGCCGCCGGAGATGCACTGGGCGGTGCACGCGCCGTTGCAGGTGATGTTGCAGGTGCCCGCCGAGCAGTTGACCGTCGACCCGGCGCCGACGGTCACGGTGCACGACGTGCCGCCGCACTCGACGCTGGAGTTCGCGCCGGTCTTGCCCGTGCACGTCGAGCCCGCCGCGCAGTTGAACGAGCTCATCGCGCTCGAGCGGTCACCGAAGTCGCACGTGGCGCTGGACGGACAGGCGCAGCTGTTGCCCGCGCACACGTTGGGCGAGCAGCCGACGAGCGACGAGAGAGCGAGCGCGAAGCCCAAGAGAGCAGTGCGAAGCGTCATGAATGTGATTCCTTTCGATACGGATATGAAGGCGTCGAGCCGCGCTCCGAACACGGAGACCGCGCGCGGAGTTGGGATCGACTTCGAATGCTACTCGCGCCGTGTGAGAACCTTCCCTGCATCGGCGCACAGCTGGATCGGTCTGAAAAAATCCAGCGTGGATCCGAAGTGTGCCGACGCTGCGGCGCGGCCCCGTTCGTACACGAAACGACTGTTCGAAGTCTCGGGCGACCGCGCGCGGAGTTTGCGCAGAATGGACAGCACCTGAGACGCAACTGGCGCGAACGCAATTCGTGCACTCGTCGCGCGAATTGGTAAACGTCAGCGGCAGGTGGCGACCGCGGTCGTCGTGAACGTCCCGCCTGGGCCCGTCGCGGTGAATCGGCACGACAGCCCCGAGGGAGCCGTGACGCCCAAGCCTGGAAAGGTCCGAGTGACGCCGTCTGGGCAGTCGAGGGCGACGGGGCCGGCGCCGCAGTCGGCGGTGCACGTGGCGGCGTTGCGGCAGTTCCATTCGCCGGTGGTCGTGCCGGGGCACACGACGGACGGCGGGTTCATTTGCACTGTGCACGTGGGGGGAGGGGTGCACGACGCGGCCGCGGTGACGGTGCTCGAACCGCCTGGTCCCGTCGCGGTGAACTGACACGAGAGCCCGCCGACGGGGACCGTGAGCGGCGCCGAGCCGGGCACTCCGCTCGGGCACGGGAAATCGTAGACCATTCCGTTGCACACGGCGCGGCACGTCGACGAATTGCTGCACGTCCACGACGCCGTCGACTGCGCTCCGCACACGACGGAGTTGGGCGTGAACTGCACCGTGCACGCAGGGGGAGGAACACAGGACGCGCTCGCCATCACGGTGCTCGAACCGCCCGGTCCCGTCGCGGTGAACTGACACGAGAGCCCGCCGACGGGGACCGTGAGCGGCGCCGAGCCGGGCACTCCGCTCGGGCACGGAAAGTCGTAGACCATTCCGTTGCACACCGCCCGGCACGTCGACGAATTGCTGCACGTCCACGACGCCGTCGACTGCGCTCCGCACACGACGGAGTTGGGCGTGAACTGCACTGTGCACGCGGGCGGCGGGCTGCACGAGGCGGCGACGCGCTGCGTGCTTCGTCCGAGGGGCCCGATCCCAGTGAAATCGCAGATGAGCCCGCCGGTGTCCACGCGGAGCTCGACGCTCTCCATCACGCCGTTGGTGCAGGGCCAGGCGTACATCATTCCGTTGCAGACCGCCTCGCAGCGGGTGACGTCGGTGCAGCGCCACGACGCCGTGGTGTTCGTCCCGCACGCGACGGCGCTCGGCGAGAGGGCCACGGTGCACGCAGGCGGCGCGAGGCACTCGCCGTTGATGCACTGCTGCGCGGCGCTGCACGCGCGGCCGCACGCGCCGCAGTGGGCGCTGTTGGTCCTCGTGTCGATGCAAAACGACGCGCCGTTCACCACGCACTCGCGGTTCGGCGCAGAGCAAGTGCTCGAGCACTGCGAGCTCGTGCAGAGCTGGCCCACGGTGCACGCGGCCCCGCAGCGCCCGCAGTGCAGCGGGCTCGACGTCGTGTCGACGCACGCGCCGTCGCAGCGGGTCTGCCCCGCCAGGCACTCGACGCACGGGCTCGCGCCGCAGCAGCCGTCGCCCGCGACGTCCATGCACGCGGGCTCTCCCTGGCAGACGGTCTCGCCCATCGAGCAGCAGCCGTCGCCCGGCAGAGCGCTGCAATCGCTGGGGCAAGTGCACGCGGTCTCGCCGTTCGAGCACAGGCCGTCGTTGCATCGCGCGGCGGTCGGCCCGCCGTCCATCGACGCGTCACGGGGAGAGGCGACGCCCGCGTCGATCGGGACTTGAATGGGTGTGACTGTAATCGAGTCGCACTCGCCGCGGTCGCCGCACGTGAGGCCGCGCTCTTCGCACGCGCGCTGAACAGTGCACCCAGCGGCGGTGCGGCACGCGGTGCTCGTGGCGGCGCAGCTCGTGCGGAGGTGCATTCGGTGCGAGAGCACGAGACCTTCGACGAAGCGAAATCGCGCGCGGCGGCGCAGGGTGTGAGCGACGCCTTGCACTTCGACGAGCACGTCGACCTCGCCGTTGCGGGGCCCTCCCTCGGCGGGCACGATCACCACGGAGCCCGGCCATCGCGCGGTGGGGTCGTCGCTGCTGCGATAGAGCGGTCGGGTGAACAGCGGCGCGCTGGGTGAGGCCCCGCCGTCGACGGTCGCCGCGTCGCTGGTGGGCATCGCGCCCGATGCGGTGACCCACACGCGAAGGATGGCGAGGCCGCCGCGGTCGGCGTCGGTGTCGATGGAGAGTTCGACGCCGGTCGCGCTGCGCGTGCAAGAAGAGAGCGATCCGAGCGAGAGCGCGAGCAGCGCGAAGAGCCGCGGACGAACGAGCGCGTGTGCGGCGCGTGGGCGGTGCTCGGGCATGATTGGGCTCAGCGGCAGGCGGCGGTGACGGTGGTGTTGTACGTGCCGCCAGGGCCCGTGGCGGTGAAGCGACACGAGGCGCCCGGTGCGTTGACGGCGAGGCCAGGCGCAGTTTGCAGCACGCCGTCCGGGCACATGAGCGGAATCACTCCGCCGCCGCAATCAGCGCTGCACGAGGTCGCGCCGCGGCAGGTCCACTCGCCCGTCGTCGTGCCGGGGCACGTCACTGCGTTGGGGTTCAGTCGCACGGTGCACGTCGGGGGCGCGGTGCACGTCGCGGCCACGGTGGTGTTGAACGTCCCGCCCGCGCCCGTCGCGCTGAAGCGACAGCTCAGACCGCCCACGGGGACCATGAGGCCTGGGACGGTTTGCGTCATGCCATCGGGGCACGGGACGGGCATCGGGCCGCTGCCGCAATCGGCGGTGCACGATGTTGCGCCGCGGCAGGTCCACTCGCCGGTGGTGGTGGCGCCGCACGCGACCATGCTGGGTGTCAACCGAACGGTGCACGTCGGGGGCGTGATGCACGATGCGGTGACGGTGGTGTTGTACGTCCCGCCAGGGCCCGTGGCGGTGAAGCGACACGAGGCGCCTGGCGCGTTGACGGGCAGGCCGGGCGCGGTTTGCAGCACGCCATCCGGGCACATGAGCGGAATCACTCCGCCGCCGCAATCAGCGCTGCACGAGGTCGCGCCGCGGCAGGTCCACTCGCCCGTCGTCGTGCCGGGGCACGAGACCGCCGTGGGGTTCAATCGCACGGTGCACGAGGGCGCGTCCGAGCACGTGGCGTTGAGCGTCGTGGTGAACGTCCCGCCCGGGCCCGTCGCGGTGAATCGACAGGACAGCCCGGGGTTGTTGACGACCAAATCGCGGACGGTCTCGATCATTCCTTCGCGACAGCTGAGCGGGATGGGGCCCGTTCCGCAGTCGGCGCTGCAGGTGGTCGCGCCGACGCACGTCCAGTCGGCGCTCGTCGTCGAGCCGCACGGAACGTTGTTGGGGTTGAACCGCGCCGTGCACCGCGGGGGCGAGACGCAGCGGCGCGCGACGCACGAGTCGGTCCCTCCGCACGCGTCTCCACAGCCGCCGCAGTGCTGCGGATCGCTGGTGACGTCCACGCACACCGTGGCTCCGCCGACGACGCATCGCTGCCTCGGCGCAGCGCAGTCCGCCGTGCACGTCCCGCTGTTGCACGCGAGGCCCATCGCGCACGCGCGGCCGCAGGCGCCGCAGTGAGCGCTGTTGCTCTGCGTGTCGACGCAGCTCGCGCCGCACATGCGTTGGCCGAGCGGGCACGTTGTCATCATTCCGCTGTCGGGGAGGCTCGCGTCGGGCTGCGGCGACGCGTCGACCATCGGGCTCGCGTCGGGCTGCGAGGCGACGTCGGGCATCGAAGAAACGTCGGGCATCGACGAGTCCGTGCGGGTCGGGCCCGCGTCGCCGCCGTCGCGAACGGAGGGCTCGACGCTTCCGCCACAGCCTGCGACGGCCGCGGCGAGCAAGAGCGAAAGAGAAGAAGCGCGAGGGAGTGAGGTCATTGCTCGCATGCTCCCACGAATCGGGAGCATCCATGCGCGCCACCTGCGTCCGAGCGCTGTCGACTACGCGCGTCGACGCGAGCGAGCGGTCGCGATCGCGGCGAGCGCCGCGAGGACCGTGAGCGCAGCGGCAGGGGCGTTGGGCGCAGAGCGCGACGGGACGCGGCAGCCGCAGCCACCAGCGCTCGATCCACCACCAGCGTCGTTGGCGGCGTCCATCGAGGCCGCGTCTGCCGTCGCGCCAGCGTCGGCGCCTGCGTCGGAGGGCACGCCCGTGTCGGTCACCGAGGCGTCGTCGCTCGCGTCGCTGCCAGCGTCGACGGCGGTGGAGCCGCGCACGAATCGAACGCCGTCCGAGAGGGTCTCGACGCTCGCGACGCCGCCGGCGCCGATGGCGCGGACGGCGAAGAGATAGCGGGTGCCGTCGACGAGACCTTCGTTCCAGAACGCGGTGGTGTTGGTGGTGCGGATGAAGGGGCCGTCTTCGGGGCGAACGCCGCGCGAGACGGGCGAGCCGCTCGCGGTGAACAGCGCCCACTCGTACGCGGTGGCGCCCATGACCGGCGCCCATACAGCTTCGAGCGACGTGCCGACGCGCTCGTCGACGTCCATCGCGGGGACGCGCGGCGGGTCGGTGTCGTTCACGAACGAGGGCGCAGGAAACGTCTCTGTGTCGATTCCGTGCAGGAATCCGTCAGCGCTGCTCACGACGATCTCGTCGGTCCCGTCCGCGTCGGTGTCCGCGAAGATGGCCTCGCCGACGGGGGCGCGAAAGTTCATCGCCCAGCGCACGTTCGGCGTGGCCGAGCACGCGTCGAGCGCATAGAGGTAGCCTTCGCTGCTTCCGACGACGAACGCCGGCGTCATCGTGGCCGATCCCGTGATCGACGGCGTCGCGTTGACGTTGGTGAGCAATCCTGGCGCGGCCACCGACGCGCGCAGCTCGATTTCGCTCTCGAACGCCCGTCCTTGCGCGAGAGGAACGTCGAACACGATCGCGCCGGTGGTGGCGTTGGTCACGACGACGCGGGGCGAGGTCGAGACGGCTTGCGCGTAGCGCAGGCCGTCGGGGCACTGAACGACGGCGCCGAAGCAGTTCGAAGGGCTGCCGAGCGGATACGTGGTGTTGCTCCAGCTCCACTGCGCGGCGGGGACGTAGTTCATCATGGCGTCGCGCTCGAGGCGGATTCCCTCGACGCGCGCGTAGGCGCCGCCGGTGATGAACTGCGTCGCGCCAGCGCGTCCCGCGGTGATCACGTTCATCTGCGGGTACGTCGCGAGGCCCTGGCCGAGCGCCGCGCCGCTGTCACCGTTGACGAGGTAGAGCACGGCGGCTTGCTCGAACATGAAGTCGTCGCGCATGTCGCCGGTGATGTCGTAGGCAGAGATGTACCCGAGTCCGCTGCCTGCGAAGCGCGTGGGAGGCGTGGCGAAGAGCCGGTCGCCGCGCGCAGAGAAGACGTAGGCGCGAGAGTTTCCGTCGCCCGAGTTGGCGGCGACGACCGAGAGCCGCACGCCCCCAGGGCCCGCGAGCGGAACCACGTCGCCATAGACGCTCTCGGTGCTCGTGTCCGGGATGAACCGCGAGAAGATCGAGCTCGTCCCGTCGGCGCGACGCGCGTTGACCGTCCCGAACTGCCCGGACAATCGCGTGTCCGTGACGGCGACGATGTCCTTCGCGCCGTCTCCGTCCACGTCGATGATGTTGGGCGCAGCTGCGCCGGCCCAGCGCCACGCGACCTCGGGCGGCCGCACGCGCGTCGCGGTGGCGGCGTCGAGCCTGAGCAGCTCGCGCTGCGAGTTGACCATGAGGATCGAGTCGCCGCGGCCGTCGAGTCTGCTGGCGACGGGCGCCGCGAACGAACCGCATCCGCCGCTGTAATACCCGCCAAAACGCACGCCTGGCAGCGGCACTTCGCTGGTCCCGAGGTTGCGCGGCGCGAGCTGTCGATCGAGCACGACCATCACGCCGTCCGAGCGCGAGAGCAGCAGCCCATCGCCCATCGCCGAGAGGTTCTGCTGCGGTTGAACGGCGCCGACGGTGAGCCCCGCGCCGAGGTCGAGCTCGTTGAGCCGGACGGCCGCGCCCTCTTCGCGAATGTTGTACGAGACGATGCGCTGGCCGCTGTTGGTCGAGACGAGCAGCGCGCGGTGCGTCCCGTCCGCTTCGGGCACGGTGACGATCGAGCTGTCCGCGTAGCCGCGCTGTCTTCTCGTGATGTTGCTGAAGTTGACGACGTCGGCGTTGGCGATGACGAACGCGGGGGTCGTCGCGACGAAGCCTCCCATGGGCGCGCCGGCGAACGTCGTGAAGCGATAGCCTTCGAGGCTCGTCCCGCGCTTGACCAAGATGGTCAGCGGCAGGCCGGGGCCTGTGTCGATGATGCCCGCGATGGTGGCGCCGTTGATCCTCGCGACGACCGTTCCGTCGCTGCTGCGTCGGATGAGGGTCGAGGGACCCATGCCTTGGACGTCGAAGGTCGAGGTGACCTCTGCGCGACCATCGCGATCGAGGTCGACCGCGCCGTAGTCCACGAACCGGTGCGTGTCGTTGGCGAGCGAAGGGACGCCGCTGCGCCAGCGCACCCTGAGCCGCTGCGCTTGGGGGCGCGCGGGGTCGTAGTCGAGTACGAACACCGTGCGCGAGTTGATGGCGGGCGCGTAGTTGTTGTTGGTGTACCCGACGAGCTCGGTCCGTCGGTCGCCGTCGAGGTCGACTGGGTCTGACGAGAACGAGCCGTACGGCAGCGAAAATCCAAGCGGATAGCCGTTTTGCAGGGCCGCGTCCCCCGACGAGATCTTCTGCCCTGTGGTTCCGTCGAAGAGCCACACGCGATCGGACGAGTACGCGAGGATGTCCGGCCGCCCGTCGTCGGTCATGTCCGCGATGGCGTCGTAGTAGCCGCACACGTAGTCGCGTCCGCGCTCGAGCTGCCAGAGGCGGGTGCTCATGTCTTCGACGCCCGAGCCGAAGCCGCGACCGAAGGTGTACGCGTAGGCGAAGTCTCCTCGCTGGCCGACGGAGCCGCAGTTTCCCTCGGCGACGTAGAGGTCGCGCAGTCCGTCGCCGTTGAAGTCGGCCATGCGGACCGCGCCGAGCGCAGGACCGAAGGTGTCGCTGGCCGTTCTCCACACGAGGCGTCCGTCGCGGCCGTTGAAGACAGCGATGATCGCGGGATAGCCGACGGCGATCACCTCGGGTTCGCGGTCGCCGTTGACGTCTTCGACGGCGACGAGGCGGGTGAGCCCGTAGCTGCCTGTCTCCCAGAGGATGCTGTCATCGGGGCGCTTCACGACGATGCGTCCGCCGGTGTTGATGACGATCTCGGGCGTGCTGTCGGCGTTGACGTCAGCGGCGATGAAGTCGTCGCTGTCGACGCGGCCGCCGAGGTAGTAGCTCCACGCGCGCACGGGGCGCTCGAGGTTGGCCGCGGCGGACGCGGTCGCGTTGCGCGAGGCGTTGCGACGAAACATCGGCCAGTCCGCGTGCGTGACCGAGGGCGCGAGCGCTGCCGAGAGGGCGAAGAGCGGGAGGAGCTGTCGAGCGAAGCGAGTGCGGTTCTTCACGGATGTGCATCGTACACAGCGTTGAAGAACGCGAGAACCGCCGCGTTGACGAGCGATGCGTGCGTGAGTGGGGCCATGTGACCGGCGCCCTCGAAGCGCTGGATCCGCGCGTTGCGCATCGCGTCGCACGCGAGCTGCGCGCTCTCTCGGGCGGCGGTGGGCGAGGTGTCACCCGTGAGGAAGAGCGTGGGAATCGTCAGTGATTTCAACGCTTCGACGGTGACCGTCGCCGTGGGGACCACGAGGGCCTGGCGGTGCGCTTCGTGGGCGGTCGAGAGGTATTGCTCGCGCGTGGGGGCGGGGAGCGAGCGGTAGAAGCCAGGGCCGTTCCACCAGTCGATGAAGCCTTCGAGCCAGAGGGCGTACTGGTCGCTGGTGTCGCGGGCCATGAGCGTGTTGATCGAGGCGACCTGGGCGCGGGCCTCGGGGCTCCCGTGCGCTTGCGCGAGCACGACGATGACCGGCTCGAAGAGGGCGAGCGCGCGAAACTTCTCGGGCGCGCGCAGGGCGGCTTCGAGCGCGACGAGCCCGCCGTACGAGTGGGCGAAGACCGACACGGGCTCGGGGATCGTGTCGAGCAGCGCGAGCAGGGCGTCGACCTCGCGCGCGAGCGAGTGCGGTTCGTCCCCGAGCGGAGTGCGTCCGACGCCCAGCAAATCCGCGGCGAACACCGTGTACGACGGGGATGCATCGCGCACGAAGCGCGCCCACTGGCGAGAGGACATCCCGCTCGCGTGCAGCGTGACGATGGCGGGGCCAGCGCCGACGGGCTGAGCGACGAGCGGAGCAACAGAGCGAGTCATGCGCGGACGGTGCCGCAACGAGCGGCGGTGATGCAACGGTGAGTGGACAGCGCGCGGGGCGCGACACAGCGTGGGCGGGCTCGTCATGCGCGTGCTCTCGGTCGACGCGAAGCCCTTTCACTACCTGCGCTACCTCAACGCCGCTCCGCACGGGCGCGGGGTCGAGAGCGCGCGGCTGCCGTTCGTGCGCGCGAAGGTCGACCGGCTTCCTGCGGGCTGCGGCGCGGTGGTGTTCGCGTCGGACTTGCAGGGCAGGGTCGCGCCGAGTCGCTTCGGCGCCGACGAGCTCTTGCTGGGGGAGGCGGTGGCGACCGAGCTCGAAGCGCTGGGCGACGAGCGGGTGATTCCGTCGGTGATGGGCGCGGTGTTGGCGGGGGATTTGTACAGCGTTCCGGGCGCTGCGAAGCGAGGAGGGTACGGGCCTGTGCACGCGGTGTACGACGCGTTTGCGAGCGTGTGCGCGTGGGTGCTCGGCGTCGCGGGCAACCACGACGACGTCTCTCGCGGGGTCGCGTCTCCCTCGGTCTTGCTCGACGGCGACGTGGTGAGCGCGGGCGGCGTGCGCTTCGGCGGCGTCGGTTTCGTCAGCGGAAACCCTTCGAAACCCGGTCGTCGCTTCGAGTCCGATCAGCTCGCGAGCGTCGAGCTCGTGCTCGAAGAGGGCGTCGATGTCCTCGTGTTGCACGAAGGGCCGAGCGACCCCGAAGGGCAGGACGGCAGCGACGAGCTGCGCGCCAGAATCGTCGGCGCGCGCGTGGGGTTGACTGTCTTCGGCCACACGGGTTGGCGGCGCCCGCTCGTCGAGCTCGCCGACGGCGTGCAGGCGCTCAACGTGCACGAGCGCGTGGTGATCGCGACGGTGTGAGCTGCGGGTGAGCGCGGCGCGGATGCGAGCGCCTCGAGCGGACGCTGCCTGTCACCCACAGACGCTCGGGCAACGTTGCGCTCTTCGCCGCGCGGAGGGCGCGTGCTGCGACGGGCGACGCTGAAGAAGTCACAGGATCGGGCCGCCTCGGCGCTTCGCCAACAGCTCACTGACAGATGGGGCCGAACCCCGTCGCGTTGCAGCGCAGCCCTGCTTCGCACATGGTGCCGTTGCAGCACGGGGTGTTGCGAATACCGCACTGGCAAATGGGCCCGAAGCCCGTGCTGTTGCACACGAGGTTGGCCTCGCACATGGTGCCGCTGCAGCAGGGGGTGTTGCGGTTTCCGCACTGGCAGATGGGGCCGAAGCCCGTGTCGAGGCAGGAGGCCCCGCCGCGGTCGCATACGCGCCCGGTGCAGCACGGTTGATTGCGGTCACCGCACGCGCAGATGGGGCCGAAGCCCGTCGCGACGCAGAAGAGATCGGCGCCGCACTGGGTCGAGTTGCAGCAAGGCGAGTCGCGCCGTCCGCAGCGGCAGAAGCTCCCGCCCGCGTCGTCGAGGCAGGTCGTGCCGAGGTTGCACATGCGGTTGTTGCAGCAGGGCTGATCGACGCCGCCGCACGCCTGGCAGAGCGGCGCGCGACACACCGCGCCTTCGTTGCAGAACAGCGTCGCGCAGCAGCGTTGGCCGGGGGCTCCGCAGGGGATCTGACACGTTCCGTTGGTGCAGCTCGCGCCTGCCGCAGCGCAGCCGTTGTTGGCGCAGCAGCGCTGCAACTCTGCTCCGCACGGCGCGCACGTCCCGCCGTCGCACACCGCGTCCGCCGCGCACGCGGGGCCCATCGCGCAGCACGGCTGTCCGCGCGCGCCGCACGGTGGCGGCGGTGGCGGTGGAGTGGAAACATCCCGCGCAGCGTCGGCGCGAGTCGCGTCGATCGTGCTCGCCGCGTCGCGTCCGGGCATCGTGGGGGTGGCGTTGACGGCCACGCACTCGCCGAGGTCGCCGCACGTGCGGCCAGTGCCTTCGCAGAGCTCTTGTTGCGTGCACAGCGCGCGACCGATGCGCGCGCACTCGGTCTCGGGCGCGGCGCGGGTGCAGCCTGCGGGCAAGAAGATGCGCAGCTGGGCCCTCGTGGCTGCGGTGAACTGAAACGACAAGTTGCGGCGCAGGGTGACGTTTTCGTGCGAGAGCGTGACGAGCGCGCTGACCTCTCCGTTGCGCGGCTGCGACGCGGTTGGGACGATGGTAAACGAGTGCGGCCCGAGCGCGTCGCGGCCGATCGTGAGCCGGTGATCGGGCGTCGTGGTGGCGGCGATGAGCGACGCGCCCTCGCGCACGGTGGCAGTGAGCGTCCACGGCCCGACGCGGGGAAGATCAGAGTCGACGATGATCTCGACCGAGGTCGCAGGCGAGATGCACGCCGAGAGATGGATCAGCGCTGCGAGAGCGAGGGGGACGGAGCGGCGCACGGGGGACATGGTAGCGGACGACGCGAGCGAAGAAGTGCGCGGTGCGCGACGAAACACGCGCGATCGCCGGAGGCCCTAGGGCGACCCGCATCTGTGCGAAACCACAGCCGTGCCGTTGCCTCGCGAGGGGGATGATGGGCCCGCACCAGAGCGCATTGTGCGACGGCGAGCCGCATGGGGCGTTGCCCGGCGGAGGCGCGGCGCTCACGCAGACGGCGAACTGACGGGGCGCGCGGACGAGCGCGTCAGGCGCGGGACTCGCTCGCGTGCTTCTTGCGCATTTCGCGGTCGATCATGCGTCGCTTCAAGAGCGAGACGCGGTCGGTCATGAGCTTGCCGTCGAGGTGGTCGTACTCGTGCTGCAGGGCGATGGCGAGCAGTCCGTCGGCCTCGAGGGTGAACTCTTTGCCGTGCGCGTCGAGGGCGCGGACCTTCACTTTCTCGGCGCGCTCGATCTCGACATGCACGCCCGGAAACGACAGGCACCCCTCCTCCCACACGATCACGCCGTGCTTCTCGACGAACTCGGGGTTGATGAACGCGCGCAGCTGCGAGGGCTCATTTTCGCCGGCGATGTCAATCACGAACACGCGCAGCGACACGCCGATCTGCGGAGCGGCGAGTCCGACGCCGGGGGCTGCGTACATGGTCTCTGCCATGTCCTCCACGAGGGTGCGGATCTCGTCGGTGACCTCGGCCACGGGCTCGGCTTCGTAGGTCAGTCGCTTGTCGGGGTACTCCAGGATCGTTCGGATCGCCATGGGGAGTGTTGAATAGTCCCTGCCAAAATGGACGGCAAGCGTCGTACGCTCCCGCTTTGTGAAACGACCATTCTCCGTCGCGTGGTTCGTGCTCGCCCTCGGCACGACCAGCGCCGCGAACGCCGGTGATCTCCGTGGATCGCTGCAAGGGCTCGACACGCTGCGCAGCACGCCTGTGCCTGAAGTGCCCGAACGAAGGCTCTATTTCTGGATGCAGTCGAACGGCGCGCTCGCCACGCGCGACGCGCGGCCGAACCCCGAGCGCGACGTCGCGGTCGTGCTGTCGGGCGACAACGTGCCCGAGAGCGCGCAGCCAGTGCCGGTGACGGTGGCGGGCGGGACGTGCCAGCCGGGGACGGTCCTGGTCAACCCTGGGACGACGTTGAACATCCGCAACGTCGACTGGTTTGCGCACGAGCTGTTCTTGACGGCGCCCAACAACGAGACGCCCATCGAGGGGTTTGCCCCCGAGGCGACCGCGCCGAACAGCCAGCGCTCGGCGCAGGTTCGAACCGCGGGAACGTACGTGATCCGCGACCGGCTCAACCCGATGTTTCGCTGTTGGGTGGTCGTCGGGCCGGGGCAGGGGAGGCACATCTCTCCTGCGGCGGACGGGACGTTTCGCACGTCCAACGTGGCCGACGGAGAGTACACGCTCAAGGTGTTCTTCGAGGGGCGCGTGGTCGCGACGAGCACGGCGCGCGTCGCCGGTCGCGAGACCACGGTCCCGGCGATCAACCTCGCTGCGCCGCCGCCGAGCGAAGGCAACGCGGCTGGCGCGGCCGGCGCAAACGGCGCCGCGGCGCCTGGCAACAACCCCGCCCCGCAGGGCCGTCGACGGAGAGGGCGCTGAACGCCAATGCTGCTTTCGAGGTTTTGGTATTTGTTGCTCGCGACGATCGCCTCTGTGGCGCTCGCGTTCGCGATGCTGGTGCGCGGGGCCTACGAGCACGACCGCGCCAAGGACGCCGAGACGCTGCTCGCGGGAGACCGCAGGCAGATCGAAGAGTACCTGCGCACCGACGCGCGGGTGCGCATCGACACGCTGCGCGAGCTGTCGACGAGCTCGGATTTCACCCGGCTGATGAATCAAGCGCGCGAGCGGCAAAACGACTCGACGCTGCGTGACCTCGCGCAGAGGATTCAGCAGCAGCTCGGGACGCTGAACAACCGCCTCGAGGACGGCTCGCGCGCGCACATGTTGATCGCCGTGGACCCGCGCGGGATCGTGGTGGGGCGCGACGGGTTCAACAGCGGGCAGGGCATCGGGGACTTCATCGGGGCGCACCCGGTGGTGGCCGCGGCGCTCAACGGGTATCTGCGGGACGACGCGTGGGCGCTGCAGGGAAGCGTGTACAGGCTCGCGGCGGTTCCGGTGATCCACCAGGGGCGGTACGTGGGCGCGCTGGTCGGCGGTCGCACGGTCGACGACGTGTTCGTCACGAGGATCTCCGACGCGCTCGCGGGCGCGACGGTGGGCTTCTTCTCGAGCGGTCACATGGACGCCGCGCACGACGGGCTCCCCGAGCGCGGACGCCCCGCGGTGCGTGCGGTTTTGCTCGGCGAAATGCTCCCGAGGCTCTCGACCGAGAGCACCACCCGCGAGTGGAACACCCGCGGCTACACCAACGTCCAGCAAGTGGACAACGGCCACGGCGTGGCGGTGTTCGCGAAGGTTCCCGGCATGGTCGGCCTGGCGGGCGGCGGCTTCGTCGTCGCGCGGCCCAAGCCCTTCTTGCCGTCGGACTTCTTGCTGCACCCGCCCGGAGACCTCACCAAGAGCATCAAGTGGGGCGCCGTCATCGGCTTCGGCGTCCTGTCGTTTGTGCTCGCGATGCTCTGGCTCTGGCTCGAGCACGACGGCCCCAACTCGCAGCTGCGCAAGATGCTCGGGCTGCTCGCCTCGCGAAAGGTCGAGCGCCTCGACCCGCTCAAGCTCCGCGCGAGCGCGCGGCGCATGGCGCTGGCCATCAACGAAGCGTTCGAAGCTGCGATGAAGGCCGAGCTCACCCGCGCAGGGGCCGCTCCGCGTCGGTCCGTCGAAGACATCGACAAGCTGCTCGGACCGGACAGCATGGGTGACCCCGAGCTGGCCAATCAGATCGCGTTTCCTCCGCCTGCGCCGGGGCAGCCGCCGCCTCCGCCGCGCCCCGCAGGAGGCCCGCCCGGTCCGCCGCCGCGCCCCGGCGTGGTCTCGTCTCTTGATTTCGTGGGTGACGGACCCTCGAAGGCCCACGCGATCTTCGCCAACGCCAACGAAGAGCAAGCGCACTGGCGCGAGGTCTTCGACGCCTTCGTCGCCGAGCGAAAGAAGAACAACGAGAGCCTCGACGGCGTGACGTTCGAGAAGCTCTCGGCCACGCTCGAGCGCAACAAGTCGGCGCTGATCGAGAAGACGCAGTGCCGCTCGGTGCGCTTCGCCGTGCACTCGAAGGACGGCAAGGCCGCCCTGCGCGCGACGCCCATCAAGTGAGCGCTCGGGGGGATCGCGCTTACTTCTTGTGACCGAGGTACTCGGTCCACACCGTGGCGACGACGTTGGCGACGATGCCGTCGGCCACGCGCAATCGGCGGGACAATTCGCGGGCGATGTTCATCACGACCATCGCGTACGACGCGAGGTCGCGTCGGTAGAGCTTGTCGAGGTCGCCCGCAGACATCACCAGCAACAGCGACGGAGCGAGCGATCGCACCGTGGCCGAGCGCGGCATCACGTCGAGGATGGACATCTCGCCCACCCAGTCGCCGGGGCCGAGCATCGCGAAGCGCGCCTCGGAGCCGCTGGGGGTCTTCTTGACCACCTCGAGCTCACCGCCGATCACGACGAACATGTCTCGCGCGGTTTCTCCCTCGCGCATGACGAACTCGCCCGCTTCGACGGTGGCGACCGTCAAGTCTGCGAGCAGCGCGTCGAGCGCGTCGTCCGAGAGCCCTGCGAAGAGCCCGATGTCTCGGAGCTGTTCGCGGCGGATGAGTTCCGAGGCCGAACGCTGTGCTTTCATGACGGGGGCGGAGTGTACGCAACTCTCTGCGCGAGCGAAGCGCAGAAGCAGAGCCGTCGAGGCCCGTCGCAAATGCAGAAAATACGGCGGACACGGCGGCAATGAGGCTAGACTTCACGTGACGTGTCCGGGCTCTCTTCGCACGATATGCCTCGCGCCTTCGGGCCGTACGAGCTCGTGCGCCAACTCGGCGTCGGCGGGATGGCAGAGGTGTACGTGGCCCGCGCGCGCTCGGTCGCGGGCTTCGAGAAGATCGTCGCGCTCAAGACCATCCACACGCGGTTCTCGACGGACCCTGAGTTCACGCAGCTGCTGGTCGACGAAGCCAACATCACCGCGCAGCTGTCGCACCGAAACATCGTGCAGGTGATCGACCTCGGGCAGGTCAACGGGACGCACTACATCGCGATGGAGTACGTCGACGGGCTCGACCTCGGTCGGCTCCTCACGACGGCGCGAGAGCGCAAGCTGCTCTGCTCGCCGCGCGTCGCGGCTTTCGTCGCCCGCGAGGTCGCCGACGGCCTCGAGCACGCGCACAAGAAGAACGGCCCCGACGGCAAACCCCTGCGCATCGTGCACCGGGACATCTCTCCGCCCAACGTGCTCGTGAGCACCGCCGGCGAAGTGAAGATCACGGATTTCGGCATCGCCAAGGCCTCGCTCCGCGCGTCGAAGACTGGCACCGGCGTCGTGAAGGGAAAGTACGCGTACATGGCCCCCGAGCAGGCCAAGGCCCTCTCGGTCGACCATCGCGCGGACCTGTTTGCGCTCGGCTGCGTCCTCTACGAGCTCGCCACGGGCAAGCCGGTCTATCCCGACATGGCCCTGCCCGTGCTGCTCGACCGCGTCGCGCGCGTGCTGTTCGAAGCCCCCGAGCGCGTGCGCCCGGGGCTGCCGACGAAGCTCGTCGAGATCATCAAGAAGGCCCTCGCGGCGAAGCCCGAAGAGAGATTTCAGTCCGCCAGGCAGATGGCCGACGCGCTCACGGACGTGCTCTACACGATGCCGCCCAACCCCGAGGCCGAGCTGTCCGCGCTGGTCGCAGAGCTCACCGGTGTTGCCTCGACGCCGAGCATTCCGCCGGTGCACGCGGGGCACTCGATCCTCGATGACGACTTCGACGACTCGACGCAAATCGAGAGCATGAGCGTCCTGCGCTCGCGCATGGTCGCGCCGCTCATCGGGGCCGCGTCCTCCGCTGCGACGCCTGCGCCGAGCACGGACAAGCCCACGTTTCGCGACGAGGCTACGAGGGCGTTCAAGCGAGTCGATGGCGCGGTCAAGCCCGAGCCCGTCGCCGAGGACGAAGACGACAACGCGACGTCCGCGATGCGCGCGCCGTCCAAAGACCTGCTCTCGCAAGCGCAGCGCTCGGCGCCCACGATCGCCCCGCCCAAGCCTGGCTCGAGCGGCGCGGTCGCCAAAGTGCGCAGCCCCGGCGCTGCGCCGAAGACCAACCCGCCGATGCCGAGGCCCGCGACCGCGCCTCCGCCCACGCAGCCTTTGCCCTCGGCGCCGAGCACCGACGCCAAGCGCGACGCGCCCACGATCGCGCCTCCGCCCAAGATCAAGACCAACCCTGCGCCGAGCACGGCGCCGCCCATGGTCAGGCCCGCGTCGACTCCGATGGGCCCGCCGCCGAGCCCACCCGCGCAGAGCGCGCAGCCCCTGCCGCCGCCGCAGCGGCCGCCCGCGCCTGCGATGCAGAAGCCCGCGGGGTTCATCGCGCCGATCGCGCCGATCGCCACGCCTCCGCCCTCGTCGCCCGCGCCGCCTCCGCCTGCGCGCGCCGCGCCGTCCACGTCGGTGAGCGATCCTCCGACGATGGCGCTCGACGCGCAGCCGCCGGCGATCCCTGCGGCGGCGCCGGTTCCTTCGTTTGCGACGGCGCCGCCCAAGCCGCAGACAGCACCGCCGCAACCATCGCCGCAACCGCAGTACGCGCCGCCTCCGTACGCGCAACCGCAGCACACGTCGCCGCCGTTTTCGCAGACCGCGGCGCCCATCGCCGCGCCCGCGTACGACCCGTTTGCGCAGCCGCCGCAGCCCACCGCAGAGCTCGCGCCCGAGCCCCGCTCCAACGCTGGGATCTTCATCGCGGGCGGCTTCGCCGTGCTCGGGCTCATCGCGCTCGGCGTGGTGTTCGTGGTGACGCGATGAGCGTCGCGGCGTCGGGAGCAGGGTCTCGATCGTCGTTCGTCTTGCGGCGGGCGCACTCTCTTGCGGGCGTCGTTCCGCTAGGGATTTTTCTGGTCGAACACCTGTGGACCAACGCGAGCGCGCTCTACGGGAGGGCGAGCTTCGACGCGGCGGTCGAGCAGATCCAGCGGCTCCCCGGGCTCGTGTGGCTCGAGGCGATCGGGATCGGTCTCCCGCTCACGTTTCACGCGCTCTACGGGATCGCCATCGCGCGCCGCGCGCGGCCCAACGCCGTGCACTATCCCTTCACCGCCAACTGGCTCTTTCTTCTGCAACGGGCCTCGGGGATCGTCGCGTTCGTGTTCGTGCTCGCGCACCTGTGGCAGTTTCGCTTCGCCAAGGCGCGCGGGACGCTCGACACGTCGCAGATGTACGCGGCGATCAGCGAGACCTTCGCGCGGCCTGCGCTCTTCGCGCTGTACCTCTTGGGCATCACCGCGACGGTGTTTCACTTCGCCAACGGGCTGCGCACCGCCGGAGAAACGTGGGGTCTCACCGCCACGGATCGCGCCCGCAAGCTCGCCGCGGGGCTCTCGCTCACCGTGGGCCTCGCGCTGTGGGCGCTGGGCGTAAACACCATGTATCACTTCGCCCTGCGCTGCGGCGGCGTGATCCCGCTGCCCGGCTTCGACCGCGTCGCGCTGTGCGGAGTGTGATCCTCGTGCGCCCCTCTCTCTCGTCGTCGCTGCTCGCGCTCTTCGCTGTCGCGCTCGTGCTCGCGCCCGCGATCGTGCGCGCAGGCGCCAACGAGCGTCGCGCCAAGCCGTCGGACGGAAACCTCTGGGGAGTAGGTCGCTTTCGCGGCGGCGGGCTCATCCGCGGCCCGTGCGCGCAGCGCCCGTGCATCGCCCTCACGTTCGATGACGGCCCCGAGCACACGACCACGCCCGTTGTGCTCGACGAGCTCGATCGCCACGGCGTTCGCGCGACGTTCTTCGTCGTCGGTCGTCGCTTCGACGGCGACGGCCCCATCGCCGAGCGCAACCGCGACACGCTGCGCGAGACGTGGCGCCGCGGACACTTGATCGGAAACCACACGTACACCCACGCGCTGATGGACGTGCTCGACGACCGCAGGCTCGAGCGCGAGGTCGAGGGAAACTCCGAGGCGATCGAGCGCGTGATCGGCACCCGCACGTTTCTCTTTCGCGCTCCGTTCGGCGCGCTGCACCACCCTCGCGCAGTGCGCGCGGTGTACTCGCGGGGGCTCACGCCGGTGTTCTGGGCGATCGACACGCGAGACTGGGCGTCGCACTCGCCCGAAGAGGTCGTGGCCAATTTTCGCGCGGGCCTCGACGCCTCGCCGCGCGGCGGTGTTGTGCTCTTTCACGACACGCTCGAGCGCACCGCGCGCGCGCTGCCGATGGTCTTCGCCGAGATCGCCGCGCGCAACGCCGCGCGCCGCGCGCGGGGGCAGCAGCCGTACGAGTTCGTCGGGCTCGACGAGCTCTGGCAGCCCGTCGGCAGCGGACGTCGCCGCTGATCGCCGCAGAGAGAACGGTCACAATCTCGTGACGGACCCTGCGCCGACAGTGCAGAATCCGGCGCATCTTGCGCGCTGGAGTGCTCGACCGCGATGGCTGACTCATCGTCGACGCCAGTCCCCCCTCGGCTCGGTCGCTACGCGATCGTGCGCCGCCTCGGCGCGGGCGGGATGGCAGAGGTCTTTCTCGCGCGCTCTCGCGGCGCCGAGGGCACCGACAAGCTGCTGGTGGTCAAGCGCATCCTCCCGCAGTTCGCGCTGAACCAGCGGTTTCGGGCGATGTTCGTCGACGAGGCGAAGGTCGCGCTGCGGCTCAATCACCCGAACGTCGTGCAGGTGTACGGCTTCGAGTCCGACGGGCCGTCGCTCTTGCTGGTGATGGAGTACATCGACGGCCCAGACCTCGCGCAGCTCGCGCGCGCCGCGCACGGTCGGCAAGAGCGTATTCCGTCTGGGTTGTGCGCGTGGATCGTGCGCGAGGTCGCCAAGGGGCTGCACTACGCGCACGAGCGCAAGGACGAGGACGGCCAGTCGCTCGAGATCGTGCACCGAGACGTCTCTCCGGCCAACGTGCTGCTCTCGCACGACGGCGTGGTGAAGCTCGGCGATTTCGGCATCGCCCGCGCGCGCATGTCCACCGGCGACGACGACCTGTCGATCAAAGGAAAGTTCGCGTACATGAGCCCCGAGCAAGCGCGGCTCGAGGCCGTCGATCGCCGCGCGGACGTCTACGCGCTGGGCATCATGCTCGGAGAGCTCGCCGCGGGACGCACGCTGCACGACGGCGTGGTGTCCGGCGGAGACCTGCTCCCGCGCTTGCGCAGGGGCGAAGGCCCCGACCTCGAGCGCGTCGCCGCGAGCGTCCCCGAGGGCCTCCGCGCCATCGTCGCGCGCATGATCGAGACCGACCGCGACAAGCGCTTCGCGAGCGCGAGAGACGTGCAGGACGCGCTCTCTCGATACCTGCGCACGCTCGATGAAGAGTGGGACGCCGCGGCGCTCGAGGCGTACGTCGAGCGGTTTTTCTCGCGAGAGATCGTTGTTCCGACGCTGGACATCGAAGAAGAAGAAGCGTCGTCGAACCGGCAAGAGGCGACCACCGTCGCGCACGGACGCAAGAGTCGTCCACGAGCGGAGCCCGCGGATCGCTCGATGTCCATCGTCGGAGACATCGGCCTCGTGCGCGAGCGCTTGCACGTCGCCGTCGTCGTGGGGCGCTTCGTCGCTCCGCGCCGCGCAGAGGACACCGTCGACACCCGCGCCCTCTACGACCTCGTCGCGTCGCTGGCGTTCAAAGCCGACGCGACGCTCGAGCGCTCGGAGGACGACGGGCGGTTCACGCTGGTCGTGGGCGTGCTTCGCCCGGGGGTCGACCACGCGCTGACCGCCTCGCGGCTGGCGCTCGACATCGCGGACGCGATCAACTCGATGGGCGGCGACCCCGAGGGCTCGCCGGGCGTCGCGCTCGGCGTCGCGCGGGGCGTCGCCGCGGCGGCGAGAGGCAGCTCGGGCTCGCTGCTCGGGTTCGACATCGTCGACGAGAGCGCGTCGTTCGCGGCCACGCTGGCGGACATCGCAGAGCAGGGCGAGGTGCTCTCGACCGCGGGCTTCTATCGCCTCGTGCGTCGCTCGTTCGTGCTCGCAGAGACCGGCGCGCGCGCGGGCATCGGGACCAAGATCTACCGCTTGGAACGCGCGAAATCCCGCGCCGAACGCGAGGCCGACGTCGACGCCGCCACGGTCCTGCTCGTCGGTCGTCAGCCCGAGCTCGAGCGCCTGCGCGACGCCGTCTCTCGCGTCGAATCCGCGGGCCGCGGCCAGGCCATGCTCGTCACCGGCGAGCTCGGCGTCGGAAAGAGCGCGCTGCTCGCAGCGTTTGCGGCAGAGCACGAGTCCGGCAAGGGCCCGTGCGCGCGCGCCTCCGTCGGCTTCGGCCAGGGCGAGAGCAGCTACGGCGCGATCGCGCAGCTCGCGCTCGCGGTGTTGGGCGTCGCTGAAGAAGACATGGACAACGGCTCGGCTGTGGACGGGACGATCGACCGCGCGCTCGCGGTGATCGGGCTCGGCCACGGCGCCGCGGGGCGCGCCGCGCGCAGAGCGCTGCGGGTGATCCTCGGGCGAGAGCCGGGCGAAGAAGCCGAGGCGGGCGCGCTCGGGCGAGAGCTCGCGATGACGTTGCGCAAGCTGCTCGCCGCGGGCGCGGTGCTCGCGCCGTTGCTCGCGATCGTCGACGGCGTCGATCAAGCGGACGAAGGCTCGCGCGCTGTCCTCAAAGAGCTGGCGCGCAAGCCCCCCGCGGGCGGCGTTCTGCTGGTGCTCGGGGTGCGCGACGGAGACTCGCTCGTGCGCGAATGCGAGGGCGCTTCGGTGCTCTCGGTCGCGCCGTTGACCGCGCAGAACCGCTCGAAGCTCATCGCGACGCGGCTGGGGACCGGCGAGGTGAGCGACGAGCTCGCGCGCGAAGTGTCCGCGGTGGCTGGCGGCAACCCGTTGATGATCCTCGAGGTGCTCGAGGCGATGGGAGACCGTGGGCGGCTCGAGGTGCTCGCCGACGAAAAGGGCTCGCGCGCCAAGCTCTCGGCCGCGCGCGAGGGCGAGGCGCCGCTGCCGACGACGCTCGAAGAAGTGCTCGCCGCGCGCGTCGACTCGCTGCCGGCCGAGGCGCGCTCGCTCGCGCGGTGGTGCGCGCTGATCGACCGAGAGATCCCTACGGACGTGCTCGAGGCGCTCGCGGGCGACGACGCTCCTCGCGCGATCGGCAGGCTCTTGGCCGACGGAATCCTCGTGCGCACTCGCAGCGCCTCCGAGAGCGTGACCTTCGCGCACGCGGCGCTGGCGCGGGTGGCGCGCACGTCGATCGACCCCACGCAGATCGCAGGGATGCACGCGCGCGTCGCCGCGGTGCTCGAGCGCAGGCCTGGCTCGCGAGGACCGGGCGCGTCCATGGTGGCGCGGCACCGAGAGGCCGCCGGCGCGCTTCGTCCTGCGGCGCGCGCGTGGATCGAGTCCGCGGGCGCGCAGCGCGCGGCGGGGCGCTATCGCGACGCGTACGACCAGTACGCGCGGGTGTTGTCCCTGACCGAAGGAGCGACGGACCCAGAGGCGTTTTCGCTGCGATTTGCGGCGTTTTCGGGCAGAGAAGACATCGATCGCACCGGCGGTCGCACGCGCTCGCGCCGCGCCGCGCTGATGGCGCTGCGGCAGACGTCGGTCGAGTCGCGCGACCCCCGATTGATGGCGCGCGCGCTGGCTCGACAGGCGCGGTACAAGTTCGACACGGGGCTCGGGGCGCACATCGAGCGCGACGTGACGGCCGCCGTTCGCTCTGCGCGTCGCGCGGTGGACGCGCGCGCCGAGGCCGAGGCGCGAAGGGTGCTAGCGCTGTACCTCGGGCAGCGAGGGCGCTACGCAGAGGCGTTGGTGGCGACGGACCACGCGCTCGAGGCGTTGGACACGCGCAACGCCGCGCAGCCTCCCCCTGGAGGGACGCCGGACGAGGGCGTCCGCGCGGCGCGCACGCTGCGCATCGAGGTGTTGCTCACGCGCGGCGCGCTCTTTCGGCAGACGGGCGAGATCGAGCGCGCGATCGAGATGTACGCCGAGGCGTACGCGCTGCTCGCGCGGTTCGGCCCCAAGCGGCTGCTCGCGCAGGTGCTCAACGCGCTCGGCGTCGCGTGCTTCTCGCGCGGAGACTACGAGGACTCGCTGACGCTCTACCGCTCGTCGATCGCGGCGCAGCGCGAGACGGGGCAGCGCGATCGCCTGGGAATCGCCTTGTCGAACGCAGGTCAAGCGTACGCGGCGCTCGGGCGCGACGACCTGGCGATGGTGTTTCTTCGCAAGGCGCTCGACGTGTACACCGCCCTCGGCGCGCGGGGCACGGGCAGCGCCGACGCGCGCGTGGCGCTCGCTGAAGTGTACGCTGCGCGGTCGGACACCGAAGCGGCCCTCGCCGAGCTCGAGCTCGCGCGCAGAGAGGCCGCGATCTCGGGCTCGACCTACGACATGGTGCGCGTGCGCCTCGGCGACGCGCTGGTGGCGCTCGTGCGCGGAGAGCACCGCGCGGCGCTCGCGAGCGCAGAGGAGGCCGAGCGCCTCGCCAACGAAGCGGGGATCTCGCAGTACCTCTTGCACGCGCGCGCGCTCGGCGCCGAGGCCGCGGCGCGGCTCGGCGATCGCAGCACAGCGATTCGCCTCGCGGACCGCGCGTTGGCCGACCCGGTGATGGCCGAGCCGTGGCGCATCGAGCGGGGCGATCGCGTGCTCGGGTCGCTCGAACGAGCGCTCGACGCCGCGGCCGAGCCCGAGCGAGCGGCGCTCGTGCGCGAGCTGGCCAACCGACGCAAGCCGTTGTTTCACAAGCCAGGCTGAGCTCGCCTGGCTCATCCGAGAGAAAGAGAACAGTCTGTTGCTGCAATCGACACCACCACCACCGTCCATCGGCCACGGAGGGCGCTCGCTCTCGGCGATCATCCTGTCTGGCGGAGGCGCGCGCGGCGCGTACGAAGCGGGCGTCTTGTCGTACCTGTTCGACGAGATGCCGCGCTTGGGCGGGCGCGCGCCGGGCTTCGACGTGATCTGCGGGACGAGCGTCGGCGCGATCAACGCCGTCTATCTCGCGGCGCACGCGCACGCGCCCGCGCCCGGCGTGCGACGGCTCACGGACCTGTGGAGCGGGCTCGAGCTGCAGCACGTCGTGCGCTTCGGCGTGCTCGAAGCGATGCGCTTGCCCAAGGTGCTCTGGGGCGGCGGCGAGGCGGCGCAGGGCGTCTTCGACGTGCGGCCGCTGATCGAGCTCGTGACCAAAGAGGTGCCGTGGCGCGCGATCGGAAGGGCGATTTCGCGTGGATATTTGCGGGCGCTCGCGGTGAGCGCGACCGAGATCGCCACGGGCCGCACGGCCGTGTTCATGGACGCGCACCCGGACATGGCGCTGCCGACGCAGCTCGGGCCGCGTTCGCACGTCGTCCCTGGGCCGATCGGGCCGCAGCACGCGCTGGCGAGCGCGGCGATCCCGCTGGTGTTTCCGCCGGTGCGGCTCGGGTCGATGTTGTACTGCGACGGCGGGCTGCGACAGAACACGCCGATGGCGCCCGCGCTGCACGTCGGCGCGTCGAAGCTGCTCGTGATCGGGCTCTCCCGTGAGGTGAAGGGCAGCGCTGTCCCCGAAGGAAAGCTCCCCTCCAACAAAGCCCCCGGCGCCCCCTTTCTGCTGGGCAAAGTGCTCAACGCGTTCTTGCTCGACCACGTCGAGTCCGACCTCGAGCTGCTCGATCGGATCAACGAGCTCATCGACGTCGGCCGCTCGGTGTACGGCCAGGACTTCGCCGATCAGCTCTCGCGCGAGGCCGAGCGCCGCGGCGCGCGGCGGTACAAGCCCATCCAGACGCTCGTGGTGAGGCCCAGCGAAGACATCGGCCGCATCGCCGCAGACCACGTTCGCCGCGGTCGCATCTCGGGCCCGCTCATCACCCGCAAGGTCCTCGCGATGCTCGAGTCCGGCGTCAACGACGAGGCCGACCTCGCTAGCTATCTGCTCTTCGACGGAGCGTTTTGCCGACGCTTGATCGAGCTCGGCCGGGCCGACGCGCACGCGCGCAGACACGAGCTCGCGAGCTTCTTCGAAGAGCCGTAGAATCCCTGCGAATTTACTCGCGGATCCACACTGTCGCGTGGCTGCGGATCGTGCGGTCGTCCGGCCAGTTGTAGCGCGCGACGCTGCCCGCCGAGAACGTGAGCCCTGCTTCGCCGTTGGCGTGGCGCGCTCCGACGCCCACCCACGAGTCGTGCGTGTCGCAATCGTTGATGAGGTTCTCGTTGCCGATCGCGCCGATTCGCACGCGCGCCGCGTCTCCGTCGTTGCCGCGAACGTTGAAGCCCACGCGACGACAGCGGTCTTGGAGGCGCGCGTCGGGGACGGAGCCCAGCCAGTCGTCCACGCGAAACGCACCGCCGTACGCGTTGTTGCCGCCCATGAACAGCGCGCGCAGCGACGGGATCGGCGTCGCGGTGCCTGCCACGAGCGAGCCGACGACCGAGCGCGTCGTGCCCCCCGTGGTCATCTCGACCAACACTTGCCGCAGCGGGTGCGCGAAGAACCCGCGCGATTTGGTCTCGCGCTGGTCTCGCTCGACGTTTTGCTCGAGGTACGTCTCGGCGTTGGTCCACAGCGCAGATTCGTACGAGAAGCGCTGCGGCGTCGGGCCGCCCGCCTCGGTTCCGTTGGCCTTGAGCACCATGGTCCAGCGCGAGCCCATGCCGAACTGCTGGCAATACGCGCAGAACGGCGTCCCCCCGATGGTGAGCACGTGAAGCCCGTCGCTGGTCGCCTCGACGCACGTCACGATCGAGTCGAGGATCGGTCGACACAGCCCGTCGCCGCAGTCCGCTGTGCGCGGCCCGCACCCCGCGTCTCGCGCGGCGTCTCCCGCTTCGCCGCCCTCTGCGACCACGTCGCTCGATGCCTCGCTCGCCGCGTCGCGCGCGTCCGAGCTCTCGCTCGCGTCCGCCGCGTCTGCCGCGTCCGTCGCGTCCATGCTCGGGACGTCGTCCATCGCGACGTCTGCCATCACCACGTCGTCGCGACCATCGTCGCGCGCGTCGTCGATGATCGCCACGTCGTCGCGATCATCCACGGCGCTGTCCTCGCGCTCGTCGATCGCGTCCTGCTCCTCGCCGCGCTCAGCCAGCGCGCCGTCGTCGGGGCGCGGACGCGCGTGAGGCAACGTGCATGCGCCGAGCACGAGCGCGAGAACTGCGAGCGAAGAGCGAGGAATCGACACGGCGCGTCAACCTTCGCAAACCTTTATGAACCGTCCGAGTGACGTTCGTCAACGCGCGAGTGTCCAGCGCGTCAGCGAACCCAGATGAACACCCACGACGGCGTGCGGCGCTCTTCGTTGTCGATGATCGAGGACGGATCGTTCGGGTGCCGGTTGCCCGCGACCTGCGTCGCGCCGCCAAGCGACGGCGGGTTGCCACCAACGCCGATCCACGAGTCGCAGCTGTCGCAGTTCATCTCGTTGTTGCCGAGGATGCCGATGCGAACCTTGTGTGCGCCACCACCACCGCCTCCCACGTTGTTGAACGCGACGCGGTTGCAGTTGGGCTGCAGCTGCACATCGAAGAACACGGCGACGGTCGGAAGCAATCCGGTCCAGTTGCCACGCGTCGTTCCTGTGATGAGCTGGTTGTCGCTCCCGTTGAGCACGTCGTTGAGCGGGCGTCCGCCCGAGTCGTGCGCGAACGTGATCGTGCGCGACGTCCATGGGCCCAAGCCGACCCCGCTCTCATCCGTCTGAAAATCGAGCCGCATCGAGGTAAATGACAGCTCCGAGAACCCGCGAAACTTCGCGCTCGCGCGAGCGTTGTCCGTTGACGGCTCGTTGAGGACGCTGCCGTCCGTCCAGCGGTTGTTGTTGTACTCCCACGCCATCTGCGCCGGTTCGACCTTGGCGATCAACGTCCACGGGCCGCCCGTCGTCGTGAAGTCGCAGCGCGCTTGCCACGTTCGATCGAGCATCGGCCGGTAGTACAGCGTCTGCACTTCGGCCCCGCGCGACGACATCGCAATGTCCGCGCAACGCACAGGCCGAAGCCCGCCGTCTGCGACCACGCCCGTGTCCACCAGCACACCGCTGTCCACGATGACGCCTGTGTCGACGATGACGCCTGTGTCGACGATGACGCCCGTGTCCACGATGACGCCCGTGTCCATGATGACACCCGCGTCGCGCACGTCCGCGCCCGCTTCGATCGTCGGCTCGACGCCGCTGTCCGTGACGTCCATCGACACGACGTCGATCGGCGTGACCACGTCGGGGGTGTCCATCGCGACGTCGTCGATCACGTCGGGACCGACGCTCGCCTCGCGGTCCGCCGCCACGATGTCGCTGCGATCCGCGCTGGCGTCGTCAGCGACCGGCGCCGCTGCGTGCGGCAACGAGCAGCCCGTCGCGGCCATCGCCACGAGCACCAACGAGAGCGACGAACGCGATGATTCACTGACTCGTGAGCGCACGGCGAGACCTCCAACCGACGAAGCAATCGAGCGCGAAGAGCGAGAGATTCTGCCACACGGACGGTGTGGTCGCGCCGAGCAATCTGCGCGGTCACTCTTCGCGCGTCGCGAGCAGGCGCTCGACGCGCTCGGGCTCGAGGCGAAGGACGAGCACCTTCTCGTGGTCGTAGGTGACCGCGCCCACCGCGCTTCCCTTCGGCTTTCGAACGTAGCGCCGAAGGACGTAGGTGATTTCGCACACGGATTCTCCGCGCACGTCGCTGAAGTGCGCGGCGAGCGTCGCGGCGTCGACGAGCTGCTCGCTCGGGCACGTCTGCCCCTTGTCGAGCGGAACGATCACGTGCGCGCCCGTGCGCTCCTTCGCGTGCAACCACAGGTCGTGCGGACGCGCGAACTCCGTCGTCAGCGCGTCGTTGTCCGCGCCGCCTCGGCCCACCAAGATCCTCTTGCCGCGCTCGTCGCGAAAGACCAGGTACGGCAGCCTGCGCTCGGCGCGCGCCTTCTTCGCGCTCGCTCCCGTCGGGGTGGCGCTCGCGTCGGTGAGCTTTGCGCCCAACGATCGCGCGCGGGTGATGAGCGCGGTCCACTCGGTGTTGGCTGCGGGGTTCGCCGCGGCGACCTCGGCTTCGAGCGCGCGCAGCAGCTCGGCCCGCGCCTCGCACTCGGCCAGCCTGCGAGTCATCACAGCCTCGCCGCGCTGATACCGTCGCGCCTTCGCGAAGAACGTCTCGGCCTGAGCCTTCGCCGGCTTCGCTGGGTCGAGCGCGACCTCGAGGGTCCCGCCCTCTTCCCAGTCATCGAGCGTCGCGCGCTTGGTCCCGCGCGGGACCTTCGCCCCCTGCGCGAGCAGCAAGCGCCCGATCTTCTGCAGTCGCTCGACGCTCTCGAGCCGCGCGAGGTCGCCCTTGACGGCCTCGGCGCGGCGCTCGGTCGCCGTTCGCGCCGTGCGCACCGCGCGGGCGAGCTCGATCTTCGCGCGGTCGAACCCCTTGCGGTCGCTCTGTTCGACCAGCAAATCACCGCGCGATTCGACCTCGCGCGGATCGCCCCATTCGGGCTCGACCGCGGCGCTCTGCGAGGGCGGGTGCCTCGCGATGAGCCTGCCGTCCGCGGCGTACACCTGCGCGCCGCCCTTGCGGCCGGGCCACAGGGCGAGCCGCGAGCTCACCTGCTCGTTGCCAAACGAGAGCCAGAGCGCTCCGTCTTCGATCGAGACCGCACGCACGCGATGGTCGACCACGTGCGCGCGCAGCGCTGCCACGAGCGGGCGCGATGCGTCGTCGCGAACGCGCGCGACGCGCTCTCCGACGCCGACGCCCCACACCGAAGGCCCGACGCCCGCGACGAGCACGCGTCGGCCGCGGTCGTAGAGGCTGAGCTCGATCAGACCAGTGGATTCGCAGACGAACACGCGGTCGACCCGCGCGCCGACCAACGCTTCGAGCGCGCGCTGCGTGCGCTCTACGTCGCCGCTCGCTCGCTCGTCGCGCTCATCCGTCATCGCGAGATGGACTCTTCGATCACGCGCAGCTCTTCGCCTGCGTCGCGCACGAGCCAGTACGTCGTCGCGCGCACCGACCCGAGCTCGGGCGGAGGAACCGACTGCCCCGTGACCGCCGCGATCCGCCGCGCGACGAGCTCGTCTCGCGCAGACTCGAGCGCTCCTTCGCCTGCCACCGCAGCGCCGGCCCACACGCGCGCCTCGGCGCGCACGGTCACCACCGGAACAGCCATCGGGATCCTCGTCCCCGCCGCCCGTCGCGTCACGCCCTTGGTCGGCGCGTTGTTGAGCGCTGCCCCCGAGATCGCGTACGGCGTCTCGAGCAGACAGGCTTCGGGCGCGATCGCCCACGACGCCGTCGCGATCACCCCGTGCATGTCCGCCGCGATCGCGACGCCCACCGGCGTGCTCGGCGGCGACGGCGGCGCAAACCGCGGCGGAACCGCGGGAGCCACCATCAACAGCTCGTTGCCGCCCATCCCGCGCGGCATCAGCTCGGTGACCGGCGCGGGCGTGCTCACCAGATCATCGCGGCTCAGCACGCCGTTGACCGGCGTCCCTGCGGCCTCGAGCAGCGCCTGCGAGATCCCGAGCTTCGCGAGCCACTGCGGGCCGTGCCGATGAATCGCCTCGAGCAGGGGCAGCCGCGCCTTCGCGAGCGGGTCTTCGGTCCCGTCCTTGATCGCGTCCGTCGCCGCGCGCGCCACCTTGGCGATCGCGATCGTGCCGAAGCGATTGTGCGCGGTGAGCACCCCTTCGACGAGCCCTGGCGCCGCGATCGAGTCGCGCACCGGCGGCTCGTCCGGAGCGCTGCGTCGCTGCATGCGAATGCCCGGCGCGCGCGCCCGCCCGTCGACCGAGTACGCGCCCACCCCGAGGCCCGCGACGGTGATGACCGCGCTGCCGAGCAGCGACGCAGGCGAGCCGATGGTCGCCCCGGCGAGCAGCGCCGAGAGCACCGCGTCCACCGCGTTGCCGCCGAGCGAGAGCGCCGCGTTGCCTGCGTTTTGCGCGATGGCGTCACTCGAGACGAGCAGGTTGCGCATCAGCCCTCGTCCTCGTCGTCGCCGTCGTCTTCGTCGTCGTCAGCGTCGTCGTCCTCGTCGTCGCCGTCTTCGAAGTCGTCCTCTTCGTCTTCGCCGTCGAGCTCGTCGCCGTCTTCGTCGCCCTCTTCGTCTTCGTACTCGTCGTCCTCGTCATCGTCGGCCGACGAGTACGCGGGCGCGGCGGTGCCCTTGGCCAGCGCGTCGAGCTTGGTCGCCTCGTTGAACGCCGTGGGCGTCGCGAAGATCACCCAGGCCTCTTCGCACTCGGCGAGCTTCTCGGCGATGTCTTCGAGCTTTCCGTCGTTGTAGCGGTTGTCCACGCCGAGGCCGCGGAGCCGGGCGTACACGTGGGACTCGCCCGAGACGTCGTCGCGCAGCGGGTCGGCACACACAATCAAGTTCTCGATGTCGTCGGTGACCTCGAGCGCGGCCTCGCGCTCCCACACACCGGTGGGCTCCCACACGATCACGCGGGCCATTTTGCAGAGCCGATCGCGGCAGAGCGTGATCCAACGCTCGAGCGCGGCGGTGCCCGGACGCAGCGAGAGCGGCGTGCGAAACACGATCACATCCGGCTTGAGCGCGCTGACCGCGTTCTGCAGGCGGTCGACCTCGGCGCGCGTGTGCGCCGCGTCGCGCAGCGGCGCTTCTTCGCTGCCGAACAGCGTCGAGGGGGCGATGGCAGCGAGCAAGAAGTCGTCGCCCACTTCGGCGCGGAGCTTCTGCAGTCGCTTGGGAGGAGGCAGCGGCGAGCGCAGCTCGAGCTCGACGAGGTTGAGGCGGGCCTTGTAGCGGTCGCGGGGGCGGTCGAAATTCGCCGTTCCGACGTGGATGACAGTCATAGAGGGCCGAGACCTTTCGTGCGAAATCGCCCTCGCGTCAACCTCCCTTCGCCAGCCCCTTGCGCATCATCGGCGTCGCGAGCGCCATCGTCGCGACCTCGCTCAGCACCATGATCAAGTGCACTTTCGAGGGAATCACCACGCACAACCCCGCTCCCACCAACGACGCCAGCCCCGCGAGCGCCATCCACCGGCCGAAGAATCCTCCGCCCGCGATCAGCGGCGCCCCGATCGCCGCCAGCGTAAACGGCGCGGCCTCGCTCGGCGTGCGCTCTTGCAACGCCGACAGCACATCGGCGATCGCCCCCGCGCCGATCGCCGTCACGATCACCACCGTCGCCGCGCGTCCGTACTGATTCGCGAAGAACTTCTCGCGCCACACGGCGATCACCACGGCCATCATGGTGAGCACCGTCGCGTCCATCGCGACGAAGCTCCAGAGCGCTCCTCGCTGGGTGTCTGGCTCGCCGATCGTGGCGATCGCCGCCAACGTCACGATGGACACGAAGGTGATGAGCGCCGCCATCGCTCGCCCCGACGCGCGCGGGTCTCGCTCGCGCTGCGCCTCGCGCCCCTCGTGTTCGAGCGCCTCGGCCTCGCGCAGCGCCTCGCGCAATCGTTGCACTCGCTCGCCCAGCGACGGGTCCCGCGGGGTGATCTCTCGCTCGATCGCCGCCGCGGCCTCGGGGTCTCTGCGCGCGATTTCGAGCTCGAACGCCGCCCGATTCGCCGTCGCCCGCGCGCGCAACAGCGTCGGGTGCGCCGCGTCGAGCTCGCTCGCGACGTCGTCGAGCACGAACCGCGCTTCGGCCAGCTTCGCCGCCACTTCGGGCCGCTTGAGCGTCGCCGCGTCCGGAACGCTCCCCCCGAGCTCCGCCAGCTGCGCCTCGACCCTGCGCACCCTCGCGAGCGCCCCGCGCTGCCGCAGAAACCGTCGCAGCTCGTCGCGCAGCGCGCTCACCGTCGGGGGCCGCGCGCCCTTGTCCGCGCTCGTCCCGCGGTTGCACAGCGCCCCGAGCTCGGGGTCCACCTCGGGGCCATACGCGACGGGGTCGCTCAGCACCGCCGAGAGCAGCGCGGCGTGCAGCGTCTCGCCCTGGTGACGGTGCGTCCCTGTCAGCGCCGCGTGCAGCGTCGCCGCGAGCAGGTACACGTCCGTGCGCGCGTCCACGTGCTCGGGGTCGCCCGAGAGCATCTCGGGGGCCATGAACGCGGGCGTCCCCACGATCGATCGAGCGCCCTCGGAGGGCTCGTCGCGCCGGTCGAGCGCGACGCCCCAGTCGAGGAGGTACGTCTCTCCGTGACGGCCGATCATCACGTTTTCGGGCTTCACGTCGCGGTGAAACACCGAGCGCTCGTGGGCGAACTCGAGCGCGTCCGCCACGCGCGCGATCACCTCGACCGTCGCCGCCGTGCGATCCCCGTAGCGCTGCTCGAGCGACACCCACATCGGGTGCGCGCGGTCCGTCGCGAGATCTTCCAGCGAAACGCCGTCGATCCGCTTCATCACCAGCACGGCCCTGCCCTCTTCGTCCGTCCCCAGCACGTGCACCGGAACCACGTTCGGGTGCTCAAGTCCCCCCGCCGTTCGCGCCTCGCTCACCAGCGCCATCGTCGCCGCGCCCGAGTGCCCGTCCTTCACCCGCTTGATCGCCACTTCTCTTCGCAGCGATCGCTGCGTCGCGACGAACACCTCGCCCATTCCCCCTTCGCCAATCTTGCGCCCGAGCGCGAAGTCCCCCGCCCCGCCGCGCCCTTCTGTTGGCGTCAATTGCACGCCCGGCAGGCTCGAGCCCGCCTCTGCCTGCATCGTATCTTGAATACTGGTGCTCGAGTCCGCTGCGGGATGCACCGCGAGCTCGTCGCCCCGAATCGTGCGCGCCAGCTCGATCGTCCGCTGCGCGAGCCCGAGCGTCTTGGACAGCGACTCGAACTCCGCTCGCTTCAACTCACATCCCTCGCCGGTGCGCGTACAGCCAGTCGATCAGCGACGTGCCCCACGCGTCGGTAAACGACGGGACGTGCGATCCCGCACGGATGCGCCACAGCTCCGCGCTGCCCCCAGCGCGGCATCCCGTGTGCGCCTCGCGCGTCGTCTCGATCCCCGGCACCGCGGTGTCCAAATCCAGATCCGCCCCCGCGCTCGAGCGAGCCATCCCGCAGCCGTTGCGCGTCGCCCAGTCGCTCACCGTCCGCTCGGCTCCCGGATACCCGCCGGACACCGGCGAGAGCGCCGTCCCGCCCGCGTAGCGAATCACCGCGTCCGCGTCGCCGTGCACCTGCAGCACGTGCACCGGCTGCGTCGGCGAGCAGCGCGTCGCCTCGGCGAAGCCCGCTCCTGCCAGGCTCATGACAGCAGCGATCTCACCGCTCAATTCGCAGGCCATTCGCAGCGCCATGAACCCGCCGTTCGAGTGCCCGATCACGTACACCCGATCCGCGTCGACGTTGTATCGCCCCTTCACGTCGGCGATCACCGCGCGCAGGTACGCCACGTCGTCGACGGGGTTGTTGTAGAAGTTGCAGCAGGCGTCGGTCGCGTTCCAAAAGCGCTTGGCGGCGCCGTCGATCAGCCCGTCGGGCGTGGCCAAAATGAACCGCCGCGAGCCCACTAGCGGACCGAGGCCGAAGTACGCCTCTTGTCCGACGCCGTTGGCGCCATACCCGTGCAGCAAGACCACCAACGGCAACGGCCCGAGCGTCGTGTGCCCTCCCGGAGCGCGCACACGAAACGGCCTCGCCGCGATGAGCGGGCTGCTCGCGTCGGCGCCGCTGCTCGCGTCCTCGACGGGCACCGCCGCGTCCTCTGGGGGAGCGATCGCGTCGTCCGTCACCGCGGCGTCTTGCGCGGCGGCGTCCGGCTGCGGTTGCGGCTGCGTCGTCGAGCACGCGACGGTCCACGCAGCGACGAGCAGAGAGAGCCCAGCGAGCCTGTGTTTGCGCATCGGCCGTCGGTTGTGCGCGAAATGCGGCCGAGCGGCAAGTGGGGCTTCGCTACGCCTTGCGCGCGATGTTGGCGTCGCTGAGCTGCTTGTCGCTCACCTCGCCCGGAGCGCCCATCATCAGGTCCAAGAACTGCGCGGTCTTCGGGTACGCGATCACGTCGCGCAGCGACTCGGTGCTCGTGAGCAGCATCACCAATCGGTCCATTCCGATCGCGAGCCCGCCGTGCGGCGGCGCGCCGAGCTTGAGCGCGTCCAGCAAGAAGCCGAACTTCTGCCGCGCGTCCGCCTCGTCGATGCCGAGCACTTTGAAGACCTTCTGCTGCACCTCGGGGTCGTGCAGACGGATCGATCCGCCGCCGATCTCGAAGCCGTTGAGCACGACGTCGTACCGATAGCAGAGCACCTTGGCCGGGTCCGTCTCGAGGTGCTGCAGCGAGCCGTCCTGGGGCCGCGTAAACGCGTGGTGCGCCGGGGCCCAGGTCTTCGACTCGTCGTCCCACTCGAACAAGGGCGGGTCCACCACCCACAAGAACTCGTAGCGATGGTTGTCCGTCCCGTGGTCGGGGATGAAGCCCATGCGCTTTCCGAGCGCGAGGCGCAGGTTCGCCATGACGGTCTGAACGAGCGCTTCTTTGCCCAGCTGAAACACGATGATGTCGCCCGGCTTCGCGCCGCACGCCTCGTTGACGGCGCGGACGAACTCGGGCGTCGCGCTCTTCCACGCGGTCTGCGACCAGGACATGTCCTCGCCGACCTTGGCGCGCGCGAGGCCCGGCGAGCGCATCTGCTTGACGAACGACTCGAGCTCGTCGAGGTCCTTGCGGGACAACGGCTTCTTCGCGGGGCCGCCGTCCGCGGGGACGACCATGCACTTCACGATGTGCTGCGGCAGGTCCCGACGGTCCTCGCCCTTCGCGAAGCGCTCGGCGATCTCGGCGAGCAGCGGAACGCCGCCGCCCGACTGCTCGATCACCAACTCGGTCAGGTCCGTGTGCTCCATGCCGAAGCGCAGGTCGGGCTTGTCGTTGCCGAAGCGACGCATGCTCTCGGCGAACGTCATCTTGGGAAATCCGCTGGGATACCGCTCGGCCAGATCGATCCCGAGCAGCTCCTTCCAGACCTTCGTGAGCAGCCGCTCGACCACGCCGAAGATGTCCTCTTGCGTGACGAAGGACATCTCGACGTCGATCTGCGTGAACTCCGGCTGACGGTCGAGCCTGGGGTCTTCGTCGCGCCAGCAGCGGGCGATCTGAAAGTACCGGTCGAAGCCCGCGACCATGAACAGCTGCTTGAACAGCTGCGGGCTCTCGGCCAGCGCGTAGAACTTGCCCGCGTGCAAGCGCGACGGGACGAGGTAGTTGCGCGCGCCGCCGGGCGTGTACTTCACGAGCGACGGCGTCTCCATCTCGACGAAGCCCTCGTCGTAGAAGTGATTGCGCGTGACCTGGTTGATCTTCGAGCGCGCCCGCAGCGTGCGCTGAAGCTTCGGCCGACGGAGATCCAGGTAGCGGTACTGCAGCAAGAGGTCTTCGCGCGTCCCGTTGTCGTCGGTGATCTCGAAGGGCGGCGTCTCGGACTTGTTGAACACCGTCGCTTCTTTCGCGACGAGCTCGATCGCGCCCGTGGGGATCTTCGGGTTGCGCATGGTCCCGCGGTCGCGCACGACGCCGCGCACGCCGATGACCCACTCGCGCCGAAAGTTCTCGGCGATGGCGTAGACCGACTCGCTGTCCTCGCGGTCGAAGACGACCTGCGTGATCCCGTCGCGGTCGCGGAGATCGACGAACACGATCCCGCCCTTGTTGTGCGCGCGCTGGACCCACCCGTACAGCACGGCCTCTTTGCCGATGTCACCCTCACGCAGCGCTCCACAAGAGTGCGTGCGCTTGATCTCACTCAGCCAATTCGTGGCCACGGAAGCACCTCTGTCATCCCAGCTCTTCGGCCCGAACCGCTCGGGACCCGAAAGGGGGCGCGTACAGTAACGCTCTTGCCGCGCGTGTACAGCGCGAGAATCACCGCGCGGGACGGCGCGATCTGCGCGCGAGCGCCCACGCCGCGAGCCCCCCCCACAGCCACGATGCCCCTCGCGCGTCGCGGCCTCGTGGTCGACCCGCGCGGCACGCGCAGCCTCCGCCGAGGGTGCCCTCGGCGCCGACGCCGGCGTCCCCCGCGGCGTCCCCGCTCGCGTCGCGGGGCGAGACCGTCGCGTCCCTGGCCGCGACTCCGCTGTCGACGCCGCCATCGGGCAGTGAAGGGATGATGGGATAGAGCACCGAGCGGCCCTCGCTCGCGTACGCGTAGGCGCCGGAGCAAGACTCGACCGCGTTGTCGAACTGATACACGTCGAGCTCGCGCATACGATCGCGCGTGGTGAGCATCACCCAGATCACGTCGATGTCGTTCTCGCGCGGCGCTGAGGGCAACGCTGCCGATGCGTCGGGCAAGAGTCCGCCGTCGCTGTCCCTGGTCGGGGGCACGCTCACAGCCGCAGGAACCCTCGGTCCATTGGCCCGAACGATGTCCTCGATGCCGATCTCGACGCGCCGCCCGCGGATCTCGAGGCCGTGGTCGCCGGGGTCGGGGCCGCTCGCGGCGTTGATGAGGTTTCCGATGCCGTCGCGCGCGCCCATCGTGTTGGGCTCGGCGATCAAGAACGAGCTCGGGACCTCTTCGGGCGCGAGCACGCCCATCATGTACAAATCGAGCCGAGAGAAGCGATACGTGGGCGGCTGCGTGCGAAATACGCCCGGAGAGACTTCGGCCCAAGCGTTTCCTTCGAGCGGTGAGCCGCCAGAGTCGAAGAAGAAGCTCCAGTGCACGCGGTCGCGGCCGAGCAGCTCGAGCGGCGTCACGGCCAACGGCGGTGGTGTGCCGCCATCGCTCGCGCTGCCATCGGGCGCGCTCGCGTCGTCACCGCCGTCGCTCGCCGCGTCGCCTGCGTCCTGCCCGGTGATCCCTCGGCCCGTCGGAAACGGCGGGATCACCACCTGCGGCCCCCATCGGTGCCCGAACTCTTGCGTGCACACTTGAAAGTTGCCGAAGCGCCCGGCCGCTCCCGTGTACATCTCCCATGAATTCAGCCACACATAACCAAGCAGCGGAAACGCCGTCCCCGCCGTGTCGTTGAGGTCCCACGTCTCGCGGTTTCCCTGGCGCTGACCGATGCCTCGCACGGTGTTGGCGATGGGCATGTAGAACGCGAGCGCCCCGCCGAACCCTCGTCGGCTCTGCATCACCGCGACGAACCTCGCCCGCGGCGCGTCCGGCCGCTCTGCGATCAACCGCGTCACCTCTGCGACGAACCCGAGGATCGCCGTCGTCGAGTCCACCGGCGCGCGCCCTTCGTACAAGACCTCGGCGCCCGGCTCGTCGACCATCACGTAGCCGTTGCGCGTGCGCGCTGCGATCTCGAGCGCCCGCGCGTCGGTCGCTGCTGCGAGCGCTGCCGCGGTGAGCGCGAGGGCGGTTGCGTGTGCTCTTCGCAAGGTGAGTGCACTGGGCTTTACCGCGCCGAGCGGGCGCTCGTACAGCGGGGGCCGCCGCTCAGCCCCGCGCAACCCTGCGCGCGACGTACTCGAGCGCGAGCCGATAGCTCTCGGCCCCGAAGCCCTCGATGCGCCCGACGCACGCCGCCCCCGTCACCGACCGCCGTCGAAACTCTTCTCTCGCGCTCGTGTTGCTCAAGTGAACCTCCACCACCGGAAGCCCGATCGCCTTGATCGCGTCGTGCAGCGCCACGCTCGTGTGCGTGTACCCGCCGGGGTTGAAGATCACCGCCGCGTACTCGCCCCGCGCCTGGTGCAGCCGGTCGATGAGCACGCCCTCGTGGTTGCTCTGAAAACACTCGACCACGAGCCCCAGCGCAGCCCCGTGCGTGACCAGCATCGCGTCGATCTCGACCAGCATGGTCTTGCCGTAGACCTCTGGCTCGCGCGCCCCCAAGAGGTTCAAATTCGGCCCGTGCAGGACCAGCACCTTCGTCGGCGCTTGTTCGGTCGAAGCGCTCATGCGCGGCGCGCGCTCACTCGAGCGCCGAGAGGATCTTCGGCGCGGCCAGACGCAGCAAGAACCGCGCTTTGCCGTAGTTGCCGTCGGGCGCGAGCGCGAGCGCGAGAAAATAGTCCGAGTTGAGCACGCGCACGATCAGCGTGAGCTTCTCGGCTTGCACCGCCACCTCGGCGGTCGAGCCCGCTTGCACGGACTCGAGCGCGCGCATCACGCTCTTCAGCACGACGGACAGCTCCATGCCGATCGTCTCGATATTGATCTCCGCGCCGTCGCGGATGTGGCTCTCGACGGCGATCCCGTCGAAGCCCATGAGCAGGCCGGCCTGACCGCCTTGCGTGTGCTCGACTACGTCGCGCAGCGCTTCTTTGAACATCGCGGCGATGGTGCCAGTGCGATTCTTTCAGGGTCAAGGATTCACCCAAGAATGCGGCAGGGCTTTGCCCGCGCGTGGGGTATACCCCACAGGGCTTTGCGCCCGAACCCCACGACCGCCGCACGTGTTGCGCCGCGCGAGCTGTTCGCGTTCTGGGCGCTCGCGTTCGCCGCCGTTCGCTGGGTCGCGCCGTCGGGACCCCTGTACTGGGACTCGTTTTCGTACGCCGCACAAGCGGTCAGCGGCCAGGTGGGCGGCCTCGGCCTCGGCCGTCCGCTCTTCGTCCTGCTCTCGCACGGCCTCGCCTCGCTCGCCCTCGCCCTCGGCGCCTCGCTCGACGCCATCGAGCCCCTGTTGCGCGCGGTGTGGGGGATGGTGGCCGCGCTCTCTGCTCCCCTCGCGCTCCTCGTCGCCCACTCGCTCGGCCTCGACCGCCAGGCGCAGCGCTGGATGGCCGCCGCGGTCGCGTTCTCTCCGGCGATGGCCCACGCCTCGGGGCAGGTGCTCACCGACGGCCCAGCGGTCACTGCGGTTCTCGCCTCGACCCTCTGCGCGGTGCGCGCCAAGGACGGCGACGGCGCGCGCGAAGCGCTCTTGTGGCTCGGCGCAGGCGCGGCCCTCGGCGCCGCGATCGTCTTTCGCGAGCCCGCGATCGCCCACGCGCTGGTGCTCTACGGGCTCATTTCACTGGGCCCCAAAGGGACGCGCAGCCGCGCCGTCGTCACCGCGACGGCCGCGCTCATCCTCGTCGCGGGCTTGAGCCTCGTGTGGGCGGCGCGGCAGCCGGGCTGGGCGGACACCGTTCGCAACTGGGCCGGCGCGATGCGCCGCGAGCGCGCAGAGCACCCGTACCGCGCCCGAGATTTCGCGATGTACCTCGCGTGGCTCTTGGCGCTCGGCCCCGTGACGCTCGTCGCTGCGCTCGCGGGGTGGGCTCGCGTTCGGCGGACGTTTGCCGAGCACCAAAGGGCGTTCGCCGTCGTCGCGCTCGGGTCGCTCGCGCAGCTCGTCGCGCTGGGCGCGTACCAAGACATCGCGTTTTCGCCAAGGTATTTGCTGGGCGCGATGCCCGGAGCCCTCGCGCTCGTCGCGGCTCACACGCTCAGCAACTGGGCTCGCACCCGCGCGCGGATCGCGCTGGCGTCGAGCGCGATGGTGCTCTCGGTCGCCCTCGCGGGCCTGGGCTTGGGGGTGCGCGAGCGGCCACTTCGCGTGGCGATCGACACGGTGTCCGCGCGGCTGCGGGCCGAGCCCGAGGCGTCGCTGGTGATCGTGACGGGGCAGGTGTGCCCTGCGGTGCAGATGCAGCAGCGCTTCGAGCGCGAGCGCGCGCAGCGCGAGGGACGCGCGCCGCGGGCGTGGCAGACGGTGTGCCCCGGCTGGGATTGGCCCGCGAATTTGCAGCTCACGATGCAGCAGCACGCGCGCGAAGGCCGCGCTGTGATCGTGGATTTGCGCGAGGGCGTGTGGGTCGGAGACCGTCAGCTGCGCGCGCGGGCCGAGCTCGAAGCGTGGCTCGCTCGGGGCGGCGACGTGGCGCGCAGCGCCCGCGTGTGGCGCTGAGTCACCAGCCCACGGAGGCCGCGTGCGCGCGCAGCGTGCGGCTCTGCTCTTCTTCGAGGCAGCAGACGGTGATGGAGTCGATCGGCGCGCGCTCGTCGAGCGCAGAGAGCATCGCGGCGAACGCCTCGGTCGCGCTCATGCGCCAGCCGCCTTGCAGGACTCCGGTCAGGACGCTTCGCGCCGAAGCTCGCGCGGCGCACTCGATCGCCGCAGAGAACGAGCGACGAACGAGCGCGCGCTTGCTGTCCTCGTCGTGCGCGTCCGTGTGGTGCAGGGTCGAGAGCAAGACCAGCGTGCGAAAGGGCGTGCCCTCGCACTCGATCGCCGTCGCTCGGCCGAGGGGCAGCGGGAGGTCGAGCTGCGACTCGATCTGCTCGAGCACGTCCGCGTCGGCGAAGCGACGGACCAGCTGTCGACCGATGTTTCCGAGGATGCGGTCGATGGACTCGCTCGCGTGCACGGCGCCGTCGATCGGAACGATCAGCGCGTCCGCCCGCTGCGTGAAGAGGTCCGCCGCGATCACCGAGAGCTGCATCGCGCTCTGATCATGCGCACAAGCTGCGAGCGCAGTCAGCACGCGTCCCCTGTCGGCGACCCTCGCGCTCGCGCTTCGTCGGGAATCGCGCGGGTACACGGCGTCGTTGCTCTCGCTGGGCAATGACGACGATGCACCAACGAGCCCGCGCGCTGCTCGCGCAGCGGGGCTGGACCATCCACGGCGACGAGATCGCGTACATCGTCCGCGGCGAAGCGGTTCGACAGTGGTCGCTGAAGGACGAAGACGAGCTGTGGCGGATGCTCGGCGATGCGCAGCACCAACGACACAGCAGGTCGAACCACTACCGAGAGAACCTTCGCGACTCGGGCGTCGGTGTCTGGCACTCGTTGCTCGCGCTCACGTCGCTCGCGGACGTGTTGTTGTCCGTCGGCGTCAGGATTCCGAGCGAGCATTCGTGGACGATTCGTGATGACGAGTTCGAGCGAGAGCCTGCCCTACCGCAATGCCTCTTCGTCCTCGGCGGTCACCCCGCGACCGCGCGCGACGCGTTCGTGCACTGGCTTCGGCTCTGCGCGGAGCACGGGGCGTCCGCGAACGCGCTGTTGCCTCCGCCGACCGCTCCGTCTCGCGCGGCGGCACGCGGGTGGCTCGTCGACTTCGGATGGCGCGAAGGCTCTGGCCGTTGGGTGCACGACGGCAGCGGCGAGTCATTGTGGCTATACCGCGCCCGCGAAGGGCATCGAAGATGCCCAAGCGGATCAGCGTGGTTGAAATCAGATCAAACCACTGCCGCGTACCGGGAAAACTACGAACCCCGTCGCGGTAGTGGTTTAGACGATGCGCCGCACGAAGCGCTCGAAGCGCAGCTCGAAACGTGGCTCTGCGAGGCGCGACGACATCGCGGGCTGTTCGTCTCTGCCCGCGAAGAACACCGCATGTTCGAGTGGGCGCAGCGCCACGCGGCGATCGTCGCAGCGGTGTACGCCCTCTACGCGTGGGGCGCGCGCGGCAATGAAACGGGCATCGCGGACGGCGACATCGACGACGCTGTTCGCCGCGTCGAGCGGGGCGTGATCGCGCCCACGCCAAGGGACGCTGCGTCGGCGCATCCTGTCTCGGCGCACCGAGCGAAGTTCGCGAAGTGCGAGACGCTTCGAGACATCTTCGATTGGACCGACGAGTGGGTCGCGCTGGTCGAAGAGACCGAACGACGGTGGGTCAGCGGCGATTCGACGGCGTCGCTTGGAGAAGAGTATCTGCAGAAGACGCCTTTCCGAGAGCGCGGGCCGAACCCGGAGTTCGATGCGCGACTCACCGACGAGCGCGCCGAGCGGCTGTGCGAGCTCGGCTTTCGATGGCAGTCCGATGGCTTGCTGCACGGTCGGACGGAGTGGTTCTGGCTCGTGCGAGGCTCGTACTGCGACTCGATGCAAGTCTATCCCTGGACGATGCTCGAGGCTCACTGGAGTCTGTGGCGAGAGCGCGTGTTGGTCAGCGGCGTCGCGGCGTGGAGAGATCTCTGGCTCGATCGTTGGTCGCTCTTGTCGGTCTGCGTCGAAGGCGGCGAGAAGCGCGGCGCGAATCCGTCACTTCGCGACGCGATCGCCTACATCACTGCGCAGGAGTGACGTTCGCCGCGCGCTCGCCGCTGCGAGCGACACTGCGACGCGTCGCACGACGTCACGATCGCTCTTCCCGCTGCGTGTTCGCGGGATTCTCTCTGAGCGCGCTTGAATTCCTGTGCGCGATCGTCCTCCGATGAGCGTTGGGCCGAGCTGCTCCACAGCGCGCGATCGAGCTGCGCGATCATCGCCAACATGCCGCGCTCATCAGGGAGGCCGAGACGCGCGCGGTCTCGGTCGGCGAGGCACGGCGTGGCGCACTCGAATCGCAGCTCGTCGATCGCCGCGCGCATCGCGGCCTCGACTCGAGTTCGCTCGCGGTCTGCGAGCAGCGCGAGCGCCCACCGATGAACATCTCTCGACAGCTCGGCGTGCCGAGTCTCGTCGTCGGCGATCGTCGAAAACGCTTCGCGGATCGACGGATCCGTCCCGTGCTCGCGCTGGTGCACGGCGAGCAGCGCGGCGAACGTCTCGCGCACGCAGCCCTCGACCGCGTTATCTGTCGCGAGCTCTTCGAGCGACGGCTCACCCTGTGGCCGCTGAGTAAACGAAGGAACCTTCGCTTGCTCGCGCGCGGCGAGGCTCTTCATCGCCGCGGCGTGCGCGACCTCGTCGACCGCGGCGTCGAGCGCTCGTTCGACGAACTCGGCCGGCGCGCCGAGCGCCGAGAGCCGCTGCGCGAGCTGCTCGAACGCCGGAACCGAGGCCGCCTCGAGCGCGGATTGCCGCGCGAGGTACGCGCCCACCGAACGCTCGTCGAAGCGCTCGACGACGAAGCCGTACGGGCGCCTTCCGCCAGTACACCCGTAGACGACCGTGCACTGAACCCCATAGCCGCGCATCGGGGTGCCGGCGTCCAGCGCTGACCCGTCCATCGGCCAAACCCTCGCGCCGCCGATGCATTCGGACGTCGAGGCCCCTGTGCAGACCTCGACGAGGCTGCAGCCGCGCACGGCGATGCCGGGCGCACCGCAGAGGGTGTCGCACTCTTGTTGATTGAGAGCGTTCAGCCAACCAGCGGCCAGCGCGCGGGCCGGGACTTGTGATCGCGAGATCGGAACAACGATTCGATACTCCGGACAGGCGCAGCCCGCGAACGCGAGCGCTGGCAGCGTCGCGAGGATCGAGCGAAAGATCTCAGCAAGCGGCGTGTGGCTGCCCATAGGCCTGATGCTATCAGTCGCCCGCGACGGGCATCGCCGATGACCGGAGCGGATCGGGCCATCGAAAGACCGTTGAACTCGAGTCAAACCACTGCCGCGCACTGGGAAAACTACGAACCCCGTCGCGGTAGTGGTTTATACCGCGCCCGCGACGGGCATCGAAGATGACCGGAGCGGATCAGCGCGGTTGAAATCAAGTCAAACCACTGCCGCGCACTGGGAAAACTACGAACCCCGTCGCGGTAGTGGTTTAGCGCGCCGCTCGGCGAGAGCGCGCCGCGCGCGCCGTCCGGAACGGGCTTCGATGTGCTGTGCGTGACAGAGCTGCGAAGCTCGAACGGAACCTTGCTCTTCGCCATCGCGGAAACTCACGCTCCGAGCGCGCTCGCAGTCAACCGCGACGACGCTGCGGCCTCGGCGTGTCGCCTGCGTATCGTCTCGCAGCGCTGCATGGCACCATCCACCGCATGGTTTCATGGAAAGATCAGGTCGTCCTCGTCACGGGCGCGGGCTCTGGCATCGGCAAGGCGCTGTCTCTCGCGCTCGCGAAGCGGGGCGCGAGGGTCACGGTGACGGACATCGACGGGGCTGCGGCCGAGCGCGTCGCAGCGGAGTGCGGCGCGGGAGCGCGGGCTGCCCAGCTCGACGTGCGAGACGCGGCCGCGGTCGAGCGCGAGGTCCAAGCGTGCGTTCACGCGGGCGGGCGGATCGACGTGATGGTGAACAACGCGGGCATGGGGGTGGGCGGCGAGACCTACCAGCTCGAGGTGGCGCACTTCGATCGCGTGCTCGACGTGAACGTGCGCGGCGTCGTGCACGGGGTCATGGCCGCGTACCCGCGCATGGTCAAGCAGGGCTCGGGGCGCATCGTGAACGTGGCGTCGCTCGCGGGGCTCGGTCCAGCGCCCTTTCTCACCGCGTACTCGATGTCGAAGCACGCGGTCGTCGGGCTCTCGACGAGCCTGCGGGCCGAGGGCGCAGCGCTCGGCGTGCGCGTCAACGTGCTGTGTCCGGCGGCCATCGAGACGCCCCTGCTGGACGCGGACAACCCCTCGGACCTGCCCAAGCCGCCGTGGCGGCCAGACCTGCGCGCTTTTCTCACCAAGCTCGCTGGCCCGCCCTACCCGGTCGATCGCCTGGCCGACGACGCGCTCGCCGCGCTCGCGCGCAACGAGAGCGTCATCGTGCTCCCCGGGCGGGCGCGGGCGCTGTGGCGACTGGGCCGCGTCGCTCCGTGGCTCGTCGAGAAGGGCTCCACCGACGCCGTGGCCGAGGTTCGCAAGCGCCGGGGCTGAGGCCGTCGTACACTTCGACCGTATGCGATCCCCCGCGCTCGTCGCTGCGCTGCTCGTCGCGACCACGTCGCTGCGCTCCCTCGACGCGCACGCATGCGGCAACGGCGTGCGCACGGAGGTGCGCGCTTCGAGTCGCACGGCCACGATCAGCGCGGGGCGTTCTGTCACGCTGGTCTACGGCGCGATCGAGCGCTTCGAAATCATCGGCGGAACCGCGGTCGTCTCGCTCTCGCGGGAGGGCAATCGATTGGTCGCCCGCGCGCTGCGCATCGGTGAGGCGACGGTGCTTGTCCATCTCGCCAACGCGCAGCAGCAGCGATGGAGCATCCACGTTGGTCGAGGGCCGAGTCGTTGTCGCGAACCGCGTCCCGATCGACCCGCGCCCGACGTCGAGTGAGCGGCCGACGCTCGCGAAGGCGGGACGCGCGCAAATAAGCGCTGCGTAAGTAGCTTCGCCGTACCGACGCGGCGCACGATTCCGACGTTGTCGCCGTGACGCTCGTGCGAGAAGCACGGCGACTTCTGCCCCACGAAGAACCGTGCGCACGAGTGAAGGACTGAGCGATGATCGCGCGCTGCATGACGTCTCGACGACCCTCGACGCTCCCCGTCGCCGCGCTCGCCGCGCTCGCCGCGCTCGTGTGCGGCTGCTCGGCCGCGACCCCTGAAGACCCATCGGGGCAGAGCAACGACGCGATCATCGGCGGCGTCGCCTCGGGCCCTGACGACAACGCGGTCGCGGTCTTCGGCTCCCCCGATGGCCTGGGATTTTGCTCGGGAACGCTCATCGCCCCGAACCTCGTCCTCACCGCGAAGCACTGCGTTCGCGCCAGGGCAGCCGCGCCGAGATACTCGTGCACAGCTCCGTCCGTCGACGTGGGCGAGCTTCGCCCTGCGTCCTCGCTGACCGTGTTGTTCGGTCACGATCTGTCTGGCGAGATGGAGCCCCACGCGGTGTCTCGCGTGGTGGACGACGGGCGTCTGGAGCTGTGCGACCGCGATGTGGCGGTCCTGGTCCTCGAGACGCCGGTGACGTCCGTCGCGCCCCGCGATGTGCGCAACAGCACCCTCGCGCGGGGCGAGACCCTGACCGCAGTGGGCTGGGGAATGACCGAGTTCGGCTTTCCGGACACGCGGCGCAAGCGAAGCGGCGTCACGGTGCTCTCGTCGACGACCACCGGGCCGAGCGCGATCGGCGCCAACGAGATCCTGACGTCCGTCGCCATCTGCCGCGGCGACAGCGGCGGTCCGCTCTTCGACCGCAACGGTCGAGTCGTCTCGGTGGTGTCCCGTGTGCGCAACGGCTGTGCTGCGGGCAACGGAGTCCACCTGCTGGCCCGCTCGTCCGTCGTGCTCTCGGTGATCGAGCGCGCTCGATCGGGACGCTGACCGTCGAGCGCTACGCACGCGACGATGCACGTCGCGACGGTTGGCCGCTCATGAGACGTCTCGCCTCCAGTCGCTCGCAGCGCTCGCCGAGACCTGCGAACGCAACAGCGCACCGTCTCGATGGCCGCTGACGCGAGGCCGCGCTGATCGTCACGAGAAGGCCGCGGCTCACGCATCGAGCTGCACGATTCTGCGCTCTGCGGCGCGGCAAGCGGCTCGGTCACCGCTCTGTTCGCAGTGACACATGCGTTCGCGCATCGCTTACACGGCATGACCGACGGACGCTCTTCGAGGACGCGCTCGTGCGCCCGAGGGCACACTGTTGTTGCGCGGCGGCCACGCGTGCCGGTCGCGCGACACACGACAAGGAGTTTGCATGATTCAAAGATCGACGAAGATTCTGCTCGCGGTTCCGCTGCTCGTGGCAGCGTGCTCGCCGCCGGCGACCATGGGAGACGCCGCGGCGATGGACACGTCGAGCTCGGATCAGTCGAGCCCGCGACCGGACGCTGCCACGATGGACGCGGGGCCACAGGACACCGGCGTCGTCGTGGACACGGGCGTCGTGGTGGACACGGGTGTGGTGGTGGACACAGGAACGTGCGCGCCGGGGACAACCCAGTGCAACGGCACGTGCGTCGATACGATGACCAGCCGCGACCACTGCGGCGCGTGCGGCACGGCATGCCCGATGGGCCAGGAGTGCACCGCGGGAACGTGTGCGTTGCCGTGCATGGCTCCGCGCACCATCTGTGGAGCGGGCGCGATGATGGCATGCGTCGACACCAGCACCGACAGCAACCACTGCGGCGCGTGCGGGACCGCGTGCCCGATGGGCCAGATGTGCAACGGCGGGACGTGCGCGCTCACGTGCACCGCTCCGCAGAGCGTGTGCGGCGCGGGCGCTGCGATGACCTGCGTCAACTTGAATACAGACCCCAGCAACTGCGGCGCATGCGGAACGGTCTGTCCGATGGGCCAGATGTGCACCGCCGGCGCGTGCGTCCTTCCGTGCGCGATGGGTCAGACCGTCTGTGGCGCGGGCGCTGCGATGGTGTGTCGCAACCTCGCGACGGACAACGCCAACTGCGGCGCCTGCGGAAACGCCTGCGCGATGGGCGAGTACTGCAACGCCGGCCGCTGCGCGATCGATCGCTGCGCTGGCGTGATGTGCGCGACGAGCGACGCGTGTCACTTGCCCAACGTCTGTGATCGCGCCGTTGGCCTCTGCGCGAACATGAGCTACTCGTCCGCGACGACCATGACGGCGGCCGCGCTGACGGGCATGGTCGGCTGCCTCCCGGCTGACACGCTGCCGGCCTGCGGACACCAGACGTACAACGCCACCGGCAACTTCGCCGCCGTCGCGAACGGCGCGCGTCCGTCCGTCACGAGCGGAACGGCCGCTTTCGGCCCCCGTCACGAGTCGAACCACCTCAACGACGGCGAGTACGGCAACGGCGCTTCGTGGATCGCTTCGACCGCGAACGGCTGGGTCAAGATCGACCTCGGGCGCGTCGTGGCGATCGAGCGCGTTCGCTTCGGACGCGACCGGCTCAACAGCTTCGCCGATCGACCCGTGGGCGCGTTCTCGATTCAAGTCGCGGACACAGACGCCGTGTACATGGAGGGCGACTCGACCAACGACGCGACTGAATACCGCACGGTGTTCACCGCGCCCGCGGGCTCGCCGGGCACGTCCCTCGCGATGGGACAGTCTGTGAACGTGTCGTTTCCCGTGATCACCGCGCGCTTCATCAAAGTGAACATCACGAACGACGGCGCATGCATCGACGAGATCGAAGTGTTCGGCTGCGATCCGATGACCACCTCGTGCCCCGGCCTTCCGAATACGATGGCGACCGACGCGTGCAACGACAACAACCCCAGGACCACCGGTGATGCGTGCAGCCGTGGTCTCTGCATCGGCGCGATCGCGTGCGCGGGCACCACGCAGGACTGCGACGGCAACGCGATGAACGCCTGCGAATCCGACCCGCTCTCCGACGCGAACAACTGCGGCGCCTGCGGAAACCGCTGCAGAGCCGGCGCCGCCTGCATGAGAGGAACCTGCCAAGAGTACGCCGTCACCCTCGCGCCGCCGGGCGTCTCGTACATCGACGCCTGCGCCGCCATGGGCAGCACGACGACGCTGGTGAACCTCGACGACGCCACCTTCGGGACGACCGTTCCGTTCGCGTTTCGATACTTCTCGCAGCCGCTCGCGGCCGCGACGCCCATCACCGTGACCTCCAACGGTTACATCGCGTTCTTGCCGGCGCCAATTCGCGTGATCGTTGCCGGGCTTCCGGATGCGGTCACGCCGAACGGCGTCATCGCAGCGTACAACCGAGACCTGACGACCCGCGCGACCGGCGTGTGCATCGCGACGATCGGCGCTGCGCCCAATCGGCAGTTCGTCGTCGAGTGGCGGGACGTGGCGCACTTCGGCGGCGGCGGCGGCCAGCGCCTGACCTTCGAAGCGATCCTGAGCGAGACGACCCACACGATCGACTTCGTGTACGAGACGATGACCGGCGCTGACCTCAGCAACATCGGCCTCGAAAACCTCACAGGCTCGTTCGCGCAAGGCGGCTGCGCAGCGGGCACGGGCGGAGCGACCGCGTGCGTCGCCACCGCGATGTCTCGCGTGCGCTTCGCGCCCATCCCGTGAGCCACAGCGTCGGCCTTCGCGGTCGACGCTGCGTTGGCTCTTCTGCGACGAGCGCCCTGTAGTACAAAGCGCGCATGGCGAAGATCACCGCGCTCGTCTCTCCGAGCGCAGCGTGCGCGACGAGCGCCCGATCGAGACCCGAGGCCCTGTGAGCTCGGGCGAAGATCAACGCGCGCTGATTCAGCAGAGCGACGAGCTCGACGAGCAGCGCTTCGAACAGCTCGACCTTCGCAAACGCTCGCTCGCTGGCAAGACCTTCTCGCGCTGCACGTTTGCGAAGGTCTCGCTGCAAGAGTCGCTCTGGGCCGGTGCTGTCCTCGAAGACTGCACGTTCGTCGACTGCGACCTCGCGCGAGCGCGCTTCGACGCGACGCGCCTGCGCGACGTGAGCTTTCGCAAGACTCGGCTGATGGGCGTGGACTGGTCCAACGTGGCTGAGTTTCCTGCGTTTGCTTTCGAAGACTGCGATCTGCAGTTCGCGATCTTCGTGGGGCTCAGCTTGCGCAAGCTGCGTTGTCGATCGAGCCGCGTCACCGAGGCGACCTTCGAGCGCTGCGATCTCACGCAAGCGGACTTCGCCGCGAGCGACCTCCGCGCGACGCGCTTCGAGCGCTGCGAGCTGTCTCGCGCGGACTTCTCGACGGCGAGCGGCGCGCTCATCGACCCCACACAAAACAAGGCCAAGGGCGCGAAGATCTCCGCAGAGAGCGCCGCGCTGCTCGCCACGCACCTCGGCCTGTCCGTCGTCGACGCGCGTTGATCGCGCGCACATTCGCGACGCGCGGCGCCCTGACGCCAATGGCTCAGCATCGCCAGGCGCTGCCCGCCAGGCTCGCCTGCACCTTCGCCACGAAGCTCGCGAACAAGTCCCCCGTGAAGGGGTAGTCGAAACGCCATCCATCAGTGAGCAGGCGCGCAGCGGTGATCCACGGGCTCCCTTCTCGATGCAGCGCGTATCCCGCGGCTCGTCGCGAAAGGCGAAGCCCTTCGAGCTCTACGGATCGCCCTGCGTCGAGCTCGGTTGCCATCGCATCGAGCCGATCGACCACGGCATCGTCGAGCCCGTAGACCAGCGAAGCGTGCGCTGCGAGCAGGCTCACACCCTTCGCGCGGTGGCTCGCATCGGTCGCGCGAAAATCTGGGCGACTCAACAGCAGGTGCTGGCGCGAGCGCGACAGCCGTCCTGAGTCGAGCTCGAAGACATCGAGGTCTCCGTGCTCGGACGCGACCTTCAGCAGCCTCGGCTGCTCGATGTGCTCGAGCACCTCGTACTCGCTGCTCGACCAGGGGCCGACCTCTTCGGTTTGCGGGTTGTTGTGTCGCACGGTCACGAGCAGCCGCGTGCCCTCGATGATCGCCTCGCCCTCGACCAGCACGAAGCCGTAGAAGTCCCGCTCCCGCGATGTCTCCGAGTAGCTCTTCTGATAGCTGAACGTGTCGCTCATCGGTGCTTCGAGCCTCTCTCGATCACTGGGTGCGAAGGGCGATCAACAGTCCGTCCTCTGCGTCGAGGCCCACGATCGAAGCGCCGAGCTCTGCGATGGTGCGCGCTGGCGTGTACGGGTCGGGCAGGTGGGCAAACGCCTGCGCGCGAGCTCTTGCGCACGCGAAGGCCCACGATGCGGTCGTTGCGTACGGAGGACGACCCACAGCGTCGATGATCGCATCGAGCCCCGACGGACCATCGGCCTGCGCGAGATCGCAGCCGCGGTGATCTCGGTCGATCACCCACCACGTCACGCGCAGCGGCCCCGCGTACTTGCCCCACGATCGCATCGTCTCGAGCATTGAATGGCCGAGCTGCTCGACGCGCGTCATGTGCGCGCCGTGCGCTGCGACCCACGCGCGAGACTCCTCCGTCGGAGGCTCGTCGCCGCGCGCGACCGGATGAATCACCAGCGGCTCGTGCCACGGACAGCCGTCGAACGAAGGACGACCGCCGCACGCCTGGCACTGTTGGTATCGCTGCCATCGAAACGCGTGTTTGCTCACGGGCGCTCGCGTCGCTTCTTGCGCGGGCGTTGGCGGAGCCCAGTGCACGATCGTCGCGAGTCCGCGGTAAGGGCCGTGCGCGTTCTGGCGGATCGCGGCGACCGTCGAGTCCGCGAGCGCATGCGCAGCGTCGAACGAGAGCGGGGCGTCGAGCTGCGCGAACTCGAGGCGCTCGAACACCGTCGATCGTCCGAGCGCGATCGCGCCGGCGCTGCTCACGCGGGTCTTGTCGAGGTTGAAGAACACCAGTCGCCGGCCGTGCTCGGCCAGCGCGAACGCAGCGCGGTCACCAGCGTCGCTGTGTTCGAGCGAGACGATCTCGAGGTCGGGGCTGCTCGCGACGATGCCTGCGACCGATTCGTCAGAGAGGCTGCGCGGGCCGTCCCAACTCCAGCCGTCCGAACGCAGCTCGCGCAGCGCGGCGAAGGGGCCGAGCAGCGCCGCGTGGACGTTGCAGACGTGCACTCGCAGTCGCTCGAGCCGCGACCAATCACCGCGTCCCCAGGCCGCGACGAGCTCGGGTGTGAGCTCGATGCCTGCCAGATCGAGCGTCGTGATCGCGCGACGATCTCCGCTCAACACACGGGACAGATCGAGGCGCGTCGTCGGGGCTGCGCGCATGGGCCCTGCGATGCGCAGCGTCGCGAGCTGAGACAACAGCGGCTCGCGGAGCGAGCGCACGAGCGCGTCGGTCGCGTCGAGGATCGAGAGCGATCGCAGCGCTGGCATGCGTCGGGCCAGCAGCGCTTCGAGCGCGCGTGTGCGTGGCTCGCCGTCGAGCACCGCGAGCGCTTCGATGTGATCGAGCAAAGGAGCCGCCGCGAGCGCTTCGAGGTCCGCCGGGCTCGCGCCGCGAATCGCCAGCATCTCGACCGCAGAAGGAACGAACCCGCGCTCGATCGACCGCACGAGCGCCGCGGTCCCCGCGAGCGCGAACACGCGACCGTCGAGGGCCGCCGCAGCGGACTCATCGAGCGGCTCGCGTACGAGCACGCCGAGCTTTCCGTCGCGTCGACGCGAGAGAAATCCAACCGTCTTCGGCAGCGCGTCGTAGGCGCTCGCCTCGGTGTGCAAGAGCGACCACGCGCCGAGGTCCGCATGGTAGAGCTGGCTGTAGCGCTCGTGCGCGTCGTTGGTCATGAATTGGCTCTTCACGGAGATCCGGCCGTTGATCGATCGACTCTCGTCGCGCGCAAGCGCAGCGGCGAACGAGCGCGACGCGACGATCGCACGGCTGTGCCGCGCCCGCGACGGGAGCACGTCCAACGGCAGCCGGTTGAGCGCGACCCTCTGCACGAGCAGACGAACGACGGTGTTTCCTCACGCAGCGGCCCGTCGAACGCGATCGCGCCGTCCGACGTCGGACGGCCGCGTCACGGGAACATCACTCGCAGATGGAAGCGATGTCTGAACAACGACGCGCTGCGCAACGCGCCAGGTGCCCCACCCTCGTGGACGCTGCTGGGCAAGCGCGCGGCGTGCGCTGCGCGATGCTCCTGCGCGACGTATCACGAGATTGCCGCTGTTTTCGCAGGCGATGCGGCGTTGCCTGCGTCCATCGAAGCGGCGAGCGCGCGGATCAGCGCGACGCGTCCAGCGTCCAGCGCTGCGCATCGAATCGCAGCAGCAGCGGCGCGCCGCGATCGCCGGTGATCTGCAGCGCGCCGGGCGCGAGAACCTCGAAGCGCCATCGGTGCGGGTGCGGTTCTCCCTCGCCGCCCGATCGTCGGTCACCGTAGATCGTCGCCGCGCGCCGCACGGCGCCCGCGCGCGGATCGAACCGATAGAGGTCCCAAGACTGCTCAGAGAACCCTGTTTCGCCCTGCGAAATGCAGCGGACGCGCAGCCAGACCTCCGCGCCGCGCACGACGGGAGCCTCCCACGCCAAGGTCTCTTGGTTCTCTCGGCCGGCGACGTGAAGCTCCCAGCCTTGCGCCCGCCGAAGCGCCACGAAGAACGCCGACCGCCCCCCGCGCGTCGCGGAGAGAAGCTGGTCGAGCTGCCCGTCGTTGTCGACGTCAACCGTGGGTCCGCGCGCAGGCGTCCATCCTTCGGCGATCCCCGCTTCGGGCGTCGCAAAGCGTCCGCGGCGCACGAAATTCGGCGAAAACGGCTCGTCTGGCGGCGGGTTCGCGATGGCTACGACGCGCGGCTCGACGCACGCAGGACCGAGCTCTGAGCCTGCGACGAAGGTGTATCCCACGGCGCCCGTCGACACGACGCGCACCCGACGCAGGTGCGACAGCGCGCGTGTCCTGTGCAGCGTCTCGTCGAGCACGACGAGCTCGGTGCGCGCCGCAAAGCGTCGTCCAACGGACTCTTCTACCGGCCGCGGCCGCAGATGAAACGAGGCCGCAGGCCGAGCGGTGCACACCGTCACGGGCGCGCGCTGCGCGGCCGCGGTCGCTCCGGCGAGCACGCACGCCCATCCCACGCACACTCCCAACGACACGCGCTGCAGCTTCACCAGAGAGATCGTAGACGAGGCTGCCCCCTGCCCGGCAGTGGGTCGACTCAGAGTTCTGCGGCGGGTATTCGACACGCGGTCTTCGAGCGAGCAGTCCGCGACGAACGGTGCGACGATCTTCGCCACTGCGATGACAGAGCCGAAGCCCCCCGACAGCGCAGCGAAGCCCAGCGAGCCAGCGAGCGGCAAGCGACGATCCCGTGGCGGGATCGCGTTCTGGACGGTGATCGCGGCGCTGCAGATTCCGCTGCTCTTTTTCTGTGGTTTTCGCGCGATCGTCGGCACGATTGTCCGGCCGTTCGGCGTCCAGATCATCGAGCGCTCCGTCGAGTCTTCATCGTCGTGTCCGCGCTGGAGGCGACCCTCGATCGGCAGCCCCTGTCCAGACAGCGGAGCGCGATGCCGCTACCGCGGCTGGTCCGACGTCGGCGCGTTTGGTGGTGAGTTCATCTGCCGCGAACGACGGTGGGATCACGCGAGGGACGGCGACACCGTGATCCTGTCGCTGTGAGGGACGCGCGGTCGGAGAACTCTGCAAATTTACTGGTCAATTGCAGGTGAAGCGACGCACCGTGACCGTGTCGCCGTTGAGGCGTCCGCCGCAGTTCGACCCTTGCACGACGAACAGCGAGTCGTGAGAGAGCGCGAGGCTCTCGCAGCACACCCCGTCCATGCGCTGAACGACCGCGCCGGTGCTGCTGTTGTACACCTCGACCGCGCTCGGCGTGACGTCGCCTCGAACGCGCGTCGCGCACAGCGCAAACACATCGGCCCGCGCCGCGAGCGACGCTCTGAACACGACGTTGGCCGTGCCGGCTGGCTCGCTGATCAGTCGAAGCGCCGTCCCGTTGTTGCGGACGCGCGTGACCTCGAAGGGCAGGGCGCTCGCCCCGTCCGACACGACGCTGCGCGCCGCCAGCCAGAGGCCTTCGTCGTCGACGGCGAGGTCGATCACTTCGCCGAGCACCACGTCCTCGCCCTGTCGAGCGAGCGTCGCGTCGAAGGTCGCGACCACCGTGCGTGTGCGCGTCTCGTCAGAGGTGAGAACGAAGATCGCAGCGCCGCTGTTGCTCGCATGGATGCTCGAGGTCTGGTTGCCGACGCCCGACGGAAGACTCGCTGATGCGATGAGCCGCGCCGCGCCCGTCGCGCCAGGGTCCATTGGCCGAAGGCGATCCACCATGGAGCGCCCGTCGTCCGCGCTGCGCAACACGATGGTCTCGTTGCGCGTGAACGCGACGCGGTGCGACCCGATGTTCGCAACGCCTGTGCTCTGCGGCCGGAGCGAAGACAGCTCGAGCAGGTCGCTCGTGCCGCCGTACCACCCCGAGTGCGCCGCGAGCCAGCCGCGGTGGGTCGTTTGAAAGTCGATCGAAGCAAACGCAGAGTGCGGCGCGAATGGGACGCGCTCGACTCTCGGTGAGGCTCCCCAACGATCCGCGCGCACCAGCCACGAATCCCAGCCGGACGGAACCATCGTATTCGCGCGAAGCGAAAACCAGAGCGCCCCTCGCTCGAACGCCGCTCGATGCGCGAACCGCGCGACCCCGAACCGCGTGCTCGCGCTCTCGACCTCGCGCCACGGCCCTGTGCAGGCGACGGTCGGCGGCGGGCTGTAGGTCGGCTCGCTCGCACAACGCGCGCACAGCGCGAGCGCCGCAATCGCGACCGGTCGCACGAGGTTGTTCATGGAGTGAATGATACGCTCGCGGCGACGCTTGCGCACTCCGTCCTTCGAAGCGTCGCCCTCGCAGCGCGCTTCGCGCAGGATCGAGCGACGCCATGACGATCGATGATGCTCCAGCAATGCTCGCCGCACAGTGGTGCGAGCGTCTCTCTCAGCTCCTCGCGGAGTCGCTCGCGCAGTCGCTCGCGACGCCGTTCTGCGATGCGCTGATTGATTGCGGACGGGACGCGCAGCTCGCGATCGAGCTCGCTCGAAGCGCTCCGCAGCAGCATCGCGCCACCGCGCTCGTCGACTGCGCCGAGGCCCTGTGGCGCGCGAGCGACAAGCGCGCGACGAAGGTGGCCCTCGAGGGGCTTCGATCGTGCAACGAGTCGAGCGCGCACGAGTGCCTGCGGGCGATCCAGAGCTTCGTGGCCGTCGAGCCCATCCAGAAGGCCGCGCACAAAAAAGTCGCTTCGTGGAGCAGCTCGCGGCGCACCATCGACGTCCTCGCGTGGGCTGAAGCGGTGAAACTGCGCCTGTCTGCCGAGCGGTTTCTCAGCGAAGATCGCGGCGCGGTCCGCCGGCGAGGCCGCGAGATCGTCGCTGTTGTCGCAGCGAAGCGACGGTACGACGGAGAGCTGATGGCGTTCGCGACGCTCTGCGCAGAGCTCGCGCGGATCGACGCGCTCGACGGCGACACCGAGGGAGCGTCCGCTCACTTCGAGATGGCCCGCGCCGAGCTCGAACAAGCGAAGAACGGCGTCGAGGTCGCGCTCTCGGACGAGCATCGCGAGCGCGAGGTCGCCTACGCCTGCGCGCTGCGGTCGCTGCTCGACGCCGCCAACGCGCTCGCGGACACCGCCGCGATCGACGCGTGCGCGCGCCTCTTCATCGCGATCCAGTGCGGAAGTCTCAGCTCGATTCCCGCGACGCTCGCTTCGCTGAAGCTGCCCGAGGCGCCGATGATCGTTTCGTCGGCCTCGCACCTCTGGCTCGACGCAATGCGAGAGTGCAGCGATCGGTCGCTGCTCGAACAGCTGCGCAAGCGGGCGGGGACGCCGAGCACCATCGCACAGATCGAGGAGCACTACGCAGACGGGCTCATCACGACCTCTGAGCGCATCGCTGCGCGCCTGAGCGCCGCGCGGATCCCCGCGCTCGACGGCCGCGTGGACGAGGCGCGCGAGATCGTCGACGCGCTCGAACGAGAGGCGCGATCGTCTCTCGTGGCGACGATCGTCTCGCTTCGCGACGCTGTGCGCTCGACGCTCGATCGCGGCGCTGCGGTGCTTCCGCCGCTCATTTCGGCGGCGCCCGAGACGCGGCTCGACGCTCGAGCGCTGGCCGAGCGACGGGCTTCGTGGGCCGCGCTCGCGAAGCACGAGGGCCCGTTCTACGCGAGCGCTGGTGTGGCCAACAGGCTCGCGCTCTCGCTCTTGCGTCACGCGGCGTGCGTGGCGCTCGAGGGCGAGCGCGCTGCGGCCAGGGCGCTCGTCGACGAGGTCGCCGCGCCGCTCGACGACCGCGACGACGATCGGTCGAAGATCACGAGACGTCGAAAAATCGCTGTCGAATTGCTCACGGCGCAGGTCGCCGCGGCCATGCTCGACGAGGCCATCGTCACGTCCAACGAGTTTGCGTATGTGCCTGACGGACAGGCGCCGCTCCCTCACCTCGTCGACCAGCTGGTGCGCGCGGGACGCGCACACGAAGCGCGCCCCTGCGTCAGCGCAGCCCTCGCGGCGAGCACCGGCACGCACGCTCTCGAGCACTCGCTGCGCGCGATCTTGCGGCTCGCGCACGAAGCAGATTCACCGGTCGAAGCGGCGACCATCGCGACAAACGCACTCGATGCTTGCGAAACGTGGGCGCGCGGAGCGCGTTCGTAGCGGGCTGCACGGTGCGGTCGTCGCGAGCGCGACGGACGACAGCGAGCATGGCACACACGACCTGCCGCGCTGCGATCGCTCGCGGACGATGATGGCTCTGCAGGGGTCAGAGCCCACAGTCGGACCAACCCATCAAGGCCGCGCGCCCGCGCTCCAACAGCGCACCCCGCGCTCGCAACGCTCACGGAGCCACGTACGTGTAGCCCGACATCGTCGAGCAGTGCGCCATCACCTGCGCCGCCGTCACCATCTGCCCCATCGCCGGTGAGTACCAGATCGTCGTGCTCGCGCCCATGGGAGCCAGGCCCAACGTCTCCGTCGTACGGCAGCCGCCGATCACGTTGGTGCGCGCACACGCCGAGGCGTTCACCGTCGCCATCACGTTGCCGCACAGCATCTGCGCTTGCGCTTGGGTCCAACCGCTCGCGTACTCCAAGCAAGACGTCGTGTTCTCGAGCGAAGGGGCCGAGGGGCTGCAGCTGTACGATTGCGCGGTGTTGCCGCCACCACCACAGCCCGTGAGCGCCGCGAAGAGCAACGCGCCCATCGAGGCCAGGATTCGTCGTGCATTCATTGTTGGTGCTTCCTTTGGCCTGCGCGCTCGAACGGCGGCCTCGCCGCGATGCCCGCAGGACGCAATGCTATCCACCCAATCTCCCCGCGGACGGAATACGCCGTCTGTCATATCCCCGCGGCCTTCGCCGCCCTTCGGGCTGCTCGACGCCGAGCCCGCGACGGTGGTCGTCCTCTCGATCCGCGATCTTGCTTCGCTCGGATTTCAACAGTCGTTCGATCGCTTGATCCGCTTGGACATCGTCGATGCCCGTCACGGGCACGGCGTCGTGCCGCGCGACGAAGCGATGCGTTGGCCCAGCGGGTCTCGTGCATCTTCGCCGGCGCATCGCCGTGCTCGACTCCGCGCCGCGCACGCGAGGCTCGCACCGCCCGCGCTCGTTCGACGCGGACACCGCCCGCTCGCGCGCAGCGCACTCGGTCGCCGCCCGCTCGCGCACACGTGACATCGCGCCGTGCGTGCGCCGAGAGAGCGCCGCGCACCACTGCGACTTCGGTCGCAGCAGCGACCACAGAAACATCGCTGCTCCAACGCTCCTCGTTGTCGGCCGTCACGATCGGCTCGCAGTGCAGAGCGTGGGCACCCACAGGGTCACTGCGCTTGGTGCGGTGTTTTCCGCAGTCGTGCGAGGATGAGATTCAGCAGGGGGCGGAGTGGAGCGCGAGGGGCGACTTCGCGTAAGTTGCTCGCGCGAAGGAGCGAGCGCACTGCGCGGCGGCGATGCGATCGTCCGCGCAGCAGCGGCGCGCATAGACCGATGCCATTCACCAATTCGGGGACTAAGCTAGAATGAGAACAAGAGCGCTGACCCTTTGCTGCACAATCGCAGCACTCGCCGCCTGCGGCGATCCATCGAATCCGGGACGCGACGCGGGCGACGCCTCCTCGAGGACCGACGCGTCGATGGACGTCGTCCGGCCGGACGTCGTGATTCCGCCGGCCGAAGGCGGAATGGAAGGCGGGACCGATCCCTGCTCCGCCCTCGCCGACTGTGGATCGTGCACCGCGATGGCGGGCTGTGGCTTCTGTGCCGGCACTGGCCGTTGCCTCTCGGGCGCCGCCGCCGGCTCCACCGACGGAACGTGTACGGGCGCGGGCTGGGGCTTCGGCGCAGGCGCGTGCATGATGCCTCCTGCGGACGCGGGCGCCGAGGCGGGCCCGACAGACGCGAGCACGATGTGCCCCGCGGGCCTCTTGAACTGCGCCGGCACCTGCGTCGACACGCAGGCAGACACGGCCAACTGCGGCGCGTGCGGACGCGTCTGCGCGGCCGGCGAGACCTGTAGCGCGGGCGCCTGTAGCGTCCCCTGCGCCGCAGGCCAGATGCGCTGCGGCGGAGCGTGCGTCGACACGACGTCGAGCGCGACCAACTGCGGCGCCTGCGGACGTACCTGCGCCGCGCGCGAGCGGTGCTCGATGAGCACGTGTGTTCCGGACTGCCCTGTGGGGCAGACGGCCTGTGGTGGCGTTTGCATCGACACGCTCACCGACACGAACAACTGCGGTCTCTGCGGCAACGTGTGCGGCGCGACCGAGACGTGCGCCGGCGGCATGTGCCGCCCGCGCTGCCCTGCGGGACAGACCTCTTGCGGCGCCGCCTGCGTCGACACGCAGACGGACCGCACGAACTGCGGGATGTGCGGCCGCGCCTGCGCCGCGGGTGAGAACTGCTCGATGGGCGTCTGCGCCGCCGCCTGCGCCGCGCCGACGATGCTCTGCGGCGCGACCTGCATCGACACCACGACGAGCGCTGCGAACTGCGGCGCGTGCGGACGCGCCTGCGCTCCGGCTGCGAACTCGACGCCCACCTGCGCGATGTCCACCTGCGGGCTCACCTGCAACGCGGGCTTCGGCAACTGCGACATGAACGCGGCCAACGGCTGCGAGACCAACACCAACACCAGCGTGACCAACTGCGGCGCGTGCGGACGCGCGTGCACGGCCGGCCCGAACCAGACCGCGGCGTGCACGACGGGCGCGTGCCGTCTGACCTGCAACACGGGCTTCGGTGACTGCGACGGCAACGCGGCCAACGGCTGCGAGACCAACCTCAACACCACGGCGAACAACTGCGGTCGCTGCGGCACGACGTGCCCCGCCCCCGTCGGCGGGACCGCCACCTGCGCCGCCGCGGTGTGCGGCGGAACGTGCGCGGCTGGCGCGACCATCTGCGGCGCGGCTCCCGGCAACCCCGGCCGCTGCGTGGACCTCCAGAGCGACGCGACCAACTGCGGGATGTGCGGTCAGGCCTGCCCCGGCGGCCAGAGCTGCGTGATGGGCACGTGCCGCATGTTGTGCCCCGCGGGCCAGACCGCGTGCGGCGCCACGATGACCTGCGTGAACCTCAACACCAGCACGCTCAACTGCGGCGCCTGCGGACGCACTTGCGCCGCGGGGCAGGGTTGCGTGAACGGGACGTGCCTCCAGCCGTTCCGCATTACGTCGATGGGCGCCGCGGCGTGCACCGTCGTCAACAACGACCCGGTGAACGGTGACCAGCGCGGCAACCTCGCCGTCGGCGCCAGCCGCCTGCTCGTCGGCGCGGACAACGGCACGGGCGGCTTCGACCCGGCCAATGTCGCGAGCGCGCCCTCCATGGTCCCGACGGTGCTCGACGGCGTCGTGTACGACGCGTTCTCGGGCGCGATGTTCCTCCTCGGCGACGCGACGGGCCCCATCCGCGCGTTCACCGGCGCGCGCACGATCGACCGCCTCTGGCGCACGCAGAACGGCTCGTGGGTCGTCACGGCGCCCGTCATGCTGAGCCGCACGATCCCGCTCGACACGAGCAGCGCGTCGACCTCGACGGGCATCTACTCGGGCGGTGGTCGCGCGATCATCCACACGACGAACGTGTTCGACATCAACCTCACGAACGGCGTCGTGACGGACCGCGGCGCGATGCCGCAGCCGCCGCGCGCGGGCGCTGAGACGTTCCACACGTCGGGCATCGTCGAGTCGACGGGCGCCGCGGTGTTTCTCACCTACGTCCAGAGCTCGACGACCATCGCGCGCGTGAGCGTGCCGGGCGGCGTCGTCTCGACGGTGGGCTCGTTCGCCAACCTCGGCGACGCGGGTCACCTCGCGGTGTACTCCAACGGCCCCAACAGCCGTTGGCTCACCCGCGTCGAAGGCACGAGCCAGTTCGGCGCCATCGCCGAAGCGCTCGTGAGCTGCCCGGTGACCGTGACGCAGAACACCACCACGGGACAGTTCATCGTCAGCGGCTACTCCGTCGCGGGCTGCGCCGCGATCGACACCAACGGAACCGCCGGTGACGACCGCGGCCCCATCGCGATCAGCTCCGGCCAGGCCTACGTCGTCGGCGACGCGGGCACCATCCGAGTCTTCAGCGCGCAGACGCCGGTGCTCGCGAACTCCGCGGCCGTCGGCACGCTCGGCGATCACCTCGTCTACAACCTCCGCAACGGAACGGTCTTCGGCCTCTTCGCCGGCAACCTCCCGCTGCAGGGCAACATGGGCAACGTGGTCGTCAACCGCATCGTCCCGCTCAACGAGTTCAACCTCCAGCCCTCGGGCGCGGCGATCACGCTGAGCCAGACCATCACCGTCAACACCAGCGCCGGAGCGTCGGCGAACATGATGTTCCACGGCTGGGACCGCACCGTCATCGTCACCGGTGGCCGCGCGTGGAACATCAACCTCACCAACGGCGACGTCGGTGACTTCGGCGCCCTCATCGTCCCCGGTCACCAGAACGGCGAGGCGTGGGCTGCCATCGGCGTGGCCGAGACCGCAGGCACCTCGACGGATCTCGTGTTCGTCGAGAGCACGACCCGCGTGGCGCGCCTCCGCCTCGGCGCCGCAACGCTCGGCACCGTCGGAATGTTCACGAACCTCGGTGACATGGGCACCATCGGCTTCTCGCCCGCGCGCATGCGCTGGTACTGGCAAGCCGAAGGCACCAATCAGTTCACGCCTGCGACCTTCGCGGAGTACGTCGGGTCCTGCCCGGCGACCTTCGTGAACTGACGCACGCTGAACCCGCGCTCGAGAGCGCAGCCCCGGCGCCGACGCTGACCCTTCACGGGGTCGCCGTCGGCGCGCTGCATTTCTCCCCGCGAAGCACCGATCGAAGCCGCCGCGCCTCCGTCCTCGTGCGCTGCCCTCACCGCACCGCCGCGAACCCGTGTAGCGTTGGGCCTCCGGCGCAGCATCGTTGGTGCGCAGGACATCCTCAAGGGGATCTCCAGTGACAAAGCCCAAGACCGCGTCCGCCGCCCAGCGCGCAAAGGACCTCCGCGCGCTCAGCGAGCGTGACCCGAGCGCCGCGATCACCCTCGCGGTCGCCGTGTTCGCCGAGCCGCGCGCGCGCTCGGCGGTCCTGCGCGCCGCCGCCGCAGGGGCGCTCGGCGCGATGCCGACCGACGCGGCGTTCGAAGCGCTGCGCAAGGCGCTGGACGACGAGGTCGAAGAGGTCCGCGACGCCGCGCTCGAGTCGCTCGGCCGCTCGACGCACCCAGAGTCAGCCTCGCTGCTCATCGCGATCTGCGAGGCCTCCGAGCGGGCGATCCGCGGGCAACAGCACAGCCGCGCGTTCGGTGACTATCAGCGATTTCGCGCGTGGATGCACCGCCGTGACGCCGAGTCCGAGCGCTACCTCGTCGCGCGGGTCCTTCGCGACGAGCCCGACGCGAGCGCGATCCAGCCGCTCAACTGGTCGAGCGACCCGGCGCTGATCGACCGTCTGCGCGCGTTGGTGTCGCACCCTCGGGCAGGCGACGCCGCGCGCTCGGCGCTCGTGTGGCGCGGCGGAGCGGTGGCGTTCGACGCGCTCGCTTCGCTGCTCACGCCTGCGGCGCTCGCTGCGTCCGAGCGATCCGAAGAGATCGCGTCGAGCGTCCTGCTCTCGCTCTGGTGCCACGACGACCGTCACACGACCGAGGGCGGCGAGCCTCGCAACGACGCGCGCTGGGCGGAGGTCGCGCTCGAGCTCGTGCACGACGAGCGCGACGAGGTCGCGCACGGCGCGGGAATCCTGGTGAAGCAGCTCCGGCACCCGCGGCTGGTCCCGTCGATCATCGCGCGGATCACCAGCGTTTTGCGTGGTGAAATGAAGAGCACTCGCGCGCTGGCAGAGCTCGCGTCGGCGTTGGGCGCGCTCGGTGATCGTCGCGCGGTCCCAACGCTGTGCGCGCTCGCGACGGCCGAGAACGTGAGCGAGAGCGCGCGGTGGTACGCGGCGCGCGCGCTGTGCGCCATCGGTGATCGCGCGGCGCTGCCGACGCTGCGGGCGGTGGACGCCGCCGGCAACGGCGCGGACAAAGCGCTGCGCAAGGCGATCGCCGAGATCGAGCAAACGAGCGAGTGAGCTGAGCGCTCGAGGCCGCGATGGGCGACGACCACGACGGCGCATCACTCACTGCGATGAGCGGCTCGTGCGCGCGCTGCTCTCGACCTCGCGGCCCAAGAACCGCTGCCACAGCGCGCTCGGAACCTTGCGCCACCCCTGCTCCTTCACCGCGCTCCACACGGGCTTTCCGAGCAGGGCGACGCCGATCCAGAAGAGCACCTCTGCGATGATCGCCGCGCCGCCCGACCACGCCGCCGCGCGCGCGGACGCTCCGAGCGCGATCGGAGCGCCGAGCACGACGAGCCACGGAAGCAGCGAGAGCGCGACGAGGACCACTCCGAGCCGAGTCAACAAGAGTTCCATCGATGAGTGCTGAGAGCGTAGGTCTCGAAGCAGGGGCGGCCCAGCGTCATGTCGACCGAGGGGGCCGTCGCCCCGACGAGCCGTCGTTGCGCGCGCACCAGCTGGGGCCGCGCTTCACGACGTCCGATGGTCTACGACGTACCGGGGTCACGTCGCCGCGGAGAGCGACGCAAAGCGCGCGACGATCGAGGCGACGAATCAGGGCATGTAACGGATCTCCTGGTCGCCGCAAGCCGGGGCCGATTCGCGTTGGCATCGGTGTTGCGATTCATCGCTGCGAGCGCTCTGCAAGAGCCAGAGTGTGCCGAATCCTTTGGCGCTGTGATTGAAATGTCGCAGCGCTGGCGGCGGGTGAAGGAGAGACGATGAAAAAGGACAAGCAACAGGTGCTGCGAACGAGCATGGCCATCGCGCTCGCGTGCGTGGCGGAGATCACGCCATCCACGAGTGACGCGTTCGGAGGCGTGGTGCTTCATCGTGCGTCGCCGGCCGCTGTGGTGGTCGAGCATCGAACGGTGCTCTCTGCCGCGGTCACGCAGAGCACGGTGTGGGATCAGCTGATCTTCGACCAGATGCCGGGCGAGTTCGCGTGGATATTTCCAGTGCCGCGAGGAACGTCCGCGCAGATTGGCGTCGGTCACGTCGCGCTGCTCGACGCCGTCGTTGGCATCGCTCAACCGACGCTCGTCGAGCCTCCCAACCCGCGGCCGTGCCTCACGTGCGAGCAGTGCAACACGCTTCCGGATGCTGGTCTCGATGAGGGGCTGCGGATCGATGCTGGTCCAAACGCACATCCGCAGGACCAGCTCGGACCGTTTGCGACGAACACAGTGAGCACTGCGGACCTGCCCGCGACGCGACAGTGGTTCGCAGACCGCTCGTACCTGTTGACCGCAGCAGCGCAGGCGCTGATCGACGAGTACGCGGGCGCGGGCATGGACCTCATCGTGGCCCGATTTCGTCCCGCGCCTGGCGCGACGCGGGTCGCTCCCGTGCGCGTGACGTTGCCTGGCATGCCGAGAGCGCTTCCGCTTCGCATGCTGGCGATCGGCGCTGCGAGCTCGGTGCGCGTCCGCTTGCACACCGTTGGCGCCGAGCGTTGGGTCCCGTCGACCGCCCCGTTCGAAGCGCTCTCAGACGCGGATTTCGCCTTCGACTACAACACTCGATCATGGCCGCCGGACACGCGAGCGGACCTCGAAGCTGCGCGACGCGCGCACTGGGCGAACAACGGTGGTCGCACGTGGCTCTCGGAGGGCGTGTCCGGGACCGACGATGCGTCGATTCGCGGCATTTCCAGCTCGTTTGCTGCGCAGCCGCGCCCGCGCACGTGCGACGGCGATGGCGGCGGCGACGACGGCTCGCTCGGGTGCGTTGCGGCTGCTCCAACAGTCGACGCGGATCGGCTGCTCGACTCGGGATCGAGGACAATTGTGATCGAGCCGCTGTCGGCGCTGCTCGCGACGTCGTTGGTCTCGACCGATCTCGAGCTGGTGACCCGTCCGCGTCCAGCGATCTTCTCGAGCTTCTACCAATACGCAGTGAGCAACGCCCCGTCGCCGCCGATGTGCACCATCTTGGTGTGCTCTCGGGACTGCCCGAGCAGCAGCAGTTCGGACGCAGGCTCCGCTGCGATGGACGCGAGCGCTGCGGACTCGGGCGCAGCGCCAGCTCGAAGCGGCGGCTGCGCCGTCCATCCTGCTTCGAGCAGCAACGGCATCGCGGCGCTCTCGATCGCGCTCTTGGTCGCGCGTGCTGCGAGAGGTCGTCGACGGTCGCGCTGAGCGGTCCGCACGCGACGCTTCTGGCCGTCCGCTCGCGCTCGAGAGCGCATCCGAGAGCGGTCGGTGCGAAATACGTATTTCAGTCGTGTCATGGGAAATTCGCTGACAAAATGAGACACGATCTCGAAAATTGACGCACTGCACAGCGGCTCGCAGCGATCGCGTGCGCGACGGCCGGCGGTGGGCTTGTCTCGCCCTACGACGTCTCGCGGTCGCGGCAGCACAGGACGCCTCCGTGCGTCGGTGACTCCTTTGTGATCGTGTACGCCTCGCAGAGGCCTTGGTCGTCTTCGGGGCCAGGCGCGTCGCAGCGCCACGGTGAGCCCGGGAGGCCTTCGCACAAGTTGGCCGTCGATCGATCGAGGGGACCGCACGAGGTCGGGACGCTCGCGCCGAAATTGCCGCAGCCGAAGAGGTCGTTCGCGATTCGCGCGGTGGGCATGCAGCGCGCGGTGCAGCGCGCCGAGTCGCAGTCGTCGTCCAATCGCTGGCCGAGCGCGCAGACGCCGCAGCCGTTGCTGCTCTGCCGCGTGAGAAAGAGCGCAGGGGGATCGTTGGACTCGAGCACGCCCGCGCAGCCCGAGGGCAGCAGCGCGGTGAGCTCGACGGCGCCTTCGCACACGTGCCATCCCTCGGCGCACAGGTCCGAGGCGGCGCAGCCTTGCCCAAACGGATCGCGCAGTGAATTTCCTGCGTTTCGTGCGCATCTGGGGCGGGTCGTGTCGTGCACGCGGACGCCCGGACAGGGCGTGGGTTGACCCTGCGGCGACCCGTGCAACCCCGGAACGCTCCACGCTCCCGCGCACCCCGCCACGGCCGCGAACTGCGCGACGTTGCGAAACCCCTCCCTCGTCCCATCGGCGCAGCCGCTCTCGTTGGCCCTTGGCGTCGCGCTCGGCGTCGTCGTTTGTGCAACGGTCGTGAGCACTTGGATCCGCGTCACGCTGGGCCCGCTGGCTGTGCAGTGCAGCGCGGTCAGCGCGACCACCAGCGTGAGTACGGCACGACGAGTCATGTGGTGCATGATGCAACAACGTGCGTCGCGGCTGCTCCCTTACGAAGGCCGTGTTGCGCCGGCCTGCGTGCCCGAGGCGTGCCGAATCATCGTTCGATACGGCTCGGCCATCTGCTGACGTCCCACGACCTCGGCGCGCGACGCGCGTAGAATGCCAGCGAGCGCATGAAGACAAAGAAACCGAAGGGTGCTCGTACCAGTGTGCGCCACGTGCGCAACGCCAACGTCGCTCCGTCGCTCTGTCTCGCTCGCCGCTGGTGGGGATTGCTGGCGCTGGCCACGGTCGCGACAGCGTGCCAAAGCGCTGGAGAAACCGTCGACGTCGCAAGGTTGGACGCCACGCTGGACGCCACGCTGGACAGCGCCGTGAACGCAACGCCTGACAGCGCGCCGGACACAGCGTCGGAGCGCGTGGATCAACCGGACGCGCTGTTGGACAGGGATGTCTCGGACAGCGGCTCCGAGTGCGCGCCGCTCGCGCCGAACGGCTGTCCCCTCACCGTTCCTCCGGCCTCGCTCCCGGTGGCGTGCGACAACGGCTGCAACGCCGCGCACGCCGAGCAGTCGTGCGAGTACGAGCGCGCGCGGTGTCGCTGCGTGCCGGGCGCCGGTTATCGATGGATGTGCGAGCCCATCGAATGTCCAGCGAACAGTCCTATCGCGGGTGCGTCGTGCACCACCGCGGACTTGATGTGCGCGCGGAGATTCGAAGATCCGGGCTATCGCTGCGTCGCCAGCGAGGGCGTCTGGGTGCGATGCGAGTTCATTCGCACGCCGCCTTCTTCGCCGCAGAGCCTTCACTGCCCGCCGCGACCGCCGACCGCAAACGCCCTCTGCTGCGTGCTGAGCGCGAGCGCCAGCCCGCCGCCGCGCGAGTGTCGCTATTCGAATGGCGACGGCGGCAGCGAGACGTGGGACTGCGTCAACTACCATTGGACCCGGATCGCTCCGTAGGACGCGTGGCGCGCGACGAGACGCGCGAGGCGTAGAACAGAAACGCCCCCGCGAGCACCACGTGCAGCAGCGTGTTGGGCAGGATCCCCGGCAGGCTCGTGATGACCGCGCGCTGATACGCGAGCGCTTCGATGGGCAGCAGCCCCAGCTGCACCACCGCGTTGCTGAGCAGCCACACGCGCAACGTGGGCGAGTCCGCGTGCGTTCGCATCGCGATCGAAGCGACCCCGGACGCGAAGATCAACACCCCGACCTCGCGCATCCACACTTCGGCCGCGGCGTTGCCGACGACGCCTTTGGACGCGAGAAACGCGGCGGGCGCCACGATCGCCGCCGCGCCCACGGCGAGCGCCGAGACCGCGGCCAACAAGAGAAACGTGCTTCGCTTCATGGGCCGTGACGATGTCCGCCGCGCAGAGCGCCAGCAATGACGTCGAGAGGTCGTTGTTTGTTGCCGCCGCGGCCGTCACGATCGCGAGCGATGTCTTCGAAGCTCTTCGCAGCGCTGTTGAAGTACTGGCGTGGCCGGCGCGGCATGTCGCAGCTCGACCTCGCGCTGCGCGCAGGAGCCTCTGCGCGACACGTGAGCTACCTCGAGACCTCGCGCGCGAGCCCGACCGAGGCGATGGTGCGTCGGTTGTTGGGCGCGCTCGATGTTCCGCTGCGCGACGTCGAAGAGGCGTTGGTCGCCGCGGGACTTGGCGCGCGGCGCGTGTCCGTCGGTGCGCAGAGCGAGGCCGTCGAGCGCGCGATCGCGCGGATGCTCCAGGCGCAAGAGCCGTTTCCGTGCATCATCGTGTCGCCCGACGCCGACGTGCTGCGCGCCAACGACTCCGCCCGTGACTTGTTCGCGCGCTTCGTCGCGCATCCCGAGCGAATCCCCGACCGGCCCAACATGTTCGACATGGTGTTCGACCCTGCGTTGCAGCGGTCGTTCATCGTCAATTGGGAGCAGGTCGCGCAGCAGATGTTGGCGCGCGCGAGACGCGAGGCGCTCACGCGAGGCAGCGACGCCTCGGGCGCGCACATCGAGCGAGCGCTGGCGTATCCGGGCGTTCCGAAGGCGTGGCGACAGCCGGACTTTGCGGTCTCGGTCGACCCTGTGTTCACCGTCCGCCTCGCGCGCGACGGCGTCGCCATCGCGTTCATCAACACGATCACCACGTTCTCGGCGCCGCAGTCGGCGGCGATCGAAGAGCTGCGAATCGAGAGCTGCTTCCCGTTCGATGAGGCGACGAGCGCGTACTGCGAAGCGCGTCGACTGCAGCGCGAGGCGAGCGCGTCGTCGCGGATCGAGCCCGCACACGCACGAGCAACAGAGCGCGCGAAGACCGCGAAGCGCCGCTGAGGCTTCGGCAGGCGAGCACGTCGCAAGCTCGTCGGTCGAGCACGCGGCAACGATGCGGCGACGAGCGTCGAGCACGCGCAAAAGCCAGAGGCTCGTCCCTCGTCGTTCGACTTGAACTGTCCCTCGCGCCACATGGGTCACCATGAGCACTCGGCTGCACGCTGCTTCGCCTGTGATTGTTCACGCAGAACGCGAGTGACCCTGCGAGCCCCGCCGTCCCGGCGGTGGGCTTCGCAGGCGCGGCTGAGAGCGCTCGAGCTCACGGCTGCCAGCGCCCATGCGGTTCTGCAGAAATGACGAACGGCCCAGAAGCGCCTCGGAAGAGGGCTCACTGAGCCGTTCGATCGTCCTCACGCTGCGCGCTTCGCGGACGAAGCGCGTCGAGCGAGCGCTCTCTCAGAGCGACGTGACCGGCGTGCAGCGCATGCCGATCTGCTGGATGTTCGCCGTGGCGCGGATCTCGAGGCCCGTGGCCAGCGAGCCCGTGGCGCACTGGTTCGGGTTGAACGCGCCCGCGCCCGCCGGTCCCACGAGCGCCGAGTTGCCCGGGTTCGTGTACGTCGCGGTGCCCGCGATGTCCGAGCCGAGGCGGCTGCACGTGAAGATCAAGCGGCCGATGTGCGTGCCCGCGACGTTGTTCTGGATGAACCCGCCGCCGACGGCTGCGCCGTTGGCGCAGATCGAGTTCGCGGTCATCGAGCCGCCCATCGCGGTTCCACGGAGGGTGCCCGTGGTGTCCGCGCCGGACGCGTACTGCCACGCGCCCGTGCCAGTGAGCCCGCTGTACGGGCGGCACACGATCGCCAGCTGGTTGATGCCCGCGCCGGTCGTGCGGACCGACGCGCCGGCGAGGATCTGCCCGGCCGGGCAGTTGTCGCTGAACGACATGGACATCGCGTTGGTCACGCCCACGACGGGCAGCGCCATCGTCGTCGCGCTCACGCTCGCGCGAAACACGCGGAGCGACTCGCAGCGCAGCGCGACCGCGTCGACGCCCATGCCGGCGCGGACCGCGAGGCCCTGGACGACCTGGTTCGCGGGGCAGTTGACCGCGGCGAACGGCGCGCCGCCGGCGCCGCCGATGAAGAGCGCCGGGATGGCCGGGCCCGCGACGGTGACGGTGTACGGCCCGGTGCCGGCGACGTTGACGCGCGAGCACTGGAGCTGGATGCGGTCGACGAGCACGCCCGAGCGGCCCGTGATGCCCGTGAGGGCGTAGCCCTGGGGGCAGCGGCGGAGCTGCGCGGCGCCCGCGGCCGTTCCGCGCGTGGCGAGGGTCGCGCCCGCGGTGAACGAGATGCGAGCGGGCGCGCCGCCGAGGGCGACGGTGCCGCACACGCCCTGGATCGAGCGCAGAGAGCCCGTGCCCGGGTCCGTCGTGGCGTTGATGCCCACGAGGGTCTGTCCGACGGGGCAGTTGTCCGTGTTGAGCACGCCGCCCGCGCCGCCGACGAAGGCGGTCTGCGTGACCGGCTGCTGAACGGTCGGGAACGTGTTCGCGGACACCGCGCCGCAGCCGCTGTTCGTGCAGGTGAGCGCGCCGGAGCACACGTTGCCGCACGCGCCGCAGTTGTTTCGGTCCGCGTTGAACGTGCTGTACTGCACGCAGTTGCCGCCGCAGAGGGTGAACCCGTCGTTGCATCCGCCGAGCGAGTACTGGAGCTGGTAGGCGCCAGACGAGCCCGAGTTGAATCCGTCGACATACACGACGTGCAGGCCAGCGCCCGCGGGGATGTTCGCGCTCGAGCTCGATCCGAGACCGCACTCGAGGTTCGCGTCGTCGTTGCACGTGACCGGAACGCCGACCGAGCGCGTCTCGATCAGCGTGTCGTACGAGGACCCGCAGCTCGACGCGTGAAACTCACGCGCGGGATCCGCGGGGCAGGTGAAGAAGTAGAACGCGTCCTCGGGGGCCGAGGTCATCGAGCCGCAGCTCTGCGCGACGCCGTTGGTGCCGCCCGCGGTCGTGCCCGTCGTGGTGGTGGGCGTCGCGGCCGGCGTGATCGCCGTCGCGTCGCCGCCGCCCGCAGGCTGAATCGTGTAGCGGAAGGTCACCGCGCCCGGCGCGCCCATCGCGGTCCCGATCTCGATGTAGAGCGGGCCGACGTTCGCGACGGTCGCCGCTTGCGACTGCATCGTGGCGCAGGCGTTGTCGTTGCAGCTCGCGCTCGGGCCGGCCGTCGTCGTGCGGAAGCCCACGAACGTGTTCGTCGTCGAGCCGAAGGTCTCGACGTACACGATCGAGCGCGTGAGCACGTCGAGGCGGTAGTAGACCGTGTTGGTCGAGCCCGCGCAGGAGCCCGCGTCGTTCGTCGCGTTGACCGTGCTCGAGCTCACCGTGCGGCGGTTGTTGACTTCATACGGGAGCACGACCGCGGTGGAGGGCGTGTCGTTCGTCGGGCGGCAAGCGCCGGCGGTGCAGTTGGCGTTGGCGCCGCACGCGTTTCCGCAAGCGCCGCAGTTGTTCACGTCGCTCTGGAAGTTCGTGCAGAACGCCATCGCGCCCGCGCCGCACATGTTCGGCGTAGCGCCCGCGCAGGAGACCTGGCAGGTGCCCATCGCGCACACACGACCGCCCGCGCAGGCCATCCCGCACGCGCCGCAGTTGGCGTTGTCCGTCTGCAGGTTGTTGCAGGTGGACATCGCGCCGCCGCCCGGGGGGCACACGGTCTGGCCCATGGGGCAGCCGCACACACCCGCGGTGCAGCTCTGGCCCGCGCCACACGCGCGACCGCAGCCGCCGCAGTTGGCGTTGTCCGTCTGCGTGTTCACGCAGGCGCCGCCGCAGGCCATCTGGCCCATGGGGCACGCGCACGCGCCCGCGGTGCAGCTCTGGCCCATGGGGCACGCGGTGCCGCAGGTGCCACAGTTCGTGCTGTCCGACTGCGTATCGACGCACGCCATCATCGCGCCGGCGCCGCAGATCGTGCGAGGCGCCACGCAGGGGATCCGACAGACGCCGGCGGTACAGCTCTGGCCCATGGGGCAGGAGGTTCCGCACGCGCCGCAGTTGGTCCCGTCCGTTTGCGTGTCGACGCAGGCGCCGCCGCAAGACGTCTGTCCCATCGGGCAGGCGCACACGCCGGCGGTACAGGTCTGGCCCATGCCGCACACCGTGCCGCACGCACCACAATTCGAGTTGCTGTTCTGCGTGTCGACGCAGGTCATGCCGCAGGCGGTCTGGCCCATCGGGCACGTGACGTCCGGCAGCACAACGCCGCCGTCATCGGGACCGGCCTCGGGCATATCCGCGTCGGGCATATCCGCGTCGGGCATATCCGCGTCGGGCATGTCCGCGTCGGGCGCCGTGACGTCCGGAACTGCGACGTCCACGGGCGGCGTCACGCGGTCGCCCGTCACGTCAGGGCGCGAAACGACATCGGGCGTGGTGCCGCCCTCTGCGTCCGCGCCGCTATCTGCTGTGCTCGGGCCGCCGCAGGCGGCGACAATCGCCGTCAGCAGGGCCAGTTTCTGCAAGCTTCTCATCAAACGACATCCTCCAAGGGTGGGCGTTTCCCTCGCGGGCCCCTCCGCGCAGCGATGCGCCGAGAGTGCGATGAACACCCGGATCGGCAACATAAGTCATCCCCTGCCCGTCGGTCGAGCAAGGGGCGCCGATGCTGCCTCGCCGCGATCGTCCCTCAGAGCAATTCGATGCGCGCGGCGTTGAAATTTTCCAGGCGATACTGAGTTGTCGGGCTCGGAGTCGCCCGCGCATCGAGCATCGTGTTCGACACGACCGAGCGCCACGAGTGAACCGACGCTGCAGTGGAGAAAAGCTGGTTCGTTGGCGGAGCGGGCCATCGAAAGACCGTTGAAATCAAGTCGAACCACCGCCGCGCACTGGCAAACTACGATGCCCGTCGCCGCCGTGGTCGATACCGCGCGATGGCTCAGCGGCCGGTGCGGCGCCCCGCCTCGCAGCGCATCGCATCGCGCGAAACGTCTCGGATTCACCGTCGCATTCGGGCCACGTGACGGTGTACCGCTCTGCTGCGCTGCCCAATTCGTCGAACGAGTCGAACGTCACACACCAGTCGCGCGCGCCGAGTTCCCGGCAAACAGCCAGCATGATGATCCCCTCACAGATCGAGCTCGTCCTCGTCCGCGACGTTCTGTCGGCCCTTCTCCACGGGACGATCGCAGGCCTCGCGCCGCCGTGGACGCTGGGCCTCATCGAGTCCCGCTGGGGACCGCCCGAGTGTTCAGAGGCGCGTGGAGAGGCCGACGAGCTCGTGTTCTCTCGACTGCACTGCAATGTCTGGTGTCGAGCCGAGGTGGTCGAGCACATCAAGCTCGCGACGTGGCTGACTCCCAACGAGCTCGCTGCGCCGACCGTCCTCGAAGCGTTTTCAGCCGCCGAACGCTCGTGGATCGCGTCGATGCTGCTCGGACCCGAGGTGTTTGCGGCGCAGAGCCTGACCCGCGGCATCGGGCGCTGCGCGCGCAACAACAAGCTGGTCGAGGCGGTTGGACCGCTCGAGGGGTTCGTCGTGGTGGAAGCCCTGCAACCCGACCCCGAAGACGAGGCGTCGTTCGTGACGATCCTGGTGGTCTGTGATCCCGTGCAGCGCAGATCCGTACGCTGATCACGCTGCGTGCGCGCGTCGCTCCTGAGCGCTGCAAAGCGTAGCGATTGGTCTCTTGTCTCCGGTCTGCTGTCCCGTGAACGCTCCGGTCGGTTCGCTGATCGACGCACGCTTCGCGCGTGAAGCGAGCGCTTCGATTTACACTGCGCGACATGAGTCATTGGCTCCGCTGCGCTCGAACGATGCTGCCCGCCGCGCTCTTCGCCATGGTCGCGACCACCGCGGGCGCGGGCTGCGTCTCGCCCTCGACGCACATGGTGATCGCGCTCGACTCGGACATCCCCGCGTCGCGCATCACGCAGATCCGAGTGAAGCTGCTCGATCCGACGACGCGCGCGACGGTGCGTGAGCAAGTGCTGTTTCCGCGCGAAGGCGTGCCGTCGGTGCTGCCGTTGCCCGCGAGCTTCACGGTGGTTCCGGGGCGCGGCGCGCGCGACAGCGCTGGGGAGGTGCGCATCGAGATGACGGCGATCGGCCTCGACAGCCGCCTCGTCACGCTCTCGCGCAGCGCGCGGTTCTTGTTCATCCCCGCGCGGCGCGGCATCGCGCGGGTGTTCATCAACGCCAGCTGTGATCTTCCGACGACCGGCTGCGCCGCAGGCGTGAGCCGCTGCACGGTGGCCGAGCTCTGCGAGGCTCGAGGATTGACCTGCGGAGACCTTGCGACATGCGTCGTCCCCGACGTGCCTGTCGAGCCGTACGACGCGGACGTCGAGCTGCTTCCTGACGTACGCAGATTGCCTCCGGACGCATCCCCCGGGCCCTCGATGGACGCGTCCACCGACGCTTCGACCGACGGAGGATCGTGCGATCCCGCCCGCTGTCCTCCGCGCACCAACAGCGTGGCGCGCTGCGACGCCGCGGGGCAGTGCGCGTACGCGTGCGTCGATGGCTTCGCTGACTGCGACATGGGCGCGGGCAACGGCTGCGAGAGCTCGCTGTCGTCCAACAGCAACTGCGGTCGCTGCGGCAACGCGTGCGCCGGCGCGACGCCGCTCTGCAACGGCGCGACGGGGATGTGCAGCAGCAGCTGCGCCGCAGGGCAAATGCTCTGCGGGATGTCCTGCGTCGACGTTCAGACGGACGAGGGCAACTGCGGCGCGTGCGGGCGGATGTGCCGCGCCGATCAGCGCTGCGCCGCGGGCGCCTGCGCATGCGCGAGCGGAGCCGAGTGCGGCGGGCGCTGCGTGGACACACAAACGGACAGCGGAAACTGCGGCGCGTGCGGTCGCTCGTGCCGCGCGGATCAGCGCTGCGTCGCGGGCGCTTGCCAGTGCAGCGCCGGCGCCGAGTGCGGCGGACGCTGCGTGGACACGCAGTCGGACAACGGCAACTGCGGGATGTGCGGCCGCGTGTGCGCCTTCTCGCGCGCCGCGGGATCGTGCGCGGCGGGCGCGTGTCAGCTCGGCGCCTGCGACAGCGGCTGGGGCAACTGCGACGGCAACAGCGCCAACGGCTGCGAGCAGGACCTCTCGGCCTCGACGCACTGCGGTCGTTGCGGCAACGCGTGCTCGGGCGCCTCGCCCGTGTGCTCGGCCGGCGCGTGCAGCAGCGGCTGCGTCGCCGGTCAAACGCGCTGCGGAATGACCTGCGCCAACCTCATGAGCGATCGCAACCACTGCGGCGCCTGCGGCCGCGCGTGCCGCGCCGATCAAACGTGCTCGGGCGGCACCTGCCAATGCACGAGCGGAACGGACTGCTCCGGCGCCTGCGTCGATCTCAACAGCAGCCTCGCGAACTGCGGCGCCTGCGGCCGCTCGTGCGCTCCGCCCAACGCCACGCCCTCGTGCTCGTCGGGCACGTGTCGCATCACCGCGTGCAGCACGAACTTCGCGGACTGCAACGGAAGCGTGAGCGACGGCTGCGAAGCGCGGCTCGACACGACCACGAGCTGCGGCGCGTGCGGCGTCGCGTGCGCGGCGGGGCCCAATCAAAGCGCGGCGTGCGTGGCGAACGCCTGTCGCTATACGTGCACGCTCTCGGGCCGCGGTGACTGCAACGGAAGCACCGTGGACGGCTGCGAAGCGGACCTCAACAGCAACCTCACGCACTGCGGCGCCTGCGGCAACGCGTGCCCTGCGCGCGCCAACGCCACCACGACGTGCACCGCGGGCTCCTGCGGGTTTACGTGCAACGCGGGCTTCGGCGACTGCGACGGCAACGCCGCCAACGGCTGCGAGCAGAGCCTGACGAGCCCGAGCCACTGCGGGATGTGCGGCCGCGCGTGCTCCGGCGGCACGCCGATGTGCTCGGGTGGAACGTGCGTGAGCGGCTGCACCGGCGGCCAGGTCCTGTGCTCGGGCACGTGCGTGACGCTCGCGAGCGACGTCAACAACTGCTCGGCCTGCGGCAACGCGTGCCCTGCGCGCGCCAACGCCACCACGACGTGCTCGTCGAGCACCTGCGGCTTCACGTGCAACATGGGCTGGGGAAACTGCGACGGAAACGCGGCGAACGGCTGCGAGACCAACCTGAACACCACCGTGGGTCACTGCGGCATGTGCGGAAACATCTGCGCGTCGGTGTTCAACGCGAGCGCGACGTGCACGAGCGGGCTCTGCGGCTTCGCGTGCAACATGGGCTTCGACAACTGCGACGGCATGCCGGGCAACGGCTGCGAGACCACGGTGAGCTCGAACGTCAACAACTGCGGCGGCTGCGGCGTCTCGTGCCCTGCGCGCAGCAACGCCTCGCGCACGTGCACCGGCAGCACCTGCGGGTTCAGCTGCAACTCGGGCTTCGCCAACTGCAACAGCATGGCGGCGGACGGGTGCGAAGCGGACCTCAACAACGACACGAGCAACTGCGGGATGTGCGGTCGAACGTGCGCGGCGGGCGCGACGTGCAGCGGCGGATCGTGCAGCTGCCCTGCGGGCGAAGTGCTGTGCGGCGGCGCGTGCGTGGACACGAACACGAGCAACGCGCACTGCGGCGCGTGCTTCCTCGGGTGCTCGGCGACGAGCGGTTGCTGCGGAGGCATGTGCGTCCCGGGCATCGGCCAGGAGTGCGCGTTCAACTGCCAGCGTCAGAGCGTCCGCATCTGCGGCCCCAGCGGCATGGGCGAGGGCATCTGCCCGAACTCGGGCCCCATGTACTCGCCGCTGAGCGCGTCGAACGGCATCCAGTGCGAAACCGGCGGCGGCTTCTGGGGCTTCTGCGGCAGCGGCATGTGCAACTTCTTGTGAGCGGCATTCGAGGGGGGCGCGCGCGAAGCCCGGGAGGGCGCCGCGCTGAGCGGAGCGACGCCGGTTCACGTCGCCGTCGCTCCTCGGCGCGCAGGGCGATCGCTGGTTCGAGTACGACAGAATCCTGAGCCAACACCGCAGCGCACCCCGTTGATTCAACTGAACTTGTGTCGTTCAGACGTCTGAACGACTTCGCCGTCCGCCCTCGTTTCACATCGCTGCGCGTCCTCGGCGCCATCGCGGATCGGCTCTCGAGACAGCGAGTCTCCGATGGGGGGATCGTCCGGACGTGCAGCTGTGTGATTCGCCGCGACGAAACTGTCCTGTGCTGGGGATGGAACCGGTTATCTCGAATCGGTGACGGCACGGTGGACGGCTTTCGACGGCCGACCGTCGTCGCGGGATTGAGCGGGGGCGTTCAACTCGACGCCGGCTGGAGCCACACGTGCGCACGACTTCGCGACGGCGCTGTTCGTTGCTGGGGCCACAACGACGCAGGTCAGGTCGGTGACGCAACGCGCGTCGACCGCCCGAGCGTCACGAACGTGACGGGGCTTCGACCGGTGCTCGACTTCGAGTGCGGCGAGAAGCGAAGCGTCGCGCTGACGGCGCCCGATGAGCTTTGGGTGGTGGGGACGCAACGAGAGCCCGACGCGCCTCGACGAGGTCGTCATGGTTCCGACGCGCTTCGGAACCTTCACGGCCATCGCGCAGCTCGCGCCGGGAGCGGCGACTACCTGTGTCCGACTCGAAAGCGGGCGCGTTCGATGCTGGGGCCGCGGCGCGCTGGGCGCGCTGGGTCATGGAAGCGATCGCGATCAACTTCTGCCAGTGAACGTGGCGATGCTCGACGACGCGGTCGAGCTCGTCGCGGGCGACCGTCACCGCTGCGCGCGACGACCTTCGGGCTCGCTCGTGTGCTGGGGCAGCAACAACCGTGTCGCTGAGCCTGCTCCCCGTTGCCGTGCTGCCGCTGCGCTGATTGCCATCGCGCGACGGCCAGCGCACAAGGGGCGCGTCACAGACACCGTTGCGTTCGGGCCGGCTCTCGGGACACGGTTGCCAGTGAATGTGGCGGTGTCTGGTGGTGTTTGCGCTGATGGTCTTGTGCTCGTGCTCGGCGCGCGTGCGCGGCCCGCACGGGATCGTCGGAGGGCGCGCAGCGGATGGGTTCTTCTACGTCGTTCCTGTCGCGGGTGGAGTCGTGCTCGTCGACACAGGAGAGCAGCCGGACGGAGCGCTGCTGCGCGAGCTCGTCGCCGGACGCACCATCGTCGCCGTGCTCGTGACGCACGCGCACCACGACCACTATGCGTTCGCGCACGCGCTCGGAAGCGTCCCCGTCTACGTCGGAGCCGAAGACATCCGCCGCATGCGCGGCGAGACGCAGCACCAAGGCGCGATTCAACGAGCGCAGCGCGCGCAAAACGGCGGCGTCGACAACCTCCCGCCCGTCCCAGCTGGCGTGCGCCCCGTGGAAGACCAACAGCGACTCGTGCTCGGCGATCGTGCGTTCACCGCGATCGCGCTGCCTGGCCACACGCCCGGCAGCACGGCGTATCTCTACGAAGACGTGCTGTTCGGCGGCGACGCTGCCATGGCGCGCAACGGCGCCCTCGCGCCGATCGACGAGGGCTACTCCGACGACCCGGCCATGGCCCGCGCGTCGCTGCGGCGGCTCACGGGCTACGCGTTTCGCACGGTGATGGACGGACACACCGGCATCACGGCGATGGGGCCCGACGCCATCGCGCGCGAGTGATCCGCGGCCGCGATCACCACGACAGCCGTCGAAGCAACGCAGCATCCATCGAGAAAACACCGATGGATCGCGTCATGATGCGCGGCGATCAGGGTGAACTCGAGCGCGATCGTCGCTGTGCACCTCGAAGCTCAAATCGTCACGCTCAGGATGAAGAGCGTCTGCTCTGCGACCGGCGACAAGAACTCGTGATGGAGCGGCGCCGTCGCGACGCGCGCCATCGCGAGCAAGCCGAGCCCAGCGCTGCCATCGGCGCTCACGGGCGCCTTCAATTGCAGCTTGTACCGCTTCTTGAGCTCCGCCTTGTCGAGGCCGTCGAGCGCGACGAGCCGAGCCTTCAACGCCGCGACGTCCGTCGCGCGCACGTGATTGGCGGCGCTGAGGACGAAGCGGTCGTTGTGCTTCAGCATGAGCAACGCGCCGTGAGCGTCGGGGTCGCGCTCGGCCGCGAGCACGCCGCCGAACGCGCTGCGCGCGTAGCTCTGAATGTTCTGCGACATCTCGACAAAGACGCTGAAGACGTCGTTTCTCTGCTCTTCGTCGGCCGACGCCTCGAGCAGCTGCTCGCGCACGACGCGTCCCTTCGACTCGATGACCGCATGGGAGAACGCCCCAGAGAAGCAAAGCAGCTCTTCGCTAGGCTGCGCGCGCGCTCGGGTCCGAAGTAGCTCTGCGATGTGCATGGTCGCGATGCTGACGGCTCGCTCGACCGCTCGATCCCGAGGGTCTCAGCAAGCCGATCAGTGCTATCGCTCTCCGTGAGGCGACCGCAACATTTCGCGATGCGCTCGTGATCTGAACGGTTTGGGGCACGAGCGCCGGCGCCGGTTCTCTCGAGGCTACCGTCGCGGTCCCGCGGCAGGCGACGCTGAGCTCACGGTTCGCACGCGCAGGATCACCCAGTACTGCATCTGGTTGTTCACCATCATGCTGACGCCGCAGTGCGGCCCCGAGTCCTCTCCGCCCCGCGCGGGAGCGATCTCGACCTCCGTCCACGAAGAGAAGAGCGTCGCGTGTCTGGGGCCCAGGCAGCCCGGCGCCGACCCGCGCCGATCGGAGTAGTAGTACGAGAGCTGGGTGGACGGCAGGGTTCCCTGCACGTTGCGAATCGCGACAGCGGCGCTGCAGCCACCGCCTCCGCAGCCGCCTCCGCCCTCTCGCTGCAGCTCGAGTCGCACCGTGGCTCCGCGGGCTGCGACGAACCGTGACGCGCCGGGCACCGCGCGCCACGGACCTGCGAGCGCGGTCGCGTGCACCGTGAGAGCGACGACGATCGAGAGCGACGCTGCCGAGACGCGACGAATGCTCATGGCGTGACAGGCTAACAGCGCGGGGTGTGCGCGCCCAGGTTGCAACGCGGAATCGCCCGCAGAACCAGCGGGCGAACGCTTCTCGGCGAGCGCGTCGATCAGCACGCAGCGGCGATGGACGGCGGCGGAGCTGTCGCGCTCGTCCTGCTCGACCGCCAGGCGTTCGATCACCGAGCGCGCTTCACGTCGCGCTCGATCCTCGCTCGGCGAGCAGGGACTCGATCCACGCTCGTTCCTCTGCGTCGCGCTCGCGTCGCTCCGCCGCTGCATACACAGCGGCCACGCGGTCGAACACCGAGCGATAGGTGTCGCCGTCGAGGCGCTCGGACTCGAGCCCCTCCGCTCGAAACACCGCGTCAGTTAACTCGCTCGCGCTCTGCGGAGGCTCGCGCTCGAGGCGCTCGGCGTCCGCCGGCGGGATGCAGTAGCCCAGTTCGATGCAGAGCCGCGAGAGCAGCCCGGCGATCTCGTGTTGTTCGAACACCTTCACCTGCCCTTCGATCGTTCGAGACAGACTCTCCAACGACGACCGTTCTATACCGCGCTGGCGGTCGCTGCCTTGGTGGCTCCGTCGTCGCGGCTCGGGCCCGATGCCGCCGCGCCGCACGATGCGATCGCCCTGAGTTTCACCGGCGATGCTGAATTGGACCTCCGCCGGAGAGAGACTTCGAGCACTCCGTCGCCTCGCGAATCCGCGCTACGAGCTCGTCGAGAGCAACAGCGTCGCCTTGAAATGCCGGGTTCGACCAATCTCCACGGGCGATGACGTACACGACGAACCGACCAGCCGGAGGGAGCGAGCGGTACCACCCGACATCGAGCAAGATGTCTTCTCCGAATCGCACTTGGGCGAGGTCCTCCTTGAGTTCGTCGATCTGCTCATCCATCGGTGCGGACAGACGAAGGCGGTCGAGCTCCCAGAATTCAACGCGAGCCGTGCCTAACTCAAAATCTTCAGGCTTCATGGGGCTGTGCTGGGTTGCCGTCGTAGCCGCGCGGACCGTCGCTCTCGCTGGTCTTCCTGAATTCGGCGGAGGCTGCAGGGACGAGGTCTCGCAGGGTAGCCCAGCTCGACGCAGAGCCGCGAGAGCAGCCCGGCGATCTCGTGTTCGTTGAACATCTTCGCCTGCCCTTCGATCATTCGAGACAGACTCTCCAACGACGACCGTTCTATACCGCGCTGGCGGTCGCCGCGTTGGTGGCTCCGTCGTCGCGGCTCGGGCCCGATGCCGCCGCGCCGCACGTCGCGATCGGCACTCTATTCACAGCCGAAACCGAGTTGGCTCTACGCTTCGACGCGAGGCCAACGTCGACCGCTGTGTCGAACCGCCCCCCTCGTCAGCCTGGAATCGACCCTGGCTCGCACGCTTCGACGGTGACCTCGGAGTGATAGAACCCTTCAGCGTCACCTCCGCCGCGGTTCAAGCCGTAGTACAGGTACACCGCCTCGCGAACGCCCCCGTCCGCAGTGCGGTACAGGATCGAGCCGAACGCGTATCCGCGCCCGTCGCGGCCGCTCCCGTCGAGCGTGGGCATCGTCTCGGACGTGTGAAGGATGCTGGCCATCGGAATGCTGAGGTTCATGATCGCGCCCATCCTCGCCGCCGCGAGCCCCGCGACGATGTTCGCCGCGGTGACCCCTCCTCGCGTGGCGAAGTCGATGAACTCGTTGCCCACGACCACCCGCGCGAACACGAGTCGGTGCATCGTTGTGCGCGGCATAAACGTCGCGACCGCGGCCGACGTGCCCGGCATCATCGTGAATCCTCGATACGTGGTCACGAAATCATCGAGCACTGGGTGCGGCGGCATCGGGCCGAGCGCCGCACAACACTCGGCTCTCCCGGGTCGCGGCAGGATCGCGCCGGTGCAGGCGCCCCAACGCTGATCGGCGCCGCAGCTCTGCGTTCCTCGCGGGCAGTTGTTGATGAACGCACGCGCGGGGTAGCAGCTCTGCATCGCCCCGGCGGTGCAGGGGCAGTCTTCGTCGACCGTTCCGTCGAAGTCGTCGTCGAGGCTGTTGCAGAGGTCGGTCGGAGCCGTATCGAGCGCGACGTCCTGCGCTCCGGTGCTCGAGTCTCGAGCGTCCGTCGCGTCTCGCGTCGTCACGTCGCGAACGCTCGCGTCCTGAGAGGGCTCGGACGCGCAGGCCGCACAGAGAAGCATCAATGACACAGCGATGGATCGCACTGGATGTCCCTCGTTTCGCTGAGCATCGTACGCGATGCACCCGGCGCAACAACGGGCATCCGCGCGTGAAGCGAAGACCTCCCGCTCACTCCTCGCCCTCTTCGTCCTCTGCTCTGCCGTCGCTCTCGAGCTGCTCCATCGTCAGCGTCCGAGCTTTGCGCGCGCGACGGCGGCCGAGCTCGACCCCGATCGCGTCGAGCCCCAGCGCGTTGGCGACGGCGAGCACCGTCCCGTGTCCGCAAAAAGGGTCGACGATGATCCGCGTGTCCGTGAACGCGATCACCGCTTCGCACGCCGCGCGGCAGGCGTTCGCGCCCATTCCGCGGGTCCACGTCGTCGGCCCTGCGTCGGCGATCACGTCCGCGAAGGGCTTGGACAGATCGAGCCGCGCGTCCTGCGAAAACCCGATCAAATGCGAGTATCCCGCGCGGCTCAGCGTGCGCGTCCCCGCCGGCGCGCGCAGCACGATCCAATGAAACACGCACCGAGCGCCAGCCCTCGCGGCGCCCTCTCGGACCAGCGCGGCCTTGTCGAACCACTGCCCTTCGACCTTCGCGTCGGTCTGATAGAACACAGCCAACGCGTCCCGAGGCGCCGCGCGCGCGCATCGCTCGGCCGCGTCGACGAACCACCCGGACCACTGCGCGCGATCGACGCCCGCGAGCTCCGTCGCGTCCGGCAGCGACGTGACGATCGAGCATCCGTCGAGCACGCCCCGCTCGCTCATCCACTGGATCGCGTCCGCTGTGTAGACCGTGCGCTGCATCGCTCACTCTCCGCAGGGCGGCTCGATCAACGGCTCGGCGCCGTCCGTCCCGGCCCGCCAGGCGTCGGTCGCAGGGTCGTACAGCGCCACTTCGTCGCGCGCGACGCAAATGCGCAGCCCCGTTGGGTTGTCCGAGCAGCCTCGCTCGGGACGCGGGCAAGGGTTGATCATGGCTGCGAGGTCCGTCTGCTCGTCGTCGTGCTCGCCGCGCCCCATCGCGAAGATGCGGTCGATGTCCGGCTCGCAGTCGCGGCCGCGCGCGACGAGGTCGGGGTGACCGTCGCCGTTGACGTCGCGCCACGAGACGACCCGCGTTCGCGCAGAGTGCATGTTGTCCTGGCCGCGCCACCGTCGCTCGACCAGCGCCGCGAGGCTCGGGCCCGGCGTGACGTCGTAGATGGCGTGGTACTCCATCGCGACGTAGCCCGCTGAGCACGAGGCGCGCAGGCAGTAGCGAATGATCAGCGAGAGCTCGGGCTCGTGGTCGTCGTCGAAGTCCCGCACTTCGCGGGCGAGGATCGCTGGAGCGCAGCCAGTCGCGCCGTTCTCACCGAGATAGAGATACGTCGTCGGAACCTGCGCGCTCCCCTCGAGCTGCGCCGCTCCCTCGCTCTCGCTGAACACGTGCACTTCGAACGCCGGTGACCGCGGCGCGCCCGGGTCGAACCGCTGCACCACCAGCGCGAATCGCCCGTCGCCGAGCGCGTTGAAGCCCCCTTCGGGCACGAACCTGGCCGCGCTCGACCGTCGCGCGCGAAGCATCGCCACCGCGGCGCCCAGCGACGGAGCCCTCCCCGATCGCGCCGTCGCCGGCGTCGCCGCTGGGGGCGCGCGCATCGCCCGGTCCTCGAACCCAGAGAGCACAAACGCGCTCGGCCGCAGCCCTGTCGGCCGCTCGATCGCTGCGTCGCTCGCCGCGTCTGCCGCGCTGTCTGCGCCCGCTTCGACCCGCGTCGCGTCGGGCGTCGAGTTTGGCGTCGAAGCGTCGATCGAAGCGACGTCCCGGGCCTCGGCGCGCGGCTCCGTCACCGTCGGCGGAGGTGTCTCTCGTCGACATGCGCCCGCGAGGACGCAGAGCAACATTGAGGCAGCGCGCAGAGGATCCATCGGCGCAGCGTAGAAACAGCGCGCCCCGAGCACAACCGTCCGTCGTAGCGAAGACGTCCGCGCTGAAGCTCGGAGCGAGAGGGCCGTGTGCTCTGTGGGGGCCGTTTCGTGCGCGCCGCTCGCTGCATCATTCGTCGTTCGGATTCAACGCGTCGTACGTGGGGACGATCCAGCCGTCTCGCATCAACTTCGCGAGGCCCTTTCGGGATCCGACCACGAGGCGCGCGACCGATGCGCGCGAAAAGGGGGACCACGCAAACCACGAGACGACCGGGACGAAGGCGCGCTCGCTGCCCGTTTCGATGAGCACGCGATTCAAGAGCGCGACGCACGCGGCGACGGGGTCGTTCTTCGTGGGATTGGGCAAGGACCACCGCTTGCCGTCGAGCTCCACCGTGAGCAGCAGCCGCCCCCGCGCCGTGGGTTGCACGCAGTCCACGTAGGCGTCCTTCAGCTCGTCGAGCGCGCGGCAACAGCTGTTCATCCAGTGGTGGTGGCCGGTCTCGTACATGAAGAGGTCGATCGCGTAGCCATGGCGATAGAGAACGTCGGTCATCGTCGGCGCCCAGCGCGGTCTGCGCGTCGTTCGAAGCGGAGCGCCGAGGTCCAAACCAGTCAAAAACGCGTCGAGGTCGCGCGGCGCTCGGATCCCGCTCGAGAGCAGGGCGGCCATCGCGCCGAAGGGCGTTCGGGCGCGGGTGTCCCAACACTCCGCATGCCAGCGAGCGCGTCCAGAGCGCTCGTTGACGATCGCGTCGACCGCACATGCCGCGTGCCAGGCGATGACGTCGGCGGCGTTCGGGGTGGCGGGCACATGTGCGTCGAGGCGAGCGAGAAGATCCTCTTCGAGCGCGGGCGATCGATCGATGAGCTCGACCAACGCCTCGACCACGGATCGCGTGGGTACGTCGTGGCGATGAAGCAGCGCGAGCGCCTCGTCCAGGTTGGCGATGGTCTGCGCTGGCGACGGAGCTTCGCGGTCATCGTCGCGGCTCGGTCGTTGGAGCGTGGCCTCGGACGGAGCGACAGAAGCCTTCGTGTCGACGAGGATTCCGAGCTGCGCAGCGGTCGCCGTGGACGGGGGCGCGAGTCGCTTCATTCGAGCGCGGTATAGCACCGGGACAACGACGGGCTTGCGGACGCCGCTCCGTCGGGCATCACCCACGCAGCGATCGTCGAGGCGCGCTGGCAACACTGCGAACCCCGTCGCGGTCGTGTTTGAAAACCTGCTAATTCCTTTGGGCCAATGCCGTATGCGTCCGCGCTCTTCGTCGCTCGTCCTTCATGGGCCGCCGCGCTCGCCGCGGGCGCGAGGTGCGTCGCGCTGCATCGTGACGCCGTCGACGACGGGCTCATCAGCGAGGACATGTGGAAGCCGTTCGTCGAGCTGCTGCCGTTCGATCGCGTCGAGATGGACCTCGCGCCCTCGGAGCTCGAAGCGCTGCATCGCGTGCTCGGCGTAGAGACCATGCCGCGAGCGCCGACGCTCAACGCGCGGGAGGCTGCGGTGTTCGAGTCGCTCGCGTACGACTTTGCATTCGTCCTCGATCCCTCGATGGGTCACGCGTTTCGTGCGAGCACGCGAGCGCTCCTCGCGCAGCGCGCAGACGCGTGGTCCGCTGCCATCGCAGGAAGGACGGAGCTGCACGGCGCGCTCGACATCGGCCGGACGATCGACGCCCATGCGCTGCTCGCGCAGCTCGACACGTTCTTCAACGAAGCCTGCGAGCATCACCCGAAGGCCAAGATCTTCTTTGTCGGCTACATCGAGTGACCACACCTCGCCGCGCGCTCACCGTGTCGAAGGATTGAAGCGTCCGCGGTCTGGCCGCTCGACCCCGCGCCCGCGCCCCAGCAGCGATTTCGCTGCCCACATGAGCATCCGCCCGCTCGTCCTGTCCGCGTCGTGGGGCTTCGCGCGGCTGCGTCACCGTTGCCGGAGGTGTCTCTCGTCGACATGCGCCCGCGAGGACGCACGCAGAGAACCCATCGGCGCAGCGTCGAAACAGCGCGCCCCGAGCGCAACGGTCCGTTGTGTCACGCTGCGCGAAGAAGAAGCCTCCCGTATCCGATCGCGAACACCGTGAGCACCGCGATGATCAGGTACAGCGGCGGACGCTTCCACACGCCGCTGCGCAGCTGCGCGCCGTTGATCGCCAGCACGAGCGCGATCGTCACGAGCCGCGCGGCGGCCGCCAGGCGCAGCGACGATCCTTGCGCGCTCGCCAGCACGAGCGCCTGCAGTCCATTGCCGATGAACTGCGACGCGAGCAATCGCCGTGTGTGCACGAAGGGCAACAGCGCGACCGCTTCGTCCACCGCGCGCACCAACGCCGGCTGAGGGCTGGGGATCGCGACCACGATGAGACCGATCAGGACGAACGACGCGCCATCGACGACGAGCAGCGTGTTCATCGCCTGGCCTCCTCGCTGGCGATGAAGACGACGCGGCCTCGCGCGGGGTCGCCCAGCGTCGTCACGGCGGCGTTGTCCCGCACGACGAGCGAAACGCTCGCGCTGAACCAATCACCGACGAAGCGCGCCATCCGATTCGGTCGTGAATCAGCAGGGAGCGCGAAGCGCGTCGTGATCGCGTTCACTCCTTCGCCCAACGAAGCACGAGCACTCCTGCGGTCGCGATGAACGGCCAGCCGAACGAAGGAGCCAGCGCGAGTCCCACCACGGCCAGCGACGTCAGCACGAGCCCGAGCGATGCAGGCGGTCGCACGCCGATCGATCGGATCCACCGCAGCGAGAGCGCGATCGACAGGTAGAACAAGCTGACGACAAAGAACCAAAACGCAGCTTCGTTAGCCGGCGACGAGTGGACCGTCGCGACGAGCCCTCGCCGAGCCATCGCGATCCACTCGTTGCGATACAGCGCGGCGCCGACGATCGTGTGCATCGCGGTGCAGAAGAACATGAGCTCGACCGCGTACTGATGGATCCTCCGCTTCATCGCGGCTCCGAGCGCGTGGCGCGACGCGACGCGGGTGTTGAACGGGCGTACTGGTGACACAACGGGGCTTTGATTGCAGGGCTCACGGCGACCTCTTCGAGTGCGATGCAGCGTGGTCGCCTGCGAGCATGGGCGGCGGCGATCGCGAGAGGGAGGTCCGATCGGCGCAACGCTGCGTTGCTCGGGTTCGACCGGGCACCGCGCGGCAGCGCTCAAGCGTTCACCGTGCGTGATCGCGCGGCGCAGCGCTCAGCCGGCCTCCGAGCATGGCGGCGAGCAGATCGACGAACGCGCGGACCTTGGGCGCGAGCAGCTGTCCGCTGGGATAGAGCGCGACCAGATCAGAGAACGCGATCGTGCTCCCAGCAAACAGCTCGACGAGCCGCCCTCGCGCGAGCGCATCCGCGGCGATGAATCGAGGCAGAAGCGCGATCCCGAAGCCTGCCTCGGCCAGCTGTGCGTGCAGGGTCGGGTCGTCCGCGCTCGCTCGACCGGTGACGGCGACCTCGAAGGGCTCCTCCGTGGAGCGAAAGAGCCAACGGCCTGAGGGAGTGCGGCCGTTCCACACGATGCAGTCGTGCGCGGAGAGCGCTCGGGGTGTGGCGGGAGTCCCGCGCGACGCGAGGTATCGGGGCGCTGCGCAGCACACGGGGTCCAGCGTCGCGATGCGCCGAACCACGAGGCTCGAGTCCGTCAGCGGCCCGATGCGAATCGCGACGTCGACGCTCTCGTCAACGAGCTCGACGCTGCGGTCCGTGAGGGCGACGCTCACCTGCACGTTGGGGTGTTCGTCGAGGTAGCGCACGAGCACTGGTCCGAGAAAATGCTGACCAAACGTCACAGGGCACGTCACGCGAAGAAGCCCTGTCGGCTCGTCGTGATGCGCCGCGACCGAGCCGAGCGCGGCCCGCGCGGCGTCGATCACCGCCTGACTCTCGCGCAGAAACAAGGCGCCGGCGTCGGTCAACGCCCACTGTCGCGATGTGCGTTGCACGAGCCTGACGCCGAGCACGCCCTCGAGCTCGGCGAGCTGCCGACTGACCGTCGACTTCTGCGTTCCGAGCTCGCGGGCGGCGGCCGCGAGGCTCGCGCTTCGACCGAGCACCGTGAACACAAAGAGCGCGTTCAGGTTGATGTCGCGGACGTCGGTCATTTCGCCGCGAGTGTTACTGGTCGAAGCACAAGAGTCGACCGGTGAAGATCAGCGCGACGAGCGCGCTCGCCCGCGTTGATCGACATCGACAGCCCAACGAATTCTGCGGCGCTCTTTCACGTCGCGCGCCCGCGCCGAGGGCGTTGCCTTCAGCGACCGCGCCCCAGCAGCGATTTCGCAGCTCGCGGGAACATCCGCCCCCCGCGTAGTGTCCGTACCCGCAGCCCGCATGAGCATCCGCCCGCTCGTCCTGTTCGCGACGCTCTCGGCGATCGCGCCGGTTCGCAACTGCCACTTGCCCGGCCGCGCGACGGGGCGAGAGGCTCCGCGACGGCTCGCGCACGCGCCCCCTGCGAGCGACGGCAGCGCACGCCCCACGCGCGCCCCCGACGCGATCGACGTCCGCATCGGAACCCCCGGTGATCGACACCAGCTCCCCCGCAACGCGCACCGCTGGGAGGACCGCCCCGCGCGCATCGTGATGAACGCACCGTTTCAGGCCTGGGCCGACGAGGGGACCTTCGTGCACGCCGTCGCGTTTACCCCGTCGCTCGAGCGCTGCGCGCGCGCGGACTTCTACCTCGGCGAGACCCACGTCGGCCGCGCGGACCAGCACGGGGCGTTCGCGTTTCGCAAGGCCGCTGGCAACCGAGTCGCCGCGCTGCGCGTCGCGTGCGAGGGCGAAGACCACAAGTGGTACCGCGGAGAGCTGGAGTTCCAATCTCACTCGCGCAGCCAAGAATTCGAGCGGCCGATCGTGTACGTCCACGCCGATCGCGGCGTGTACCGACCGGGGCAGACCGTGCGCGTGCGCGCCCTCGCGTGGAAGCTCCGCGGCGAATACGTCGCCTCGCCCGAGCAGACCGTCTCGGTCTCTCTCGAAGGCCCCGACGGGCAGCCCGTCGGCGGCGCGCGCGTGCACACGGACGACGACGGCGTGGGCGCGCTGGACATCGCTCTGCCGAGAAACCTCCCCGAGGGCGCATACAAGCTCGTCGCCACGCACGTCCCGCCCGATAGACCGACGAACCGCAGGAGCTTCGGCTGGGGCGAAGCAGCAGAGCCGCCGGCGAGCCGCGCCGAGGCGCCCATTCAGATCCGTCGCTTCGAGACCCCAGTGATCGAAGTGCGCCACACGCTCGGCGAGTTTCTCACGCCGGCGATGCGCACCGTCCCGTTTACGGTCACGCTCGGGTACCTCGACGGGGCGCCGTTCACCCGCGCGCGCGTCGAGGTCTCGCTCGGCGAAGGAGACGCGCGGCTCGCGCTCGCCCCGCGCGAGGTGATCGGCCCGGGTCCGCACTCGTTCGAGCTGAGCGCAGAGCAGCTCGCGCGCTTTCGCGACGACCGCGAGCTGCGCGTGGAGATCTCTGCGATCGACGCGACGCAGCGCAGAGACACCGTCGTTCGCACGATGCGCGTCGTCGACAACCCGTACCGCGCGACGCTCGAGCTCGACCGCAACGGCTACGCCGCGCGCGAGACCGTCGACGTCGCGCTGCGATTGATCGACCTCGACTCCGTCGTGCAGCGCGGCAAGGGGGTGCGCTTGCAGGGCTGCGGCGTCTCGCTCGAGGCGCAGACGGACGACACGGGCGTCGCGCACTTTCGCTTCGCGATGCCGCCAAACGAGTGCTCAGCAGAGGCGTTCGCGACGGACGCGCGAGGGGCGATCGCGCGGTTGACAGTGCCGTTCACGAGCGTTCGACCGATGCAGTCTCGCGTGGCCGAGCGCACGATCCGCGAGCGCGAGCCGGTGACGATCACGGTGAGGTTTCCCGCGGGGGTCGAGCCGGTCGAGCGCGTGGTGCACGGGGACGTGACGGACAGCTCGGGCGCCATCATCGACAGCTTGTCGATCCCGATCGAGACCGTCGACGGCGATCCCCGCGCCCGCGCGATCCTTCGTCCTCCCTCGTGGGGCTCGATGCTCGTCACGCTCTACACGCTCGGCGTCGAGAGCGTCTACCGCGACCGTCGCCAGTCGATCGGCTTGCTCACCGACGGGCAGACCCTCGCGGTCGGCGCGGTCTCGCACCTCACAGCGACGCTGCACGGAGTCGAGCAGACGCTTCGGCCGGGCGAGCTTGCGACGGTGCGCGTGGACGTCGCCCGCGATGGTCGGCCCGTGACCGCGGCGCTCGGCGTGAGCGTCGTCGACCGAGGGGTGATCAACATGCTCGACCCGTACGAGCACCCTCCGTTCGATCGCTTCTACGACCCGCAGCAAAAAGTGCTCGCGAGCACCGGCGCGCAGACGCTCACCTGGCCGGTGGTGCAGCGCACGTGGGGGCCGGACCGCCACGACATCGGCTGGCTGATGTCCTTTGGAATGCACGAGGGCGCGCCCCCCGAGAACGACGCCGCGGTCCTGTGGCCCGAGCGGAGCACGGCCAGGGTTCCCGGTGAGAACGGCATCTTCGCGGCGCTCGGCGCGGCCGATGGCGAGTCGGGCATCGTGTCGCCGTTCGGCGGGCTCACCGAGTCTGGCGCTGACAGCTCGAACGACAACCTGTCCGGCGACACCATCGGCGACGCCTTTGGCTTCGGCGGTCTCGGCGCCACTGGCACGGGCTGGGGCGGAGGAGGAACGGGCGAGGGCACCATCGGCCTCGGCAGCTTCGGCACGATCGGCCACGGCACGGGCACAGGCCTTCGCGGTCGCCGCGGCGGCGCGGGCGGCGAGGTGCAGAACACCCGAGGCCGCGCGCTCGTCGACGACGAACCCTCCGCGGCTGCGCCCTTGCTCATCGTGCGCACCGGCGCGGACGACACGTCCCTGTGGCTCCCTCGCGCGCGGGGAGGCGGCTCGGCGCCGGCGCTGCAAGTGCGCGTCCCCGAGACGATCGGCGAGCACCAGATCAACGTCCTCGCGAGCGATCGCCAAGGTGGAATCGCGCTCGCCCGCGCCACGCTCACCGTTCGCCAGCCCCTCTACGTGCGCGCGGACGTCCCCGACACGCTCACGGCGGGCGACGTCGCCACGGTGACCCTCGTCGCGCGAAACATCACTGATTCTCCAGTCGAAGTTGATTTTGCGCTCCGCGCTCCGCACTGGACGGTCGAGCCGCTCGAGCCCGCGCACGCGACCGTCGCAGCGCGAGGACAGCGCGCGGTCCGCTACCGAGTGACCGCGCAGCGCGCAGGCCGAGCGCGGTACGAAGCCGAGGCGCGCGCCGCGTCCCTCGTCGACGTGCTGCGCGCGGACACGTGGGTGCGCCCCGCAGGAAGCCCCTCGCACGAGCGCCTCTCGCAGTCGCTCTCGCCCGCGCAGCCGCGGTGGAGCGCGACCGTGAGCGACACGCTCCCGGACTGCGTCGCTACGGCGCAGCGCAGTTGCTCCGCGGGCTATCGCGTCGCGCGATTGTCCGTCGCGCTGCCAGAGTCCACCGCGTGGGAGCCCGCGATGGACTACGCCTCGCACGCCGGGCGCGACGAGCTCCGCGCGGTCGCCGCGATGCTCACGGCCTCGATCGAGCTGGCCGACGCCGAGGGCCCCGCAGCGGTTCGAGAGCGCGCCGAAGCGCTCGCCGCCGAGTCGCTCTTCGCCCTGCTCGGGTTCGCGCAGGACGAGCGCGCGCAGGCCGCGCTCAACCGCTCGCTTCGCGCCACGGCCAGCCTGGTCGAGTCGCTCGCTCGCGCGAAGCGCGCAGGGTACCGACTGCCGCAGTCCGCGCTGCAGAGCGCGCTCGATCGGCTCGGATCGCAGCTGAGACCCTCGATCCCCGAGAGCGATCGCATGATCGCGTTGCGCGCGCTGCTCATCGGTCGCCGCGACGAGCTGCTGCGCCAGTGGGGCCCCGACCGCGACGCGCGCATCGCGGACGGGCCGTTCGCCGCCGAGCGCACGCTCGTGGCCGCGCACGCGAGGATCGAGCGCGGGGTCGGAGCCGACGCGAGCACCTTCGTCGAAGCGCTTCGGCTGTGGACGGCGTTCGCGGCGAACGAACAGGCGTTTCCCACGTTGAAGTCGAGGTTGATCGCGAGGCTGACGACCGACGCGGGCCCCGATGCAGGCCCGCACGCGCCCTCGCAGCTCAGCGCGATCGCGATCCGCGCCGCGCGCGCGCTGCTCGCGTGGCGTCGGCAGCAGACGGTCGAGCCTGGGTCGTGGGGTTCGAGCGATCGCGTGTACGCCACGGCTGCAGCGCTGCTCGCGCTCCACGAGCTCGCCCCGCGCGAAGCCGCCGGAGAGCTGCGCGAGGTGAGCGCGTTTCTTCGCTCGCACCGCGCGCGATGGGAGTCCTGGGCGTCGCCCGAGACCAGCGCGCTCGCGCTGCGCGCGCTCTCGCTCGCTGGCACGCGACGAGAGCGAGACGGCGCCGAGGTCATCGTGAGGGTCGATGGCCGCGAGGCTCGCCGCGTTCGGATCGATCCGAGTGATCCGTGGGCGAGCGCGCTCTCGCTGCGGCAGATCGAGCTCGACGAGGCGATCGGCGCGGGCCCGGGGGTGGTCGAAGTCGAGTACACCGGCGCGCTCGCCGCGCAGGTCTCGCTGGACATCGAGCGGTGGAGCGCGCTGCCCGCGATCGAGCGCAGCAACACCCTCTCTGCGACCACGCCCGAGCGCGCGACGCGCGGCGCGATCGTCCCCGTGCGCGTGCACGCGGGGCGCCCTTCGGGCTCGCGCGCGACGGAGCTGTGGCTCACGCTGCCGCCGTACGCGCGGATCGAAGAGCGCGCGCTGGATCGATTGGTGACGGCGCGCGCGATCGCGTCCTGGGCCGAGCGCGACGGGCTGCTCGTGCTCGGGTTCTCGGCGGACGCAGACACCCTCGACGCGACGGTCGAGCTTCGCCTCGCGCGCCCCGGTCGCTACTCGCTCTCTGCGCTCGAAGTGCGCGACCCGTCGGGCCGCCGCGAGGGAATCACCGGTCCAGTCATCCTCGTCGAGTGACCTCCCGCGCGGTGTACCATCGCGCGCGATGGACTCTCGCCGCGCGCCGAAGATGGTCGCCCTCGACGAGCTGCCCGCGGCCGTCCGAGCGGTGCGCGTCGAGAAGTACCTGCAGTGGATCGCGAAGCTCGAAGAGACCCGCGCGGGATATCTCCAGCGCAAGCCCATCTACCGCAACGGGTTCTTCGTGTTCTGCGCGATGGGCGTCGGGTGCTTCGCGATCAGCAAGTGGGCGGGCCTGTGGGGCGTGATGACGACGAGCTTCATCAGCGTGAGCGGCTGGATGATGCTCGCGACCCGCGTGTGGGAGCTCGACAGCGAGATCGCCGCGACGCGCCGCGAGATCGCCTCGCTGCAGCGCGACGCCCGAGCGCCCGCGGGCGACGGGCGCGCGGCGTGAGCGCTTACCTCGGCCCCGACACGCCTCCGATGACCGCGGACACAAGAACCTCAGGCAGAACGCTGCAATAGTCTGGCTCTGGGCCAACGTACACGGCGCTGCTGCGCGAGAGCAGCTCTCGTACGATCGCGCGAAGATCTTCGTCGCGCTCCGCTGACGTCCAACTGGGATCAGAGTTCCAACGAGGAACATAGTCGACTCCGATCGCGAGGACGATGGGAGCGTCAGCGACACGCGCGAGCCGTTCGTCGAGATCAACGGAATCGCCAGAAACGAAGACAAATGAGTCCATCGCAGACGGAGCGAAGACCAGCACCTCCGTTCCTATTGGCAATGCGCGCAGCTGTTGCTGCAGCTCTGAAGGCGAGCGGACCACCAACCAGTCCGCGGCGCCGCCGCGCCGCAGATATCGACACATGACCAGCACGGGCCCGAGCAAGAGCCACTTCGAGGCAACGTCTACCAGCGCGGACAACGCGTCGGATTGCAATGGCGTCTTGTTCTGCGCGTCGTTCGACATCGAGTCCGTCGTCCACCTTCTAGACCGCGTACGCCGTCGAGCCACAGCCCAACGGACGCACGGCAGCAACGCGGTGGCGTAGGTGATGCGCAACAGCTGGCCCGGTGGACGCATGGCCAGAGGACAAACCCTCATCGTTGCCCAATTTCTGCGTGGAAAATGACAGCCGAATCGGCCCTCAGCCCAAAGGCTCATGGTTACCCAAATTCTGCCTGGAGAAACAGCGGCGAAAGTGCCCGGAGCCCAAGGGCTCATGGTTGCCCAAATCTTGTGTGGAGAAACAGCGGCGAAAGAGCCCGCAGCCCAAGGGGCCGGGCATCAGCGCCCGCACGGTTACTGGTTTTCTCCCGCTGAAACACCAGCACCTCGTCACGCTCTAGCGCCCATCGCGCTCACGCTCACGTGCCTCAGCTCGGGCCTCGTGCCCGAGCGCTTGTCGGCTCTGCCGCACGCAAGCGCGCCATCTTGATGGCGCGCCGCACGCGTGACCTCCGCG
>JAAFIF010000142.1 GCA_013298625.1 Myxococcales bacterium
TGATCGTCGCCGCCATACGCATGCATCTGCTGCGGAGACATCGTGATTCACTCACTGGGTGGCGCTCGCAGCGCGAGCGCAGGCGAGAATCACCTGACAATTTACAGGCCCGATTCACTACGCTGAGCCGCCGCCCTTGCGCTTTGCGCGGGGGCGGGGCGCGCGGCAGCGCGGGTGGGGGCCGCGCACTCTTCGCTCGCTCGCAGCGCGGGTGGGGGCCGCGCACCCGCGCGCTCGCAGCACTTGCCCTGCGCCCCGCTTGCCCTGCGCCCGTGTATTGCCGCTCGCTCGTTTCTTGTACGCTCACCGGAAATGACAACCGCCCGCGATTCGTCCGCTCGTTCGCCGCTGCGCGCGGCGAGCGCCCTGTGTCTCTCGCTCGCGTTCGCCGCGTGCGGGGCGCCCATGCAGCCCGACGCGGGCGACGCTGCGCCGCGGTCGGACTCTGCCGACGTCTCGCGCGTCGACACCGGAACCACCGGTCCCGAGCCCACCCCCGTGCAGGACGCCGCCGCGGACACGAGCGCTCTCGGTGACGCGACGGCCGACGCCGAGCTCGACGTCGCCGCGATGCCCGACGTCGTCGCGATCGACGACGCCGCCGCGGACGCGAGCGAGCCGATGGACACGGGCGTCGCGATGGACGCGATGGTGGCCGACACCGGCGTGTCCATGGACGCGATGGTGGTCGACACGGGCGTCGCGATGGACGCGCGCACGGACACCGGCGTCCGCGTGGACTCTGGCGTCGTCGCGGACGGAGGCTGTCCCGCCGGCTTCGCAGACTGCGATCGCAACCCCCTCAACGGCTGCGAGGCGCGGCTCGACTCGCTGCTCAACTGCGGGACCTGCGGGACGGCGTGCGTCGCGAGGCCCAACAGCCGCGCGAGCTGTACCGGCGGCGCTTGTGCGTACACGTGCAGCGCCAACTTCGGAGACTGTGATCGCAACGCCGCGAACGGCTGCGAGACCCCGACGGACACCGTCCTCAACTGCGGCCGCTGCGGAAACACCTGCAGCGGCGCGACGCCGTTGTGCGACTCGAACCGCGGCTCGTGCGTAGCGTCGTGCCCCGCTGGCACCACGCGCTGCGGCGGGACGTGCGTGAATCTGCAGACCGATCCGACGCACTGCGGGACGTGCGCCACGGTGTGCAGCTACGCCAACGCCTCGGCCGCGTGCAACGTGGGGATGTGCCAGATCGCAGCCTGTACCGCGGGCTTCGCAAACTGTGACGGCAACGCGGGCAACGGCTGCGAGAGCAACCTCAACACCAACGCCAACAACTGCGGCGCGTGCGGGACGATGTGCCCGAACCGCCCCAACTCCGCGCCGCTGTGCAGCGCGGGGACGTGCTCGCTGCGCTGCGATCCGAGCTTCGCCAACTGCGACGGCAACGCTGGCAACGGCTGCGAGACCAACGTCGCGACGAGCCTGACGAGCTGCGGCGCGTGCGGCGTCGCGTGCAGCTATCCCAACGCAAACGCCGCGTGCAACGGCGGCGCGTGCACGTTCTTGGGCTGCTCGATGGGCTTCGGAAACTGCGACGCGATGCAGGCCAACGGCTGCGAGACGCCGCTGTCGACCACGAGCAACTGCGGGATGTGCGGCTCGCGCTGCGTGCTCGCGAACGCGACGGCGGCGTGCGCGATGGGCCGTTGCGCGGTGGGCGCGTGCACGGCGGGCTTCGGCAACTGCGACGGGATCGCGGCCAACGGCTGCGAGACGACGCTCGGGTCGGTGACCAACTGCCGCGCCTGCGGCGACCGCTGCGTCGTCGCCAACGGAACGCCCGACTGCCGCATGAACACCTGCGTCGTCGCGACGTGCAACGCGGGCTTCGGTGACTGCGATCGCAACGCGGGCAACGGCTGCGAGACCAACACGCGCACGAGCAACAGCCACTGCGGCGCGTGCGGCTTCGCGTGCCCTGGCGGCCTGACGTGCATGAGCGGCGTGTGCCGCTGAGCGATCAAGCCTGCGGCGCGACGGGCTTCCAGCGGGAGGGGCCGAGCAGCGCGGCGATGAGGTAGACCGCAGCGGCGAGGGCGAAGGAAGTGGGGATTCCCTTGGCGACGCTGACGACCAGCGCGACCACGCTGCCGAGCACGCCGGTGACGCCGTTGATGGCCAGGGCGGCGGGCGCGCCGCGGCCGCGCTCGACGAAGCGGAGGCCCGCGGGAAAGCACATTCCCAGCGGAATCCCCAGCAGAATGCTCACCGTCGCGGCCATCGCCGCGCGCGTCCACAGCGTCGCGAACATCGCGCTCCGCGCCACCACGGGGATCACCACGAACGCCGCAACGACGAGCATCAGCGCCACGACCACGCACAACACGGACACCGCGCGGGGGTTCTTGATCCATCGAGGCGAGAGCGCGCTGCCTGCGCCCATCGCGACGAGCAGCCCTGCGAGCACGACGATCAACGCCCACGTCGGGTGCCCCAGCACCACGTGCATGCGCTGCACGAGGGCGATCTCGGCGACCATGAAGCCGAAGCCCAGGGCAGCGAAATACCCTGCGCTGGCCGCGCCCGGCAGCGTGTCGCCGCGAAACGCTCGGGCCAGCGGCCTGCCGAGCAAGAACGCTCCCACCAACAGCACCGCGGCGAAGGTCGTCACGAGCTCGCGCGCCGCGGTGATGTTGCCCGCGATCACGCCCCCAGAGCCCGCGTCGACCGAGAAGAGCCGCCACGGCGTGAGCCACATGCGCGCCGAAGCGAGCTGAAAGAAGAACGGCCTGTCGTCGGTCGGAGCGGAGGTGTCGAGCCCGCGCGCGTCTCCCGCCCTGTCGATTTCAGCCAGCGTTCGCGCTGACAGAATGCTCTCGAGCAGCGGCGATCGCGCGGCCTCGCCCGGCACCGCCACCAGCGTGTATCGGTATCGTTCGGTCACCGAGCGCAGCGTCGCGAGGTCCGCCGCAGAGAAGGGCGACGGCGACACCAGAATGGTCGCGACGCGGCCGCTGCCGACGAGCGCGATGTGATCGCGCGGCGATCGCGCTCCGCGGTCCATGAGCGACGACATCGCCAGCGCGAGCAGCCGCGCGGTCTCGTCGATCGATCGCGGGTTGTACCAACGCGAGAACGTCAGCACGCCGTCGGGTTCGACGCGACGCAAGAACACCGACCACGCCTCGCGCGTGTACAGCGTCGCCTCTGCGTGCGCGAAGGCCCCCGCCGCCGTGGCAGCCCACGTGTCCACCAGCGAAGCCTGAAGCACCCTGCACTGCACGTTGCTGCGCGCGTACACCACGCGCCCGTCGCCGATCTGAATGACCACGCGCGGGTCGTTGACGAGGTTCGATTCGGCCGCGGCCGAGTCGTGCATCGCGCGGATCGCGGGGTTGATCTCGACGCCGTACACAGGGTCGTGTCCCGCGATGAGCGCCGCGGCGATGTCCCTGCCTCCGCCCACGCCGATCACGCACGCAGCGCCGTCGGGCCGAAGCTCGTGCGCCGTGAACACCGCATCGAGCTTGAGCGCCCGCAAGAGCTCGGGGCGATCGTTGGCGTACATGGGCGTGCCCGCTTCGCCGTCGATCAGCGCCGTCGCAGCGCGGATCTGCACGTTGGGCGTGAGCGGCGAAGGCGACCACAGGGCGATCGGCTGCTCGGAGAACTCCGTGAGCATCACGTGCGAGAGCGCGTTCCACCCGTTGTAGCGGAGGCGCGCGGTGGCAGGGCGGGGGAGGCCCTTGAGAAACCGAGGCTCGAGGTCGATCGAGCCGCTCGATCCCATCCAAAGCAGCAGCGCGCACAGCACCGCGCCCGCGATCCCCCCGCGGCGCTGCGCAGGCGCCGCCGCAGCGGACCCGAGCAAGAGCACCAGCGAGACGAACACCAGCGCGCCCGGCGCGCTCAGCGGCCCGAGCATCAACAACGGAGCCAGCGCTCCGACCGCAGCAGCCCCGAGGTCCACGGCGTACAACGTCGCGGTGTTGGTCTTCGCGTCGGCCATCAACCGCGCCACGACCGCGCCGCCCGAGGCGAGCGGCCACGTGCACACCGCGGACAAGAGCAGCAGGCGCAGCAGCGACGCGCTCGCGGTCCCCGCTTGCACCGGAAGAAAGCACGCCACCGTCGTCGCCACGAGGATGCCCACCGCCGCGCGCGCGAGCCGCGACGCGCAGAACGTGCTCCACGGGACGCCGCTCTCCCTCGCGCGATCGGCGTCGAGCGACCCGGCCGCGAGCCCCACCATCGCCAGCGACAACACGAAGAACGCCTGCCCGTACCACGTCACCGCCGAGAGCAGCCGCGTGACGAGCACCTCGGTCGTGACGAGCGAGCTCGAGGCCAACGCCAGCAGCGCCAACGCGAGCGCAGGCCTCGGCGGAGCCTCTTCGCTGGGGGCGCCCGAGGCAGCATCCGTTGGCGCTGCAGGGCTCTTCTCAGGGGCGACCGGCTCGGTCGCGCTCGCGGTTTCGGCGGGTTCGCTCACGGCGAAGCTCGTGTACAACATCCCGCCGCCGTTCGCGAAGCCTGCGCCACGGACGAGATCAAACGAGCGGCAAAATCCGTGATGACCGCTCAAAACCCAGCTGTTTCTATGGATCGTTCAGCGCTGGTCACGAGGGCGCTCTCGACGCTCTCGGCGCTCGTGTGGCTCGCGATGACCTGGCCCATGCTCGCCCTGCTCGCGCACCGGCTGCATCGCCCCGCGGTGTACGCGCTCGTCGCGACGCTGGCCGTCGCCGCGGGGCTCCCTGCAGTGGGAAGGGCGTTCGAGCGGGCCGTGCTCGCGCCGCCGCGCGCGGTGTTCATCGGCCTCGTCGCGCTCGCGCAAGCGGGGCTCACCGAGCTCTCGCTGCGCTGGATCGCGCGCGGGCACACGCTGAGCCCCGACGGCGCGGTGTACTGGTTTCAAGCCCGCGCGATGTCGCACGGCTCCTTCGGGACCCCGCTCGAGCTGCCCCGACAAGCGTTCTCGCTGCGGTTTCTCTTCGAGGGCGCGGACGGGGCGCTGCACGGGGTGTTTCCCCCTGGGTGGCCGCTGTTTCTCGTGCCGTTTGTGCGCGTGGGGCGCCCGTTCGCCGCGGGGATCGTCGTCGCCATGCTGCTCGCGTGGTCGATCTACGCGCTCGCCCGCCGCCTCGCAGAGGGCGACCGATTCAGCGACGACGACGACACACACAATCAACGCACGCGCGAGCTCGTCGCCCGCACCGCCGCGCTGCTCGCGGTCCCCAGCTTCGCCCGCGCGCTCGAGACCACGGACCTGCTCTCGCACGCCTTCGTCGCCGCGCTCGGCGCCTTCGCGTGCGCCCTCGCGCTCTCGCTCTCGGCCCTCTCGCACGACGACGGCCGCGCTGCAGAGAAGCGCTGGGCCCTTCGCGTGGCTGCCATCGCAGCGCTCGTCGCGTGGGCCTTCGCCGCGCGTTTGCTCGACGGGCTGGTGATCGCGCTCTTCGTCGCCGCGCTGGGGGCCAAAGCGCTCTGGGCCGTCTGGCGCGCAGGGGCGCGTCGCGTGGTGTGGGCGTCGCTCGTCGCCGCGATGATCGCCGCGCTGCCGTTCGTCCTGCTCGTGGCCGCGCACCAGAAGAGCGCGACCGGCTCGTGGACGACGCCCACGCAGCGAGCGTACTTCGCGCGCTCGGACTGGCCTCCGACCTGCCATCGCTTGGGGTTCGGCCCGGACGTCGGCTGCGAGGTCGAGCACGGAGACGATCGCGCCGCGATGGGGCCCGAGGGATACACGCCCCGCCGCGCGTGGGCCGTCGCGCGATCACGCGCGCTCGTGTTCGGAGACGACCTGCTCTCGCCCGGACACTTGCTCGCGCTCGCGCTGTTTCTCTCGGCGCTGCGACCGTCGTGGAGGGCCACGTTTGCGGCCCTGTTCGTCGTCGCGCTGACGCTCGCGTACGGGCTCTTCTATTACGGCAACGCGCCGCTGTTCGGCGCGCGGCACTTGTTTCCTGCGGCGCCGTTTGTGTTCTACCTCGTGGCGCGCATGGGGGCCCTTCCGTCGTCGCGGTGGCCCAAGCTCGCGCCGCACGGGGCCTTCGCGCTCGCGCTCTTCACCGCGTGCGCCGCGGGGCAGGGCGTCCGTTGGCTGCTCGTCCCCACGATGGAACCCGAGCTGCGAGAGCGCCTCCCCTGGATCCGCCCTGTCATCGAAAGAGCAGCCAATCCGCAGGGAATCATCCTCGCCTCGGACCTCTTCCACGCCATCACCGGCTTCGATCCGTGGCTCGATCGCGGCGCGCGCGTCGTGGCTGTCAGCGATGACGCTGGCTCGCGCGAGCTGCGCCGAGCGCACCCGAGCTGGCCCGTGTTCGTCCCCAACGCGCGCAACACGCTCGAGCTCTTGCGCCTCGGCCCCGTGCGCGACGACCTCTCGGTCGAGCTCGAGAGCATGTGGCCTGCGTTTCAATGGCCCTCTGGGCTCAAGGCCTCTCGCTACGAGTCGCGCAGGCTCGCTCCGACGCTCATCGCCAGCGGCGGACGCGTCTTGCTCGTCGAGCACGCGCGCCCCGGCTCGCGCCTCCGCGTCACGTTCGACGTCGCTGGCGAGGCCCGCGGTCCCGTGGCCATCTTGGGCATCCGTGGCCCGGATTTCGGCGACTACAGCGTCGCGCTCGACGGTCGACCGCTGCTCACCATCCGCGGCTACGCGCCCTCGCTCTCGACCATGATCACCGAGTCTCAGCCCACGCCCGTCTCCCGCGGAACGCACGAGCTCGTCTTCGAGTGCGTCGGCCGCGACGAACGCTCTCGCGGCTACGGCGCGGCGCTCGACGCCTTCGTCGCGCGAAGGGGGCCGTGACGTGCGCGCGCTCACCGTGGTTCATCCCGTCGCCGACGAGCGCTGGCCGAGCGAGGACGAAGCCGCGCGTTCGCGCTGGTTTTCTCCGGTTCGAATCGGTCTGCGCGAGGCGCGCTCGCGCACGTGGATCCCCGCGATGGTCCCGTGGCGGGCCAGCGACGAGGGCTTCGTCACCGACCGCGTGATCGACTGGTACGCGCGCTTCGCCCGCGGCCGGCCGGGCGTCATCGTCGTCGAAGCGACGGGCGTGCGCGACGTCGCGTCCGGCCCCCTCCTGCGCGTCAGCGACGATCGGTACATCGACGGCCTCGCGAAGCTCACCGACGCCGTGCGCGAGGCGTCCTCGGGACAGACCCTGCTCTTCGTGCAGCTGATCGATTTTCTGTCGATCCGTCGCAGGCCCGAGCCATCGAAGTTCTTTCAGCGATTTCTCAGGGTGACCGACGGTCATCGAGAGCGGCTCTCCGCGCTCACGGGGCTCGATCCGCGCTCGTGGCCCGAGGACGACGCCCTTCGCGCCAGTATCGCCGCGCTCGACGAAGCCTCGCTCGAGCGCGTGCTCACCGCGCGCGAGCTCGAAGACCTCCGCTACGGAGCGCGCGAGCGCGTCACGGACACGCACCTCCCGCACATCCGCGCGCTGCCCGAGCAGCTCCCTGCGCTCTTCGCCGACGCTGCGCGCAGGGCCGAGCGCGCGGCGTTCGACGGCGTCGAGCTGCACTACGCGCACGCCTACACGATGGCCTCGCTGCTGTCGGCGACCAACACCCGCGAGGATGGCTACGGAGGCTCGTTCGAAGGGCGCCTGCGCGCGCCGCTCGAGGTGCTCGCCGCCACGCGCGCCGCGGTCTCGCGCGAGCGGGTCGTCGGGCTCAGGATGCTCGGCGACGAGGCCATCGACGGCGGCACCCGAATTCAAGACGCCGCTCGATTCGCTGTCGAATTCGCCCGCGCGGGCAGCGACTTCATCTCGGTCTCCGTCGGCGGAAAGTTCGACGACGCCGCGCAGCCCAAGGTCGGCCACGCGGCCTATCCGTACACCGGCCCGAGCGGCCACGAGTGCATGCCGACGGTGCGGTCGGACGCGCGCGGACCCTTCGGGCGCAACCTGCACTACAGCCGAGCGATCCGCGCCGCCCTGCGTGACGCGGGCCTCTCGGTCCCCGTCGTCGGCGCGGGAGGAGTCAACAGCTTCACGCTCGCCGAGCGCGCGCTCGAAGAGGGCGACTGCGACATCGTGGCCAGCGCGCGGCAGTCGCTCGCGGACCCTGACTGGTTCGCGAAGGTGCGCGCGGGCGAGGGCGCGTCCGTGCGGCGCTGCAAGTTTACGAACTACTGCGAGGCGCTGGACCAGCAGCACAAAGAAGTGACGTGCCAGCGCTGGGATCGACTGCGCGCGGGCGACCCGCCGCTGCCCGCGCAGCAAGTGAGCCGCGACGGTCGACGCAGGCTGATCGCGCCCGGTTGAGCGCTCACCAGGGGCACGGCGAGAAGTTGCGCAGCGCGACGCCCCAGAGCGGCGCTTCTCCGTCGAGCGCGGAGTAGACCGGGTCGAGCACGCGCGCCGCGGCGTCGGTGAGCGACACCGGTGGAGCCCAGTCTTCGCGGTCTACGATGGCCGCGCGCGAGGCGTGCGTATGCAGGTCGCTCACCCAGCCAGGATCCACGCTGGTGACGTAGAGCCCCGCCTGCGCGAGCTCTTCGCCGCACGTGCGCGTGAGCATGTCGAGCGCCGCCTTGGCCATGTTGGTGTGCGGGTGCCACGGCCCTTTGTAGCGACGGTAGAAGCGCCCCTCTGGGGACGTGACGTTGACGACGAAGCGCGGCCTCGCGTCGCCCGGCGTCATCAGCGCGCGGAGCCGATCGATCAACACGAACGGCGCGAGCGCGTTGACCGCGTGCACCGCGAGCAGCTCTCGCAGCGAGACCTCGCCGATGCGCGCCCTCCACGCGTTGCGCGCGCGCTCATCGAGGGGCTGCCCTTCTTCGTCCACCATCGCGGGTGCTGTCGTCGCGGCTGCGCGATCGTCGAGCGAGGGCGTCGCCGCTGCGAGCGAGGCGGGCAGCCGGGCCTTCGCGCCCGCGTCGAGCGCGCGCATCGCGTCGAGCCACGAGGGCGGGTGATCGATGGTGCGCGCGGCGTTGTTGACGAGGATGTCCAGCGCGGGGAGCGTCCGCGCCATGCGCTCGGCGAACCGCTCGGTCGACGGGAGGTCGCACAGGTCGAGCGCGTGCAGCTCGAGCCGCTCGGACCACTGGTGGTAGTCGGGCTCGCGCGCGAACCGCTCGATCGCCGCCGCTGTGAAGCGCGTGGTCCCGTGCACGTGCGCGCCCGCGCGAAGCAGCGAGAGCGAGACCGCGTAGCCGATGCGGATGCGCGCTCCGGTGACGAGGGCGACGCGCCCGCGGAGGTCCGTTGCGCGCGCGCGTTTGCTCGCCGAGAGCGCGGCGCACGAGGCGCACTGGCGCGATGAATCGCTGGGATCTCCGCGGTATTCTTCGTCGCAGAGGTAGCAGCGCAGCGTTCGGTCCGCGGGGCGAGCGCGCTCGCTCATCCTGAGCTCGTCCGACGTCATCGCGCGCGCGGCGTCGGGGTCGCTGAACGGCCTGCGCTTCTTGGTCGTCTCGGGCTCGGTCTCGTCTCGGGGAGCGTCGTCGAGCGGCGGCTCGTCCGCGCGACGCGGGCGCTTCCAGTCACGGTCGCGCAGGGCGCTTCCCGCGCGGCGCGCGAGCGCGTAGCCCGCGGACAGGATGGTCCCGACCGTGGGGATCGACGCGAGCTTCGAGGTCTCGATGCGGTGCAGCGCTTCGAGCGTGGCGAGGCACTGCGCGAGCTCGTCCTGCGAGGGGAGCGGTTCGATCACGGCGAGAGTTGTAGCTGCACACGGTCTGCGGTAGCCAACGCGGGCGATGAATGTTGGACGTGCTTGGGTCGCGCTCGGCGCCGCGCTCTGGTGTGCCTGCGCCACCAGCTGCGACAGCGGAACGCAGTACTCCATGGGCGACACCGACGAGGGCTCGTACCGCACGAGCTGCGCCAACGGGCGCTGTCGCGAAGAGGTCACCGCGCCGACCGCAGCGCGGCCGTCACCGCCGTGCGCGCCGGGCGAGCGCGCGGGCTTCGCGTTGGCGGGCGCGCACATCGTGAGCGCGTGCCACGTGTGCTTCGCGAGCGACGGGCGGGTCTCGCGCCACGACCTCTCGCGCTGCCGCGCGGTCACCTGTCAGCACGCGCGTGATTGTCCACCGTGGCACCACGGCAACGCGGTCGAGTGCCGCGAGGGGCTGTGCGTCGAAAAGAGCAGCGCGCCGAGCGAACGCCCGCTCGATCGCGTCTCGGCCGCGGCGCTGTGCATGGCCGGCGCGGGGCCGTCGAGCGCAGAGCGCGTTTCGCTCGCGCAAGACCGGCTGTCGTTCGCGCAACGGGCGTGCGACGCGCAGGGTCGCTGCGCGCAACCCGCGGGCTGTCGCGCGGCCCCTCGCTAAACGAGCGCGGCTCGTCCCCTCGCTAAACGAGCGCGGCTCGTCCCCCCGGTGTGCGCGTCGAGCTCGCTCAGAACTTGTACGTCGCGCCGAGGCGGACGTAGGTGAACGAGTCGTTTCCGAGCCAGAAACCCTGGTAGATCGCGCGGCGCGCGGGCTGATCGCTCGAGGTGATGACGCGGTCGATGCCGGCGAAGAGGTTCCAGTGGCGCGAGAGGCCGACCTCGATGTTGAGGCCAATGATCGCGCGCAGGATGCCCTGGCTGCCGGTCTTGACGCGCTCGTCGAGCAGCGCGCCGTTGCGAGTGGGCGCCATGGTCTCGAAGTCCGTGAGCACCGTCGGCATGGGCGACGGCATCATCATGGTGGGCGTCGAGGTGAGGCCGAACGCATTGGGGCCCATCGCGTCGCCGCAGGGGCTCGCGAGGAGCGAGCCCATCGCGGGCTGCCGCGCGTTGCACGCGTCGAAGCGCGGGTTGATCTCGCCTGATCCGCGGTAGAGCATCCCGTTGAGGTTGTCGCGCGAGGCGTCGAGGCCGATGCGCAGCGAGAACGCGAAGGTGCCCGCGCGGTTGGTGCGCTCGCGCTCATCCGAGGTGTCGGCGTTGTCTTCGTCCGCCGAGGGGGCGAGCGACTGCAGCGAGGCCACGGCGAAGGCGCTCAAGCCGAAGGTGTTCTGCCCCGAGATGCCGAGGCCAGCGCGCAGGTCGATCTCGCCGCCGAGCGAGAACAGTCCGTTCAAGAACCGCACGCCGCTGCGGCCGCGGAGCTCGAACTCCCACATCCAGCCCATCGAGCGGATCATCAAGCCCGCGTCGACGCCCCAGTCGGGGCTCTGGACGAGGCCCACTGTTCCGCGGGCGTAGAGCGGGTACTCGCCGAACGCAGCGCCCATGTCGAACGCGACGTCGCCCGAGTACAAGGGCGAAGCGCCCCAGGTGCTGATCGCCGTGCGGCGCTCGCGCAGGGTCACGCCGTTGGGGCCGTTGCGGCGGCGGCGCAGCGTGGCCATCACGCGCTCTTGCGCGTTCTCGCGGACGGTCACCGTCGTGACGAAGTCCTCGTAGCCCGGCGCCTGAATGCGCACTTCGCGCGTGCCCGCGGCGATCTCGGGGACGTCTCGTCCAGCGCCCACTTCGACCGGGTCGCGGCCGTCGACGCTGACCATCGCCCCCGTGACGGCGCGCGCGAGCTCGACGCGGATCGCGCCGCGGCCGACGGTGCGCGTGAGCGTCGCGTTGACCTCACAGGTGTTCGACGCGCTCACCGTGCAGCGCTGCGTAAACTCGTCGTGGCCGGGCGCGCGGATCGTGACCGTGTACGTCCCCGCGGGCTGGTCCTGACGGATGTACGGCGACGTGCCCATGTCGCGGCCGTCGATGAACACGTGCGCTTCGGGCGTCCCGCAGGTGACCGAGACGCGGTTGGTGACCTGCTGCACCGGCATGTTCTGCTCGGTGATCTCGCGCGTGAGCTGGCGGCCGAGCTCGATGGTGATCGTCTCGCTGAAGGGCTGCCGTCCCGGCGCGGTCACGCGAAGGATGTGCGTGCCCGCGGGGATGTTGTCGCGCTGCGGAGGCGTTCCGGCGAGGACCTCGCCGTCGAGCGTGACGACCGCGCCTTCGACCGCAGAGACGATCACGCGAACGTTGCCGCCGGTGGGCGCGACCTCTTGGCGCTCGAGGTCGATCGCGAGCGCGACGGTCTGTCCTGCGGTGATGTCCACCTGACGACGAACCGTGCGAAACCCGTTCGCGCTCACTTGCACGATGTGCTGGCCGGGCTGCGCGTTCTCGAGGCTCGGGGGCGAGCCCGTCATGGGCGTCCCGTCGAAGGAGACCTGAAGATCAGCCGGCGTCGGCCCGCCCGGGTTCGACACGATCACGCGAACGATCCCCGTCGGAGCCTGCCGCGGACGCATCGTCGCGTTGACGGTCGCGACGGCGCCAGCGCCCACGCTCACGGTCTCGCGAAACGGCTGCATCCCTTCAGCCACGATCTCGACCACGTGCGCCCCAGGCGGAACATTGTTCAACCGCCCCGGCGTCGTCCCGACGCCCTGTCCATCCAATCGGATCTGCGCGCCGTCCACGTCGCTGGCCACGTAGATCGCGCCCGCTTGCGTCAGCGACGTCGTGAACGTCTCCCGCGCGCGGCGCACGTTCACGTCGAGCCGACCCGGGACGAACCCGTCACGCGTGAAGAACAACGTGTGCGCTCCACGCGGGAGGCGCAGCGCTCGGCACGGCGTCGAGGGACACACCGGAGGCGCCGACTCGCTGTCCACGCGCACCGCGGCGCCCGCGGGCGTCGACTCGACGTTGACGGCGTACGTGCTCTGCGCGAGCGCGGTCGACGGCGCTGCCACCGCGACCACCGCGAAGCACGTGCCTCGCATCCAATGCTGAACCGATCTTGCTGCCACCAGAAACCTCCCAATGGGACCTGTGGGTTGATGCTCTTGCGTCGCACCCCCGCACGCGGGGTTGCACTGCGGCGTTGGTACCGTGTTCTCGCGGGCTTTTCTATGGGCCGTTGAGAGTCTGCCGGTTCGCTCTTTTTCCGAGAGCGTCGCCTTGGACGTGCCTGCCTCCGCGGATCTTTCAATCCACACGCGCCTCGCACAGCGCGCAGCCCTTGCGTGGTAGCTTGAACGATTCTGCCGAGCAGCCGGACGCGCTGACTAGCGTCGACGACCCGGGGGACGTAACAACAGAGTTTGCTCGATGACCGGCGCGCCTTCTGGTCACACCCTCGACGCCCTTCGCGCGGTGGTCGAGCGCAAGCTTCCCCTTCGGTTCGACATCGGGTCGATCGAGCTCGCCACGCTCGACCTGAGTGAGTTCGGCGCGAGCCGTTGCACGCCCGAGCAAGCCGCCTGCGTACGAGCTCGCGCCGCGCTCGGCGGTGATGAAGGGCGCGCTCGTCGACGTCGATCGCATCACGAGCTGGATCGAGCACTTCACCGAGCGCACCTTCGTCGACCTTCGATGGGACGACGCGCGGCTGAAGGCGATGCCCGTCGAAGTGCGCGCGCTCGACGGCGTCGCGATGATCAACGCGATGGTCGGCGGCAACGGCTTCGAGGTCTTTCTCGCGCAAACGCGCGGAGCCACGATCCGTCACTGCTTCGATGCGCTGAAGACCGTGGGCGCGACGCAGCTGCGGGCGCTGATGGCCGAGGGCATCGCGCTCGCCGCGCGGCAAGGCGCGGAGTTCATGAACGAGCGCAACACGAACTGGGTGGACGCGTTCGATCGCGGCGCGACGAGCTGGGTCGAGATCGACGGCCGGGAGCCCGATCGCACGTACGCGCTCATCGAGAGCGAGCTGATGCCGAGGGCGAGCGAGTACGCCAATCGACACCAGCGGGTGCTCGTGAGGGAGTGAGCGTCCCCGCAGCCATTGCGCGATGGCTTGTGAGCGTGGGCGCAGCGCTCGGCGCCTTGGTGCTCCGTCGCCAACTGCGATAACCTCTCCCTTCGTCGCCGTTTCGGCGGCGCTTCGAGTGGAGGGATTGTGATGCTCCGATTGTCCGTGCTTCGTCGCGTGCTGGTTGCGCTTCTTTGCAGCGCAGCGTGCAGCGCGCGCGCCTACGCGGAGTCGCCCGCGTCCTTCGACGCCACCCTGCCGTCGCTGACGAGCTCGATCTGCGTCGACAACTCCGAGTGCCTCTCGGACCAGTGGTGCTTCGCCGGCGCGTGTGTCGCCTGCGGAACGCCGGCCGATCGCTGCACCACGACCGAGCAGTGCGGCCCGGGTTGCCTCGGCGTTCGCTGCGTCGAGGGGCGCTGCGTTCGCGCTGCCGAACCTCGCTCCGACTTGGATGCGGGCTCCGTCGACGCGACGTTCGACGCGGGAGCGCTCAGGCGCTCGGCTCCCATGCCCGGCGAGCCCGGCTGCGGCGGAGCGCGGGTCGCTCCCGCACACCAGGGCGATCATCACAGCGCCACCATCGCAGCGCTCGCGGCGTTGGGATTGATCATCAGCAGCGAAGCGAGGCGCCGTCGTGGCGCGCGCTGATCGCGCAGCGCTCGCGGCGCTCGTGGCTCTCTCGGGGTGTGGTGTCGGCGTTGCGCCGCAAGACGCGACGCCTGACAGTGCGATCGACGCGGGGGTGGTCGACTCGGCCGACGTCGCGCCGCTGTGCTCCGCTGGGCAACAGCGCTGCGGCGAGCGCTGCGTCGACACGCAAACAGACTTCGATCACTGCGGCCGCTGCTGGGACAGTTGCGAAATCAGCCAGCAGTGCCAGAGCGGCCGCTGCGGCTGCCCGGCGGGACTCACTGCGTGCGGCGACCGGTGCGCCGACGTGCGATCGGACAACGGTCACTGCGGTGCGTGCGGCGTCCGGTGCGGCGAAGCCGAGCGCTGCATCAGCGGCGCATGCCAGTGCTTTCAGGGCTACGCGCGCTGCGGAGTCGGCGGCGCGTGCGTCTCGATCGTCAACGACCCAGAGAACTGCGGCGCGTGCGGCGCCCGTTGCGCAGGCGTGTGCCTGGGCGCCCGGTGCGCCTCGCTCGACGCCGTGCGCGCGGGCGGCAACGCGACCTTCGTCGAGAGCGGGGGCGGCGCGATCTACGCCGCTGGCCGCAGCAACAACCCGAGCGTTAGCTCGACGCGATGGCTCGCCGCTGCAGCGCCTTTCGGCGGCGCGATCGTCGAAGGCTCGCTCAGCGTGGGCGCCGGCCACCAGTGCGGCATTCGCTGGCGCGACACCGTCCAGTGCGTGGGGCTCGACAACTATCGACAGTGCGGCGCCGCGGCGTTCGGGCTTTCGATCCCGATGGTGCGCGCGGTGAGCGCGGGCGGATTTCACACGTGCGCGCTCGACGCCGCGGGCGTGGTTCGCTGCTGGGGCGCCAACGGGTCGGGCCAGTGCGGCGCGCCCCCGACGATGGTCACCGCAGAGAGCGTCGCGATCACCGGCGCGTCCATGGTGAGCGCGGGCGCCGAGCACACGTGCGCGCTGGTGGCCGATCGCGTCTCGTGCTGGGGCCTCAATCGCAGCGGCCAGCTCGGTGACGGCACCGTCGCGAACTCGCACGCGCCGCGCGTCGTCGCGGGCCTCGCTGCTTCGATCGTCGGCATTTCTGCAGGCGGAACCGCGACATGCGCATGGACCACCGCGGGGACCGTTCAGTGCTGGGGCGGCAACCAGTTCTCAGAGCTCGGCGACGACGGCGCGCTCCCATCGGGCTCGCTTCGCACGATCGCGGAGCTCTCTGGGGTGACCCAAGTGAGCGTCGGCGGCAGCGCTCGCTCGAGCCACGTATGCGCGCTCGCTGCGGGCCTCGTGCGCTGCTGGGGCGCCAACGAATCGGGGCAGACCGGCGAGCGGGCGACGCTCGTTCGAACGTCGCGCCCCACGGTGGTCGAAGGTCTTCCCCCGGACATCACGCAGATCTCTGCAGGGCTCGCGCATACCTGCGCGCGCTCGGCCGCACAGGGGATCTGGTGCTGGGGCGCCAACGGCAGCGGTCAGCTCGCGGACGGGACCACCGTGTCCCGCGCGACGCCTCGCCGAACTCTCCTCCGTCCCTGAGCGGTGAGCGCCGAAGCTCCGTCCCCTGCGATGTCACTATACCGCGCCCGCGACGGGCATCGAAGATGCCCAAGCGGATCGGCTCTTTCAACGAGCCGTTGAAATCAAGTCAAACCAAGACCGCGAACAGAGAAAACTACTACGACCGTCGCGGTATTGGTTTGGTGTCGCTGCTCGCAGCGGTTGAATTCGTGGCGCTGGTTCGACGACTCGCGCGGGGGCGAGCTGTCAGCGACTCGCCGCCTCGCGATCGACCGCTGCGTCGCTCGAGGGTGTGTCTCGGCCCGCGTCGCGCCCGTCGTGATTGCTGAGCGTCGCTGGCGCGCCCAAGAGCGCCGCATCCTCCGCGCTGTACGAGCGTCGCGCTGGGCCCGCCGGCCGCGCCGCACAGCCCGTCGCCAACACGCTCGCGCACAGCGCCGCTCGACCGATCATCGACTTCATCGCGTTGCTCACTGCCGCACGACGACTACACCACAAAGCAGCGCTGCCTTCGTACCCCTCTCGTCTCAGCGGTGGACGAGAACCATCGCCTCCTGCTGTTGTCACGGGCGCCATGGTGATCGAGTGCGTCGGGTGTCGTCGGTTCGTCCGCGATCGAGAAGCTCACTGCCCGTTCTGCGGGCGCGCTGTCGCTCCGCTCGCGGTTTCTCAGCCAGCAACGACGCCGCGTCGGACGCTCGCCGCCGCGCTCGCCATCGCTTCCTTCGCCGCGTGCGATCGCGCGCCGAGCCCCGCGCCAACCGTCGATCCCGCTGCAACGGTCAGCGACGCAGCCGTCGACGCGCAGGCCGACGTCGCGAACCCCGCGCTCGACGCTGGTCCAGAGCCGCTGACGGACGATGCGCAGGGCCCCGCGCTTGCTGACGCGACCACGC
>JAAFIF010000129.1 GCA_013298625.1 Myxococcales bacterium
GTCAGACTATTTCCTAACGATTCACCATGCAGAGCCGCCGCCCTTGCGCTCTGCGCGGGGGCGGGGCGCGCGGCAGCGCGGGTGGGGGCCGCGCACCCTTCGCTCGCCGTTCGCTGCAGCGCGGGTGGGGGCCGCGCACTCGCTCGCCGGGTGGGCGACGCGCACCGTTCGCTCTCGATCCGCGCGATCCGCAATCACACCCGGTCGCGCGGAGCTCACCTTCCTTCGCGCGCTTGCGGCGGGTTTCATCCCCGCAGACGCGCGTCGCCGTCGCTCGGCGTGACGGGGACGCGCACGATGCTGTGCGTCCCGTCGGGGCCCGCGTCGAGAAGCCACGCCTCTGCGCTCCCGCACGCGATGCCCAGCGCGTTGCTGGAGCGCGTCGAGACCTCGCGCGCGCCCGTCCCGTCGTCGACGAACACGTGCGAGAGCGACTCGCGCGGTCGACGCTTGCCCAGAATCACCAGCGAATCACCGACGAAACAGAACTCTGTCTGCAGCGCTCCGAAGCGCGACGCGTCGATCCCGGGCACCGGCGCGTAGCGGCCCGTGCGCTCGTCGTACTCGATCAGCCCCCGCGCGAGCTCGTCGAGCACGATCCGCGTGCGCCCCACGCGAACGCGTCGCAGCGAAAGGTCGCCGATCGATCGGGTCGTCAACGTGTCTGCCTGCAGCGTGGCGATCAGCCCGCCGTTGCCCACGGCGATGACGCGGTCCCCCATCGCTGCGACGGACCACAGCGGCGCGAGGCTCTCTGCGCGCGTCGTCCACCGCAGCGCGCCGCGGGTCGCGATGAACCCTCGCGGCGCACCGCCGCCCGGCGTCTGGCATCGGCCCACGACCACCAGCGTGTCGCTGCCCGTGCTCGCGATGCCCTCGGCGTTGCACGTTGCGCGTCCGGTCGCGGTCGCGAGGGGGAGGGCTTCGGCGCTGATTCCGCTGGGCGTTCGATAGCCGACGACGAGCGACTGCGCGACCCACGCGTACGCGTCGCTCGCGATCGCGGCCACCGAGGCCGTCGCGGTGGGCACGGTCCACCCTGTCGGCATCGAGAGCGCTGTCCATCCGCTGGCGCGTCGCTCTGCGATGCGATCGGTGAGGATCAAGAGCGCGTCGCCCACCGTCGCAAACACGCGCGGCGAGCCCGTCACGTCGCCGGTGGGAACGCTGGTCTGCACGCCCGACAACGTCCCGAGCGCGCGCCACGAGCGTTGCGCGCTGCCGAGGCCCGCGAGGATCGACGGCAGCGACCACGCGAAGGTATGCGCCGTCTGTCGCTGAATTTGCAGCGCTTCACGGTGGTGGACGCGCCACTCGGGCGCCGCGTCGCCGCGCTGCAGCGGCGCGGACTCGAGGCTCACCGTGAGCGCGCCGGGCGCGAGGTCGTGACCGAGGCTCGCCCCTGGAAACTCGACGGGCCTCCGCTCTTGGCTCCCATCCGCGCGCGTCACGAGCAGCGAATACTGTCGGCGGTAGTCGGGCAGCAGGTCGATCTCGACGCGCGCCGAGGCTCCTTCGAACGCGACGGGGATCACCGTTCGCGCGGCGCCCACAGAGATCCTCGCGGTGCGCGCGACGGTCCCCGCGGTGGACGTGACCGTGTACGCGCCTTCTTCGAGCGCGATTTCGGGCGTCGTGCGGCCGCGCTCGAAGGGGGCCCCGACCAGGATGCTCCGCGCGCCGCTCTCGTGCGCGAGCTCGAGCAGGGAGACGTCGGCGCGCGCCTGGGTCGGCGCGACCCCGTCGAGCGGCGAGCGACCGAGCGCGAGTCGCATGGGCCGCGTGCGCTGCGGGTCCATCACGTGGACGCGCACCGTGGCCGGGGCGAGCGCGGCAAACGCTGCGCTCTCGACGCGGATGGTGTGCGTTCCGATCGCGGGGATCGCGAGGGCGAAGCGCTGGCCGCGGCGGGTGATCGAGAGCGCGCGACCAGCGAGCGGGCCGTCGATGATCGTCGCGCGAAGGCTCGATGGAGCGATGCGCGGCGCGGGCGCCCGGCTCGTCGTGCAGTGCTGGTGTTGCAGGGACACACCGAGCACGAGCTCAGGGCGTGCGAGCAGCGTGTCGCCCGGATACACGTTGATTCGCGGGCGAAAATCCTGAGGAACCGGCGGGCACCGCTGCGCGCTCGCCTCACGTGAAGCGAGCGCGGCGACGAGCGCGGCGAGCACGATGGACGAGCGCACGAGCGAGAGCGTAGCAGCGCCGCTGTCTCCTCGCGCGACGGTGAGGGAGGTGCGAGAGGCGCGCGTCGTGCGATGCTCGCGCGCCCGATGAGCCATCGAATCACGGCCGAGCGCATCGTCGCGGAGGTGCTGCACATGGTGCAGCACGCGTCGCGCGAGGACATGAGCGCGGCGCTCGACACGCTGGTGCGGCAGTGCGACGCGCGGCTGCCGATGTTGCCTCCGTCGTTGACGAGCGAGCCGCTCACAGTGCCGCGCGTCGACCTGTGGACGCGCGAAGAGGGGGTCATCGCTGCGCGCAGAGGGCCTCGCGTGCAGGTGATCGCGCGTCGGCTTCGCAACGCGATCTGGTCGCCGCGCTGCGCCTCGATGGAGCAGCTGGTCAGCGCGTGGCTTCCCGACGAAGACGCGCTGCGCTGGGTGGTCGTCGCGACAAGAGACGCGGTGTTTCGCTGGTGTTCTGCACCTGGAGCGCCGTTGTTTGCGCTGCTCAGAATCGGCGCGTTGGTTGCTCGTGAGGAGCGCGGCGCGACGTTGACTGTGCTCGAGTGCGCGCTCGCGGCGATCGCCCAGCTCGGCGCGGAGGACGAGGCGCGCGCGTTGACGAACGAGCTCGTGGCGCAGGGCGCGGCGTCGATCGGCGAGGTCGTTCGACGGGCTCGAGTGATGGCCGATAGGGTGCTCGCCGCGCTGGGGGTGGACGAGCTGAGCCTGAACCGGCGCGAGGCAGTGTTGTTGCTGCAGCAGTGCTTCGAGACGATCGAGCGCGGCGACGAGGATGTGGTGCAGGCGTACGACGAGGCCGCACAGTGGTTTGCGCCGGCCGCGATCGTCTCCGCGGTGAATCTCGAAGCGCCTGTGATTCGAAGGCGCTTTCACGAGCTCGACCTCGAGCGGCTGCTCGTCGACGCCGACGCGCGGGACGCGTTGGCGCTCGCGAGTCAGGAGAAAGCGCCGCAGTGAATGGCTGAAATTGCTCGCGGGAATGCTGCTGCGACGATGCTCGTGCGCGTGGCACCCTCTTGTGAATGAACCACGATGCGATCGCTTGTGCTTCGGTGGACGGTGCGAAGAGCGCGCGGCGATCGCTGCGCCCGCTGGGCTTGTTGCTGAGCGCGTTGGCCGTCGGCTGCGGCGGTGGTGGCGTGCCAGAGGACGGAGCGACCGCAGACACTCTGGTCGCGGCCGATCGCGTGGCGGCGAGCGACAGCAGCGCGTCGGACGCGGCGCTGATGGACAGCGGCGTCCCGTCGATGGACAGCGGCGTGGTGACGGACACCGGCGTGGTGACGGACAGCGGAGCACCTCCCGCACAGGACGTGACTGTGGTGGACACGGGCGTGCGGGGGGATGTCGTGGCGCCGCCGACGGACGCGGGCGTGATCGCGCCGGGCGATCCCGGGGCGGCGCAGGTGCGGCTCTCGGTGTTCACGCAGCAGCGCCGCAGGGCGATCTCGCGGTACATTTACGGGACGAATCAGCCCAACTGGTCGACCACGGCGCGCCGGCTCACGCTGGGCCGCGCCGGAGGAAACCGCTGGACCGCGTACAACTGGGAGAACAACGCGTCCAACGCCGGCACGGATTGGATGAATCAAAACGACGGGTATCTCAGCGCGAGCAACACGCCGGGAGAGGCCGTTCGTCAGGCCGTCGCCGCGGCGCACGGGGCGGGGGCGAGCGAGGTGGTGACCGTTCCGATCGTGGGGTATGTGGCGGCGGACAAGAGCCCCGGCGGGGACGTCAACGCGACGCCGATGTACCTCGACCGGCGGTTTCGCGTGAGCGCAGCGCGAAAGGGCAGCGCGTTTTCGCTCACGCCCGACGCGAGCGACGCGCGGGTGTACCAAGACGAGTTCGTCAATTGGTGCGAGCGCGCGTTTCCGATGGCTCGCGCGGACGCGAATCGCACCGTGTTCTACTCGCTCGACAACGAGCCAGACCTCTGGAGCGGAACGCACCCGCGCATCCACCCCAACCCCGTCACGTACGCCGAGATCGTTCAGCGCTCGACCGACTTCGCGAGCGCGATCAAGAGCGTCGCCCCTACGGCACTCGTGTTCGGCCTCGTGAGCTACGGCTGGGCTGGGTACGCCAATCTCCAGAGCGCGCCCGACGCCATGGGCCGTGACTTTCTCGACTATTACCTCTCGTCCATGCGCAGCGCCGAGCGCACCGCGGGCCGCCGACTTGTGGACGTGCTGGATTTGCACTGGTATCCCGAGGCTCGCGGCGGCGGGCAGCGGATCATCACCAACAACAACACCGCCGCGGTGATCGCCGCGCGCGTGCAGGCGCCGCGCTCGCTGTGGGACCCGACGTATCGCGAGGACAGCTGGATCTCCGTCGACGCCGGCGTCGGCGCGATTCGCTTGATCCCGCGCGTGCTCGAGAAGATCAACGCCAACTACCCCGGCACTCTTCTTTCGTTCACCGAATACAACTACGGCGGTGGAAACCATGTCTCTGGCGCCGTCGCCCAGTCCGATGCGCTCGGGGTGTTCGGTCGCGAGGGCGTCTTCGCCGCGGCGCTGTGGGAGATGGACTCGGACCAGCGGTTCATCTACGGCGGCTTCTCGATGTTCAGGGATTTCGACGGCGCGGGCGGCGCGTTCGGCGACACGTCTGTGCAGGCAGATTGCTCGGACCACGCGCAGGCCAGCGTGTACGCCAGCGTCGATAGCGCGAGCCCTGAGCGGGTCGTCTTGGTGGCCATCAACAAGAGCAACAGCGCGGTCACGACGGCCGTGACCGTCGCGCACACTGCTGTGCTGACCCGCGCCGAGGCGTTTGTGCTCAGCGGAGCGAACCCGGCGCCGCAGCGAGTGGCCGCCGCGATGGGGCCGACGGTCGCGGCGACCAACGCCGTTCGCTACACGATGCCCGCGATGAGCGTGAGCACCATCGTCCTGCGGTGATCCCATGGGAGGGCTTTCTCCCAAGCGATCGGACGCGAACGCGCTGTAGAACTCCAGAGAAAATTCGTTCGCTTCGGTCGGCACGATTCGTGAGTTGTGCGTGGGGCATGAAGCGAACGGTGGCGTCGTCGTGGGTGTTCGGGCTGTGTGCAGCGGCCATCGCGGGCTGCGCGGAGGACCCTGACTTCTACGAGACCGAGGGCGCGGCAGAGATGAACGCCGACTCGATCACGGCGAGCTATCCCTCGGGCACCGTGGCGCGGACGCTGGGGGTCGCGAACTTTCGCTCGTGCGCGCGGGTGTCCTCGGGGTGCGCGCCGTACGGGCAGCTCGCGAGCAACGTTCGCGTGACGATGGTCACGGGGCTGCCGAGCAACGGGTTCTACGAAGTGACGCTGAGCTCGGCGGTGGGCGGACGCACTCGTGGATTCGTGCACGGCAATCTCTTGACCATCGTGTCGATCCCGAGCCCCACGCCGCCGCCGCCGGTCGACGGGGACACTGCCGCGGCGATCGTCGCCAACACGCAGTCGTGCGCGGCGCTCTCGGGCGCGCCGAGGTACTCGAAGGACTCTGGTGGGACGCGCAACATTCCCATTTGTCAGAGCGGCGAGGCGATCTGGTTTCGTGGTGACTTGGACGTCGACTGCGACGGCGGGTCGAGCAGCCAGTGCCGCGCGGACCCGTATTATCAATCACAGACCTCTGGGACGACGTCGACGGGGCAGCCGCTGGACGCGTCGCGGCTCAACTTCGTGGTGGTTCCGCTCGACACCGACGGGTTCAGCTTCTCTGCGCGCAACGTGAAGGTCGGAACCGTGGTCGCCGTGGTGTACGGCGGCCGCCTCGCGTACGGGATCGTCGGCGACCTCGGCCCGCGCGGGACCATCGGTGAGGCGTCGGCGTACATGGCCGAGCAGCTCGGAATCAACCCGAGCCCCATCTCGGGCGGAGTCGAGAGCGGCGTGACGTACGTGCTGTTTCCGGGCGTGCGTGTGACGCGCAACGAAGACGCCGCGCAGGCTCGCTCGCTCGCGTCCGCTGCGGTGACCCGTTGGCTCGGGCGCTGAATCGCACAACATCGTCGTTGTTGATTCTTGCTATTACTATCGGCGCGATGCGCTGAAACTGATATCGACAGTCAAAATCCACGTAGAATTCACGTTCAATTATCTTGTTACGGTTACAAGACAGGACTAGGGTCCACAGTGTTGAGCCTCACGCTCTCGTCGTGGAGGAGTCCTGTGCTACCTGCGGACAACGTTGACGCGCTGCTCGAAGCCGGCCTGAAGGCGTACGGCAACAATGATTCAGAGACCGCCGCGCGGTGCTGGCGGCGCGTGCTCGAAATGCAGCCGGACAACGGGCAGGCGAAGGATTTCTTGATCACGGCGGGGTTCGAGCTGGCCTCGCCGCTCGCGCAGGTGGTCGACCTCGGCGAGGCGCGGCAGCAGCGCGCAGAGGACAGCGACCCGCGGGCGGCGCTGCGAGCGCGGGTCGAGCGGCTGGTGCAAGAGCGCAAGCTCGAGGCGGCGCTCGACGAGCTGGACCGGGCGAGGCCGAGGTTTCCCGATGATCCGTCGATCTCGCGGAGCGTGCGGCTGCTGCGCGATCGATTGGTGTTCGAGTACGCCAAGACGCTCGGGCGGCTCGATGATGTTCCGCACTTGTCGGTGTCGCGCGAGGCGATCGCGAAGCTGCGTCCGCCGCCCGAAGAGCTGGCGTTGGTGAAGCTCATCGACGGGATCGCGTCGCTTGGCGATTTGGTGCGCGGCTCGCAGCTCGGCCGATTCGAGACGTTTCGCACGTTCGTTCGCTTCCTCGAGCGCGGCTGGATCCACATGCGCGCCGCGACCGGAACGTGGAACCCCCGAGACTTCCTCCCCCCCGAGGCCATCGCGAAGTCCCGCCCGTCCGTCCCCGACGCGAGCCCTTCGCCCGTCGCCGATGTGCCCGTGACCGCGCCCGTGACGTCACCGACGGTCGTGCCCGAGCCCGCAGCGCCCGCTGCTCCCGCAGCGCCCGCGCCGCTCGCCGCTGAAGACCCGTTCGACGTGCTCTTTCGCGAGGCCACGGAGGCGTACCTGCGCCGCGAGTACCCACGGGCGATCGAGCTCTTCTCTCGCTGCCAGGCGCTGCGTCCCGAAGACCGCCGCGTGCAGCACAACCTCCAGCGTTTGCAGTCGAGGCGCAGCCCGTGAAGACCATCGTAGTCGCCAGTCAAAAGGGCGGAGTCGGCAAGACGACCCTCTCGCTCAACCTCGCGTTCGCCCTCGCGCGCCGCGGGCTGAAGACGCTGCTCGTCGACGCGGACCCCGCAGGCGGCATCGGCGCGTCGCTCTCGTCCTTGCGCCCGTGCGCTGGGTTCTCGGGCTGGCTCGACGGCGCGTCGCTCGAGGCGAGCTCGATCCTCACCAGGATGGACGCGCTCTCGATCATGCCGGTGGGCGCGGTCTCGGTGCTCGACGCTGCGGTGTTTTGCGAGCGGCTCGCGGACGGCGCTCGCTTCTCGGCCCTCGCGCAAGCAGCGCAGGGCGCGGGCTTCGAAGTGCTGTTGATCGACACGCCCGCGGGGCTGTCCGGCGCGACTGTCGGCGCGGTGCGCGCGGGCGATCACGTGGTGCTCCCGGTGCAGGCCGAGCCGCTCGCGGCGCGCTCGGTCACCGCGATGCTCGAGGCGCTCGGGGCGCTGCGCGCGCGCGGCGCGAAGGGCTCGCTCGCGGGGATCGTGCTGACCATGTTGCAGCAGCGCGTGGGCGAGTCGCTGAGCGTGGCGACGGACCTGTGGGCGGGGCTGCCGCCGGCGCTGGTGTTCGAGAGCACGATCCCACGCGACGCGGTGTTCTTGAAGGCGAGCGCGGCGGGCGTCCCGTTGGGGCTCTTGCGCAAGAATCCTCCGCCCATCGCGGGGGTGTTCGATCGACTCGCAGAAGAGCTCGAGCGCGTCGCGTCGCTGCGGCAACAGACGGAGGAAGACGATGCGCCCATCAGCCTATTTGCCTGACCGCGCGCGGCTCGCCTCGCTCGTCGCCGCGGCCGTGGGCGAGCCTGTCGTCGCGAGCGCCGCCGTCGCTTCTGCTCCTGCGCGGACGCCGGTCACGCCGGCGATTCGTGACGCGTGGGCGTTCGTCGACGCGATGTCGCCGCCCGCCGATGGGCCGATCGAAGCGCGGCTGCAGCGGTTCGTCGAAGAGCTGCGCGATCGATCCGGCGCGCAGGCGGTGTTCGTCGCGGACGCCGAGGGGCTCGAGCTCGCGTTCGTCGGCGCAGAGCCTGCGTTGATCGCGCTGCTCGGAGAGTTTACGGGCGTACGTCGGCGCGTGGCCAACGCGGCCGCTGCGCGCAGGCCGCTGGCGATGAGCGTCGCGGTGCGCGACGAGCAGTGGCTGCAGGTCTTCTGGCTCGACGAGGACAGCTCGAGCCCCGCGGTCGCCCTCGTGCATCACTCGCAGGTCGCGCCCGCCGTGGCCGCCAGGCTCCGCTCCATCGTCCACTCGATCTTGGGAAACCTCCGATGACCATCGAAGAAAAGCTCCGCAGTGTCTTCACCGAGACGCCGTCGCTGCGCGGCGTGTTCGTCACCGCGATGCCCGACTGCTTGCTCTTTACGCACTGGCAGCGCGACAACGAGACGTGGGTCGCCGAAGAGGCCGCGGCGTACTTCGGCGACCTGGTCCGCGCCAACCGCGAGGGCCTGCGCGCGCTCTCGTCCTGGTCGTCTGATATGCAGGTCACCATCGAATCGCGTGACGTTTTGCTGGTGATTCGCGAGATCAACGCGGACTTCGTCGTCGCGTGCGCCTTCGAGCGCAGCGCGGCGCTCGGGATGGTCCGCATGTACGTGCGCCGGGTGCTCTCGGTGCTCGAAGAGCTGTTGCCCAAGATCGAGCAGAAGCAGCTGCCGCGCGCCGTTCGCATCTTGGAGTTTCTCGATCGCTACGCGCCCGACTCGCACGCGGTTCGGCACCGCGTCGCGCTGCGCACGGGCATCACGTACGACGCGCTGCAGAGCTCTGCGGCGCAGCTTTCGGCATCGCAGGTCGAGGCGCTCGAGAGCGCGGTCTGCGACATCCTCGGGCTCGATCGGATCGAGGTTTGACCGCACCATGAGCAGCAGCTTCTCGTTGAAGGACCACCGCGCGTACGCCGCCGAGCACGACCTGATGTTTCTGGCGGGCTCTCCGGTCGTCTACCACTGCCATCACTTCAATCTCTTTCTCGATCAGACGATCGACGACGCGCTCGGCTCGAAGGACGGGCAGGCGCTGCGCATCTCGGCGGCGCACGAGTTCGCGCGCGATCTGCTCGAGCGCGCGGTGACGCGGGTGCGCGCGGACACGCCCGCAGAGCGCGTCCAAGTGGCGCAGCAGCTGTTCAAAGCGATGGGGCACGGGGCGCTCTCGGCGCAGCTGCAGGCGAGCGGCGGGACCGCGCGGGGCTCGTTTACGCACTACGGCTTCACGTGGAAGGAGAAGTACGGCGCGATCGTCCGCCGGCGCTTCGGCGCCGACGCGGTGGCCGCGGGCTTTCTCGCGGCCGCGACCGAAGTGGCCTACGACCTCGCGCCGGGCTCGATCCTCGCGCGCGAGACCAACTGCATCGCGCTCAAGCACGACCACTGCGACTTCGTGATCGAGCCCGCCGCGACGCCCGCGGCGTTCGGCGCGATCGTCGGCCCCGAAGAGCACCGCTCGGTCGCGCAGCCGCCGGTGGCGGGGCTCTTCGAGGACAAGATCGCCGCGATCGCCGCGGGGCTTCGAGACTTCACCGCGGGCGTGGCGGGCGACGAGCGCGGGCTCGTTCAAGCGTTCGGCGTGTTCGTCACGATGCACATGGCGGGCTACTACAACCGCATCTCGTACGACGCCGCCCGCGCGGTCGAGGCCCGCGCTCCTGCGCTCGTCGGCGACGTCGAAGAGCTCTTGCGCGAGTCGGGGCACGTCTGCGTGTTCAACACCTTCGGCGGGATCATGCTCTCGCCCGAGTGGGACGGGATGGTCGGCGCGCCCGGCGAAGACCCGACGGACGTGATCATCGGCTGCGTCGCGATCGCGCGCGCGCTCGGCTTCGGCCACTGGTACGTGCACGAGTACGAGCCCCGAAAGCGCCTCGTCGTGCGCGCGAGCAGCACCTACGAGTCGGGCTACTACAACACCCGTCACGGGCGCTCGACGCGGCCGCGCGAGTACTTTCTGCAAGGCGCGGTGCTGGCGTTCATGCAGCTCGCCCATCGCGTGCAGTGGCAGAAGAAGCCCGCGCTCACGCAGCCCTTCTACGACTCGCTCTTCAAGGGCGAGATCCCCTGCAAGATGGAGCAGAGCAAGAGCTTGCAGTGCGGCGACGCGTTCAGCGAGATCGTCGTGAGCTCCAAGGGCTGAGCCCGTGGCCGAGCGCTGCGAAGACTTTCGTATCGCTCGCCGCGTGGGCTGCGCTCGCTCGCTCAACTGGACGTTCTCGTGGCGCGGCGCCGCCGCGCTGAGCGCAGAGCGCGCGCTGGCCGCGCTCGAAGACGCGGGTTTTGTTTCGATACCTACGGTCGCGGGGCTCGCGCACTTCGAATCCGACTTAGGACAAGTGCTGCTCGTGCCGAGAAACATGCGGATCGAGCTGCGCGTGCCGTACACTGTCGAGCTGAGCGGTCGCTCGCGCGCTGCCGTGCGGATCGCTCGACGAGTCGCGTGCGCGTTGCGCGCCGCGGCTCAGCGAGGCGAAGAGTCATGACCCGACCAAAGATCGCTGTTCTCGACGTCAACGAGGCGGACCCAGACGCGCTGCCGAGGTCGTGGGAGAAGCTCGTGGCGGTGGACTTCGTCGCGATGGCGTCGACCAAGGACCTGCTGCGCGAGCTTCAGCGGCAGCGCTTCGACGCGATCATCGTGCACTGCGCGACGACGATGCCCGACGGCGGCCCCCTGTGGGCAGAGCTCGCCGCCGAACACCCGTCGGTGCCCGTGGCGATCTGGGGCGATTGCGCGCCCGTCACGCCGCCCGAAGGCCGCGTCGCGCCGATCATGTCGATCGACACCAACGCCGCGCTCGTGGACTTTCTCTCGGCCGAGGTCATCAGCGTCACGCGCGGGAGGCTCAGCGGGGTGTCGCTCCCGAGCGTGATGCAAGTGCTGCAAATGGAGCAGCGAACGTGCCGCTTGCGCGTGCGCGCCAGCGCCGCGATGGGCGAGCTGTTCGTGCGCAACGGCGCGCTCGTGCACGCTTCGCTGCGCAAGATGGCCCCGCTCGACGCCGCGCTCGAGCTGCTCTCGTGGGCAGACGCCGACGTCGTGTTCGACCGGCTCCCCGCGGGCATCACGCACACGATCGAGCACTCGCTGGATTTTCTCGTGATCGAAGCGGCCCGCGTCCGCGACGAGAACAACGCGGGCGGCGCAGAGGCCCACCGGGTCACCAGCTCGCTCAGCGCGAGCACCGAGAGCTGGCTCGTCCCTGCTGTCCTGCGCGGCGACGCCGAGGCGCTCGTGCAAGAGGTGATGAACATCTCGGGCTCGACCGCGTGCGCCGTGATCGACTTCGAGAACCGATTGCTCGTCTCGATCCGCACGCGGCGCAGCGAGAGCATCCCGAGGCTCAACGGGACGATCTCCGATGCGATGATGGCCATCACCACGCTGCTCGCGGACATGAAGCTGCGCTCGAGCACCGAAGACGTGCTCGTCACCGTAGGCAACGCGTACCTCTTGCTGCGTCCTTTGCGCGCGATGCCGACGCTGGTGCTCTTCGCGTCGTTCGACCGCGAGACCGCGACGCTGGGGCTCTTGCGCGCGCAGGTGGGGCGGCTCGCGCAAGACTTCGGCGTCACGCCAGGGTGAAGCGCCTACCAGCCTTGCTCGAGCTCGACCGCGCGCCCGTCGGGGTCTTCGACCTCCGCGCGCAGCCCGTGCTCGGTGTGCCGCGGCGCAGAGCGCAGCCGCGCGCCGCCCGCGAGCACCGCGGCGACAGACTGCTCGATCGAGTCCACCGCGAGGCCGATGCGCCCGACGTCGCGATCGGTCGGGCCGCGCGCGGGGTAGAGCTCGAGCGTGACCTCTCCGTCCGCGCACGCCAGGTGCTCGGGGCCGTTCGCGTGGCGCTCGCGCTCGAACCGCAGCCCCAAACGCTCGTAGAACGCGCGCGTCGCCTCGATGTCGATGCAACGCAGCACCAGCAGTGAAAGCCTCGCCACTCCGGAAATCCCTCTCGCGTCGAGTGTCGCACGCTCGCGCGTGCCCGGCGCGCGTGACCCGCTGTTCGCGCGAAACAAAACCTTACTCGATGGCGTTGGTGGACCGTGACGCGAGCTGCTGTGGCGAAGTTTCGTAGCGTTGTCCGAGGGCTCGCGGTGTTCGTGCTCGCGCTCGCGCTGTGGCTCTCGGCGCTTCGGTTGTTCTACAGACCCTCGGCGACCGAGCTCCGACCGCCCGACCAGAGCGTCTCGGCCCTCGCGCGACCGCTGATCGAGCGGCAGGTGGCCGCGTGGAGCGCGAGCGAAGCTTCGACGCCGGAGATCCATCGCATGCGCGCGTCGAACCCCGAGTGGGACCTGATGGCGCGAACGTACCTCGTGCTCGCGCTGGCCAACGTCGCCCTGCGCGAGCCGTCGCGCGCAGGCGAGTACGTCCTGGTGATCGACAGGGTGATCGACGACACGATCGCGCTCGAGCGCGCGCGGGGGCAGGGGTACTTCTTGTTGCCGTACGCGCGTGCGCGGGCGTGGGTGCACCCCTCGCAGCGGAGCTTGTTCGTCGACGGAGAGGTCGCGCTGATGGTGGCGGCGCGTCGGATGCTGCGCGACGATCGCGAGGATTTTCGCAGGGTTCTCGGCGAGCGCGCGGCGCAGATCGAGGCGCAGATGGGCGCCGGTCCCATCGCGAGCGCCGAGAGCTACCCGGACGAGTGCTGGACCTTCTGCAACACCGTCGCGCTCGCGGCGCTGCGGGTGCGCGAGGGGCTCGACGGGGTCACGCACGAGGCGCTGGTGCAACGGTGGTTGGGCTACGCGCGCGCGCGGCTGGTGGACCGCTCGACGGGGCTGCTCGTGTCGAGCTACACGCTCGACGGCGCGGTGCGCGAGGGGCCCGAAGGCTCGTCGATCTACATGGTCGCGCACGACCTCGCGCTGTTGGATCGACGCTTCGCTGAAGACCAGTACCGACGCGCGCGCGCGCTGCTCAACGGAGAAATACTGGGCTTCGGCTACGCGCGCGAGTGGCCTGCGCAGAGCCCGCGCGGGGCGGACATCGACTCGGGGCCGACGGTTCCGTGGGTGGGGGCCAACGCGGGGGCGAGCGGGTTGGCGTTGCTCGGGGCGGGGTCGTTCGACGACGTCGGGACGTTGGCAGGGCTGGTGGCGTCGCTCGAGCTCGCGGCGTTTCCTGTGCGCGAGGGGAGGACGAAGCGGTACCTCGCGAGCAACGCCGTCGGCGACGCGGTGCTGCTCTACTCGCTCGTGCAGGGGCCATTGTGGAGCGCGGTCGAGCGTCGACGCGCGGCGCGCGCAGGAGGTCCGCGATGAAGCGACTCTTCGCAGTGATTTCGCTGCTGATCACTCTCGCGTGGCTCTCGCTGCGCGCGCTGGGTTGGACGCGGTACGCCGCGGTGTTGTCCGGCTCGGTCCCCGAAGGAGCCGAGTCCGTGGGCGACTCGACCCAGCGCGCGGTGCTCTTGCTCGCGGTGCACTTCGCGTTCGTGCTCTTCGCGGCGCCGCTGGCGCTGAGCGCGCTCGGCCTGCACGCGTGGGACGTCGTCAGTCGCGCTCGATCACGACGCGCGGGCTGAGCGCGCGAAGGGCGTCTTCGACGCGGCGGTTGACCTCGTCCGAGCGCGCGATCTTGCGCGCGGTCCACGCGCGAAGCCGGTCGAAATCCAGCGATTGAACGATGATCTCGGGATCGCCGGGCATCCCCGGCGGCGCCCACACCACGGGGCCCGGCGCCGAGCAGCAGAAGTTCGCGTGCAGAAACCACGCGACCGCGAGCGTGCGCTCGATCACCTCGCGCGCGGGGCCGTCGGCGAAATGCAGGACCACAGGCAGCGAGCTCGCGAGCTCTTTGGCGCGCGCAGAGAGCTCGTCGGCCGCGAGCTGCAAGCGGTTGATCACCGCGCGAGCCTCTTCGCTCGCCGTGGGAATCTTGCGCTCGACCAGCATCGCCCCGAGCAGCCCGAGCTCGCTCGCGTTGGCGATGGCGGGCGCCTCGACGTAGTGCCCGTCCCCGCGCTCGTCGTGCGGAAACCACCGCGGCAACACCCGCAGCGACCGCACCCACCGCGCCGCGCAGTCCCTCGCGAGCAGCGCCTCGGCGAGCGGAACCTCGCTGTCGATCCCGTCCTCTCCGTGCACCTCTGCGATCCACGAGTCCACGTCGGCGCCGAGCGCCCCGGCGACGCGCGCGCCCACTTCGAGCGCCGTGGTCTGCAAGAGCGCCTCGGACGCGCCGACCTTCATCGGGACGAGCAGCTTGACGCGCTCGGGCGACAGCGACGCGTCGCACACGATTTCAACGAGGATGGCCGCGCCGGGGCGAGACTCGCGGGGGACCGTGCGCACGGCGCCCTCGTTGATCACCCGGCGAATCGCGTCGTAGGCGCTCGCGACGACGCTCCCCGCGATGCCAATGGTGGCCTCGCGCGACGGGGGAACGGTCCACTCGAGCGCCAGCGTCGGGGTCGTGGCGACGCCTCGCGCGTGCGCGGCGCCGACGGACACAGAGACCGCGGCGGCGAGCTCGAGCGCGGGGCCGCGGGACACGATGAGCGGCGTTCGATCGAGAAAATCCGCGCTCTTTGCGCCGAGGGCGGCGACGATCCACGGCGCGACCGAGCTGACCGGCTCGAAGCCGTCGTGCGCGATGAGCTCTGCGACCGCGTCGGAGACCACCAGCGCGGCGCGCGTGTTCGCCGCGAGCAGCCACGGGATCACTGCGCTCTTGGCGACGGCGTCGACGCGCGCGGCGTGCGATTGCCCGCGGATCGCCCAGTACTCGGCGACGGTGAGCGCCGCTTCGAGCCGCGCGCACGCGGACAGCTCGTGGATCATCCCTGCCGAGAGCGCAGCGCGCGCGGTGTGCTGCGCGCACACGCCGGCCTGCAGCGCCCTGCGCGAGGCGGGGCCCCCGTGGGCGTCGGTCGACGCGCGGGCGAGGGTGCGCTGCAGCTCCGAGAGCGACGCGCGCACGTCCCCCGGGAGCAGCGCCGGCTGCGGCGCGGGCGGATCGCTCGCGAGCGAAAGAGCAACGGTGCGCGCGAGCATCGCGCGAAAGCGCGCTTCGGCCGGGGCGAGCATGGCGCGGGCGCAGAGGTCGGCGAGCGCAGAGGCTCCGACGAAGGGCTCGCACAGCCGCGCGAGCAGCGCCTCGTCGAGGGCGCGCCCCGAGGACGCGCTGACCGCAGGCGGCGCGTCGACGCGCAGCAGGGTGATCGCCCCGCCGCGCAGCGGGACGTCGGAGGTCTCGAGCTCGGCGTGACGGCCGAGCGCGTTGACGAGCGTGGCCGCCGCGCCGTAGCTCGGGGCGCCGAGCAAGACCACCAGCGAGCGGGGCATCGCGCGGTCGACGATGTCCGAGCACACGCGGGCCAGGGCGCTGGCGGTCTCTTCGTCGACGCGCTCGAGGGCCGTCGCGTTGAGCAGCAAATTCGCTCCTGGATCGACGTTGAACTCGACCGCCCTCGACAGGTCCGTCCCCACCCAGCGCGCGATGTCCGCGCGACGCAGCGGCGCGACGGCGTCGTGCAAGAGCTCGAAGGCGAGCGTGCGCGTGTCGGGGCGAGGCGCGAGGATGTGCCAGGCGCCGCGGGTGAGAAGAGCCTTTCCGATCGTGGCGAGGGCGTCGCGCGCGCGGGCCGAGCGAGGGCCGACGAGGGTCACGATCTGCGTGCTCGGCTCGGGGCCCGCGGCCACTTTGGCCACGCGCGAGGCGAAGGACTCGAGCGTCGATCTTGAAAACGTGTGCGCCGGCGCGAACGGGTCCACCGACGCCTCGAGCACCGTTGGAGCGGCGCTCAGCGACGGCGTGGATTTGGTGCCGCGCAGCGCCTCGCGGGCCTTGACGAAAGACTGCTCGTCGAGGGCGCTCGCCGCGACCGCGGCGCTCGACGCGCGGGCGGTCAACGGGATCGCTCCGGGCCGCGCTGGGGTCGTGTGCGCGTCGTTGACGGGCGCGTAGGGGAGGCCCACGAAATCAATCCGCGAGAACAAACCCAGGACCGGGCTGCTCACCGCGGCGACCGACGGGCCCACCACCACCGGGGCCACGGTGAACACGTCCTCGGGCCCCGCGCCGGGCACCACCAGGGGGCTCTCTCGCTCTGGCGCGAAGCCGTTGTACACGGCCAGCGCGAGCGAGACCGCGAAGGCGTCGAGCACGTCCGCGGGCATGGCCGGCTCGCGGGTGAGCTCGCGACCGGTGCTGCCCGAAGGAGAGGCGCTGGCGATCGCGTGCGCGAGCCACTCGCGCAGGGCCTGACCGACGTCGCGCGGCCAGGCGGACTCGTCGGCCCCGATGCGCCCTGCGCGCGAGACGCGGCCGCGCGCGGCCCTGAGCGCCGAGCGCGGGTTGGCCGCGAGGTCGAGCACCGCGAGCACCAGCGTCGCGCCGCCGAGGTCCGTGACGAGCCCCGAGGTGCGCGCGGCCTTCGCTGTCATCGCGCCGCGCAGCGAGAGCGCGAGCAAGCGTCGAAGCACGCCTGCGTCTTGCGCGTCGATGGGGTCTGTCCCCGGTCGCTCGCTGCCGATCATCACGTCCGCGGTGCACACCGAGGCGCTGCCGCGGCGCGGGTCGAAGCCGCCGAGGTGCCCTTCGATGCGCGCGGCAGAGATGCCCGCGGCGCCGCGCACGAGGTCGCGCGTCCCCGAGAGGGACTCGTGCGCTTCTGCTCGCGAGCGCAGCCCGAACGCGATCGTGCGCAAGAGCCTCGCGAGCGCGTCGTGCCTCGGGTCGAGCCCGGTCGCGTGCGGCCCGAAGAGCGCGCGGGGGCCGACGAAGAGCTCTTTGCGGCCCGGCGCGAGCACAAACGCGTCGAACAAGCGCGTCGCCGCGAGGGCCGCGCGCTGCGCGTCGAAGGGCGGCGTCCCCGCGCTCGCCAGCAGCACCGTCAGCGGTGTCGTGTGTCGCGTCGAGACCGTCGCGTCCGGAGCGCCGTGAGAGCTGGGTTCAGTGGGCATTCGCGAGAGAACGTCGCGCACCCGGGCCTGCCCTCGCAAGGGCTTCGCCGCGCTGCCCCCGTTGATTCGTCACCGCTGCGGAAGCTGGATCTGCGGCGGCTCTGGGAGGTTGTTCGGGTCCATCTGCTGCCGCTGCGCGCCCTGTTGCATCTGCTGCATCTGCCGCATCTGCTGCATTTGCTGCTGCTGCGCGCGCTGCATCGCCTCCATCTGCTGCCGCGCGAGCTGCTCGCGCTGCTGCTCGATGGCCGCGTAGAGCTGGCGCAGCCCGGTCGCGACGGCGATGGGGCCATCGGCGCGCAGGACGATCGAAGCGCCTTCGCCCTGGCGCGTGACGGCGAGCGAGAAGTCGAGGCCTTGCGCTTCTCCTTCGGGGATTCCGCCCACGGATTGGCCGTAGAAGAAGGGCGCAAACGACGCCATGCTGATGCGGCCGGACATGACCGAGTTGGCCGCGACCGTGGCGGTCAAGCGCGGCGAGCCCTCGGCGATCCACGCGCGGTAGCGGGCGGCGGGGTCGCGTCCCTGCACGATCGTCAGTCGATCACCGACGCCGACGAGCAGGATCGAACGGTTGAGCTGGTCGCGCTGCTCTTGGCTGACCTGCGTTCCGGGCGGGATGCGAATGTTCTGGCCGATGCGCAGCGCGTGACCGGTGATGCCCGTGGTGGGCATGACCACGGCCATGTCGCGCAGCGTCTGGCCCGGCCCGATCGGCCTCGCGGGGACGGAGTTGACCGCGACGCGAAAGTCATCAACGAAGCGCTCGGCGTCCGCGCGCTGGATCACGCGGATCATCGTGTGTCCCTCGTCCGGCGTGTACGCGTCCACGCGCTGCCCCGGGGGCATCACGTTGGTGACCTGCTCGAGCAGCATTTTGACCCGCGCAAACTCGGGGCCCGCTTGCGCGAGGATCATCACGTCCGGCGACGGGGCGCCGAGCGCGCTGTTGATCTTGGCCTCGTCGAAGCCCGAGACCATCCACGCTTGCGTGCTCGCGGGCAGCGAGGTGAGCAGCGCCGAGGGCGCCTGACGGCCCGCGGCGGCTTCGAGCAAGAAGCGGGTCTGATCGCTGGACGTGCGGGCGACGGTCGCGGTGAGCGAGAGGTGCATCGCGTTCTCGTCTTGCGTGAGCGCGCCGCGCACGGACCCGACGTCGGTGGCGATCGCGGTGACGAGCGAGGCTTGCCTGCGGATCTGCTCGAAGGCCTGACGACGAAGCTGCTCTTCGGGCGTGCGGCCGCCCTGCGGCGGGGCCTGGCGGTCGATCTCCGAGAGCTGGCGACGGGCCATGCGACCGAGGATTCCGGCGCGGACGTCGACGTCGAGGATGGCCTGGTTGTCGGGCGCCACGGTCCCGACGTGCTGCAGGTAGCCGGCGACGCGGGGGAGGGTCTCGCGCGGGCCGCACAAGAGCGACCAGCCGACGGGCTGCCTGCGCGCGACCCAGCACTGGTGCTCGTCGTTGGCGCCCGCGTCGGGGGAGGTGGGCTTGTAGACGCCCTCTCCTGCGAGGGTCCAGCCGCGGCCTTCGCGCGCGTCGATGGTGACGCTGGCGCCGGGCTTGAGCGGCCAGACGCCCAAGAACGTGGGCGCTGCGGTCTCGTCTCGGTCACCGACGACGGCGACGACGGCGAAGGCCGAGTCGAGGTCGATGCGCGACACGTTGGCTCCGACGCCGCGGGTGATCTGCGGGATCCCCTGCGTCACGACCTCCTCCGGCGCCGGGCCAGGAAAGATCATCGGGATCGCCCGTCGCAGCATCGCTCCGCGGATCGTGGCGAGGAGGTTCTCGGGCGCAGCGGTGCTGAGCGCCTGGCTGCTGGTCGAGCGGATCGCCGAGGCGTCGCCGAGCTCGCTCGCGTCGGGCGGCGGGGTCTGCGGCTTCTTGGGGCAGCCGACGAGGGCCAGGGCGGGCAACAGCAACAGCGAACGATGGGCGGCCACGGGGTGTGCTCTCTGATGCAAAAGAGTGAGTGATTGAAGGACGGATCCCGCTGCTCGCGCTCAGGCAGCGTCGGGCAGTGTGAGCGCGCGAACGGGTACCCCGAGACGGGCCACCGCGTCCAGGACCGCGGGCAGTTGCGCCCGCAGCGCAGGGCTGTCCATCACGCGGACGATCGCGTGCTGAGCGAGCGCGTCGACGAGCGCCTCGCGCAGCGCCGCCGGGTCGCGCTCGTCGCGCAGGTCCGCCGTGGGCGCGAGCAGCGTTCGGTCGAAGGCGTCCGCGAGCCGCTGGAGCATGGGCGTGTAGAGCCCGTCGGCCAGCCAGAGCTCGGGCGGATCGAGCGCCGTGAAGCGCTCGTCCCACAGGGCGCACTCGCGTTCGAGCCGGGTGATCCTGCGGTCGATCGCGGCCCATCGCGGCGCCCGCGCGCGGCTCGGCGGGGCCGTCGCGCTCGCTGCGTCTTCGTCGCGATCCTCGGCGTGAGGCCGCTCGACGAGCGCGAGCGAGTGCGCCCGAGCGAGCGCCGCGCGAACCGCGTCCGGGTGCCCGACGGCGTCGCGCATCGTGAGCGCGAGGGTGAGCGTCGCTCCGTGCTTCTCGGCGATCTCGAGCAGCTCGCTCAGCGCTGGCTCCGCGCCCGCGCGCACGTCCACGACGAGCGCCGCCCCCTCTTCGCAGCGCGCGACCGCGTCGGTGAACATCCGCATCGTCGGCCGTCGAAGGCCGATCGCGACGAGGGTGACATAGGCTGTCACTGCTCCACCCGCCCACGCGCGCGACTCGAGTCGACCGAGCGCGGTGCCCACGGACACGAGCGCGGTCGCCGCAGTGGCCGCGAAGAGCGTGAAGCGCGCGAGGGAGATCACCGTGTGGCCACTGCGCGAGCGAACCCGCGACGCGGCGGGTTGCTTCCCTCGAGCGCGCTCGCGCTCACGATTGCGCTCGCGCGGTGATCACCAACGGCGCTCAGAACGGGATGTCGTCGTCGCCGCCGAAGTCGTCGGGCGAGGGCTCGTCGCGGTCGGCTGCGCCGCCACCGGGGGCAGGCCGAGGCGCTCCGCCTCCGCCGCCACCAGCGGGACGCGACCCGCCGCCGTAACCGCCACCGCCGCCAGAGCTGCCGCCGGAGCCGCCGCGCGAGAAGCCACCACCACCGCCGCCGCCACCGCCACCGGTCGCCGCGCGCTCGTAGCCGCCGCCTTCGCCCTCGCCATGGTGCTCGCCGCCGCCGCCGCGGCCGTCGAGCAAAATGATGTTGGTCGCTGAAATCTCAGTGACCGAGCGCTTGATCTTGTCCTTGTCCTCGTAGGACCGCGTCTCGATGCGGCCCTCGACGTACACGCGCGAGCCCTTGGCGAGCAGCTTCTGCAGCGCTTCGGCGCGCTTGCCCCAGATCACGACGTTGTGCCAGTGCGTGACCTTCTTCTGCTCGCGGTCCTGCGTGAGATACGTCTCGGTGGT
>JAAFIF010000157.1 GCA_013298625.1 Myxococcales bacterium
CCCGCGCTGCCGCGCGCCCCGCCCTCGCTCTGCGGGGGCGGGGCGCGCGGAAGCGCGGGTGGGGGCCGCGCACAAGATGCTGCACCTGCTGCAGCGCAAAGGGAGTCGCACCCTGCAGGACTCCGCTCCCCTCCCGAAGCCTCACGGCTTCAGCGATCGCTCACATTCCGTTGAGCTGAATCACGCTGAACGTGGCGCCGCCGGGGTCTTGCACCACCGAGAACGTGCCGACGCGCGGGATCGGCGTGGGCGGGACCATCACGTTGCCCTGGTTGGCCGTCACTGCGGCGACCGCGGCTTCGATGTTCGCGACGGTGTAGTAGATCATCCAGTGCGAGGGCATCGCGCCGAACGAGGCGTCCATCTGCATCATGCCGCCCGCGGTCATCTCGGCGGTCGCGGGCGTGAACTCGATGTACTCGAAGTCCGTGTTCTTCGAGCGCTCTTTCTTCCACTGAAACAGCCGCTCGTAGAACGACTGCGCGACGTCGAGGTTGGTGGTCATCAGCTCGAACCAGCACGGCGCGCCGTGGTCGTTGAGGCGCCCGAACCCAGCGTGTCGCTTGGGCTGCCACGCGGACAGGACGGCCCCTGTGGGGTCGGAGAAGACCACCATGCGGCCCTCTTCCATCACGTCCATCGCGGGCACGATGATCGTCCCGCCGAGCTCGACGACGCGCTTCGCGGTCGCGTCGACGTCGCTGACTTGGACGTAGAGCGACCAGCTCGGCGGCATGGGCGGCGCGCCGGGCGGCGCGTGCGAGGGATCGAGCTTGAACACTGCGCCCACCGTGCGCCCGTCGACCTTCGCCATCGGGTACACACCGCCGTCGGGCAGCGGAACATCATCGAACGACCACCCGAGCACCGCGCTATAGAACGCCTTCGCGACGCTGACGTCGGGCACACCGCCCTCGGCCCAGCAGAAGGCACCATCCACCGAACGCTCGATCTCCATCACCAACACTCCTTCTGACGCACCTACGAACCCCCGACTCGCGCTCGCGGACCGAGCGCGCACGAGGGTCGTAACGCGCAAATCAAACACTGGTCAAGTGTTCAGCAAACGTAAATCGAGCCCGGAATTCTCGGTAGAAAATCAATTTTCTCGGAGCCGCAGAAATGACTGAGAGAGAGCGCGTTTCACGGATCGATCGAGGCGCGGACGGCGCGCGGAGCATGGTGCTCTCGGGGCTGGTCACGGCGCACTCGCACGCGTTTCAGCGCGCCCTGCGGGGCAAGACTCAGCGCGCCGCGAGCGAGACGGGGACGTTCTGGTCCTGGCGCGACGCGATGTACGCCCTCGCGACGGAGCTCACGCCCGAGTCGCTCTATCGCATCTCGCGCGTGGCCTTCGACGAGCTGTACGCGTGCGGCGTCGTCGCCGTGGGCGAGTTTCACTACGTCCATCACCAGGCCGACGGGACGCCGTACGACGACCGAACGCTGCTCGCCGACGTGGTGATCCGCGCGGCGCTCGACGCGGGGCTCGCGATCTCGCTTCTGCGCGTGGCCTACGCGCGCGCGGGGTTCGGGCGCGACGCAGAGCCTGGGCAGAGGCGCTTCTGCGACCCCGACGTCGAGCTCGTGCTGCGCGACGTCGATCAGCTGCGCGCGCGGTACGCGAGCGAGCCGCGCGTGCGCGTGGGCGTGGCGCCGCACTCGGTTCGCGCGGTCAAGCGCGAGTGGGTGCGCGACTGCGCGGCGTACGCGCGCGAGCACGAGCTTCCGCTGCACATGCACGTCAGCGAAGTGAAGGGAGAGCTCGACGAGTGCGTGGCCGAGCACGGGATGCACCCGCTCGAGCTCATCGAGTCCGTGGGCGCGCTGAGCGAGCGCTTCGTGGCGGTGCACGGGACCAACCTCACCGAGCGCGAGGCGGTGATGCTGGGCCGCGCGAAGGGCTGGGTGTGCGCGTGTCCGACGACCGAGCGCGACCTGGGCGACGGGCTCGCGACGCTGGGCGTCTTGCGGGACGCAGGCGTGCGGCTGTGCGTGGGGATCGACAGTCACATCGTGACCGACGGGGTCGAGGAGCTCCGGGCGCTCGAGACGCACGAGCGGCTGCGGCTGCGGCGCAGGGTGACGTTCGAGCCCACGGTCGCGCGCACGCCGGCCGAGCAGCTGTGGGTCGAAGGGAGCGAGCACGGGGCGATGGCGATCGGGTTCGACCCGAGCGCGTTGCCGAGCACGACGGTGAGCCTCGATCAGCCTGTGTTTTCGCTGGTCGAAGAGCGCGACGCGCTCGACGCGCTGGTGTTCGGCGGCAACGGGGCGAGGCTCGCGGTCGCGCGCTGAGGAGAGAGAGCGCGATCCCACGCGTTCAGCGTCGATCGTCGTCGCGGGGCTCGCGGATGGGGAGCGCGACGGTGAAGACCGCGCCCCTGGGCGTGGCGTTGCGCACGGCGACGTCGCCTCCGTGCGCGCGGGCGATGTGCTGCACGAGCGCGAGGCCGATGCCGCTGCCGCGGGCGCCGTTGTCCCTCGCGCGGCGGCCGCGGTAGAAGCGCTCGAAGACGCGGCGGGTGTCGACCTCGTCGATTCCGGGGCCTTCGTCCTGCACTTCGATCGAGAAGCGCACGCCCTCGTGGCGCAAGCGAACGACGACGCGCTCGCCGTCGGGCGCGTACTTGAGCGCGTTGTCGAGGAGGTTGAAGAGCAAGAGCTGCAGCGCTTGCTCGTCGAGCTCGGAGTCGGGGACCGTCGAGGGAGCCTCCACGAGAATCGCGGGCTTGTCTCGGTCGAGCCGCGAGCGAAACAGATCCACGGTGTGCAAGACCACGTCGCGGAGGTTGTTGCGATGAAACTCGTAGCTGGCCTTTCCGCGCTCGACGCGGGCGAAATCGAGGACGTTCTCGATGAGGGCCGTGAGCCGCTCGCTCTCTCGCACGATGATCTTCAGGTACTGCTTGCGGCGCTCTTCGGGCAGCTGTCGATTGCTGTCGAGCATCTCGCCGAACATGCGGATCAAGCTGAGAGGCGTCTTCAGCTCGTGCGAGACCGTGGCGATGAAGTCGCTCTTCAAGCGGTTCAAGCGCTGCTCGTTGCGCGCGGCGAACGCGAGGAAGAGCACGCCCGCCACGAGCACGAGCAGCGAGAGGCCGACGAGCACGAGGTCGTACACGGGGCGGCGTCGCGAGCGCGCGGCGATCTCTTCGGCTTTTTGCGGCTCGGCGCTCAAGCGCCAGCCGTACAGCGTGCTCGAGAAGCGCAACGACACGACGAAGTCACCGCCCGCGAGGGGGCGACCGACGACGAGCCTTCCGTCTTCGTCGACGACGTTGAAGCGGCTGCGGCCCGAGGGCTCGTCGAAGAGCGAGGGCAAGAGCGACTGGCGGATGTACGCGAGGTCGCCTTCGAGCACGATCGAGTGTCGCCGGCCGTTGATCTCGCGAGAGATCACGCTCACGAACGTGGGCCGCCCTTCGACCACGCGGTGCAAGTGTCGGTGCGCGTCAGGTGCGTCTTGCTCGAGCTGCAAGAGCGGCAGGACCGAGCGCAAGAAGAACTGACGAAACGCAGCGGCGTCGCGCTCGGGCGCGCGAGAGATGTGCCGCACCACGCGCGAGCGCTCGTCGAGCACGAGCACTGAGCGCACCGACGGGCTGGTGCGCTCTGCGGACTCGGCCCAGTGCAGCGCGAGCTCGTCGAGGTCGTCAGGATCGACCAGATGAAAGACAGCGTTGTCTGCGGCGATGATCTGTTGTTCGGCGCGGTCGACCTTCTCGCGCGCGAGCAAGAGCGTGCTCTCGATGATCGAAGCTTTGTCGAGCCGCCGGAGGTCTTGCGTCGTGCGAAAGGTCCACCACGCGAGAAAGCCCGCCGCGACGACGAGCGCCGGGAGCAGGACCCACCGAACCAACCAGCCGCCGCGGCTCAACGCGCGGGCCTCACGGCTGGCACAGGCGCGTGGTGGTGTCGCAGCGGCCGGTGCAGCAATCGCCTGCGTTTCTGCAGGCAGATCCCGCTGCCTGGCACTTGCAGCGACCCGAGACGCAGTTCATGGTCCCGCAACACTCGCTGTTGGCGCGGCACGCGGCGCCGCTGCTCGAGCAGCACTGCGCGCGGCCGGTGCTCACGACGGTGTTGCAGACGAGCACGCCGCAGCACTCGGTGTTGTTGGTGCAGGTCGCGTCGCCGTTGGGCTTGCAGCCCATGGGTGATTGGCACGTCCCGCCCGTGCACGAGAGGCCCGCGCAGCAGTCGGCGGTGCTCGTGCAGCTCTGGGTGCTGCCGCGGCAAGTGCACGCGCGGGTGGCGGTCCCTTCGCAGAGGGTCGAGCCGCAGCACTGGGTGCTGGTGGTGCAAGTGGTTCCGACGCCCTGGCAGCAGGTGCGGGTGCTCGGAGAGGCTTCGCAGCGGAGGCCTGCGCAGCACTCGGTGGCGAGCGTGCAGCCCATGGCGTCGCCGGCCATGCGGCAGGTGGTCATGGGGCGACGGCAGGTTCCGCTCTGGCAGGTGGTGCCGGTGCAGCACTCGGTCGAGTCGACGCAGGACGAGCCTTCGGCCTGGCACAAGCAGCGACCCGCGGCGGTGTCGCAGCGCATGTAGCCGCAGCACTGCGCAGAGCTCGTGCACGTGCCGCCCTGCCCGTGGCAGCACACGAGGCTCACCGGCGCGCGGTTGCACGCGAAATCACCGCAGCAATCGGCGCTCGTGCCGCAGGTGGTTCCGCCGGCGCGGCACGCGGTGCAGCGACCGGCCTGGCACTGAAGGACGCCCGCGCACGCGTTGCCCGCGCAGCAGGGTTGATCGACGCTTCCGCACGCCATCGTGGGCGTCGTGCACATGCCCGCGGTGCACACGAGGGTGCCCGTGCACATGTTGCCCGCGCAGCACGCTTGCCCCATCGCGCCGCAGGTCATCGAGCGTTGGCAGACCATCTCGCCGCCCATGTCTCCGCAGGTGAGGCCGGGATCACAGGCCGAGCCGCAGCAGGGTTGGTCTTGTCCGCCGCACGGAGGCGGGGCCTGGCAGGTTCCCGAGACGCACGCGTTGCCGCTGGTGCACGTGTCGCCGGGGCAGCACGGTTGGCCGGCGCCGCCGCAGGTGACGCACGTTCCGGCGGCGCACGAGAGGCCGGCCTGGCAGACGCTGTCGCGACAGCAGGGCTGCTCGAGGCCGCCGCACGAGCCAGGGCGCTCGCAGGTCATGGACGCGCCGCAGATGGTCCCTTCGCAGCACTCGTTGGGGGCGCTGCACGCGTCGCCTTCGCGCAGGCAGCATCGGTTGCCGTTGCACGAGTACGTGCTGAAGCAGTCCGTCGGCGCGGTGCAGGGCGCGCCGGGTCCGCCCAAACAGAAGCCGACATCGCACACGAGCTGAACGAGCCCCGTGGATTCGCACAGGTTGCCCGAGCAGCACGCTTGCCCTGCGCGACCGCAGCGCACGCCGGTCTCTGCGCGGGTCGCGTCCATGCGCGTGACGTCGTCGATGGGCGGCGTCGAGCCAGGGTCGCAGCCGACGAGCACCAAGGTCGCGATCGCCGTCAGCGCGGCGGTGAGCCATGAAGTCATTCGCATCACAAAGATGCGCGAGCGTACCGCGTCAGCGCGCGGCGAGCACGATCGCCCACGGAACAGGCCCCACCGCAGGGTGCGACCCCGCTTCGGACCGATCGACCACGATCCCCGCCGAGGGACCGCCGTCGAGGTTGAGCGCAGATTCGCAGCCCGTTTCGTCGCCGGTGGGCGACGGGCCTGCGAGCGCCTTCGCGAACGCGAGCAGCCCGGGGCCGCGCAGCGGCTCGGCGGCGGACCACGTGACGATGAAGTCCACCGTGGCGCCGCGGTCGCGAACGCACGCTGCGGCGCGGGCGTAGCGGTCTCCGCGATCGCCGTACACGCCGATGACGGGGCCGGGCTCGACGAGGCGCGGGCCGCATTGAACCGCGAGGTCTGCGCGCGACCACTCGCTCTGCGGAGACGAAGCGGGGACCACCCTCGCCCGGCCGTCGCGCACGACGAAGATCCCAGAGCCTGCGTGCAAGTGGTGTTGCCCGAGCACTTGTCCTGCGGCTTCGAGCACGCCGCTCGGGTGCTTGTCGCGCTCGAAGAAGCCCGCGACGACGGAGGCGCGCACGGGGGCGCGGACGACGGCGCCGAGCTGATCGGTGACCGTCGCGGCCGCGCCGTAGCGCACCTGCGCGATGGTGGTTCGCAGGGTGATCCACTGCAGTTCTGGGCCCTGGGGATCGTCGTCGAGGCGGATGACCGCGCGATGCACGCGCATCCCGGGCGCGACGTCGGTCCAGCGTCCGCGCGTGACGATGGTGGGCGCGCGCGTGGGGATGGGCGGCGGAGTTCGCGGCGCGTCGGGCTCGACGACGTCTTGAAACAGCGGCGACGTCGACCGCAGCGGAACGAGCGGCGGCGCGTGCGTCGGCCTCGTGCGCACCGCGCGCTGCGCGTTGGCGCTGTCGAGATCACACCCGCCGGCCAGCGCGACGAGCAGCGCGGGACCGCAGCGGAGCGCGCTTCTGCGCGCGGCGAGCGCAGCGGCGGTTTGCGAGAGAGAGCCCGGTTCGAGTGCGCGCTTCACGATCAGTGACCCCGTAGCGCCGAGTGTGCTTCGAGAGGGGGCCGCGGGGCAACGACTGTGAGCGGGAGGCTACTCGCGCTGGTGCAAACGATGCGCGTGAATGACGGCGTCTGCGTAGTCCTGCGCGACGTCTTCTTTGCCGTAGCCCATCGCGGCCATGGCGGCGCGCCAGCGGTCGCGGTCGAGGCGGACCGAGCGAACGACGCGGCCGTCTTCGCGGCGGACTTCGATGTGGCCCGTTCCGAAGCCGACGCCGCCCATGTCGCGGGCGCGCACTTCGCGCAGCTCGCTCGCTTCGATGCGCGCGACGGGGATGTAGAGGTAGTTGCGAAAGACCCACGCTCCGTCGCGATCGCGAGACCAGTGCGCGGCGGCGCGAAGATACGGAACGGTCACCGCGCTCGCGAACGCGACGGTGATCGCGCACCACCCGACGATGGACCAACGGAGCGAGCGCGCCGCGGGGCCGTGCGCGTCGCGCGCGAGCTGCCGCGCGATCACGACGAAGACCGCGCTCGCGACCACGGCGAGCACGAGCGTGGGCAGGTGCCAGGCGAAGTAGTGACCGTAGCCGAGCGCGACGGACGGCATGCGCAAATGGGAGCACGGCGCGGCGCAAAGCTCAAACGCCGAGCGCGCGCAGAACGGCGGTCCGAGCGCGCGCGGAATGCGCGAGTGCTACCGTCGAGAGAAGCACATGGAGCGTTCGAGGTTGGAGTCGTTGTTGGGCGTGGCGACTGATGCCGCGGTGCGCGCGGGGCGTCAGATCCGCACCGAGTTTCATCGCGCGGGAGGGCCGCGCGGCGAAGGGTCGAAGGCGCCGATCGACGTGCGGGTCGAGCGCGAGCTGCGGGAGACGCTGCTGGCGGCGAGCGGCGCGGGCGTGGGCTTTCTGGGCGAAGAGCTGGGCTACGCGGGGCCCGAGGGGGCGAGCGCGCTGTGGGTGGTGGACCCGCACGACGGGACGTCTGCGTTCTTGCGGGGATTTCGCGGGTCGTCCGTGTCGATCGCGCTGGTCGAGGGCGGGGTCGCGGTGTTGGGGGTGGTGTTTGCGCCGTGCGCTCCGGACGACGACGGAGATCTCTTCGCGTGGTGCGAGGGCGCGGCGCTGACGCGCAACGGGGCGATCGTGCGGCGCGCGCCGTTGCCGATGGCGCTGGCGAGCGACGTGTTGGTCGCAGTGAGCCAGGACGCGGATCGCGCGCCAGAGGCGAACGAGAGCTGCGTGCGTCCTGCGCGGTATCGCTCGGTGGCGAGCATCGCGTATCGACTCGCGCTCGTCGCGAGCGGCGACGTGGACGCTGCGGTCTCGCTCGCGGGCGTGACGTGGTGGGACATCGCCGCGGGGCACGCGCTCTTGCGGGCGGTGGGCGCGACGCTGGTGGACGGCCACGGCGAGCCCGTGCGGTACGAGGGCGAGCGACGGGCGTTCGACGTGTTTGCGGGGAGCGAGCCGGTGGCGAAGGCGCTGTCGGCGGCGCCGTTCGAGCGCGTTCGAGAGCGCAGGACGCCTGGAGAATTGGCGACGAAGTACCCGAGGGTGTGGCCTGTCACGGGCTGGGCCGTGCGCGACGCGGACGTGCTCGCTCGCGCGCAGGGCTGCTGGCTCGGGCAGCTGTGCGGTGATTCGCTCGGCGGTCTGGTGGAGTTTCTCGACGCGGGGACCATCGCGCACGCGAACCCCGGCGGCGTGCGATCGCTGCGCGACGGGGGCACGTGGAACACCCTCGCCGGCCAACCCACGGACGACTCGGAGATGGCGTTGATGTTGGCGCGCACGCTGGTGCGCGACGGCGGCTACGACGCAGAGCGGGTGTTCGAAGCGTACCGCGACTGGCTCGCGTCATCGCCGTTCGACCTGGGAATGACCACGCGAAACGCCCTCACGGGCCACCTGAGCGCGACGAGCCAGGCCAACGGCGCGCTGATGCGCTGCTCGCCGCTGGTGTTGTGGGATCTCTTCGGGACCACGGACGAGGCGCGCGACGCGCTGGCGCGGCGGGACGCGACGCAGACGCATCCGCACAGCAACTGCAGGGACGCGTCGGCGGTGTTCGTTCATGCGGCGAGCGCGGCGGTGCGCGAGGGGTTGGATCGCGAAGAGACCTTCGCGCGCGCGGTGGCGTGGGCCGAGGCGAAGAGCGAAGGCGGGGACGTTCGCGAGGCGCTCGAGCGCGCGCGGCGCGGGCCGCCGGAGGACTTCATGAGCAAGCAGGGGTGGGTGTTGATCGCGCTGCAGAACGCGTTCTACCGCTTGCTTCACTGCGAATCGTTCGAGCAGGGCGTGGTCGAGACCGTGGCTGCGGGGGGCGACACGGACACCAACGCGGCCATCGCCGGCGCGCTGCTCGGGGCGGTGCACGGGCGCGAGAGCGTCGCGCGCGCGTGGCGAAGGGCTGTCTTGGGCTGCAGGCCGATCGCGGGCGGCGGCGCGGTGAAGCAGCCGCGACCCGAGCCGTTTTGGCCGGTGGACGCGATGGAGCTGGCCGAGCGACTGGTGCTCGGCCCCCGTACGCGCGCGTCGGGGTAGACACGCCAAGAGGGGCGAGTTATCAGAGCGGCCTTCCCTCGCGAGAGGGCGGAGCCCCCGTAGCTCAGTGGATAGAGCAGCGCTTTCCTAAAGCGTTGGTCGCACGTTCGATTCGTGCTGGGGGCGCTGAGGGTGTGGAGAGGGTTTGCGGCGCGAGGGGGGCGAGCGCGTACGGCGCGCCATCAAGATGGCGCGCTTGCGCGTGGCGTAGCCAACGTGCGCCCTGGCATCCGCCAGGGCTGAGGCAACTCGGGTTCTCCCAGTGAAACACCAGCGATTCATCACGATGTCGCGGCCGCGACGCTGTCGCTCAGTTGCCTCAGCTCGGGCCTCGTGCCCGAGCGCTTGTCGCCTGCGCCGCACGCAAGCGCGCCATCTTGATGGCGCGCGACGGCAGCCGCGTGAACTCCCGCGCGAGCGCCCGAAGGGGACTGCGCCCGTCGCCGCTGCTATGTTCGCGCTGCGATGTCACCCAGCATCCTCGATCCCTCGCTGGATGTAGTCTTCAAGCTGCTGCTGACGAGCGGCCCGGACAGCCACGAGGTGCTGATCGCGCTGCTCACCGCAGTGCTGCGCCCGCGCAAGCCGTTTGAGAAGGTGACAGTGCGCAACCCCGAGATCGCGCGCGAGCTGCTCGACGACCGCGGCGTCGTCCTCGACATCTTCGCCGAGCTCGAAGACGGAACGCGCCTCGACATCGAAATGCAGTCCGAGCGCCGCCCCTCGTTTCGCAGGCGAGCGCTGTACTACTGGGCCCGTATGTTCGGCTCCGAGCTCGAGCGCGGCGACGACTATGGGCAGCTACGGCCTGCTATTTCTGTGCTCTTCTTGGGCTATCGTGAGCTCGCTGGCGCGCGCGTTCACTCGACCTTTCGCTTGCTCGAGGTGCACGACCACGAGCGCTTCACGGACGAGATCGAGCTGCACGTGATCGAGCTTCCCAAGCTCGCGCTCGCGACGAGCGAAGAGCAGCGTGACGAAGCGAAGATGCTCGCGTGGGCGAAGTTCTTCGCGGCCAAGAGCGACGAAGAGATGACGGAGGCTGCCATGTCCGACTCGGCTGTTGAGAAAGCGCACAAGGTTCTGCAACGGGTCTCCTCGGACCCCGCCGCGCGAAGGCTCGCCGAGCAGCGCGCCCTCGCCCTCGTCACCCTCAAGATCGACTTCGACGAGATCAAGCGTGAGGGAGAGGCCATCGGGATCGCAAAGGGCGAAGCGCTCGGGATCGCGAAGGGCGAAGCGCTCGGGATCGCAAAAGGTGAAGCGCTTGGGATCGCGAAGGGCGAAGCGCTCGGAATCGCAAAGGGCGAAGCGCTCGGAATCGCAAAGGGCGAAGCCGCAACAGCGCGCGCCGCGGTCGTCGACCTGTGCGAAGTGCTCGGCATCGAGCTCACGAACGAGCACCGAGAGCAGCTCGCCACGCTCTCGCTCGCCGAGCTCGAAGCCCTGCGACTCGCCATCAAGCGCGACCGTCGCTGGCCGTGAGCGGCTCTCCTCCGTCTTTCGCGGTCGACCGACGCGTCGTGCTACGACCTGGTCACCATGAACGCGTCGTCTCGCGCGCTCGTCGCGCTCTGGGCCGCCAACACCGTGCTCTGCGTCGCCGCGGGATATGCGGTCGGGTCGCGCACCACACAGAGCCCGACCCCGTGCTGCGCGTCGCGCGCACCCAGCGCCGTCGCACCCGCCAGCGCCGCGCAGCCCGCGGCGGCACCCTCCACGACGACGCTCGTCGAGGGAGCTTCGCCGTGGACCGAGCCTGCTCCCTCGCAGCCGAACGCTCGGCGGCACGGAACGCTCGAGCGACCGACTACGGGTGACCCGATTCCGCCCGAAGGGACGCGGGCGCGCGCGGGGATGCCGGCGACGCGATGGCTGGGGCGGGCGCCGCACGTTCCGCTCGCGGCGTGGAACGGACGGGCGCTCGAATACGTGGGCGAGAATTCATGTCTCCTCTGGTCCATCCGAGGCGCGCGGTGGCGCTCGGTGGACGCGTGGGGACAGTTCGCCGGGCGCGCGACCACCGTCGGCGGCGAGGGCTACGACGTCACCGGCTGCTACGAGCTCGACCTCGCGATCACCGAGGGAAGCGCTGGCGCGGGCATCTACGTCAACGCAGACAGCCCTTGGACTCCCCCAGCGACCGCGCGCTTCGAGCCCACCAGCGCGCAGCAAGCACAGCTGCAGCAGTTGCTCGCGCGCTACGACGCGCTGCACGCAGAGCGCTTCAACGTCGACGGCGCTCGGCAGCGCGACGACCGACGAGTGATGTACTTCAGCGCCAACGACGGCAACGGGCAGCCGCGCAGGTTCGCCGTCGTGGGCGGTCGCTCGCTGTTGATCGCGCGACTCGACGGGGCCGAGTGGCGGTTCGTGCACCAGCAGCGCTCGTCGGTGCACGCTGGGCCCGCTGCGTTCGCGTTGGTCGCAGTCTTCGACATGGACCGCGACGGAACTCCGGAGATCGTCGTTCACCACGACGAGTTCGACGGCGGGTGGGACGACGAGGTCTTTCGCTCGGACGACCACGGCGCGTCGTGGGCTCCGACCCACGCGAGCGTCGGCGGCAGCACCGCCTGAATGGTCGAAGGAGCGCATCGCTCACTGGAGCGCCGGTGGAGGCTCGCTCAGCGCCCGAGCGGCTGCGTTCGCTCGACGCGAAAGCTCGGGGCGCTGTGGTCGGCGCGCGTCTCGCTCCAGGTGTAGAGCGCGACGCGATCGACGTGGATCTCGACGGGATCGATCACCAGCGCGCTCGCCCACTGAAGGCCCGCGCTGCGCTCGCGCGCACTCGCGCGGCGGTCGGGGCGGGCGATGGTCACGTGCGCCTTGGGGGCGCGGCGGTCCGGTGCGCTCTGCGCGGCGCTCCATGCTCGCTCGCGACAGGCGCCGATGGCGCGCTCGACCTCGACGCGGCCTCGATCGAGCAGCGCAGAGAGCGCTGAGTACCGGTGGGCATCTCCCATCGCGACGACCGCGCCGAGCGTCACGTCGAGCGGCGCGAGGTCGATCGCGAGCGCGTCGAACGCCCTGTGCGCAGCGGCTTCGTCGACCGGTCCGAGAAACGCGACCGTGGCGTGAAGGTCGTCGCGGTGCATCGAGCGCATCGATCGTGGAGGCGCAGCGACGCGATCGAACCAGCGGTCGGCCGCGACGGGCAACCCGATGAACCAGTTGGGCTTCATGGCGGGCGCGAGCAGTGCTCACGAGCGTACCGTCGCACAAGCGTAGATCAGCGCTTCGAGCGAGTGCGCGGCCCCCACCCGCGCTTGGCGTGAGCGAGCGACGAGTGCGCGGCCCCCACCCGCGCTTCCGCGCGCCCCGCCCCCGCATAGCGAGGGCGGCGGCTCAGCACGCTGAAGCGCTTGGAAATAGACTGATAGAGTTGATCGTGAAGGCCCTTGCTCTGCAAGGGCGAGGCTTACGATAGCGCCGGGCGCGTCGACGAATCGAGCGCGACATCGTCGCCGCTGGCACCTCGTCTGCCGCAGCGTTGCGAGCAGAGATCGTGTGCGATCGAGCCGACCGAGAGCGCTTGCAGAGC
>JAAFIF010000119.1 GCA_013298625.1 Myxococcales bacterium
AATGGCGGGGAGGTCACACCCGATCCCATCCCGAACTCGGTCGTTAAGCTCCCCAGCGCCGATGGTACTGCACAGGCAACTGTGTGGGAGAGTAGGACGCCGCCGGGGTTTATACCCCCAAATAGCCCGTGAATCGCAAGGTTCACGGGCCGTTTGCTTTTCTCCCGCGCCCATCCTAAACCACCACCGCGACGGACTTTGTAGTTTTACCGGTGCGCGGCAGTGGTTTGGCTTGATTTCAACGGTCTTTCGATTGCCTGATCCGCTCCGGTCATCTGCGCTGCCCGTCGCGGGCGCGGTCTAGCGCCCCGCGGAATGCGCCGAGCCATCTCACTCGTTTCCGACGCGAACTGGCCCAAACCCTGGGTCGGCGGTAGGACCGGTCCGTGTCACGCGCTTCTCGTCGCTGGCTCATCCCCCTGGTGATCGTCTCGATCGTGCTCGTCGCGGCCGGCGCGGCCTGGCCCGTGGCGCGCACCCGCACGCGACAGGCCATCGAAGAGCGCTGCCGCAGCGCCCTCGGCGGCCAGTGCACCATCGGCGCGATGGACCTCTCGCGCGACGGAGTCACCGTGCGGGACGTGCGCGCCCTCGCCGTCGGCAGCACCGTGCGCGCGACGGTTCAGCGTGTGGACGCGCGTTTCTCTTGGTGGGACGCGATCATGGGCAAGCGCGGGACGCCGATGACCGTGGCGATCCAAGGCGTCGAGCTTGGAGAGGACGCTCCATTGGCGGACTTCGTTCGCGAGGTTCGGCGTTGGCGCGACGCTCGAGCGACGCCGTCGGGCGAGGCTCGCGAGTCGCGGTTCAAGCTCGTTCGCTTGGATCTCGAGCAGCTTTCGATGGCTGCGCAGCTCGCGCCGTTCTCGCGCGCGAGCCTCACGGGCGGCGCTGCGCATTGGGCGGAGTCCTCGGCGGCGCGCGTGTCGTGGACTGACGCGAGCGTGACGCTCGGGCCGATCACCGCGTTTCAGTCTGGGCGCTGCGAGGTCGAGCTGCCCGAGGACGGCGGAGAGGGCGTCGTTCAGTGTGAGCGATTTCGCACGCGGATCGACGCCAGCGACGCGGTCGAGCGCGCGCGCAGCGTGCAGGGGATGCTCCAGCTGTTGCAGTCCATCGCGTCCCGTCCGCAGTCGGGCCGCGCGGCGCCGACGAGCGCGCTGCGGGACCAGCTCGCGGGGCGGGGGCGACTGCGGGTTCCGACGAGCTGGAGGCTTCGTGCGAGGGAGGGCGTCGTCGAGATCCGCCGTGGAGAGAACGCGATCGCGACGTTTTCGAACACGAGCGCCGAGGTCGAGCTGCGCGATGGGGCGCTGAGGTTGGCCACTGCGCGGCTCGGCAGCGAGCAGCGTGGACCGGCGTTGGACCTGCGCGTCGAGCGGCCAGTCAACGAAGACTGGGCGCTCTCGGTGCGCGGCGCGGAGCTGCCGTTGGCGGAGGTGGCTCGGTGGGTGAGGGGCGTTCCGTGGCACGACGTCGAGCGGGGAACGGTGCGCGTCGACGGTCGATTGCGACCGATCGAGGGCGGGCGCTTCGCTGCGACGGGATCGTGTGAGCTGCGGGACTTCGGTCTGTCGCACAGCAAGCTCTCGCACGATCCCGTGGTGGGGCTCACCGTCGCGCTCGAGGGCGCAGCGCAGATCGACCTTCAGTCTCGCAGGATTTCGACGGACGGAATGACGGTCGCCGTCAACGACGTCCGCGCCCGCGTCCAGGGCTGGGCCGAGCGCACGAGCGATCACACCGCGCTGCAGGTCAGCGTCGCGATGGATCGCACGTCGTGTGATGGCGTTCGTCGCTCGCTTCCGCCGTCGCTCACGGGACCGGTGGCGGAGTTTACGCTGGGCGGAGACATCGCAGCGAACGTGGGGCTCGCGCTCGACACGCGGCGCATCGACGACACGCGGCTCGACGTGCGCGTGGACGATCGCTGTTATGTGGCGCGGGACACGTACTCGCGCGGCGTGGCGCGGTTCTCGGGGCCGTTCGTGCAGCGCGTGCAAGAGCCTGGGAGGATGCGGGCGTTCGTGACGGGGCCGGGGACGGCGGCGTGGGTTCCGCTCGGAGATGTGGCGCCGCACATGGTCAACGCGGTCCTCTCGCGCGAAGACGGGCGGTTCTATCGGCACGCAGGCGTGGACCCGTCGGAGATTCGCAACGCGATCGTGCGCAACGTGAGCGCCGGGCGATTCGTGTACGGCGCGAGCACGCTCTCGATGCAGCTCGCGAAGAACGTGTTTCTGGCCCGAGAGAAGACGCTCGTTCGCAAGCTGCAAGAGCTGGTGCTGACCTGGTACGTCGAGCGGACGCTCGGCAAGGACGCGATCCTCGAGCTGTATCTCAACGTCGTCGAGTTCGGCCCAGGCGTGTACGGGATCGGGCCGGCGTCGCGGTTCTACTTCGGCGTCGAGCCATCGCAGCTCACGCCCTCGCAAGCGATCTTCATCGCCACGCTGCTGCCGAACCCCGTGCAACGCTCGGCGCCGTTCTACCGCGGAAGCGCAGGGCCCGGAACGCTCGCCATGGTCCGCGGCCACGCGCGCATCATGCATCACCGCGGGCTGCTCACGGACGAGGAGCTCGCGACGGCCAGCGCGGACGTGCTCGCGTTCAGGCCGCGGCGCGGCCCCGTGAACGGCGTCCTCACGATCGAAGTGGACAACGCGCTCGATGACACCGCGGCGATCGCGCGGGCGATGACCATCGCGGTCCCGGCGAATTCAGCGCCGTTGGTCGAACCCGAGCCCGAGCGAGAGCTCGTTCAAGCGCCGCGCGAAGACCACGGGGACGAGCGTGATCGCGACCGTGACGACGCGAACGAAGCGCAGCCCGAAGGCGACGTCGTTCGCGTTGGCTACCGCCGCCCCACGGTGCGCATTCACTGAAGCGAGCGATCCCCGCGTCGCTGCTCAGTGGCCAGCGGCGGTCGACTCGATGAAGTGCACGAGCGTGAGCAAGCCGTAGCCCGTGCCGCCCTTGGGCGAGAGCGCCGTCGGGCGCTCGGCGAAGGCGGGACCAGCGATGTCCATGTGGATCCAGTGCTTCGTCTTGCCGATGAACTCGCGCAAGAAGAGCCCGCCGATGATCGACCCGCCGTAGCGGTCGCCGGTGTGCTTGAGGTCCGCGCAGTCGCTCTTCATGCTCTCGCGCAGGTCTTCGATGAGGGGCATGTGCCAGAGGCTCTCGCCCGCTTCTTTCGCGGCCTTCACGTACTTCGCGGCGAGCGCGTCGTCGTTGGAGTACATGCCCGCCGTGGCCGAGCCGAGCGCGATCATGCACGCGCCGGTGAGGGTCGCGTGGTCGATGAGCACGTCGGGCTCGAGCTTCGCGGCGTACGCGAGGGCGTCGGCCAACACCAGGCGGCCTTCGGCGTCGGTGTTGATGATCTCGACGGTCTTTCCGTCGAGCGAGCCCCAGATGTCGCCGGGGCGGTAGGCGTTGCCGTCGGGCATGTTCTCGGCGGCGGCGAAGATGGCGTGCACTTCGACGTCGGGCTTGAGCGCGGCGAGGGCGGCGACGAGGCCGACGGACACGGCGGCGCCGGCCATGTCGCACTTCATGTCACCCATTCCGGCTGCCTGCTTGATGCAGAGTCCGCCGGAGTCGAAGGTGAGTCCCTTGCCCACGACGACGATCTTCTTGCGGCCCTTCTTCGCGGGGCCGGCGGGCGTGTACGTCATGTGCACGAAGCGGGGCTCGTGGCGCGAGCCACGACCGACGGCGTGCAGGAGCTTCATCCCTTCGGCCTGGATCTTCTTGTGATCCCAGACGGCGCACTTGATTTTGTGTGTGCTGCACAGGGCCTTGGCGCGCTCGGCGAGCGTCTCGGGGTAGAGCTCGTTGGGGGGCTCGTTGACGAGGTCGCGCGTGAGGTTGACGGCCTGTCCGACGCCGACGCCCTTGGTGAGGGCGTCGGTGAGGGCGGCTTGCGCTCCCTTGGCGGGCTTGGCCTTGCCTTCGCGGACGGCGATGGTGACCGCGGCGATGGAGGCCTTCGGCTTGCGGTCGCCGGTGAGGTACTTGGTGAAGCGGTAGGCGCCGAGGGTGACGCCTTCGCCAGCGGCGCGGACGAAGGTGTCCGAGGGGGCGCCCGAGAGGACGATCCCGAGCTTGGTGGCCTTGTCCGAGAGGGCGTTTTTCGCGGCGCGCGCGCAGGCAGCGCGCAGGGCGACGGCGTCATCTTTGGCGACGCCGAGGAGGTAGATCTTGCGGATCGCGAGCTTTCCGGCGGTGGCGAGCGAGAGCTGCGAGTCCTTCTTGCCGGTCCACTCTTCTTGCTTGATGAGCGTGCGCAGCGCGCCGCCCAGCGCCTTGTCGAAGGAGTTGACGACTTCGTCTTTCGCCAGCGAGTCCTCGTTGACGAGGATCGCGATGACGTCGAACGCGCCTGTGGCCGCGACGGGGCCGAGTTGAACCTTCATTCGTGCGCTTTCTCGAGGAAGGAGAGGGGTGATGAACTTCGCTCGCGCGGCCTCGCGACCGCCGAGCTGTTTGCGGCGCGCATGTTGCCACGCGTGATCCCCGCGAAACAACAGTTGCTGAGCGCTCTTTGCGTCGGAGGTTGGTCGCGTGGTTCTGTCGCTCGGGGTGGCGGCCGCCATGGCGGCGCCAGTGGCGGCGGCGCGCAGACCGCCAGGGGGAGCGCAGAAAACCGCAGAAAAAGCCTGGTTTGCAGCGCGTGAGCTCGTTGGCATCGTGCGCGCAACGCTCTGTCACGACCGCGCGGAGGTCGCAGCGGTCAGAGGACGGAAGCGAAGATGTTCAACGAGATGTCGAACGGTGTGGCGCAGAGCAGCGCGGTGGTGCGCAAGCACGTGTACTCGGTGACCGAGCGCAACGAGAAGAGCTACTGGACGAAGATCGGGATCGCCTTCGTCAATCGCGACGGGTCGCTGACGGTGCGGCTCGACGCGCACCCGCTCAACGGGGTGCTGCAGATCCGCGACGAGGACTACTCCGCTCGCAATCGCGACGAGCAGGGGGCAGGCAGCGGCGCGCGTGCGCGCAGCGGAGGTGCGCAGTGAGCGGTTTGCGGCGATGGGTGAGCGTGGCGCTCACGGCGGTGGTGCTCTCGCTGGGCGGGAGCGCGTCGGCGCAGCAGCGGGTCGCGAGTGTGCAAGCGAGGCCAGCGACGGCGACGGCGGCGAACGGGCAGGGCGCGAACGGCGCGAACAGCGCGAGCGGTCCAAGCGCAGCGCAGTCCGCCGAGGGCGTGGTGAACATCAACACGGCGACGGAGGACGAGCTTCAGCGGCTTCCGTTGGTGGGGCCGGCGCGGGCGGCGGCGATCGTGGCGCTTCGTGCGCGGGTGCAGCGATTTCGCTCGGCGGATGACCTGCTGCGCGTGCGAGGCATCGGGCGGGCGAGCATGCGGAGGCTGCGGCCGTATGTGACGCTCAACGGGGACACGACGCTCGCGTCGCGCCCTGGTCGAGCGCGGGCTCAGCCGACGTCGACGGCGCCGTGATCGTCGCAGTGGCCAGCGTGCGGGTGGTGCAGGTGGCCAGCGACGACGTAGTCGACGTGATCTCCGTGGGGGATGGCGTCGTGTCCGCAGTTGGGGCCGTGCGCGTGCGCGGCGTCGTGCGCGCCGCAAGCGTGCGCGGGCGTGCACGCGTCGGGGTTCGCTGACGAGACCGAGAGCGTGTGCTCATCGACGTGGTCTTCGTGCGGGTGGTGCAGGTGACCGTCGTGCAGATAGTCTTTGTGACCCTCGTGCGTGACGGACTTGTGTCCGCAGTTGGGGCCGTGGGTGTGCGCGTGCTGCTCGTGCGTGTGGTGGGTCATGACGTTGCTACTCCGAGTGGTCGTCGTGGTCGTGATGGTTGTGGGCTTTGTGCGCTCCGTCTTCGCTCGCGTGAGCGAGGACAGCGCGGATGAGGTCAGCGACGTGCTCGTCGGCGAGCGCGTAGAAGATGTGCTTGCCGTCGCGGCGGCGAGAGACGAGGTGCTCTGCGCGCAGGACGCGGAGGCGCTGCGAGATGGTCGAGAGCTCTTCGCCTGTGAGGGCGGCGACCTCGGTCACGCAGAGCTCTCCCTGTGAGAGCAGCTCGAGCAGGCGCAGGCGTGCGGGCTCACCAGCGGCGCGAAAGATCCCTGCGGCGCGGGTGAGCGCGGTCTCGCCGGCGGTGGTGCGCGGCGCGGGGGCGTCGTGCGAGTGGTCGCCGACGGTGACGGTGGCGCGTTCTCGCGGCGATTCACGGGCTTTTTCGCGGGTCGAGGCCAGAGGTAGCTCCCTTGCAGACTCGAACAGTTGAACGATTGTGCAAGTGATACTTCCAAAAGCGACCAGAAAGCAAGCCCGTGGGGTGATGACAAGGCTTGCTCCGTGGCCGCGGCTGCGGGAAAGGGATCGCCCGTGCTCGCCCTCGCCGTCCTTGGTTCGATCGCAGGGCTCGCTCTGGGCGCGATGATTCACGCGCTCGGGCGAGGCCGAGGCAGGGCCGTGGTGGACGGGTTCGTGCTCGGGGCGATTCCGTTGCTGATCGCGGTGCGGGTCGTTCCGCACGTGTACGAAGAGCTCGGGCGGGCGGCGTTGGGCTTCGTGGCGCTGGGCTTCTTCGCGCTCGCGTTGGGGGATCGGCACGGGCGCGGAGGGGGCGAGCGGCTGAGCCGAGCGGTGTTGGTCCCGACGCTCTTCGTCCACGCGCTCGCAGACGGCGCGGCGCTGGCGCTCGCAGCGGCAGGTGGCGCGGATGGGGCGCATCCCATCGCGGACCACGGCCATGATCACGGGCACGATCACGGGCACGAAGGAGCGCTGCACGGAGCAGGGCAGGGACGCTGGGTGCTCATGCTCGCGATCGTGGCGCATCGGTTGCCAGAGGGCTTGCTGGTGTGCGCGGCGTTGGTCCCGTCGCTGGGCTGGCGCAAGACGCTGCCGAGGCTCAGCGGAATCGCCATCGCGACGTTGGTCGGCGCGGTCGCCGGGCGGTCGTTGCTGTCGGTCGTTCCGGACAAGTGGCTCGACGCGGTGGTGGCGTTTGGCGTGGGCGCGATGCTGCGGCTCGCGGTGCACACGCACGATCATCACGAGCCGTCGCCGCGAGAGAGAGTCATCGCAGGGCTGGCGTTTCTCTCGGCGATCGGCTCGGTCTTGATGATCCCCGACCCGGACAGCGTGTTGTCTCGCGCGCAGCCGACGGAGCTGTCCGTCGCGCGCTCGCTGCTCCCGTTGTTCATCGAGACCGCGCCGGCGATGGCGCTCGCGATGCTTGCCATGCTGGTCGCGCGCGTGTGGGGCGTGAGCAAGAGCTGGCTGACCTCGGCGCTGTTCTCGTCGGGACAACGCGAGGGCGGCGCGTGGCTCGCGCGCGCGCAGCGCGAGGGGAGCGGGCATCGCGTGGCGATCTGGGGCGCGTTTGCTGCGGCCGCGCTGGGCTTGGACGCGCTCGCGCTCTCGCTCGGCTGGTTCGGCCCGGTCGGAGCCTCGGCGCGCTGGCTGGTCGCAGCCGCGCTTCCGCTGGTGTGGGTGGGCTCGAACCCGCCTGAGATCGAGCAGCACTTGCGCACGGACACGGGGGACCCCGTGCGCGCGCTCGCCTCCAACGCGGGGTGGTACGCGGTCGGGCTCTTGGGCGGCGCCGTGCTCGAGGCCGCGCTCGCGACAGGGTCGCTTCGTGCGGTCACGGGGCTGCAGGCGACATTGGGCGCGGTGGTGTTGGCGGTGCTCGCGCCCGTCCCGATGACGGCGGCGATCGCGCTGGCTGCGGTGGCTGTACACAAGGGCGCAGGCGTCGATGTGGCGCTCGCGTGGCTGTGGGTCACTTCGCTGAGAGGCGCGCTCTCGAGCTCGTTTTGGGCCCGATGGCTGCGCGTCGAAGCGTTTTCAGTGCTCGCTCGCTTCACCGCGGCGACGGCGGTGGCGGTCGTCGCTGCGCTCGCGATGAAGCGCTCGGGGTGGGTGGTGTTTCCCGAGCTGCACCCGCGCCTCGCGCACGCTCACGTGCCCTTCGAGTGGGTGTGCGTGGGTATTTCGTCCGTTGTTTTGCTGGGAATTCTCTTGCGACTCGGCCCGCGCGCGGTGCTCGACTCCATGGCCGAGCGCCGCGCCGCGCAGCCCGAAGAGCACTTGCATGATCACCAAGACGCCGCGGGCCACGACCACGATCCGCCTCAGCGCTGACAATTCGTGTGAGAAATTGGCGCAGCTCGGCACAAGAACCTCTGCGGCCTCACGCGCATCGAACAAGTTCTGGCCGTAGATTTGGCGCTCGTGGCGGCAGAGGTAAGTTCGGCACGCGCGCAGCATGCGTGGACTCTTTTGAACCTTTACAGCGCAGCCTCCGCGCTCGCGGTCGCTGTGGTGCCTCGTCCGGTGTGATCCATCGATGCGGACATCACAGCAAGCGAGAGCGCACTGCGCGTTCGGAGCGAATCGGTGATGCAATTACCAAGAGCAACATGGTGGAGCGCGGCCGTCGTCGCGCTCGGGCTCGCCGCCTGCGGGCGGACTGAGCTCGAAGCGCCGGAGGACATCCCGGTCCCCGATGCGAGCGACGTGGTGACGGATCGGCCGGACGTCCCGGACGTGGTCTGTCGAACCAATCGGGACTGCGACGACGGCGTGTTCTGCAACGGCACCGAGCAGTGCGTGGCGAGCGCGTGTCAGCCGGGCATTCCCGTGGCTTGCGACGACGGCGTCGCGTGCACGCGCGACTCGTGCGACGAGGGGACAGGGACGTGCGTCTCGGCGCCGGACAACACGCGCTGCGTGGCGCCTGCGGTGTGCGACATTCGCCGCGGCTGCACGAGCACCGCGTGCACGACGGACGCGCAGTGCGACGACGGCAACGTGTGCAACGGCCGCGAGACGTGCGCCGCAGGAGCGTGCGTCTCGTCGGGCCCGCTTCGCTGCGACGACGGCATCGCGTGCACGCAGGACCAGTGCGATCCGCGGCTCGGCTGCACGGCGACGCCGGACAACAGCCGCTGCGACGACGGGGTGTTCTGCAACGGCAGCGAGATCTGCTCGACCGCCGCCCGCGGATGCACCGGCGGAATGCCCGTGGTCTGCGAAGACGGCAACCCGTGCACGACTGAGCGCTGCGACGAGATGACCCGCTCGTGCTCGGTGGTCGGTCGAACCGACGCTGACAACGACGGGTTCTTGCCCGCGCGCTGCGGCGGAGACGACTGCGACGACAACAACAACAACGTCAACCCTGGCCGCCCCGAAGGGACGCCGGGGACGTGCCTCGACGGGCTCGACAACAACTGCAACGGGCTTCCGGACTGCCGTGATCCCGCGTGCGCGATGACGCGCGAGTGCCTCGCGTGCATGCCGACGGGCCCCGAAGGTCCGCCGGGCACGTGCCGCGACGGGCGCGACAACGACTGCAATCGCTTGCTCGATTGCGCGGATCCTGTGTGCGCTCGCTCGCCGGAGTGCGGGATGTGCATGCCGACGGGCCCCGAGCGCGGGCCGATGGCCTGCGGTGACGGTCGCGACAACGACTGCAACGGGACGACGGACTGCGCGGATCCGCAGTGCGCGATGATCCCGGCGTGCGTGATGTGCGTTCCGACCGGCGCCGAGGGCGCAGGAGCGACGTGCACGGACGGACGCGACAACGACTGCAACGGCTCGATCGACTGCGCCGACGGCGCGTGCGCGATGAACCCTGCGTGCATCCCGACGAACGAAGACTGCGCGACCGCGCGCGGGATGGCGTTGCCGAGCTCTGTCAGCGGGACCACCGTCGGCGCGCGCAACGATTTCTCGCCGATGTGCGCCTCGAGCATGACGGGCGACGTCGTGTGGGTGTTTCGCAACCCCACGCGGCAGACCATCACGATCGACACCGAGGGCAGCGCGTACGACACGATGCTGCTCGTCCGTCGCGACAACTGCATGGGCCCCGACCTCGCGTGCGACGACGACAGCGGGACGGGAAACAACTCGCGCATCGTCCTGACCAACGCCGAGCCGGGGACGTACTTCGTCGTCGTCGACGGCTTCGGCGGCAACTCTGGCGCGTATCGCTTGAACCTCCGCGTGGGCTCCGCCGAGGTCTGCGACAACATGGCCGACGACGACGGCGACGGGCTCGTCGACTGCGCGGACACGGACTGCGCGGCGTTTCCGGACTGCAGCGCGTGCATGCCGACAGCGCCTGTGGAGACGGGCTTGTGCATGGGCGGTCGCGACGAGGACTGCGACGGGCAGATCGACTGCCTCGACCCGGACTGCAGGCTCGATCCTTCGTGCGGCGGCTGCGTGCCGACGGGGCCCGAGAACAACGCCGCGGCGTGCACGGACGGCCGCGACAACGACTGCAATCGCTTGCTCGATTGCGCGGATCCGGGGTGCCGTGGCGTTCCGGGGTGCGCGTGCGTGCCGACGGGGCCCGAGAACAACATCGCTGCGTGCGGTGACGGTCGCGACAACGACTGCGACGGTTCGATCGACTGCGGCGACGCAGAGTGCGCGATGGCGCCGATGTGCGTGATGTGCGTTCCGACGGGGCCCGAGAACACGGCCGCGGCGTGCACGGACGGTCGCGACAACGACTGCGATCGCACCACGGACTGCGCGGACACGCAGTGCGCGACGCAGCTCGTGTGCTGCCGCCCCACGGGCGCAGAGAACACCGCCGCTGCGTGCAGCGACGGCCGCGACAACGACTGCGACGGCCGCAACGACTGCGCGGACAGCGACTGCTCGGGCGTCGGAATGTGCGCGTGCGTGGTCGCTCCCGAGGTCTGCACGGACGGCGCGGACCAGGACTGCGATCGACTGATCGACTGCGCGGACCCGGACTGCGCGATGAACCCTGCGTGCGTGATGTGCGTCCCCACCGGGCGCGAAGCGGACGACGTCGCGTGCAGCGACGGGGCCGACAACGACTGCGACCGGCTCACGGACTGCGCGGACAGCGAGTGCGCGAGCGCGTTCGTCTGCTGCCGCGCGACGGGCGCAGAGAACACCGACGCCGCGTGCGCCGACGGGATGGACAACGACTGCGATCGCGCGGTCGACTGCCTCGATCCGGGCTGCGCGATGACGCGTCCGTGCCGGATGGTCCCGCCCAACGACACGTGCTCGGGCGCGCAAATGGTGGCGGTTCCGTCGGTGACGACGGGCACGACCGTGGGCGCGACCAACGACGTTCAGCCGGTGATCTCGGGCTTTCCGGGGTGCGCAGGCGGAGCGGGACCGGACGTGGTGTACACGTTCAACATCACCGCGCGCACGCCGCTGACGATCGACGTCGCGTCGACGAGCGGCGGGTTCGACCCGGTCGTTCACGTGCGCCGCGCGCCGTGCGAGACCGGAACGCAGCTCGCGTGCAACGACGACGCCGTGGGCACCGACGCGCGCGTCGCGTTCGTCGCCGACCCGGGCACGTACTTCGTGTTCGTCGACGGCTTCAACATGACCTCGCAAGGGTCGTTCAGGCTCTCGATCAGCGTCGGCCTGCCCGCGGAGAACTGCGGCAACGGTCGCGACGACGACGCCGACATGCTCGTCGACTGCGCGGACACGGACTGCTCTGCGGACCCGCGCTGCGTGATGTGCATGCCCACGGGCCCCGAGAACACCGCCGCCGCCTGCGCGGACGGCCGCGACAACGACTGCGACCGCCTGACGGACTGCGCGGATCCCAACTGCTCGACGCAGCCCGCGTGCTGCCGCCCCACGGGGCCCGAGAGCGGCGCGATGGCGTGCAGCGACGGTCGCGACAACGACTGCAACATGCGCGTGGACTGCGCGGACCCGGCGTGCGCGTCGGAGCCCGCGTGCTGCGTGGCCACTGGGCCCGAGAACACCGCGGCAGCGTGCAGCGACGGCCGCGACAACGACTGCGATCGCCAGGTCGACTGCGCGGATCCCAACTGCTCGACGCAGCCTGCGTGCTGCAGGCCCACGGGTCGCGAAGGCGGCCTGGCGGCGTGCACCGACGGCGTCGACAACGACTGCGACGGGCAGCTCGACTGCAACGACACCGAGTGCAGGCCGCTGGCCGCGGTGGGCGGCAACGAGTGCTGCAACGGCCGCGACGACGACGCGAACGGCGTTGTCGACGAGTTCGCGTGCGTGTGCGCGAGCAACACGGACTGCGCCGGCGTCGGCGGCGGCGGAATGTTTCCGAGCCCGTCGTGCTACCTGACGCTCCCGCTGCCTGCGCCGCCGGTGTGCGGGATCGACTGCCGCACGCTGGGCGGAAACATGTTCTGCAACGGCCTCTCACCGGGCTGGCGCTGCAACATGACCACCGGCGCATGCTCGCCGTGAGGTGAGCGTCGCCAAGTAGGGGGGGCGGTGCGCTGACGTTCGCTACGGGGAGGCGAGCGCGTCGAGCAGCGCTTGCACGCGCGCGCGCTCGAGCTTCATCGAGACGCGGTTGGCGACGGTGACGGCGCTGACGTCGCAGACGGTCTCGATCACGTCGAGGCCGTTTTGCCGCAGCGTTTCTCCGGTTTCGACCACGTCGACGATGCAGTCGCACAGGCCGACGAGCGGGGCGAGCTCGACGCTTCCGCCGAGGTAGATCACCTCGACCTCTTCGCTGCGCGCGGCGAAGTGGGCGGTGGCGACGTTGGGGTACTTGGTGGCGACGCGCAGCGGGCGGCCTTGATTGTGTGTGCGCGAAAATCCCACGGGGGCGGCCACTGCGAGTCGGCAGCGGCCGATGCCGAGGTCGTGCGGGACGAGCACGTTGGCGCCGCGCTCGAGCAGGACGTCTCTGCCGACGACGCCGGCGTCCGCGGCGCCGTGCTCGACGTACGTGGGAACGTCGTCGGGCTTGAGCAGCAAGAGCCGCGCGGTCTCGTCGCGGTTGTTGCGGATGAGCCTGCGGTCCTTCTCGTTGAGGGCGCTGTCGTCGAAGCCCACGCGATGCAGCCGCGGGGCGAGCTGTTGCAGGAGCCGGCCCTTGGGGATCGCGAGGGTGATCACTCGACGGCCGTGCCTTTGACGCGGCGGATGCGCGCTCCGAGCGCAGAGAGGCGCTGCTCGATGCGCTCGTAGCCGCGGTCGAGGTGGTAGACGCGCGAGATCTCGGTCTCGCCTTCGGCGACGAGGCCTGCGATCACGAGGCAGGCGCTGGCGCGCAGGTCCGTGGCCATGACGCGCGCGCCCGAGAGCTTCTCGACGCCGGTGACGATCGCGGCGCGGCCGCGGACTTCGACGTGGGCGCCCATGCGGTGCAGCTCGGAGACGTGCATGAAGCGGTTTTCGAAGATGGTCTCGGTGATGACGGAGGTGCCGTTGGCGAGGCACATGAGGGCCATGTGCTGCGCTTGCATGTCCGTTGGGTAGCCGGGGTGGGGGGCGGTGGTGATGTCGACGGCGCGGGGGCGGCCGCTGGAGATCACGCGCATTCCAGTGTCTTCGCGGGTGACGCTGACGCCGGCGGCGCGGAGCTTCTGGCAGACGGGCTCGACGTGCTCGGGAACGACGCCTTCGACGAGGACGTCACCGCCCGTGGCCGCGGCAGCGACGAGAAACGTGCCGGCTTCGATGCGGTCGGGGATGATCGCGTGCTCGACGGGGTGCAGGCGATCGACGCCTTCGATGTGGATGACATCGGTGCCTGCGCCGTCGACGTGGGCGCCCATTTTGTTGAGCACTCGGGCGAGCTCTTCGACTTCGGGCTCTTTTGCGGCGCCGATGAGCTGGGTGCGGCCCTTGGCGAGGGCGGCGGCCATCATGAGGTTCTCGGTTCCTGTGACCGTGGCCATGTCGAGGTAGATGGTGGCGCCGCGGAGGCGGTCGCAGCGTGCGTCGACGTAGCCGTGCTCGAGGGTGATGGTGGCGCCCATCGCTTCGAGGCCCTTCAAGTGCTGGTCGATCGGGCGCGCGCCGATGGCGCAGCCGCCGGGGAGCGAGACGCGGGCGTGACCGAAGCGGGCGACGAGCGGGCCGAGCACGAGGACCGAGGCGCGCATCTGTTTGACGAGGTCATACGGGGCCTCTGGCGTGCGAATCGAGCCGGCGTTGACGACGACGACGGGCGGGGCCACATCGACGGTCGCGCCCATGAACCGCAGCAGCGCGGCGGTCGTCTCGATGTCCCTCAGCGCGGGAACATTGCGAAACGTGCACGCTCCATCGGTCAGCAGCGCCGACGCCAGGATGGGGAGCGCCGCGTTCTTCGCGCCCGACACGCGGATCGTCCCGCGCAGCGGCACGCCGCCTTCGATGATCAGTGAGTCCATTGGGGTGACCTCGTCGTGTACGACGAGCGGGCGGGGGGCTGCAATTCCCACAACGGGCAGGGGGCGGGTTGCTTGACATGGTGTAAAGCTGGGTGCGATGGTCGCGCTTGACACCATGTCAAGTAAGCTCTCGCCCTGTTCGCTGCGCCCGCGATGCTGGTTGGCGGCGCTCGTCCTCGTGGTCGTCGGCTGCGACGAGCCGAGCGGCGCTCGCGCCGTGGGCCGCGCGGTGGTGGCCGCGCCCGAGCGCTCTTCGATGGCAGGGCCAGCGGTCGCGCCGAGCGCTGCGCGGCCGAACATCTTGGTGATCATGTCCGACGATCAGCGCGCGGACACCGTGCGTTGCATGCCGCGCATGGCGCGGTCGCTCGGCGCGCAGGGGACGACGTTTACCCATCACTTCGCGTCGACGCCGCTGTGTTGTCCGGCGCGCTCGACCTTCTTGACGGGGCTGTACCCGCGGCACCACGGCGTGCTGCACAACGGGGACGTCGAAGATCCAGGCGATCGAGACGTGGACGAAGGCCTCGCGGGGGCGATGCTCTTTCGCGAGCGACGCAACGAAGAGCGCACGATCGCCGTGGCCTTGCGGGCCGCGGGGTATCGCACGGGGTACTTCGGCAAGTACCTCAACGCGTACGACCGGATGATCGAGCGAGAGGGCGCGCGGGTGCCGCCCGGCTGGGACGAATGGCGAGCGTTTTCGCACGCGGAGTACTACAACTTCTCGCTCGTCGAGCGCGGCTTCGGCGCGGCGACCCCGCGGCTGAGCTTCTACGGGACCAACGTCGCGCAGCGCGCTGCGCAGTCGCGCGTGCGCTGTCAGCAGACCACGCGCGCGGGCGGGACGTGCGTGCCGGTGACGGGCGAGAACTACTCGACCGACGTGCTGACCGAGCAGCTCGATCGCTTCATTCAGCGCGCTGCGAGCGATCAGTCCGCGTGGTTCGCGGTGCTCGCGGTGAAGTCTCCGCACGGCCCGTTCGAGAGCCCTGCGCGGTATCAGCCCAACGTCAACGTCGCGAGCTTCAGCGCGGCGGCGAACGCCGAGCTCGCGAGCTGCGCGGCGTTCGACCCGCAGTGGACCAACGCGGCGATCAACGAGGCGGACATCACGGACAAGCCGGCGTGGATTCAGCGTCAACCGCGGCGCGACGCTGCGGCGCTCGCGGACCTGCGACGGCAGCAGCTCGTCTCGATGCTCGCCGTCGAGGACGCGATCGAGCGGATCGACGCGACGCTCGTGCGCACGGGCATGATGGACAAGACCGTGGTGATCTTCGTGGGGGACAACGGGTTCTCGTGGGGCGAGCACCGGTACGTGGCGAAGAACTGCGCGTACGAGTCATGCGTGCGCGTTCCGCTCGTGGTGAGGGACGGAAGGCATCCGACGGCGCGGCCGCGGGTGCTCGACACGATGACCGTGGATGTGGACCTGGCGCCGACGATCGTCGAGCTGGCGGGCGCCTCGCTCTCGACGGCGCGCGACGGGCAGAGCCTCGTCCCGATCATCACAGGTCGCGCCGAGAGCACTCAGCGCAGCGAGGTGTTTCTCTCGTGCTGGGGCCGCGGGCCGAACCGTCGCGGTCAGCCGGACACCGTCGCCGCGGTGCGCACGAATCGCTGGAAGTTCATCGAACACTTCACCGACGCGACCGCCGCTCAGCAGAGCGAGTTCGAGCTGTACGACCTGCAGCGCGACCCGCTCGAGCTCGACAACTTGCTCGCGCCGCGCACGAGCGCGCTGAGCCTGCTGCGCTTCGACGCCGACGCGCAGCAAGCGCTCGCTGTGCTGCGCCCACGGCTCGACGCGTGGCGAACGGACACCGCTGTGCCCGCGTCGAACGCGCAGGACGCGGGCGCTTTGTCGGACGCCGCGCTGCCGTCGCTCAGGGATTTGCCTGAGTCGCCTCCGTCGGGGCCGAGCGTTCAGTCGATGCGCGTGCAAGGGACGACGCGGATCGAGCAGCTCATCGGCGATCGCGACGTGCAGCGCGTGAACGGGGCGCAAGCGCCGGTGGCAGCGCAGACGGACTCGCGCTTCGGGGTGTTCGGGACGGACCTCGGGTACTCGTTCGAGCACGAGGGGCGCCTGTGGTTTCTCTTCGGTGACACGCGGCTTCGGGCGCACGACGTGGGCGCGCCGGACGTGCTCGCGTTCGCCGATGCGCGCGAGCCGCCGATCGGAAATCGACTGGAATTTCTGCGGGAGAGCGAGGGTTCTCGCGCGGTCTTCGAGTATCAGCCGCCCGGCGTCGCGTCGGGCGGGTCCGAGGTTCCGTCGTCGGGCTTGAGCTTGAACGGCAGGATGTACGTGCTCTTCAAGACCGACAAGAGCGAGGACGGAAGCACCGATCGCAGCGTGCTCACGCGCTTCGATCCGGCGACGCGGGCGATCACCGTGGTGCGAGAGTTCTCTCGACTGTCGTCGGGCGGGCGGTTCATCAAAGCGGCGTTTGCGCTGGCGCCCGGCGGCCGCGCGCTGCCCTTCGACGAGCCCGTGGTGCTCGCGTGGGGCACGGGGTGCTATCGTCACAGCCCTGTGTATTTGCAGGTGATTCGCGCGCGCGCCTTCGAGCATCCGACCGCCGCCGACGTGCGCTTCTTCGCAGGGCGGCAGCCCAGCGGCGCGCCGATCTGGTCGCAGCTCGAGTCCGACGCGGTCCCTGTGATCACGTACAGCCAGGCTGGGGACGTGAGCGTCACTCGCGTCCCGGCCTTGGGCGTGTGGCTCGCGCTCTATGATCGCCGCGACCGCGCGGGGGTCGGGCTCGCGTGGAGCGTGGCTCCGTGGGGACCGTTCAACGACGGAGGCACGGCGCTCGATCCAAACGAGTGGCGCGGGCGCCTGTTGCATGCACCCAATGAGTCGGGCTCGATCGTCGTTGCCGGGCCGCTCATGAATCGCGCGGTGGAGCGCGACGGCGGGACCGCATCGATCGGCGGCGGCGCGTACGGCCCCTATGTGATCGAGCGCTTCACGCGCGTGAGCGAAGAGCCCGGCCGCGCCACGCTGCGCCTTCGTTGGCTGCTCTCGACGTGGAACCCGTACGTCGTTCACCTCATGGAGAGCGCCGTCGACGTCCGTCGTTGAAAGGTCGTTTCAGTTTCTTTCAGCGCTGGCGCCGCCATCGCGCGCGGCGCCCGTCGCTACGATCCAGAGCAACACTCCATGCGTCTCCTCTCGCTCTCGTTGGTCGCGCTCTCGTTGAGCGTCACGCTGTCGGCTCCGGCGTTCGCAGCGCGCCTCGCGTCGCGCGGGACGATGACCTGCGCCGTTCGTCCCTCGGGCGTGGTCTCGTGCTGGGGGCGGTTCGCGTCGGACACGCAAGGGGCGCCGATGGTGCCCACGGTGCGCGCGCGGGACGCGACCGCGGTGGTCGTGGGGAGCTCGCGAGCGTGCGCTCTCTCTCGTGACGGAGCCGTGCTCTGCTGGGGCGCCGATGGCGTCGCGACCGCGGTCGCTGGCCTCACCGGCGTGCGAGCGTTGGCAGGAGGCGCGGGCCCGCTGTGCGCGCTGATGAGCGATCGCTCTGTGCGCTGCGCGGACGCGACCGCTTCGACGCTGAGCTTCGCGCCGATCGCAGGGGTCTCGGGCGCGCAGCAAATCGTCGCCGGACAGAGCCACGCGTGCGCGCTGATGAGCGACGGAGGCGTTCGTTGTTGGGGCGAGGGCACATACAATCAACTGGGCCACGGGCGCTACGAAGCGAGCCGCGCGGCGGTGAGCGCGAGGCTGCTCGGGCGCGTGACGGACCTCACTGCGGGCGATGATTTCACCTGCGGGCGCGCGGCGGACGGGCAGGTGCGATGCGTGGGCTATCGCTTCGACGCGACGGGCTCTCCGAGGCTGCGCACAGCGTGGACTCCGACGGTCCTGCCGCGGGCCGAGTCGCTCTTCGCGGGCGCGGCGATGGTGTGCGGCGGCGAGCGCGGAGGCGGCGTGCGATGCGCGGGCTTCGACGAGGTGATCGCGATGGGACCTGGCGAGTACGCGCTGAGCTACCCGAGCGGGGCGATCGCTGTGCAGGACGCGCGCGAAGTGGCGATCGGAACGCGGTCTGTGTGCGTGCTCGACGGGGCGGGCAGCGTTCGGTGCATCGGCGACGACCGCGGCCGCGCGCTCGGCGGCGCGACGGGCCTGAGCGAGCGCGATCCGGTGCGCGTGCTCGGCGTCGAAGGGGCGACGCGCGTGGTGGCTGCGGGCAACCACAGCTGCGCGATCGTCGCGAACGGCGCGGTGAAATGCTGGGGATTCGACGATCCTCAGGACCTCTTCGCCACCACGGGCGAGCGGCCCTCGGTGATCGGGCGACGCCCTGTCGCGACGCCGCTCGCGGGCGTCGTCGGAGCGACGGAGGTGACCACCAACGGCGCGACCACCGTCGTTCGCACCGCGGACGGAGCGCTCTCGATCTGGGGCGCGGGCCCCTTCGAGCCGATGGGGCGCGTCGAGGGGACGGGCAGCGATCGCGTGCTGCGGGGCGCTCCGGCGCCGCAGCGATCGCGGTACGCGTTGGGCATCCAGCACCTGTGCGCGGTCACGCGCGAGGGCGCGGTCGAGTGCGCAGGAAGCGGGCAATGGGGGCAGTGGGGCGCCGGGCTCGCGCTGCCGTCGATGAGCGGTGACGGGTGGTTTCGTCGCAGCTTCGATGCTGTGGCTTCGCTCTCGTCCGTGAGCGCGCTCGCGAGCAACACGCACACGCTCTGCGCGGTGGGGCGCGACGCGAGCCTGCGCTGCTGGGGGCAAAACGCGACGCAGTCGCTGCGCGCGCAGGGCGCGGGAGAAGCGCTGCGCGAGCCAGCGTCGCGCGAGGCGACGGGGCGCGTCGAGCAGGTGGCGCTGGGAGGAATCTTCAGCCGAGTGTTCGTGTGCGCGCTGCGCCGCGGAGGATCCGTCGCTTGCTGGGGCGCCAACGAGCACTGGCAGACGGGCTCGTCGGGGCCGCGCGATCGCGGCGTCGATGCGTTGGTACCCATCGCGAGCGCGCGATCGATCGCGGCGGGGACGCACCACGCGTGCGCTGCGCTGACGACGGGCGCGGTGTGGTGTTGGGGCGCGAACCAGCGCGCGCAGGGCGGGCGCGGACCCGCGGGAGCGCCGCGCGAGGTCGCTGCGGTGCGCGACGCCGTGGAGGTCGCCGCGGGGCGCGCGCACTCGTGCGCGAGGACGCAGGACGGCTCGGTGTGGTGCTGGGGCGCGAGCGAGGACGGCGCGCTGGGCGACGGCTCGTCGAGCTACGCGCGGGACTTCTTGCCGGTGCCCTTCGCCGAGTGAGCGACGGCGGTCGGGGCCTCTTCGCCTGGCGTCCGCAGCAGCGCTGAGCAGAGCTGTTGTTCGAGCGAGCGAGCGAAGCGCTCTTTGCTCCAGCGTAGGTCGATGACGAGCTCTTCCCAGAGCTTGACCGAGGCGAGGGCGCAGATCCAGTCGCCCGCGGTCTCGACGGTCCACTCGTCGCTGAGCGCTCCCCATTGATCGAGGCGCGCGGCGATCGCGCGGCCGCCGGCGCGGCGGGCGGCGAGGCGGTCCTCCCACGGCGCGGCCATGTCGGGGTCGGTCTGTCGAAGCGCGTCGGCCATACGCACGACCGGGTAGAGCCGCTCGTTGTACTTCGTGACGAACCTCGCCTGCGCGCGCAGCAGCGAGGGCGCGTCGGTCGCCTCGCGCACGGGGGCCAACGCTTGCTCGACGCCGAACAGCTCGTCCGAGTACTGCGCGACCGCGACCGCGAGCGCTACACGGCTGTCGAAGTGCAGGTAGAGCGCCTGCCGAGAAATGCCCGCCTCGCGCGCGATCTCTCCGAGCGAGAAAGGCTCACCGCGCGTGAGCACCGCGAGGCCCGCTTGGATGATGCGCTGCCTCGTGTCTGTCGCCGGGGGCGCGGTCGGTTCACGCGCCGCGGCTACGCGCTTGCTCGTCGCCATCGCTCGAACCATACACGACTCCCGAACTTGACATGGTGTCAATCTCGCGCGACGAGTGAATCTTGACAGGGTGTCAACCGTCCGGCGCCCGCGCGCGCACCGCGTGCAAAACCCCAGATCACCGAAGCAGAGAGGTCCCCGCTCATGAGTCGACGTACGCTGTTTTCTCTCTCGTTCGCCCCGGTCGTCGCCGCGCTGCTCGCGGTCGCGACCGAGGCGCAGGCGCAGCCGTCGCAGTCGCTGCAAGACGGCCGTCACCGCGGCAGCAACCTGTCCTTTCGTTGGACCAGCAGCGGGACGCTCACGCGCAACGCGGCGACGCGCATCTACGAGTTTCGTCGCTCGGTCGACCTCGTCTCGGCCGGCGAGCAGCCAGGACAGCGACGGATCACGTCGGTCACGGACGTGTGGCGCTCGCCTGACAACCGGCGCTGGTCGTACGTGACCGCGACCATCGGCGAGACCCGCTACGAGGGCGCGGGGCTCGAGACGCCGCCCAACGTGGACATGGAGCGCATCGCGCGCGAAGGGCTCCCGCAGTTCTTCTTGGGCCTGAGCGATCAGATCCTCGGCCGGCCGACGGCGCTGCCCACGGTCACGACGACGCCCGATGCCACGTGGCACACGACCAGCAGCGTGTCCGTCCAGATGAGCGCCGAGTACTTCGTCTCGACCTCGAACACGACCTTCGAGAAGCACCGACGAACGTTCTCGCTGCGGCTCTATCGCGACGCGGCGGGGCAGCCGTGGGCGCGCTTCATCGCGCGGCCCGACGCAGAGCCCGTGGTGCTCGAGCGATACACCGTGGCCGAAGCCACGCTGAGCGTGGTCCCCAACCTGCGCCGAACGGTGACCGAATCGCTGACTGTCGACCTGCAAGCGCTGGTGAGCGCGGCGCGACGGCAGAGCCCGTGAGCGGTCAGTTTCCGATGGCGAGGTTGAAGCTCGCCTGCGCGTCGACTTGACCGCCGGGGCCGAAGTTCTGTGACCGGGCGCGGCTCTGGATGCAGCTCGCGAGCGCGGGGTCGTTGGCGCCCGCGACGTTGACCGCCGTCGCGCGGCCCGTGGTGCTCACGGTAATCGTGACGTTCAGGCGCTCGGGCGGGTGCGCGGGGTTGCGCGTGATCTGCTGCTGCCAGCACGAGCCCACGACGTTGGTGCGCCGAAAGGTCTCGAGCACTTGCCCTGCACGGACGCTGCCCGTCGGGCCCGAGACGGGCTCGTTCGACGGGCTCGGGGTCGCTCGCGCGCTGGTTCCGACGGGGCCGCCTGCGGAGGCCGCGCCGACGCCGGACGGCGCGCTGCCGAGCTGCGCTTGCATCTGTCGGATCTGCTCGGCCGTGAGCCCAGTGGTGGCCGGGCCCGTGCTCGTCGCGCTGTTTGCGCGCGGCGTGGCCGAGTGAGAGCCGCTCGATCCTGCGTGGGATCCGCCGCCGTTGCTCGGCGTCGTGGGCGTGTTCGTGGGCGCGGGCGTCGCTGCGGCGTTGTTCGTGGGCGTGGGCGGCGTGGGCTGCGCGGGCTCGTGGTTGAGGTCGACCTGGGCGCCCACCGCGCGATCGAGCGGCGGCGTGGGCTGCGCGGGCTGCTGCGCGGGCTGTTGCACCTGCGGCTGCTGCACCTGCGGCTGCTGCTGGTTGTTGATGCGCGTGCCTGCGTACAGACCGCCGCCGCCGACGAGCACGAGCATTCCGCCGAACATGACGATCATCCCCATGGGGACGCCGCCCTTCTTCTCTTCTTTGGGCGGAGGAATGCTCGGCAGCGTCGCCGCGGGCTCGCTCTTCAGCGGCAGGCCGTAGGGGTTGGCCTCTGCCTTCACCGCGGGCGCGGGCGCGACGACGGGCGCCGCGGTTGCTGCGGGGACCGCTGCTGCCGCTGCGACTGCGGGCGCCTTCTTCGCGGGGCCCGCGAAGAACGGGTCGTCGAGGTCGGGCTCTGGCTCTTCTTTCGCAGCGGGCGGCGCTGCGACGGGCTCTGGTTTGGGCTCTGCCTTGAATTCGTGTGCCGGAGCCTTGGGCTCTGGTTTTGGCTCTGCCTTGAATTCGGGTGCCGGCTCGCTCTTGGGTGCGGGCTTCTTGTGGGGGCTGCCGCCTTCGGCCGTGGCGATGAGGTCCGAGAGCGAGGTGAGCCGCGTCGACTCTTCGGGCTCGTCGGCGTCCTTCTGCGTGTTCGCGCGCGAGAGCGGAACGACGTTGCTCGGGGCCTTCTTGACCTGCGCGCCGAGCATCGTGTCGCTGACGCGCTTGGAGGCTTCACGCAGCAGGTCGCTGAGCTCGTTGACCGCGGAGAGCGGGCGCCAGTCATCGAGGCCTTCGCGCCACACGAGGGTCTCGGAGGTGATGTCACCGGCGTCGATCTTCGAGGCGAGCTCGGCGCGGGTGAGCGGGCCGACGGGCACTTCGCGGATGCCTGCGTACCAGCCGGTCTCCGAGGAGTTGAGCAGCGCGGACGTGCTCGAGCTCGACGGAGTGCGCCGCGGCCCGGTGGCTTCGTGGGCGGTGGGCGACGGGCTGTGGGTGATGCTCGAGCGAAGCGCCGAGGGCTGCGCGGCGGGCTTGGCCGCGGGTGCTGCTGTGGGCTTGAGCGCGGTGACGCCCGCGGGGCTCGGTGACGCGGTGGCGGGCGACGCGACGCGCGCTGCGGAGCCCGCGGTGGGAAGCGCTGCGCCAGCGGGTCTCGGGGCCGCTGTTGCAGCGGGCTTGGCGAGGGGACTGACGGCGGGCTTGGGGGCTCCTGCCGTGGGCAAGCCGCTGGTCGTGGCGGGCTTGGGGGCTCCGGCAGTGGGCAGGCCGCCCGCGGCGGGTTTGGCTGCGCCCGCCGCAGGAAACCCGGTCCCCGCGGGGCGGGGCGCGGCGGTCACCGCGGGCTTGGCGGCGGCTCCTGCCGTGGGCAACCCTGCGCCTGCGGGACGGGGCGCTGCTGCGGGTTTGGGCGCGACGGGGGCCGCTGCGCTCGCGGGCGGAACGGACGAGAGCATGCTCGCCGAGCCGGGCTCAGCGGCTTCATCGCCAGCGTCGACGGCGTCGCCGCGCACCTCGATGATGTGCTCGCACTTCTTGCACTTGAACTTCGTGACCTCGCGTCCGCGGAGCTTCTCGTCCGCGACGTGGTACTTCTGCTTGCAGTTCTCACAGAGGAAGTTCATCGCGACCTCGGGGGAGCGGCCATGGAGGGGGCGGGGCGGGGCAATGTCATCTCAGAAATGTCCCAATGGGATTGAGTGGGGACGGCGCACCGAACTTAGAGCAACGAAAGCAAGTGTTCTTTGATTTGCGCGCGCGTGGCGTCATCGGGGCTGTGGCTGATGGCGCGCTCCCACATCTCGATGGATTTTCGCTTGAAGCCAGCCTGTTGGTAGAGCACCGCGAGGTTCTTGAGCACGGCGAACGAGCTCGGGTTCAAGTGCAGCGACGCCTCGAGCTCTTGGATCGCGCGAAACAGATCGCCGCTGCGCCCGACGATGAGCGCCAGGTGGTAGTGCAGCCTGTACGAGAGGGGGTCGAGCTGAATGGCTTGCTCGAGCAGGGCGATGGCCTCTTCGACGCGGCCGAGCTTGTAGGTCTCGACCGAGCGGGCGAAGGTGCGCTCGGCTTCGGCGGCCATGGACTCGGGGTCGCGGTCGGGCTTTGCCTTTCCGCTGAGCATGGCGTCGACGGCGGCGACGACGTCGCGGAGCTGAAAGGGCTTCTCGATGAAATCGTGGACGCCGTAAGCGGTCTTGAGGTCTTCGCGAAAGCGCCAGCCGCGGTACACCGCGGAGATCATGAGCACGGGGGTGTTGCCGAAGCGGGTCGAGCCCTTGATCCGTCGGCACACTTCGAAGCCGTGCACTTCGGGCAGCATGGCGTCGAGGATGATGGCGTCGGGGGCGTGCTCTTTGACCATCGCGAGCGCGACCGTTCCTCGGTCGGCTTCGAGCACGCGGTAGCCCTTCTCGGTGAGCACGCGCGCGAGGAGCTTGCGGATGTCCTCTTCGTCGTCGACGACGAGGACCGAGCGGCCGACCACGCCAGCGATCGGGCCGAACACCGAGTCGAGGGCGTTGGGCTTGGTGAGTGACGCGGGGACGGGGATGGGCGGCGCGGGGCCGATGGATGCGTCGGATCCCAGCGTGAGCGCGTCGCGTCGAGGCTTGCCGGGCCCTGCGGCGACGGGGCCCGCGGGGACGCGGAGGACCTCGGTCTCGAGCGAGTCATCGAGGTGAAGGTTGCGCGAGGATGCTCCGGCGTTCGCGATCGCCGTAGGGCTCGTGTGCGGCGGGGCTGCGAGGGGCGTGCGCGGGACCGCTCCTGCCAAGGGGGCCACGCGCTGCGCGGGCGCAGGGTGCGTCGGCGCCGTGGGCGATGCCGGCGGCGGCTGCGTCGGGTGCGTCGGCGACGCGAGCACGCTGGTGGCGCTCGGGTCGATCGCCCACGATCGCTCGCCGCGCTCTCGCGCTCCATACGCGTGCTCGATGGCGACCCGCAGCTGGTCGGGCTGCGCGACGTAGGGAAACACCTTGCGATTGGAGACGAACTCGAGCTCGTCGATCACGCGACGCTCGCTCGGCTCGGCCATCGCGAGCAGCACCGCCTCGTGGTTGACCGACAGCGGCAGCACGACGTGCGTGCGGGCCACTTCGAGCGGGACGAGGTCCAGCTCGGCGAGGACGATCTTGATCTGTCGCAGATCTACTGCGGGAACGCCGTACTTGTCCGCGAGCGCACTCAGCGTGCGTCGGTCGACCTCGGGTACAGCAGGAAGCGCGTCACGGGCCATGGTTCGGGCCGCCGCGCAGAAAGCGGCGTTTTCGAAAAGTACCGTGCCACGGTGACCCGTTCAATCACGATCGCCCGCCGCGATCGTTGCAGAGTCCGTTGCAGAGCCCACCCCGGCCCTGAGTGCTCACATGCCGGAGACGATGCGCCACTGTCCGTCGACGCGCTGCAGTTCGAGCCGGTTGTCCGCCACGCGGCGGTGCCAGCTCTCGCGCGCGTCTCGGTTGGACTGCTCGCTTCGGGCCGGGTCCGTGCGCATGACCGACTCTGCGGGGGGCAGCATCCCGTCCGGCGCCTGCACGGGCGGGCGAACGAGCGTAAACGACCCCGTAAACGTGTAGTCGATGCTCGCCCGCGAGCCGTCTTCGCTGACGTTGACGCGGTGGTAGCGGCACTCGTAGCGGATCTCTCGGACGGACTCGGCCCAGGTGGACAAGAGCCGTCGCAGCCCGTCGATGCCGTAGTCGTCGTCGCCCGTGGGCGTTCCGCCGTCTTCGAAGTAGTTGGGCGCGGCGAGCGAGACCAGCACGCGGACGTCCCGCTGCTCGACGGCGCGGCGGTAGCGCTCGGCGAACTGGATGATCTCCTGGTTCTCGCGCGTGTCGGCCACGTCCGTGTTGGGGATCTTCGTCGTCGCGCACCCCGCGAGGACGAGCGCGAGGGCCGGGGCCGTGAGTGCGAGGCGAGAGCGAAGCATGGGCAGCGGTTCGACCGTTGGCTGTGAAGGGAGATGGAGACGCACCCGAGAGTGGGGGCTGAATCGTGCAACGACGCAGCGCGCGGAGGGTATTCCGCAGCGCGGGCGGGGATCAATCGTTGAGCACGCCGACGTCCCACTCTTCGTCCGGCGAGCGCAGCGCTTCGATCACCTCGTTGACGCGCTGGATCACGTCGGTGACCGGGTCGAAGGGCGCCACGAGGATGCCGATCTCGATCCGGCGTGGCAGCTCCCAGATGCGCACCCCCGCGACGCCGTCGACGTCGAGCACTGCTTCTTCGATGATGCGCGCGCGGCGCGAGGTCGTGGGCTGTGTGCCGTCCATGGTGGGTCGCAAGGCGAAAGGCGGCGGTAGCACCAATGCCTGCACTGTGGAAGAGCCACGCGGAGCCGCTCCCCATGGAAATCTATACCCCTGGGTATCGATCACCGCTCCGCGGGCTTGGATTTCTGTGAGCGCGGGGCAGACGTCGTCGAGAGGCGCGAAGATTTCTCTGCGATCTCGAGGGATGACGGCGCCGACGCCAGAGACTTCTACGGGTCTAAACCACTACCGCGACGGGGATCGTAGTTTTCCCAGCGCGCGGCAGTGGTTTGACTTGATTTCCACCGCGCTGATCCGCTCCGCGCGTCTTCGACGCTCGTCGCGGGCGCGGTATAGCGCCGAAATCTACGCAAACGGCGCAGTGGTCTACGGTTCGACCGTACATCGAGGCGCTGAACGTGCGGTCCACAGCGCAGCGCGCACGGAGGGGGCGCCAGCCCACGTGATGCGCAACAACGAGCCCGTTGGACGCACGGCCAGAGGACAAGCGACGCGCGGCAGGAACGCCCGTTGGACGCACGGCCAGAGGGCACGCGACGCGCGGCAGGAACGCCCGTTGGACGCGCGGCCAGAGGACAAGGCACGCGACGCGCGGCAGGAACGCCCGTT
>JAAFIF010000244.1 GCA_013298625.1 Myxococcales bacterium
CGCACCAGCGGCAGACGCCATGACCGTTGACGACGTCGCACGACTGCTGGGCATCGCTCGCTCGTCCGCGCATGAGCGCGTTCGCGGGCTGTACGCCTCGCAGATTGTGCCCGTGCGCATCGAGCGACGCGGCCGCGGGCGACCGCGCTACGTGGTCGACGCGACGGCAGCCGAGCTGCTCTTCGTGTTCAACGGCGTGCCGCTGGCTGCGTGAGTCCCGCACCGCCCGGCGCTCCCCAGCGCCCCTCGACCCTCCGAGTCCGCCGCGCGCGCCTTCGCACGCACGACGTTCGCCCTCACCACCCCGTGTCCTCGCTCGGTTGCTCCGAGCGTGCGCGGTGGTCTCGGGTGGTCGCCCCTCCAGTCGCAGCGCCCCGGCGCCGACATCGAAGAGAATTCCCATGGCCAGAGCCGGAACTACGAACTCGATCGCGTTCGTCTCCGAAAAGTCACGCGAACGAGCGATCGAGCTCGTCCGCGCAGGCAAGGCGGTCAGCTTCATCTCCCTCGCGATGGGCCTCGGGCGTAACTCGCTCGGGCGGATGCTGACGCACATCGAAGAGAACCTGATCCACGCAGACTTCAGCACGCTGCGAAGCGACGATCAGATCGCGGTGACTTGGTACAAGCGCTTCGCCGAGGCGCGCGCCGAAGAGGGCATGGCGCTCGAGGCGAAGGTCGCGACGGGCGGGGCCGAGTGGAAGCGCGACGCGTGGCTGCTCGAGCGGCGACACGCGTACGCCTACGGCGACCAGAGCAAGCTCGAACTCACCGGAGCCGATGGTGGTCCCGTCAGCGTCAGCGCAGCCATCGTCCAGCTCCCCGCGCGTGATCTGGAGGCCGAATCCGGGCCCTCAGACGACGTTTCTGAAGAGCCGGGCGAATGAGGTCGTGTACGGCGGGGCAGCCGGCGGCGGCAAGAGCGCCGCGCTGTTCATGCTCCCGCTGTACTGGGTGAACAACCCGAACTACCGCGGGCTCTACCTGCGCCGACAGGCGAAGTACCTCGGCGACGCGATCGACAAGACCAATCGCATCTACCCCGAGCTCGGCGCGAAGCTCGCGCTCTCGCCGCGCATCAGGTGGGTGTTCCCGTCGGGTGCAGAGCTGTGGATGAACCACTGCGAGCACGAGAGCGACGTCGCGAACTACGACTCGTTCGAGTTCGCCGAGGTGCTCTTCGACGAGCTGACGCACTTCACGGAGACTCAGTATCGCGGCATCCGCGCGCGTTTGCGCGGCACCGATCGATCGCTCCCGTACTGGTCGCGCGCGGGGACCAACCCCGGCAACATCGGTCACGAGTGGGTGTTCGCGCGGTTCGCGCGCTGGCTCGACCCGTCGCACGAGGATCACGCCGAGCCAGGAGAGCTCAGGTGGTTCGTCGGCGACGAGCCGTCGTCGAAGGGCGCGCCCCTCGCGCTCTCGCGCACGTTTATCCCGGCGCGCATCGAGGACAACCCGCACATCTCCGACGCGTACCGCGCGCAGCTGAACGACCTCTCGCCGCTTCGGCGAGCGCAGCTCCTGCACGGCGACTGGCTTCGAAAGCCCGCGCGAAAGGACTACTGGGATCGTGACCGCGTGCAGATTCGCGAAGGGCTGCCCCTCGCCTCCGACGTCGTCGCGCGCGTTCGTGCGTGGGACTTCGGAGCGACGAGCGACGGCGACTGGACCGTCGGCGCGCGGCTCGCTCTGCTCTCGTCGGGGCTCGTCGTCGTCGAGGATGTCGTCCGGTTTCGCGGCGACCCCTCCGTGGTCCGCGCGCGCTTCGCGTCGGTGTCCGCAGGTGACGCAGAGCTCGACGCGCGTTGCATCCAGACGATCCCGCAGGACCCTGGGCAGGCTGGCGTAGATCAGGTCGCCAGCTACCAGCGCGAGTTCCCGCACCTCACGATCCGGCCTCGCCGGCCATCGAAGGACAAGGTCACGCGATTCGGGCCGGTGTCGTCGCGCGCGCTCGCGGGCAACCTCGCGATCGTGCGCGCGGGCTGGAACGACACGCTCCACAACGAGCTCGAGTCGTTCCCCGAGGACAACTACGACGATCAGGCCGACGCGCTGAGCGACGCATACGCAGAGCTGAGCGGCGTAGGTCCACCCCGTGAGCCGTCGCGCGGCGCAGACGACGTGACCGAGAGCGACCGCTGGGGCAACGCAGCGGGGCGCGGATGGTGACCACCAGTGGCATTGATCAACGACATCCGACAGCGCGCGCTCGCCT
>JAAFIF010000237.1 GCA_013298625.1 Myxococcales bacterium
GATCCGCGCGCGTCGGAACGGCCCACAACGCCACGCTCTCGTGCTGCAACGCGCTCGCCACCGTGTCGCGCGTCGGAACGTGATGCAGCTGGTAGTACGGCCGCCACTCCACGCCCTCGCGCAGCGCCGTCGACGGGTCGTCCTCGACGATCCACCCCGCGCGCACGGCCGCACCCCACGAGCGCAACGCCCGAGCCTCGCGCGCAGGAAGCGCCCCGCGATGCGCCATCAGCCCATCGCCCGGCGCGGCGTACACTTGGCAGTACGACGCAGCGATCGGCGAGTGTGCGCCGAGCCAGTCGTTCCAGTTGTACGAGGCGTGGAACGAGGGGTGGTCGTACGCCGTGTGCAGCTGCTCGAGCGCAGGAAACTTCGCCGCGATCTCCGCGAGCCCGTTGCGCACGAGCTCGCTCAAGCGCTTGCGCTCGGCGCTGTTGGGAGGGCGCTTCCACGCGGCCTCGGCGTTGTGCATGACGGCCTTCGCGCCCACGGAGTGCGCTCGTTGCGCGAGACGCAGCAACGTGCGGACGCCATCGGCGACTGAGACCGTTCCCTTGGCGACGTCGCGGGCGATCGAGTCGATACCGAACCCGCACACCAATTCAACTTCGCCCAGCGCGGCGCGGATCTCGTCGGCGACGAGCTGAACGCTCCACGAGTGCACTTGCACGGCGCGCGGTCGCGCCCTCGTGAGCAGCGCGCGGCCCACGGACCACGCAGCCTCTGGGCCGTCGGAGTGCCACAGCGTTGCGACGGGACCAACGAGCGATGCAGAGCTCATGCGGCCTCGCTTTCGAGGCGATCGAGCGCGAGGTCGAGTGCAGTAGCCGTCGCTTTCGTGACCCTTCCCCCAGCGAGCGCATCACACACGGTGCTGCGCGCAAGCTTCGCTTCGTTGGCGACGTGCGTCGCCGTGAAGCGCTCGAGCGCGGCGACCAGGCGAGCGCGAAGACCGGGCGAAAGTGCAACGGCGTCGCACCAGCGCAGCGCGGCGATCGCGCGGGCGTTGTCCTGCGTGATCGAGTACGGAGCGCCCGAACGGCGGCGCGCGCGACCGCCCTCGGCGGCGATACGCGATCGGTGCTCGGGAGCGAGGACCGCCAGCCCTTGTCTGCGACGAGTCGAGAGGTTCATCGAACGCAGCGTGCGCGAAGCACGCACCGTCGATTGCGTGTGGAGTGTTCATCACTGCGACGGTGTGCGGTGCAATTGCGCTGCTGGATGCGCAACACAGCACAGGAGCGAGTTCGTCAGTCGTCGACAGCGGGGAAGCTTCAACAACCAGAATGTGTCGACGCAACAGCATCTCGACGTGGCTGCTCGAGCAGGACCGCCATCCCCTCGCACCGCTCAACGGAGATTCGCGCTGAGCGAGTTCAACGCCTCGAAGGACGCCGAGCGTCGCGATCGGCGCCCTGCCAGAGTCGGTCAATGACCGCGCCATCGAGCTGAGCATCGCGGGACTTTGGAGTTGATGCGAAGGGCATGAGCCCAGGGGAATGCTCTCGCGATCAGAAATTCGTCGTCGCTTCGCAACCTCGCGTCTGTCCCTCGGATAGGGCCGGCGTTCGCGCATCGAGCGCGTTCGATTTCGAGGAGTTCGACGATGAAGACGGTGAAGGTTCTGTTCTTGAGCGCGTTGTTCGCGGCGTGTGCACCAGCCACTGAAGTGCCGATTGGCTCAAGCGCTGGCGCTGACTGCGTGACGAACATCGCGTGCGCGGCTGACCGCGACTGTGGTCCCGGAACTCGCTGCAATACCGAGCTCCCGCTGCCACGCTGCCAACGACTTCAGTGCGGTCCCAATGGAAGCATCTGCAGCGCAGACGCCCACTGCCAGTCACTGATGTGTGCCAACTACCCGGTTGGTGGGGCGTCAAACGTTTGTTATGTTCCGATGCCAGACATCGCTCCGTACCAACTGTGCGAGGGACGCCCGCTTGGTGCGCTGTGCGGCCCTTCAGCTTCGAACAACCCAGACAATTCTGGCTGGCGATGCCTGCGCATTCCAGGCCTTCCAGGATCAGCCGCGCAGTGCACTCAGAACGGTACTTGTCCGCCAGGTCCAAACGGTCAGCCGGCATCGACCGTGGCGGTCACTCGGAATGGGCCGCTGTACTGTCACTTCCAGTGTGATCAGGGCACCTGCCCAACCGGGTACGTCTGCGCCGATGTTGGCTACACGCAGCGATTCTGCGTGCCCGGTCCGCGCGAGTGACGTTCACCCCGCCCGGTGATACCGCAGCTTCCGCTTCCTCCCGCCCGCGCTCGCGAGCCGATCGGTCCACTCGCTGCTCGCGGTGTCCCCGCCGGCGCGTACGTACGCCACGCGCTCGATGGCCCGCTCTCTCGCTGCGCTCATGGCCGCCTTCGGCGCGGCCGCTTTGCGCCGTCGCTCGATGCCCTCAATGCACGCGCGACGGCGCAAAG
>JAAFIF010000173.1 GCA_013298625.1 Myxococcales bacterium
GAACCCGTCCCGTCGAAAGACGGTCAGCGAACACTCGTACAAGCGCTTGTGCGTCTCTTCGCGCTGGCGATCGCGCACGCCCATCATCGCGGGAGGCGCCTCGCTGTGCCGTCGGTCGTCGGTCATTGAATGCAACGCTCCGTGTACCGCACCCCCGCGCGGCAACGCTACTCCCCTGCGCGCGCGCCGTCAGTGGCGTTCGCCAGCGGACCCGCCGCACACCGCAGGGACGGCGTTCAATCGTTCACGAACTGCGATCTCGCCCGCGACCGACGCGCCGGAGGCGCTGCGGTCAATAGACCGCCCATCGAAGCGCTCCGGGGGCGAGCTTCTTCAGCATCCGCGGCTCCCCCTCGGACGTGCAGCGATATCGTGTGTCCTTGGCGTCGTGCAGCACCGCCGTCGTGCTTGCGCCGGTCACGAGCAGCCATACTGCAGGCTTCGCAGCGTCGGACACGGTGTGCCCGCGCGCTCGCAGCAGGGCGAGCGCTGCAGCCTTCGCGCTTCGCAGCCGTTTGCGCGCGAGCGTCATCGCAGCGGGATCGATCTCCGATCGCTCGAGCTCGTCCTCTTCGCCCGGCGCCAGACCATCGTCAGCGATCCCTCCCGACGCGGGGTCGAGCTCTGCAGACGCGACGACCACCCCAGCGCACACGCTCAGCGCCGCGACGTTGGGCATCGTGCCGTGCGCGACCGCAGCCCACCCGTCGCCGACCTGCGAGAGCGCCTCCATGAGCGCATCGACGTCCCTCGCGGCAAACCCACCACGCGGAGCGTCGAGCATCCAACCGAGCACCAGGTACCCACGTTCGTAGCTCATGGGCGGATCGTACCGCGGCCGTCTGCCAGTTCGCGGTCAGCGCTTCGCCTGTCGTTCTTCGAGCGTCGCCACCAGCAGAGGAATCACCAAACGATCTTTGGCCCGATTTGCAGCGAGCTTGAGCTCGATCAGCGTCGGCAGATCAACGATGCGCAGCGTTCGACCGCCTCGCGCAAGCACTTCGCTGCGGGGCAACAGCCAAGCATAGTCTTGCCCGACGCCAACCTGACAGAGAACATCCAACGGTCCGAGATCGGTGTCGAGCAGCACATGCCCGCTGCCTTGCAAGTGAGCGCGGGACGGCGCGATGTTTCGTGGGTCTGCACGCATGCGGGCATTCACGGCGCGCAGCAGCGCGAGCAGTCGATCGACGTTGGCATCGGACTTGTTGTGGACGATGTCGATGTCTGCCGTGGTGACGGGCGCTCCGTGCAGCACCCCCGCGAGACCGCCGATGATCACGAACTCCACGTCAGCCTCGAGGAGAACGCCGAGCAGCTGACTCAGCCGATCGTTTGCCACGCTCGAAGCTCCTCCACCAGCGCCGCGTTCTCAGCGGTCAACCGAACGCGCTCCCAGCAGTCCCGCTCGAGCCATGCTCGGATCAGCGTGCGGTCGACGTCCAACACCGCTTCGAGCAGGATCGGGTCGCGCTGCGCCACCAGCGCACGCACACGCTCGACCTGCTCTCGCGAATACAAAACGAGCTCCACTCCGAGAGCATGACAGCGCGCGATCGCCCTCGTCCAGTCAGCGTATCGGGCAACGCAGAGCAGTCCTGGTATGGTGTTCAATCGTTCACGAACACGGCCGCTGCGGACCGGCGGGCACAGCGCTCGCCGCCTCGATCACCGCGGCTTTCGACTTCGCGATCGCCGTTCACCATCGCCGCGACGCCCCCGGTCACCGCGGTCGACCACCGGGTAGGGTGCGGCTCCCTTTGCGTCGCGAGCGGCGCAGCATCCATTGCGCGGCCCCCTCCTCGCGCTGCCTCACAGCCCGCGGCCGCGAAACGGGATCACCACATCGGGCGTCGCGGTCTTCGTCGACTTGATCGCGCGGATGCACACGAACGCGCCGTGCTGCTGCGGGTCCGTCACGTCGAACCCCAGCTTCGCCAGCCCCGCGCGAAACGCCGCGACGTCGTCGAAGTAGTTCGCCGACTCCCAGATGTGCAGCCACCCATCGAGCCGCAGGCAACGGTGCGCCTCGCGGAGGTAGTCCGTGAAGTTCGACCCCATGAGCGACAGGCAGAAGATCGCCCCGTCGAGCTCGCCGTCGCCCATCGGAACCGCCGCCAGATCGCACGCCGTCACCGTCGCGTTGACCGCGACGTGATCGAAGCTGCGCACCTCGTGCTTCGCGCCCACTCGCTCGGCGATGATCGCCTCGCCGCAGCCGAAGTCTCCGACCACCAGCGGGTCCCGCTGCTCGAGCCAGCGGATCTCTTCTTCGAACGGGATCACCGTCCAGCTCTTGCGCGCCTCTCGGTACAGCGTGTGGTAGTGCGCCCACTCTTCAGCGTTGACCTCCAAGCGCGCGTGCGTCTTGTCGCTCGACGACGCATACCAACGGTTGTTGATCTTCGTGAAGTCCCCGTACATCGCGACGCGACGCTTGACCGCCGACGGCTCGCCCGAGAGCGGAATCACGATCTGCCTGCGCGCCAACGTCGCGACCTGACCGTCTTCCAAGCGGCCGAGCCACTGCAAGATGTCCTGGTGCGCCTGGGTCGGAGTGCGGAGGTTTCCGTCGGGAACCACCCCGTCGACCGCGGCGTCCGCGATGGACTTCTTGTAATCGATTCGGTTGAGCTTCGATTCGCAGTACGACCAGCGCTCGCCGTGCACGTTGGCGTACGTGACCGGGATGATCACCTCGACGTGATCGAACTGGCTCCCCTGGCGATAGAGCCTCCCGACGAGCTGCTCGTACTCGGCGTTGGTCCACGGCAGGCAGTTGATGATGAGCTTGCGACACACGCGCTGCAGCCCGTCCACGCCGGTCCCGATGCGGCTCGACGCGATCAGCACGTCGACCCGGCCGTTCTTCTTCAAGAACTCGCTGAGGTCCTCGTCGCCCGTGTCGCCCGTGAGCATCCCCGCCGAGTGGCCCGCGTCGCGGACGGCGTCGAAGAGCACCTTCGCGATCTCCTCGACGAAGTGCGTGTAGATCAGCACCTTCTCGCCACGCTTGATGTTCTCGAGGATCGTCGGCAACCGCAGGCGCGTGAGCACTTTTTCGAGGTCGAGCGTCGTGCCCGCGGACACCGCGCGGATCTCGCCCAGGTCCGCGGCGCAGTCGATCTCGATTCGCTTCACGTCCAGCTGGATCTCGTACTCGGGCCGCCAGCGGGTGCCCAGCGTGACCAGCCGCTGGTAGAGCCGCATGCAGTTCTGCACCGTGGGAGAAGTGTCCAAATCGTCGTGCCGATGACCAGTGATCATCTCGATGAGGCTCTTGCCCTCTTGCAGCGTGTTGATCACCGGCGTTCCCGACATGCCGAGCACGCAGAGGTCCGCGTTCTTCTTGCCCGATTCGAGCACGAGCCCCTGCACGAGCCGCTTGCGCTTGCTCATCAAGTCGCCGGCCTCGCGCTGCTTGGCGTAGTGGATCTCGTCGATCACGATGAAGTCCACGGTGTTCGTGTCGAGAAACACCACGAGCCTCGTCTCGGAGTCCGGCTGCTGAAACGCCTCGTAGTTGAGCACGAGGTAGTGCGGCGCAGCTTGATCGCGCCACGCGGGCGTCCACGTCTTGGTGGCCACTTCGCTCGCGGGAAACGCCTTCTTGATCTCGCGCTCCCAGTTGCCGACCACCGCGTTGGGGCAGCAGATCACCGTGAGGTTCGCCTCCGTGACGCGGGTCGAGAGGATGGCGCTCAGGGTCTTTCCGGCGCCCATTCCAGACCAGTTGCCGAAGCGACGCGTGTCTTTGAGGCTCACCGCCACGCGACGCTGCATCAGGTTGGGCGCGACGATCGGGCCGCCCGGCTCGAAGCGAAACGAGTAGCCCTTCGGCAACTCGAGCGCTTGCGCTGCGTCGAACTCGGCGATGAACCTGTCGCGCACCAGCGTCGAGTACACGTCGCCCTGAAAGCTCGCCGCCTGCGCGCGAGCCTCCTCGGGGTTCTTGTAAGCGTGCCGCCAGAGCTTGGCCTTGGCGCTGTCGAGCAAGAACTTCACGGTCTCGGCGTCGGCGCTCGCCACCAGCGGGCTCTTCAACGCGTCGAGCGCTTCTTGCACGGTGACCACCGGCAGCGGCGACTCCGATGCGGCAGCGGGCGCTCCGTGCACGTCCACCTCGACGCTGACGTCGATCTTCTCGGCGTCTTCGGGCGCGGGCGCGCCGGGGAGCGCGTAGCGATCGAGGGGCTTCTCGGGCGTGACGGCCTCGGGCGCGTCCGGCTGGAGCACCAGCGGACCGGCCGCCGTCGGGTCGATGGGCTTCTTGCGCAGGACGTCGTCGACCAGCGACGGCTCGCCCCGAATGAACTTCTCCAGCTCGCTGACGGGAAACTTTCCGCCGGTGATGGCCTTCACGAACGGCTTCGATTCGTTGTCGCGCAAGAGCCCGCCCTGCATGGCGAGCGCGAACATCTCGCTGGGATCGAAAGCGTTGATGTGGTCGATGAGGGACTTCACGAACTCGCGGATGTGCTCGACCGACCAGCCCGCGAAGCACACGGGGCAACGGGCGTTGCTCTTCGTGCGCGCGCGCACCGTCGCTTGAAAATCATGGCCCTGCCCGCAGCGCCACCACGCGGTGATGTTCTGGTCGGGGTCGACCGCTGAGGGGGAGACGCCTTCGTTGCGGGCGGTGTTCCACTCTGCGGCGATCGTCGGGTGCGTGACGGCGAGCGAGGTCTTGGCGAGGGCGCACGTCGGGCACGACGCGTCGCGCAGCATTTGCAACGGAGGCCGCTGAAACTCGTGCCCCTCCGTGCACCGCCACCAGCACGGCGCCGTGGACATGGCGTCCACCGTGGCCAGCGTCATCGCCCCGTTCTTCTCGCGGTGCCAGATCGCGCCGAGGTTGGGCTTTCGCTCGGCCAACGACCCGCCCGCGCTCGACACCTTGCACTGCGGGCACGCCGCGTCGCGCACGAACAACCGCGGCGCGCGCTGAAACGAGTGCCCCTTGCCGCACGTCCACCACGCGGTCTTGTAGCTCGTGACCAGGACCTTCGTCGGGTCGTCAGCGTTCTTCGAGCCGTCCCACAGCGCCGCGAGCGCCGAGTGTTGAGCAATCGTCTGCGACATCGATCAGGACTCCGAGAGAGACGGGGGTTGAATGCAGTCGTCGCTGTTCCAGCGGGGATCTTTGCGGTCGAAGCCCGGCGGGAGGCCAGGGCCCGCGATCGCCCGCCCAGCCGCTTCGTCGTCGACCAGAGCGCGATTGAGCTCCAGCAAGAACTCCGTCAGCTCCTGGTCCGACGGAATCCCGTACGCCTCCGCCACGGCCTCGTCGAGCGCCCGCTGCGCGTCCTTCAGCGGGTGCGGCCCGTCGACCTCCGCCGCCTGGTACAGCGCCCGCAGCGTCCAACGGTTCGCCGCCATCAACCGCTCGCGCGTCGCCCGCAGCTCGCGCCCCGCAGCTGCCACGCGCACGACAGCGTCTTCGGACACCTCCTGCGGCCAGGGAAAGGTCGTCCAGACGTCGTTGGTGTAGCGAATACGCTCGGTCACCTTGCCGCCCTTCGCGATCGCCCAGAGCCAGTGTGCCAGCGACTGGATGATGCCGAAGCTGTAGTCGTCGTCGAAGGCGAAGACCTGCAGCGTGTTCGTTGGGACAAAGCGGGACGAGAGGAAGACGAAGATCGGACGCGCTTGCGGGTTGGAGCAGGCGATGTACCTCTTCTTCGGCAACTTACAGAGAAGTGCTCGGGCAGGCTCTCTCGGTTGCCACCAAGTCTTGATCCATCGCTTGAAGTGATGCGTTGACGTTTCTTGCGCGACACGCTGCTCAATCATCGGCAACACCACTGACTTCAGGTGGTCGAATGCGCGACCACCCGCGCGCGCTGCATCTGGCTCGGACGAACCAAGCAAATAGATGCAGTAGTCTGGATCCGCGGCCATTTTTCCTCGAAGCAGATCGTCTCCCGTCGCGACGGGTCGAACACACTCTAGTTTACCAATTTTCGCCAACACAAATCCATCCCCACCCGATGATCGAAATCCTTCATGACCGAAGATCACTCCCATGCCAGTGCCGTCGTCATTGGCCCGAATCGAGCGAGACTCGCTCACGTCTGCATGAAGCTGAAGGTGCGTCGCAATGCGATCCAGTTCGTGGCGCGCTCCGTCGACTTCCAGCGTATGTGGCCCCGGCAACCTGCCTTTACACCAATTCACCATCGACACGTTGAGTGCTGCTTCACCTTGCCAGACGACGGATGAAACAGCGTTGGTGATCGTGCCTCCGTTGGCCACGATGTAGTCGAGCGACGCTTCGCGCGCCTTGCCGATTCGAATAGCGCTTGTGCCCACCAAACCTGCACGCCCTCCTGGCACGAGGTGATCGTGAGCTTTGCGAAACCAATGGCAGGCGAGATCTACAACACCGTCAACGCGCGAACGTTGCTGTAGGCGTTCGAGGTACTCCACGCCGAGTTCACTGCGAATCTTCTGGCCCCCCAAAAACGGCGGATTGCCCACGATCGCATCCACCTCGGGCCACTCGGTGAACAGCGCATCGGCGCACACGATGTTGCGCTCGAGGTTGTCGAGCGGGAGCGACGGGTCCACCTCGAGGAGCGTCGCGTGGGTCCCCACCTTCTGCCGCCGGGCTTCGAAGGCGATCTTCTTCGCGATGTTGAGCGTCACCTTGGCGAGCTCGATCGCGAACTCGTTGGTGTCCAGCCCGTAGAAATTCAACGTACTGAGCCCGCTCGTCCACCCGACGCTCTGCCCCGGAAACTCGTGGATGCGCGTGAGGAGCTGCGTCTCCAAGCTGTAGAGCTCCGTGAACGAGACATACAGAAAATTGCCGCTGCCGCACGCGGGGTCGAGCACGCGAAACTTCGAGAGCGCGCTGCGGACGTCGAGCAGCTCGGCCAGCGTCTTGGCCTGGGCGAGGCGCTTGCGCCACGGCTCGATGATCGTCGGCCCGATGATGCGCATGATGTCTTCGTGCGCCGTGTAGTGCGCGCCGCTCGCGTGCCGCTGCGCGTCGTCCATGATGCCCTGAAACACGCTGCCGAAGATGTGAGGGTCGACGTAGCGCCAGTCCTGCTCGGCGGCCTGCGTGAGCGCGGTGAGCTCTTCGGCGTCGAGCGGCAACGTCACGGGCTTCGTGAACAGCCCGCCGTTGAAATACGCCACCGTCCGCGGCTCGTGGACGTCGCGCGTGGCCATCTGCGTGAACAGCTCGCGCAACCGTCGCTCGACGTCGCCGTGCCGCGCGCCTTCGTAGAGCAGCCGCGTGAAGTGCCCGGAAGGAAGCAGCCCGATGTCCTCGGCGAACATCGTGATGATGCACTGGAGCGTGAACTGGATCACCTCGCGACGGCGCCCGCCGAAGCGCGAGGCGAGCCTGCGAAACAGCCGCGCGACGAGGTCGGCGACGGCGCCCGAGACCTTTCCGACGTTGACGACCTTGAGCGTGGTGCCTGGCGTCCATTCGGGGCCGAGCAGCGGCGCGAAGCTCTCGCTGTGCTTCGCGATTTGATCGATGGAGGTCGTGAGCCTCGGAGTCTTGTTGTCCTTTTGCAGGTCGTAGAGCCGGATGTCGTGCTGGTTCGACACGATCACGTAGTGCGGCGTGGGCTGCTGCTCGAGGCAGAGCGTGAGCAGCTCGAGCCAATGCGCGTCGAGCGCGACGTCTGGAGCGACCACGTCGATGAGCACCCTGCGCTCGGCCCAGCGCGCGGCGATCGTGCGCGAGACGCGCTTGCCGTGCTCGCGGGTGGCCAGCGTCGCGGGGATCTCCGTGGCGGGCGGCTCGCCGTCGGGCCAGCCGAAGCACGCGAGCAGCGCGCGCACGAAGCGCCCCTGCGCGTCTCGCCCGGTGATCGCGGGCCCTTCGAGCGAGAACCGCTGCAGAGAGGACTTCACGTCGCTCGTCCCTGCGCTCTCGCCCGCCCGATCGCGGGTGTCCGCCGCGGGGCGAGAGGCAGCGTGCAGCACGCGGCTCACCAGGGTGGGCTTGCTTCCAGTGCGCGCGCCGCCGACGGCCGCGCTGAAGTCACGGAGCTCGTCGAGCAGCAGCGCTTCGACCACGTCCCTGCGCGGCGCAGCGACGAGCGCTTCGACGAGCGAGGCGCGCGCGCGATGGTCGGCCACGGTGAGCTTCAGCTTCTTCGCGAGGTTGCGAAGGCGGTCGATCTCGAGGGTCCCCAGGAAGTTCGCGCACTGCTCAGCGGTCAGCGTCTCGTTCACGCGGCGGACTCTCGCGCGCAGCGGTGCGTGGGGCAAGGTTCACGCACGACCCGAGTCAGAGCACAAAACGGCATCCACCCCCTCGGATGAGGTCAACGAGAGAGGCGAAGTCCTG
>JAAFIF010000132.1 GCA_013298625.1 Myxococcales bacterium
CCACGATTGTGACGCGCTTGCCTTCGACCGATCTGTCCATCACTTCGCAGCGGAGAATACCGCGAAACCCCCGCTCGATCGGAAGAGCGTTTAGCGCAACTTCAACGAGCTCAAGGCGAACAGCGCCAGCATGATCTGGATCACCCAGAACCGCACGATCACCCTCGGCTCGGGCCACCCCTTCTTTTCGAAGTGATGATGGATCGGCGCCATCAAGAACACGCGCTTCTTGCCCTTCGTGATCTTGAAGACCGCCACCTGGACGATCACCGAGACCATCTCCATCACGAAGATCCCGCCCAACACGATGGAGAGAAACTCGTTCTTCGTGAGCACGCCGAGCATCCCGATCCCGCCGCCGAGCGAGAGCGAGCCCACGTCCCCCATGAAGAGCTGCGCCGGGTACGTGTTGTACCAGAGAAAACCCACACCAGCGCCGATCATGGCCCCGCAGTACACAGCCAGCTCGCCCGTGCTCGTCAACGGCGGCAGGTCCAAGTACTCGCTGAAGCGAAACACCGCTGTGGCGCGCGACAGCTCCTGCGCGACCGGCGCCGAGACGTGCAGGTACTTCGCGAGCACCACGCCGCTGATCGCCAGGCCGGTGATGTACGCGAAGACCAGGTAGGTCCCCGCGTTGATCATCACCGGGCCGATCGCGAGACCGTCGAGGCCGTCGGTGAAGTTCACCGCGTTGGCGATGGCCACCACCGCGAGCACCGCGAACACGATGTACACCGCGGGCGGCAAATTGATGTGGTGCTTGCTGAACGCCGCGAACGGAATCGCGAGCTTGTGCCGCACGGCGAGCCAGTCCGCGGGCAGCCCGGCGCGGCCGGCGAACAGGTAGCCCAGCACTCCCCCCGCGATGCCGAACTCGAGCAAGAGCCTGGCGCGCGCGCTGAGCCCCCCTGAGGCGTTTTGCTTGAACTTCGCGTAGTCGTCGGCGAACCCGACGCAGCCGAAGAGCACGGTGACCGTGACGACCGCCCACACGAACGTGTTGTTCGGGTCCGCCCACAGCACGGTCGAGCTGATCATCGCGAGGAGGATCAACGAGCCGCCCATCGTGGGCGTCCCGCGCTTCTTGAAGTGCGACTCCGGTCCGTCGTCGCGGACGACCTGGCCGAACTTGTTCTTCTGCAGCGTGCGGATGAACCACGGGCCCAGCAGAAACGCGATGATCATCGCGGTCGCCGTCGCCGCGATCACGCGAAACGGGATGTACCGAACGACGTTGAGAAACCCGAGCCACGAGGCCTTGTTTCGCAAGCCGAAGAGAAACTGATAGAGCACGCGGTCCTCCGACGGTCCTGTGATTGCGGAGTGGGGGGGTCAAGCCACGGTCGAGGCCGTGGCGCACAGCGCGACGACCGCGCGCTCCATGCGGATCCCGCGCGAGCCCTTCACGAGCACGACGTCGGCCGCGCCGATCTTCGAGCGGATCGCGTCCGCCGCGTCCTCCGGTGAATCCACGGCGAGCGCGCTGCCCGCGCCGCCCTTCGAGAGCGCGTCGCGCAAGAGCGGCCCTACGCCGACGAAGCTCTTCGGTCGATGACTGCGGATGTGCTCGACGACCTCCGCGTGCAACGAAGGGCCGAGCGCGCCGAGCTCGAGCATGTCGCCGAGCAGGACGTGCGCCGATCCTCCACGAAGCGCCGCCATCTCGAACGCCGCGTCGCTCGACGCGCGAACGCTGCGCGGGTTGGCGTTGTACGTGTCGTCGATCACCAGCGCGCCCGACGAGAGCACGAAGGGGACGAGCCTCCCAGCGACGGGCTTCACGTCCTCCATCGCCTTCGCCGCGCGAAGCACTTCGTCTTCGCTCGCCGGTCGGCCGAGCAGCGCGAGCGTCGCGCACAGCGCCGCGGCCGCGTCGATCGCCGGTCCGGGACCGAGCAAACCGAGCGAGATTTCGCAGGTGAACTCTCTCTTCGTGTCCGTCAGCGATCCAGCGACCCGCAACGCGAGCTGACTGCGGCCCGTCACCGTCGCGCGCCGCGAGACGAGCTGCACGTCCGCCGCTGCGCCCTCGCCGAAAGAGAGCTTGCGCGCGCGCTTCGGTCGTCGGTCGATCTGGCCGTACGAGTAGGGCTCCTCGAGGTTGCCCACCGCGCTACAGCCTGCGAAATCCCTCACCGAAGCGAAGAGCGCGCCCTCTTCTCGCGCGACGGCCTCGAGCGACTCGAGCCCCTCGGTGTGCTCGTTGTCGACGTTGAGCACCAGCGCGACGTCAGGCTCGACGATGGCGCCGAGCCGCGCGATCTCTCCGTGCGCGTTGGTGCCGACTTCGCAGACCACCGCGCGGTGCTCGTCGCGCAGCGAGAGCAGGGTCATCGGCGCGCCGATGAGGTTGTTGAGGTTGCCGCGCGTCGAGAGGATCGAGCCCCACAGCGCGCTCACGGCGGCGGCGGCGAGCTCTTTGGTGGTGGTCTTTCCGGCGGCGCCGCCGATCGCGAGGACGGGAAGAGAGCGAGCCGTGCGTGCGCGGCGGAGGCCCGTGCGGGCGATGGCGCCGAGCGCGACCAGGGTGTCGTCGACGACGATGTGCGCGCCGCGAAACGGGCCCGAGCCCTTGGCGACGACCGCGCACAGCGCGCCTGCGCCGAGCGCGGCGTCCACGAAGCCGTGCCCGTCGACGCGCTCTCCGCGAAGCGCGACGAACAGGCCCCCTTGGGTGATGCTTCGCGTGTCCGTGCTCACGCCGCGAACGACCGTCGCAGGGTCGGCACCGACGAGCGTGCCGCTGCAAACATCAGCGAGCACTCCGAGCGTGAACTCGATCTCGTTGGTGGGAATCGCCGTCGCCATCCGATCACTGCTCCTTCACGGTCTCGCCGCGCACCCTACGACGAGTGGACGAAACGCTTCTCCATGCGACGAACCCGCCGTGCGGCGCAAGTCCTCTGCGCAATCCGCGGCCACACCGCCGCACAACTCGCTGCCAACGTGCGTCGCGCGCTGGGATATTCCCCGCGCCCGCGGCGTGAGGCGCGCGTGAGCACCGCGGCGCACCTGGACATCGGATCATCGATCGCACCCGACCACCCCCATGCTCCACCGCGCGCTCGCCCTCTTCGCACTCGCCTCGCTCTGCCACTGTCGCCCGATCGTCGTGCGCGATCGCCGCGCCACGCACCAGCGTGCGCCCGTGCAAGCGCGGGTCGCGCCCACGACGATCCACCCGCTCGACGATGGTCGCACCGTCGAGCGCTGGCGCCGTCGCTGGTCGATCGACGAGCACTTCGTCGTCGAACGCGCTTCGTCGATGCTCGTTCGCCGCAACCAAACGTCGGAGATCGTCACGTTCTCGTTGTACGACCGCGAGACTGGGGCGTTGCAGCGCGCGCTGCCGTGGCTCTCGACGGCGCTCCCGCTCGCGCATCGGTCGTACACCGATCGGTTCACCTTCGGCGGACCGTGGGTCTCGGTGATCGAGTCCGAGCCGCCCACGCAGACCGCGGTGCGCGCGCTCGAGACCGGCGCGCTCGCGTGGAGCAGACCGTGGCCTTCGAGCGTCGCGCTGTTCGACGGCAACGCAGCGCCGTTTGCGTTCGTCATCGATCACCAGCGATCGGTGTTGGGCGTCGCCGACGCTGCGACCGGCGCGTGGCGATGGAGCGCCCCCGCCCAGCCAGCGCAGAGCACGCTCGTCGCGGTCACCGCCGCGGCCGCGCTCACCTTCGAGTGGACAAATTCTGACCGCGGTCAGCCCGGAACGCTCACCGCCCGATCGCTCCGCGACGGCGCCGTCCTGTGGAGCGAGCGCTCTCTCAACCTTCCGCACGCCCCCGTGCACGTGCGATCGACCGTGGACCACACCGTCGTCGCGCAGAACAACGCGTTCAGCGTGCGCGCGACGCGCGACGGGCGGCCCATCAGCCGTGCGAGCGTCGAGCAGCGCATCGACGGGATCGCCCTCGTGCAGGGCGTCGTCGTGGTGACTTCGCTGCGCGGGATCGACGCGTTTGCTGCGGACAGCGGCGCGCTCTTGTGGCGACGAGACGGACGCTTCGACTGCATCTACGCCGCGCACGAGTCGGTCTTCGTGGTCGCAGCCAACGCTGAGTGGCGCGAGCTCGCCGCGCGCACGGGAGCGCTGTTGTTCGAGCTCGGCGGCGGTCGCTGCGGCTGGGAGACCAACGTCTGGTCACGCGGTGAAGGCACGCTCTTCGTGCGCGAGGCGGGCGAGCTCGTGGCGCACGAGCGGACCGACGCGCCGCTCGCCATCGCGCCGCTGCGTGTGTTCGGTACGGTCACGCTCGAAGGGGCGATCGTCGCGGGTGTGAGGGTCTTCATGGGCGCGAGAGAGACCGTCACCGACGCGCAGGGCCGCTACGAGTTCACCCTGCAAACGCGCGGGACCTTCGGCGTGTACGTGGACGAACAGGCGATGAGCGCGCGCGCGCCCGATCGCTGCCTCACGGGCTCGCACGCGAGCGACCACTTCGAGTACGACGGCGCGGGCGGCGAGCGACGCGCGGATCTCACGGTCGAGACGCGCGAGCCCAACCCCCTCACGCGCTGCTCGCCGATGTGAGCTCAGCGCCGATGGCGCAGCGCCGAGAGCGCGGCGTGCGCTTCGAAGCGGTCGTCGAACGGGTGCCGGACGCCGTCGATCTCTTGGTACGGCTCGTGGCCCTTGCCAGCGATGAGCACGACGTCGTCGGGCCCGGCGCTGTTGATGGCCGCGCGGATGGCGGCGCGGCGGTCGAGGATCACTGTGTACGTTCCGCCGGTCGCTGTGGGCAGCGCGCTCGGGTCACACGAATTCAAGCCGAGCGCGACGAGCCCGGCTTCGGCCATGGCGGCGATGCGCGCGGGGTCTTCGCTGCGCGGGTTGTCCGTCGTGACGATGGGCACCGTTGCGCCGCGGCCGACGGCGTCGCCCATGGGCGCGCGCTTGCTCGGGTCGCGATCGCCGCCGCAGCCGAAGACGCAGAGCACCCGTCCCCGCGCTTGCTGCGAGAGCGCGCGCAGGACGTTGCTCAGCGCGTCGGGCGTGTGCGCGTAGTCGACGAACACCAGCGGCCCGTCGTCGTCGACGCGGACGCGCTCGAGCCGGCCGGGCGCGCCCACGGCGTCGCGCAGCGAGTCGAAGCACTTCTGCGTGGGGATATCCAGCGCCCACGCGCACGCCGCGGCGCACAGCACGTTCTCGAGGTTGTGCCAGCCCAGCATGGGCGTGAAGAGCTCGAAGCGGCCGTCGGGCGTGTCGACCACCGCGTGCATGCCGCGCGCGTCCGCGGTGGCCGTGCGCGCGCAGAACATCGCGTCTTCAGCCTTTCCGCTGGCAGAGTAGGTGACGAGCAGCCCGGCGACCCCTTGTGTGGCCCACTTCGCGCCGGTGGCGTCGTCGACGTTGAGCACGCTCGCGGCGGGGCCGAGGTCGGTGAACAGCCGGCGTTTGGCGGCGGCGTATTCGTCCATCGAGCCGTGAAAATCCAGGTGATCCTGCGTGAGGTTGGTGAACGCAGCGACCCTGAAGCGCACGGCTTCGACGCGGCCGAGCGCGAGAGCGTGGGACGAGACCTCCATCGCGAGGTTCTCAGCGCCCGCGGCGCGCATCGCGGCCATGCGGCGCGCGAGGTCGTCGGACTCGGGCGTGGTGTGCAGCGCCGGCCACTGGTGTTCGCGGTAGCGGTGCGCGACGGTGCCCAGCAGCCCGGTCTTGACGCCGCAGCGATCGAGGACGTGCTCGATGAGCCACGTGGTGGTGGTCTTTCCGTTCGTTCCGGTGACGCCGAGGACCTCGAGTGAAAACGAGGGGTGCCGCCAGACAGCGCTGCTCGCGAAGGCGAGCGCGCGGTGCGCGTCGGGGACGATCAGCTGCGGCACGGGCACAGGCAGCTCGCGCTCTGCGATGATCGCCGCAGCTCCGCGGGCGACGGCGTCGGGAGCGAACTCCGCTGCGTCTCGCTTCTGCCCCCGCCGCGCGACGAACGCGTCGCCTGCGCGAATCTCTCTGGCGTCGTGACGCACGTCGCGCACTTCGATCGTGGGATCTCCCACGATGCGCGCGCCTGGGATCTCTCGGGCGAGCTCTTCGAGCGTCGCGTGCGGTTCGAGCGGCGGTTCGTCCACGGTCACGGAGACTCTGACACTCCTGCGTCGGCGTCGATAGGCGTCGGCCGCGGAGCGCCGCCCCCCGGCTCGAGCACGACCTGCACGCGACGGTCTGGGCCCGCGCTCTCACCGGCGAGCGGCGCCTGACGCACGACGGTCCCTGCGCCCGACAGCTCTGCTTCGAGCCCCTGCGCCGCGAGCGTCGCGATCGCGCGCCGCGCGCTCATCCCGACGAGCGACGGAACAGACGGCCCCGCGCCCCCGTCGCCGCTCGACAGCGTGATCGATGGCGTGTTCACCGGCAGCGTCAGGCTCGCGCTCGTGGTGGCTCCGGGGCGCACCGTCGCTGCGCCGATCTGCGTCGGCCCGCCAGTGCGCCTCAGCCGCCCGAGGTACCGCAGCGTCTCTTCGGTGACCCGTCGAAACACAGGAGCCGCCACGGCGTTGCCCTGGTGATCGTCGCCCGCAGGCTCGTCGATGATCACCGTCACGACGATCTCTGGTCGCTCTGCGGGCGCAAACCCGATGAACGAGCCCACCCAGCGATTCTCGTCGTAGCCGCGCCCGTGAATGCGCGCTTTCTGCGCCGTGCCCGTCTTGCCTGCGACGCGAATGCCCGGAATCGCAGCGGCCGTTCCCGTGCCGCCCTCTTCGGTGACCGCGGTCAACATTTCGCCGATGAGCCGGGCCGTCCTCGGGTCGATCGCCGCGCGGCCCGCGTCGGGCACGTGCTCTTCGATCAGCGCGCCGCCCGCGTCGTGCACGCGCGTCACGAGCAACGGTCGCACGAGTCGTCCGCCGTTCGCGATGGCGCCGAGGCCCTGCGCGAGCTGCACCGATGTCACGCCGATGCCCTGCCCGAACGCCACCGTCGCCACTTCGACGTCGTACCAGCGTCGCTCGCCGAAGCGCGCGCGCGCCTCGCCCGGCACCGGAAGCCCAGTGCGCTCGCCGAACCCGAAGCGGCGAAACACGCGCTCGAGCCCGTCTGCGCCGAGCGCGAGCCCGATCTGCGCCGAGCCGATGTTCGACGAGCGCGCGAGCACCTGCATCGGCGTCAGCCACTGATCCACGTGCGTGTCGTGGATCGTGCGATCGCCGATCGTAAACGTCCCGCCGTAGCAGTTGATGAGCTGCCCCGCTTGGATCGTATTCGCGTCGAGCGCCCCGGCGACGGTGAAGATCTTCATCGTCGAGCCGGGCTCGAAGCGATCGGTCACCGCGCGGTTGCGCCGCCCCTCCGCGCTCGAATGCGCGATGTCGTTGGGGTCGAACGTCGGGTAGCTCGCCATCGCGAGGATCTCTCCCGTCGCCGGCGAGGTCACGATCACGCTGCCTCCGACGGCTTCGCTCGATCGAACCATGGCGCCGAGCTCGCGCTCTGCGATGAACTGAATCGTCTTGTCGATCGTGAGCGTCACGTCCGCGCCCGCGCTGCCGTCGGACGGCGTGAGCCCCTCGGCGAACACCAGCCTGCCCATCGCGTCGCGCACGCCGCGCAGCCGTTGATCGTTGCCGCGCAGCTGCGTGTCGAACTGCCGTTCGATGCCCTCGATCCCCTGTCCGTCGATGTCGACCGCGCCGATGATGTGCGCCGCCAGCTCGCGGTTGGGATAGTACCGATGCGGCTCGACGATGACCTGCAAGCCCTCGATCGCCGTCGGATAGTCCCGCAGCGCAGCGCGCACCTGGCTCACTTCGTCGGGCAGCAAGTGTCGCTTGATCCAGCGAAATCCCGCGTCGCGTCGGAGGTCTTCGACGACGCGGTCCGCGGGCAAGCCCAGCACCGTCGCGATGCGCGTCCCCAGCGCGACCACGTCGACGCCGCGACGACGCAGCGAGCGCGGGTTGGCCGTCACGCTGTAGCCGTCCACCGTCGACGCGAGCGCCGTGTGGTTGCGGTCGAAGATGTTGCCTCGGCGCGGACGTTGCCGGACCTCGCGCTCGTACTGCTGCTCGGCGAGGTCGCGCAGGTGCGATCCCTGCCGCACTTGGAGCTCGTGCGCGCGCGCGGCGAGCGTGACGAAGCCCACGGTCATGCCCGTGACGAGGATGCCCAGGCGCAGCTTGATCCAGCGCGCGCGTCGCGGTTCGAGGTTGTTCATCGTGGCCTGCCCGAGAGGCGCGCGGGGCGCGCTTGTCCACCAGCGACGAGGGTCAAGACGCGGTCTCCTTCGACCATTCCGAGCTCGGATCGACCGAGGTCCGTGAGCGCCTGCGGGGCGCGCTTCGCAGCGAGCTCGATGCGAAGCTGGTTGGCGCGCTCGCGGAGCCGCTGCCCTTCGTTGCGCGCCTCTTGGACGCGGTAGCCCACGGCGACGTTTTGAAAGCGAAGCGCGAGGTGCGTCACGAACGCGGTGCCCGAGGCCGCGATCGAGAGCACCAGCAGCGCGATGAATCGCGAGGTGCTCATTCGTACTCCTCCGCGGCGACAGGCTCGCACCGCCGCGCGACGCGCAGCTTGGCGCTGCGGCTGCGGGGGTTCTCGCGCTGCTCTTGGTCGCTCGCTTCGATCGGCTTCTTGGTCAGCGGCTCGACGCGCTCGTCGCCGCGAAACGCCCACTTCACCTTGCGGTCCTCGAGCGAGTGAAACGAGATGATCGCGGCGATCCCGCCCACGCTCAGCAGCGACGGAACCGCCTCGAGCAGCGCGTCGAGCTCGCTCAGCTCTTCGTTGACCGCGATGCGCAGCGCCTGAAACGTGCGCGTCGCAGGGTCCAAGCCCCCTCCGCGCCGCGGCGGCCCGAGCACGCGGTACACCGCTCGCGCGAGGTCCGTGGTGCTCTCGAGCTTGCCGTCGTCCCGCGCTCGAAGAATCGCTCTCGCGATCGGTCGCGACGCGCGCTCTTCGCCGAACTCGTAGATGACGTCCGCGAGCTCGTGCTCGTCGAGCGAGTCGATCAGCTCGCGCACGGTCTGTCCCCGCGTGCGATCCATGCGCATGTCCAGCGGCCCTTCGGAGCGAAACGACATGCCCCGATCGGCTTCGTCGAGCTGCGGCGAAGAGACGCCGAGGTCGGCGACGAGGCCGTCGACCGCGGAGATTCCCAGCGAATCGAGGACCGATCGCGCCTCGGACATCCGTGCTTCGACGATGCGCACGCGTCCCTCGAAGCGGGCGAGCCGCGCGCCTGCCGCGGCGCGAGCGATGGCGTCGCGGTCGATGCCGATGAGCGCTCCGTCGGGGCCGCTCGCCTCGAGGATGGCCTCCGAGTGTCCTCCTCCGCCGAGCGTCACATCGAGGTACGTCCCGCCGGGCCGCGGCGCGAGCGCGCGCAGCACCTCGTCGCGCAGGACGGTGACGTGCGCGAAGGGCGCGGGCTCGCGGGGCTGATCTTCACCAGATTGCATAGGCGTTTCGTCGACCGGACGACCTCCCATGCGACAAACCGGTGAACGCAGGCAACTTTTCGACGATCGCGGCAACCTGCGAGCGAGCGCGGTATGCTGCCCGCCAAGGTTCGCCAACTGTGAGCGAGACGCCCGAGACCACACCCGAGCCACCCATCGCTGACGTCGCCGCTGGCCCGCTCGACGCTGCGTGGCGCGAGCTCGTGACGCAGTGGAGCGACCCGGCAGCGCACAAGAGCTTCGTCGTCCTCGCGGCGCAGGTCGACGCGCTGCCCGAGGCCGCGCGGCGCTATCGCGAAGCGAAGGCGCAGGGCGAGACCGTGGTGGTCGACGGGTACCGCGTTCCGGGCAGCGGCGAGTCGCGCAGAGAGATCGCCGAGCGCGGGCTGCAGCTCGTGCTTGCGCAGGCCCTCGCGCGCTTCGAGAGCGGTCCTCGCGCAGAGCCTCGATCGAAGGCGGGAGTGTTTCTGCCGGTCGCCGCGCTCATGATGCTCTTCGGTCTGTCGTTTTCGATCGCGAACTTGACGCGCAATCCTGCGCTGGTCTCGTTGCCGTCGCTCGCCGTACAAGCGCTCATCGTGGCGTTGATCCCGTGGCAGAGACTGCAGAGGCGCTGACGTGCAGGTGGACTTTCGATCGCGCGAGGTCACCCTCAAGCTCGTCTACTACGGCCCTTCGCAGAGCGGAAAGAGCTCGAACCTCCGCGCCCTGCAAGACCGCGTCGCAGCGTCGCACCGCCCGCGGCTGATCACGCTCGACGCCAACGACGACCGCACGCTGTTTCTCGACCTCTTGCCGCTCTCGATCGAGCTCGGCGAGGTCACCCTGCGCATCAACCTGTACACGGTTCCGGGCAAGGCGGAGCTCTCGGCGACGCGACGGCTCGTGCTGCGCGGGGTCGACGGCGTCGTGTTCGTCGCCGACTCGCGCAACAGCGCGACGCGCTCGAACGCCGAGTCGTTTGTGGACCTCAAGCAGAACCTCCGCGACATCGGCCGCGCGCTCAAGGACCTGCCCTTGGTGATCCAGTTCAATAAGCGCGACGCCTTCGACGTGCGCTCGGACGAAGAGCTGTGCGCGCTCGCGCAGCGCGGGTCGGAGCCGGTGTTGCGCGCGGTCGCGCCCCGCGGCGAGGGCGTGTGCGAGACGTTCACCACGTTGCTCGAAGTGGTGTTCGCGCGGCTCGACGCCGCTGGAGAGCTGTCTCGCACCCTTCGTCTGAGCCCGACCCAACTGCTCGAGCTCGTCAGCAAGACGCTCGCCCTCCCCTCTGCGATCGCTGGAGCTCGCATCGGAGACGCTCGCTCATGACTCACTCCGACCCGATGGATCCCCCCGTCTCGCTCGCTGCCCTCGTGGACCGCGACGTGGTGCGCGCCGCGCTCGAGCCGCTGTGGACCCTCACGCGCGTCGCCGTGCGCGTGCTCTGCTCGGACGGCACCTCGTTTGTCTCGTTCGACGACAGCTTCGGTCCGCCAGCGATTTGTCAGTACGTCGACGGGTTCGAGCTGTCGCGCTCGGCGTGCGAAGAGCTCGTGCAGCTGACGCGCGCGCGGCAGCAGGGCGCGCGGGGCGAGCTCGTCGCGCACCGGTGCTTCACGGGCGCCGAGTACCGCGAGTGCGAGCTGCACGTGGACGGCCGGTCGATCGGACGCGTGGTCGTCGGCCCGTTTCGCCCCGCTGGGATGACCAAGGCCGAGCCCGTGTTCGCGGGGCTCGACCGCAGAATCGACGGCGAATTTGCAGATCGAGAGCTGCTTCGGCTCCCCGAGCTCACCCACGAGCAGGTCGACGCGATGGTGCGCGGCGCCCGCGCGACGGTCGAAGGCCTCGCGGCCCGCGGACGGGACCTCGCGGTGCTGCGCGCCGTGCAGAGCGCCGAGCAGCACGGCCCGGCCGAAGAGCTCGCGCGCAAGAACGACGAGCTCGAGCGCGCTAACGCCCACCTCCGCGAGCTCGACCGCGTGAAGGGAAACTTCCTCGCCACGATCTCGCACGAGCTGAAGACCCCGCTCACGTCGATCCTCGGCTACGCTGAAATGCTCAGCGAAAACATTGGCGGAGTGCTGCCCGACGAGCAGCGCGGCTTCGTCGCCGTGATCTCGGACCGCGCGCGACAGCTGCTCGCGATGATCACGTCCATCATCGAGCTGGCGCGCATGGATCAAGGCCGACTGCGCGCCCGCGCGACGGCGGTCTCGGTGACCGAGCTCGCGCGCGAGGTCGCAGACACGTTCGTCCCGTCCGCGCGCAAGAAGCACATCCAGCTCGAGGTCTCGATCGACGAGCGCACGCCGGACGCGCGTGGAGACGCCGGGTATTTGCGGCAAGTGCTGCACAACCTCGTCGACAACGCGATGAAGTTCACGCCGGACGGAGGCACTGTCTCGATCGCGATCAGCCCGACGACAGCGTCGCTCGCGGACCCGACGGACGAGCTCGTCGGCCTCGCGGTGCTCGCGCACCCGCAGCCCGCGGTCGAGATCCGCGTGAGCGACACCGGCGTGGGAATCCCGCAGAGCGAGCGCGGCCGAGTGTTCGACGCGTTCTACCAGGTCGACACCGGCGTCGCGCGACAGTTCGGCGGCGCTGGGCTCGGGCTCGCCATCGTTCGACGCATCGTCGACGGGCTCGGCGGCCTCGTGCGCGCCGACGACACGCCGAGCGGAACAGGGGTCGCCATGGTCGTCGTCCTCCCCGTCGCCGCCCCATGAGCGACGGCGAGTTCGACCGCATCGCGCGCCTGTCCGCTCGATTTCGTGGGCCCGCCGCGCCTGCGATCGGCATCGGTGACGACGCCGCCGTCCTGCCCGTCGTCGAAGGCCCGCTGGTGGTCACCGTGGACGCGTCTGTCGAAGACGTGCACTTTCGTCGCGCGTGGGCGCCGCTCGATCGCCTCGCCGAGCGCGCGGTGCACGCTGCCCTGAGCGACCTGGCCGCGATGGGCGCAGACCCCTCGCTGCGGGGCGGCGGCGTGCTCTTCGCTCTGGAGCTCCCGAGCCAGTTGAGCGCGGCGGCGTTCGACTCGGTGATCGAAGGGCTCGCGCGGGGCGCCGAAGCGAACAGCGCGCCGGTGCTCGGCGGCAACCTCACGAAGAGCGCGAAGGACACGCTCTCGATTACGACCACGGCGATGGGCGTCGCGCGGCGCCCGTTGCTGCGCAGCGGCGCCCGCGTCGGGGACATCGTGTACGTCACGGGCGCGGTGGGAGCGGCGCGCATCGGTCTCGAAGCGCTCTTGCGGGGCCGCGAGCGAGAGGCGCTGTTCGCGCCGTTCGTCGAGCGGTGGATCGCTGCCCGCGCGCACATCGCGCAGGGGCTCGCGATCGCGCCCTTCGCGACGGCGGCCATCGACCTGAGCGACGGCCTCGCGCAGGACGCCGCGCACCTCGCGCGCGCCTCTCGCGTCGCCCTGCTGTTGCGCGCCGATGCGATCGACCCTGCCGATTCTCAGCGCGACGCGGCCCTCGCGCTCGGCGAAGACCCGCTCGCGCTCACGCTGAGCTCGGGCGAGGATTACGTGCTGCTCTTCACGGCGCCGCCCTCGATCACTCCGCCTGTGGGCGAAGCGATCGGCGTCGTGCGCGAAGGCGACGGTGTGATGATCGAACGCAACGGCGTCGAGCGCCCTGCGCGTGGCGGCTGGGACCACTTCGGTGGCTGAACACCCCCACCGCTCAGAAGCGCTCGCTACCGGGTGGCCTTGATGGCCTTCGAGCTCTTCTTCTTGACCGGCTCGTCCTTGAGCTCTTTGCCTTCTTTCGCCTTCGAGCGGCTCTTAGGCGGAGGAGGCGTGGACGCGCTGGCGGGAGGCTCGGGCTTCTTCTCGATGGCGATCTTCAGGCGGTCGAGCTCCGCGAGAAAATCCTTCTTCTGAAGGCCTGCTTCTTTGGCCGCGGTCGCGACGTCGCCGGTGCGGTCGACGAGGCGCTGCATCCAATCGAGGCTGAATGCGTCCAGCACGCGTTGCCGCGCGGTGCCTGCGTCCGGCGGCTTGGGCCGCGCGTTGAGCGGGAGCAGCAGCGCGGCGCGGGCGCGAGCGATGCCGGCGCTCGGCAACATGGTGCGCGCGACGGGCTCGGACTGAAGCGCCTTGGCGACGAGCTTGCGCAGCTCGCGCACGTTGCCGGGGTAGTCCCTGGCGATGGCCGTGGCGAAATCGCCGTCTTCGAAGGTGGGGTCCACCTGAGCGATCTCGCGAATGAAGCTGCGCACGAGCAGCGGCACGTCTTCGAGCCTGGCGCGCAGCGGCGGAACAGGAACGCGCACCGCACATGCGTGCGCGAGCAAGTCGCGTCGCAGCTTGTTGTCCGAGGACTGCACCCGCAGGCCCGGCGCTGCCGTGGCGATGATGCGCGCGTCGAGCACGCCCTCTTCGCGGCGCTCGTAGAGCGCGAGCAGCTCGGGGATGGACCCCGAGGGCGCCTCGTCGATGCGCTCGATGAGCAGCGTAAACGTGTCGGCGCGCTGCGCGATCTGCAGCAGCGACGGCCGCTCGATCTGGCTCAGCCCGAAATCGACCACGGTCACCGGCGACGCGGCGAAGCGGGACGAGATGTGAATCGCCTTGGCGAGCAGCGTGCGGCCTGCGCCGGGTTCGCCCTCGAGCAGCAGCGGCGAGTCCGTGGGCGCGAGGCGCTCGAGCAGCCCGAAGAGCTCGCGCATCACGACGGTCTTGCCGACGGCGGGCCCAAAGGACGTGCGGTCGGACACCGCGGAGGGCACGGACACGTCGGCGCCGAGCAGCTGCAGCGTTGTGCGGCCGATCGCGAGCTCGGTGCCCGAAGGCACGACGCTGTTGGCGATCTTGGTGCCGCTGACGAGCGTGCCCGACTCCGAGCCGAGGTCTCGCACGCGTACGCCGCCCGCCACGAGCGCGAGCTCGAGGTGATACTTGCTCACCGCGGGGTCGCGCAGGACGAGGTCGTTGTCAGCGTGGGTGCCGACGAGCAGCGTCCCAGCTTCGAGAAGCGCCTCTCTTCCTCGGTCGGGGCCGCTGGTGACACGCACACGAACGCGTCGAACGACGAGCGTCCCGCGCTCGTCTGTCATGAGAACGCCCGTGAGGGCAGGCAGTTTCGCGGGAGCGCTCACCGACGGTGGTCGGACCGAGGCCGTCACCGCGGGCGTTGTCGCTTCGCCTTCACGTCCGCTGTCCCTGGTCACAACGCCTCCGAGCGCTTCGATGCCGGTGTTCGGGCTTCGTCGATCGCGCGGTGAACTGTTCGCTCACTGACGATCAAACTCGGAGGAAAAATGGCGCTACAGCCTGCTGCACGAGTGGCAATTCGCTGGATTTTCTGTCGTGTCACGCCGTTGATGCCCTCCGACCCGACGAAGCGCAGCATAGCGGGCCGACTGCCGCACTGCTAGGGTGAAATTCACTCCATGCATCCCGACAAGATCCGCGCGGTTCTCGAAGGCGTCCGCGACGGGCAGAGCAGCGTCGAGCAGGCCCTGGCCTCGCTGCGCACCCTCCCCTTCGAAGACCTGGGCTTTGCCCGGGTCGACCACCACCGCGCGCTGCGCCAAGGCCACGCCGAGGTGATCCTCGGCCAATGGAAGACCGTCGAGCACATCGTCTCGATCGTTCGGTCGATCGCTGACCGCGGTCAGAACGTGCTGGTGACGCGGGTCGACCCCGAGAAGGCCCAGGCCGTTCGCAAAGAGATGGACGCGCTTCACTACGATCCGAGCGCGCGCACGCTGGTGCTCGAGCAGCACCCGATTCAATTTCGCAGCCGCAAGCCCGTCGCGATCGTGACGGCGGGCACCGCGGACCTGCCCGTCGCCGACGAAGCGGCGGTGACGGCGCGCATGTTGGGCACCGAGGTGATCCGGGTGACCGACGTCGGGGTCGCTGGGATTCATCGCGTCTTCGAGGCCCGGGCGACCTTCGAGAAGGCTGGGGCGATCATCGTGGTGGCGGGCATGGAGGGCGCGCTGCCGAGCGTGATCGGCGGGCTGGTCGCGCTGCCTGTGATCGCTGTGCCGACCAGCGTCGGGTACGGAGCGCAGTTTCAGGGGCTCGCCGCGCTGCTGACGATGCTCAACTCGTGCGCCTCGGGCGTGATGGTGATGAACATCGACAACGGGTTCGGCGCGGCCTTCGCGGCGACGCAGATCCTTCGTCGCGACGAGTAGCGACGCGCCTCGCGTCGGTGGTGGGCTTTGAGGGGGCGACACAGCGGCGTCGATTCGCTATGAGTTCGCGCGAAGCCACCAATGCCTCCATCGCCTCGCCGATTCGCACCGGGAACGCGCTTCTCGCTCGGCCGCCCGCCGGCCTCGACGCCTCGAGACGACGAGGCGTACGCGCAGCCGCACAACCGCCCGCACGTCCACGACCACAGCCACGACCACGACCACAGCCACGGCCACTCTCACGATCACCCGCACGATCACGGTGCGCACTGGAGCGAGATCACGCCCAAAGCAGTGAGCGCGGACGTCGTTCGCGAGCCGCTCGCGCCGAGGGATCGCGCTGCGCTCGGTGAGCGTCCAGGGCCCGAGCTCGTGCTGCACTTCGACTGCTTCTCGGGCCTCGCTGGGGACATGATCGTCGCGGCCCTGATCGACCTCGGCGTCCCGCTCGAGCCCATCCGCGCCGCGCTCGAAGCGCTGCCCATCGAGGGCTACAGCGCCGACCTCGCTGACGTCGAAGTCGCCTCGATCGCCGCGACGCGCTTCGTCGTCGACGTGCAAACCCGTCAGCCCTATCGCACGTGGAAGCAAGTGCGCGCGATGCTCGAAGCGAGCGCGCTCGAGCCCGGGGTGCGCGCGAGGGCGCTGCGCACGTTCGAGGCGCTCGCCGTGGCCGAGGGCAGGATTCACCGAGTTTCTCCAGACGAAGTGCACTTTCACGAGGTCGGCGCCATCGACGCGATCGTCGACATCGTCAGCGCGTGCGCGGCCATCGAGTGGCTCGGCGCCACGCTCTCGTGCGCGCCGCTGCCCATGGGTCGCGGCTTCGTTCGCAGCGAGCACGGGCGCATCCCGCTGCCCGCACCCGCCGTGCTCGAGCTGCTCGCGGGCATCCCCACGGTCGCCGCCGGAATCGACGGTGAGCTCGTCACGCCCACGGGCGCGGCGATCGTGCGCGCCAACGTCCAGCACTTCGAGGCGTGGCCCTCGATTCGTCCCGTTCGAACGGGCTTCGGCGCAGGCACCAAGCGCATGCCCGACCGACCCAACGTGCTGCGCGTCGTGCTCGGCGAGCGCGTCCCCGTTGCATCGTCGCCACGCTCGCTCGCCACGCACGTGCAGCTCGAGAGCAACATCGACGACACGTCCGGAGAGCTCCTCGCCCACGCGTGCGCCGCGCTCTTGCGCGAGGGCGCGCTCGACGCGTGGACCGAGTCCATCGGCATGAAGAAGTCACGCCCGGCCGTGAAGCTCTGCGCCCTCTGCCGCGCCGAAGACCGCGAGCGCTTGTCCGCCGTCATGCTGCGCGAGACGCCGACGCTCGGCGTGCGCGCCATCGAGTGCACGCGCCGCGAACGGCCGCGTCGCGAGGTGCTGCTCGAGACTCCGTGGGGGACGATTCCCTGCAAAATTGCTGACGGAGATGGGCTTCCCCCGTCCGCCAAGCCCGAGGACGACGCCATCGCCGCGCTCGCCGCGAAGTCGGGCGTGCCCGCCAGAATCGTCCGAGAGGCCGTGATGGCTGCGCTCGTTCGCGACGTGCTGCTGCGCCCGCCGCACGACGAGAAGTGAGCCGCTGACGCGAGAGTTTCGCGATCGACACACGCGTTCGATCGTTGCGATCGCAACGGGAGATCTGTGTTTTCTGCGTCGAACCGCGCTCGCCGGTGGTTCTGTCACCGACGACCATCGCGATGGCCGCCTGGCCGCGCGGTTGAGTTCGTCGCCGCCACGCTGTAGACGAAGCGCCCGAGTGCGGGTGATCCTGCGCGATAACCGAGCGAATGGCTCGCCAACTCACGCCGAGGTTTACGATGCGAAGACTTCCCTTGTTCGTCCTGATGGCCGCTGGAATCGCCGGCTGTCCCATGCCCATCAACCGCCCCGACGTGACCCAGCCCGACGTGGCTGTGCAGGATCGCGTCGCGACCGACACCAATCGCCCCGACATCGTCTCGATGCCCGACGCGATGTCGATGCCCGACGCGACGTCGATGCCCGACGCGACGTCGATGCCCGACGCGATGAGCCTGCCCGACGTGATGAGCCTGCCCGACGGCGCGACGGGCGCGTCCGCGCAGATCCGCGCGGTGCAGATGGCGGCAGCGGGAATGGTCGACCTCCCCATCGAAGGCGTGCTCGTCACCTACGTCGTCCCCGCGATCGCGGGCGCGACCGCTGGCAACGACCCGGCTGGCTTTGCAGTGCAGGCAGACCCCACGGGCCCCGCGCTCTTCATCGCCGTCGATCCCGCGACGCTGATGCCCGCGCCCACCGCTGGCGATCGCGTGAGCTTTCGCGTGACCACCACGCGCGCTGTCAACGGCGGCGCGTCGCGCTGGGCGAGCGCGATCTCGGGCTACAACCGCATGAGCGGCTCGAATCCGCTCGCGCCGATGGTGCAGGACCTCTCGAGCGCCGCGGACATCGCGAGCGCGCTCGGCTCGTACGAGTACGAGCTCGTTCGATTGACCGGCTCGATCACGGACAACGGCGCCAACGCGGGCGCGGCGTTTCGCTCGTTCGCGATCACGACGGCGGGCATCCCGACGATGGACGCGAACCTGCGGATGCGCATCCCGCAGGCGCTCGCCACGACGCTCGGCCTCGCGGCCGGCTGCCGCGTGACGCTGGGCCCGACGCCCATGTGGCGCTTCACCGCGCAGGCGCAGCCGAGCGCATGGGTCGCCGCGGACATCATGGCCTCGGGCTGCCCCGCGATCATGGACGCCGGTCCCGAAGGCGGCGTCGACGCTGCGGTGGACGCGCGTGCGGACACGGGCGTGATCGTCGACAGCGGCGTGGACACCGGCGTTCGGGTGGACTCGGGCGTGATCACGGACAGCGGCGTGCCCACGGACACGGGCGTTCCGATGGGTGATGCGTGCGTGCCGCGCATCGTGATCAACGAGG
>JAAFIF010000212.1 GCA_013298625.1 Myxococcales bacterium
ACCCGTACTGCTACGAATCGAGAACTTCATTTCACGACCAGGTTTTCAAAGATCGAGGAGGGTGGATCCTCGGAGAGACTCGCGTCTCTCGACCGCGCATCGCTTGGCTTTTCGCCGCGGTGCGGGTTGTTACTTTAGCTTTCCGACTTCGGGTCCCGCTCTTCGCGGGCTTTCTCGTCGCCGGGGACGCGGTTTCTAGAGGACTCTTTTCACCGCGTCAAGTTTCTTTTTTTCGTTTCGCAGTTTTTATTTTCTGCGATTCGAACCGGCGAGGAGAGTGTCTCTTTCGAGACTGGAAGCTTTGCTTCGCTTCTCCGTCGAGCGGGGCGCGGTGTCTACACCCGCCTTCGCTCGTCCGTCAACCTTTTTCGTCTCGTCGTTCGGCGTTGCCGTCTCGGAGGCGACCGCGGTTGCGATCGGGAGGCGGGCTTTTATAGAACACCCCCCGAGCCGTCAAACGCTTTTCACAAAAATCGTATCGCCTGCTGCGGTTTGTCGAAATTACAGGGGATTTCTAGTCTTCGGCGCCTCCCCCGATCGCCGCGCCCAGCAAGTGGGCAGTGTTCGCCGTCGTGCCGCACGCGGGGACCACGGACCTTTTGCGGTGATCAACCGCTGATCGAGCCAGCTGCCCGTCACAGCCTCGCGCCGCGATCGAGCCTCGCCTCAGCAACGCACAGCCAACGCGCCCAACCCTGTCTGCTGCGCGCCCAACCCTGTCTGCTGCGCGCCCAACCCTCGCGTCGTTGCTGCTCAGGCCGTTGGTCGTCGCGTGCATGGATGCGGTGCCCTTCGCGCCGAGAATGCTCGTCAGGCTCTACGGGGCCGGGCTCGCTGTGATCGTCGAGGCCCGTCACGCGTCCCGTAGGAGCCACGACCGCGACGGGGTTCGTCGCTCTCTCGGTGCGCGGCAGTGGTTCGACGCGAGCTCGACGGTCCTTCGATCGTCTGGTCCGCTCAGTCATCGTCGATGCCCGTCACGGGCGGCCGCGCCTCTCGGCGCGTCAGTCACAGATCGGTCGGCGCCGAACCGAGCATCGATCGCCGTCCACACCCTTCGAGACGGTTTCGGCCGCTGGACCAAACTGCGCGACGCATGCGCTGCAACGAGATCGCTCGAAGGCCTTCGACAGCGGTCGACGCCGCAGGGCGCTGCGGATCTGCGGCGCGGCGACGAGCAACGGACATCCCATGCTCGCGGAGGCATCGCTTCGAGCTGCGCCTGGCGATCGTCTTCCGTCGGGGCGATCGCCGACGCCTCAGAGCCCCGCCGAGACCTGCGTCGCGCACCTCGTCGCTCGCGACCGCGCGCGGCACGAGCTCGAGCGTTCTGTCACCCACCTCCGAGTCACGCTCGAGTCCGTGATGGTCATCGCGCTCGCCACGCCCGCGCCCATCGAGAGGACCCATACAGCGTAAGCTTACGCACTAAACATAGACCGTAAGCGTACGGCGTAAGCTACGAGACGGCCCGGCCACGCGTCGGTCGAAGTGCTCGATCCTCGGCGCGGTGCGAGACTCGACGGCATGCGCAAGACTCCACCCGAGCTCCCTGTGCACATCGACGCCAGCAGCGACGCGTGGCTGTGCTTCACGTTGCAGCGAAGCCAGGACGCCAACGGTCGTGTTCTCGATCCGCGATCGTGGCTCGACTGGACTTCAACGGTCTTTCGATCGCTGATCCGCTTCGGCAGCTTCGATGCCCGTCGCGGTGTCGGCGCCGAGGAGCCAACGGTCGAGCGCGAGCGCTGGCGAGCGTTCACGACGCAGATCGCAGCGCGTTTCGCAGCGTGGATCGGCGATCAGCACGACACGTCGGCCCTGGCTGCAGTGCTGAGCGAGACCCTCGCGAGCAACCCTGGCGTCCCCGTCGGAGTGACATGGGATGGAGGCATCGCGATCACGTTCGCCGACTATCGCGCGGCCGAGCGAAGACTCGCTGAGGCGCTCGCTCAGGGAGCAGCTCGGCCGCGGTGGCGTTGAGCGCTTCGCGTGCGCTGCGTCGAGAGAGAGCCAACGATCGACGCCGAGCTCACGGGCACTGAACGGCGCGGCACACTGCGACGGGTCCGACCGTGACGCACACTTCACCTGCGACGCAGGCGGCGCTCGCGCCGCAGCGGCACGTGGACGGATCGCTCGCGTTGGAACACTGGTCCGCGCGGGCGCAGCCGGACTGCGCAGAGCTGAGGCAAATGGCGTTTGCCATGGGGTTTCCACCGGCATTTTGCTGGGCCCACGACGAGCAGGCCTGCATGCCGCGGCCGTCACATTGGCCCATCGGCATTGGACGTTCGGCGCTCACGGGGTTGCACGATGCATCCGACGCGACGTCTGCGAGCGAGGCGTCCGCAGGCTGAGCGTCCGAAGGAGCAACGATCGCGACGTCGACCGCGTCGTCTGCAGAGCTCGAGTCGGTCGGCGCGAGAACATCGCGGCCGGCGTCCGTTGCCACGATCTGCTGGCTGCATGCGCCGAGCGCACAGAAAACACCGAGCATGGTCGCGGGCGCACCCCTGGCGAATCTCCGTCGAAACTGCATTGCTTCCACGAGGGTAGCGCTCGTCGCATCGACGCGACGAACTCGGAGCGACGTTTGTCCCGAACCGACCTCGACCAACTCGAGAACCACGGACTGGGTGTCGCAGATGTCGATGCGGCCTCCGACGCGAAGCCCGAAACGTCGACACAGCGTGCTCGCTTCGTCACGGCGACGTCGATTGGCCGGCGACACTTCGACAGCTTGACGCTCTGAACGTCGGCTGACGGCCACCCCGCGTCCGGCGAGTCCAAGCGACGAGCGACGAGCGACGAAGCGTGTTGCCTCACAAGAAGCTCGTCACGCTCGCGACGCTCTGCGGATCGTCTGCTGCGAACGGGTCGGCGATCCGGGGCGGCCTCGTGTGCGGCTGGTCCCGCGATCGAGAGCTCCAGGCGCAAGTCGCAGCGACGGTCGGACGAAGGCGACCGACTCGGCCACGCCCGCGATGGGGTTCGCGGTTCTCCCAGCGCGGCCGCAGCTCGAGCGGATTTCTACCGCGCGCTTCCGCTCCGTGTGGCTTCGACGCTGGTGGGCGCGGCGTCGCCAGGCTCGGGGCCGCGGACAGCGGCGATTCACGAGATGGCCGTCACGGTCCTCGCGTCGAGCTCGTTGTTCGACGTCGCAACGAGCGCGGGCAACAGAATCGCCGCAAGAGCCTGTGTTCTGGTCGGCTTCCGCCACCGGAGGGGAAACAGCGCAAACACCCAACCGGATTCGGACTTCACGATCCGTGAAGTTGCGGTCCGCGTTGGAGTTGGCGATCACCGTTGCCGCAGATCGCAGCGGGCGCGTTGGCGATGCGGGCGAAATCGGTGCGACGGTGTGAGTGGTTGGGCGGCGCTCGAGCAACGCGCGATCACGTGGTCGCGCTCGGCCGCGCGGAGCGCGGTCGAGTCGCGAGTGGGTGTTCGGCCGAGCCGGATGCTTGCAGGCGTCGACAGCTCACGTCCGCGAAGCACAACGCGCGAGAGAGCGCAGAGGCAGAGCGAGCCAGGCGCGTGAAGGAGAAATCACGGCGGGAGAAAAGCAAACGGCCCGTGAACCTTTCGATTCACGAGCTATTTGGGGGTATAAACCCCGGCGGCGTCCTACTCTCCCACACAGTTGCCTGTGCAGTACCATCGGCGCTGGGGAGCTTAACGACCGAGTTCGGGATGGGATCGGGTGTGACCTCCCCGCCATTG
>JAAFIF010000168.1 GCA_013298625.1 Myxococcales bacterium
GGTTTGCCAACCCGCCGTGGAGACGACCGCTTTTCACTGGGTCGTACGCTCGTCGCCTTCACGCGTCGTTCTTCGCGGGTTTACCAACCCGCCGTGGAGACGACCGCGTTTCACCGAGTCGTACGCTCGTCGCCTGAACACCGCCTTTCACCGGGCCAGTCGCTCGCCGCCTGCACGAGCCGCGATCACCCCCTTTGACCCACGCCGCGCGCTCGACCGACGCGGGCCGCTGGCCTATGGTCGCGGCTTCCGTAGGCGGGACAGGAGTGCTTGGAATGGGCGTGTGGTGGAAGCGAAGCGCTGCGATCGCGACGATCGTCGCGGGCGCGACAGGCTGTACATCGGCGGCGATCGCTCCCGACGCAGCAGCGTGGGACGTTCCGGTGTTCGACGGCCAGCTTGTGCCACCGCCGCCGACGGACGCGGGGATCATGGACAGCGGCGCGTGCGTCGACAGGGACAACGACGGTCATCGCTCGGCGGCGTGCGGCGGCGACGACTGCGACGACGACGATCCGAGGCGAAATCCAGGGGCTCGTGAGGTCTGCGACAACGCTGGCGCCGACGAAGACTGCGACCCGTGCACCGTGGCAGAGACCGCGGCCTCGGGGATCGGCGGCGATGGGGACCGCGACGAAGATGGGTTTCCGTCGACGAGCTGCTTCAATCGACTCGCGGCGAGCGCGACGGCGCCTCGATGCTCAAGCTCGGTCACGCTCGACGCGGGCGTCGACGACGCAGGCCCGCTCACCGTGCAGCGCGTGACCGTCACCGCCGCCGAAGCGCGCGGAACGGACTGCGCCGACGACCCCGCCACGCAAGGCAGCGCGCGGTATCCCGGCGCCGCCGAGCGCTGCAACACGCTGGACGACGACTGCGACGGCGCCATCGACGAGGGCGTCACCTCGACGCGCTGCTACGTCGACGCGGACCGCGACGGCTTCGCGTCGAGCGCCGCCGCGATGATGACCATGGACGTGTGCGCCGCGTGTCCTGCGGGCTTCACGGCCACGGCGCCAGAGCGGAGCGAGGTCGACTGCGACGACGCGGACGCCTCGAGATTTCCACGCAATATGGAGCGTTGCGACGGAAGGGACAACGACTGCAGCGCGAGCACTGACGACGGCGCCGACGACAGCCGCGTCGGACGCGCGTGCACCGCGAGCGGGGCGCTCGGCCGTTGTCGTTCGGGGCTCGACGCGTGCGTCCTCGGCGCGATCGTGTGCGCGCCGAGCGCAGCGCTGCAAGAGCTCTGCAACGGACAGGACGACGACTGCGACGGAGACACGGACGAAGGGCTCTGCGTCGATTCTCACGCGACGCCCACGGGCTACGGCACCTGCGGCGCGACGAGCGTGTGCGAAGTCGCGGTGTGCCGCGACGGTCGAGGCAACTGCGACGGCGACCCGCGCAACGGCTGCGAATCGACGCTGAGCACCGACCCGAACCACTGCGGAGCGTGCGGCGTTCACTGCGCGAGCGGAGCGTGCGCGGGCGGAGTGTGCGTCGACTCGAGGCTCTTGGAGCCGAGCACGGGCGGCGCTCACGCGTGCGCGCGAACGTTCGGACAAAGGGTCGTCTGCTGGGGCGCGAACGGCTACGGACAGCTCGGCGACGGAACGACCGTCGATCGCGCAGCGCCCGTCGCAGTGCCAGGACTCGCCGATGCCATCGCCGTCAGCGCAGGCCGCGACCACACGTGCGCGCTGCGAGCCACGGGCGAAGTGCTGTGTTGGGGACGCAACAGCGACGGTCAGCTCGGCGACGGAACCACCGTCGATCGCACGACCCCGCGCGCGGTCGCCAGCCTCTCGAACGTCGTCGCCATCAGCGCGGGCGGCGATCGAACGTGCGCGCTTCGCAGCTCTCGACAGGTATTCTGCTGGGGAAACGGCCGTACGACGCCCGAAGACACGCTCGTGGCAGGCAACATCGCCCAGCTCGACGTGGGCGGCTCGCACGCGTGCGTGTCGATGGTGAACGGCGAGGTGCGCTGCTGGGGCTCGAACCGCTTCGGCCAGCTCGGCGACGGAACGACCGTCGATCGACCGCTCGCTGTCTCGGTCGTCGGGCTCGTCGACGCCGAGAGGATCAGCACCCACGAGAATCACACGTGCGCGCAGAGAACCAACGGGCAGCTCGTGTGCTGGGGCGACAACAGCCACGGCCAGCTCGGCGACGGAACGACCACGCAGCGCGCCACGCCGACGATCGTTCCGGGCTTTATCGCCGCGAGGTACACGGTGAGCGCGGGCCGAGCGCACACATGCGCCGCTCGCTTGGGGGGCGTCGTGCACTGCTGGGGCACCAACACCAACGGCGAGCTCGGCGACGAAACAACGATCACACGCCTCTCGCCCGTCCCTCTCGCGCGCCCGCTCGACGCGTTGGAGCTGAGCGCAGGCGGCCACACCTGCGCGCGGCGAAACAACGGGCAGATCGTCTGCTGGGGCGCCAACAGCCGCGGCCAGCTGGGCGACGGCAGCACCGTCGATCGCAGCATCCCCGCGCCGATCCGCGGCCTCGAAGATGCGGTCGAGATCACCGCGAGCGCCCGCCATTCGTGCGCGCGTCGCGCAGACGGTCGACTGACGTGCTGGGGCGACAACGGCCGCGGACAGCTCGGGACGACTTCAGGGATCGTCGTGCTGACGCCCGTCGTCGTCGACACGATGAACGACTCCGTCGAAGTGACCGCGGGCAACAACCACACATGCGCCCGCCGAGCGAACGGCCAGCTCGACTGCTGGGGTGACAACGAGTTCGGACAGCTCGGCCGCGGGCACACCCGCAGCGAGCAGTGGCTGCTGCCCGTCCCGGGAATCACCGACGCAGCGGACATCCGCGCCGGCTTCAACTTCACCTGCGCGCGCCGCGCGAACGGCCGCGTCCTGTGCTGGGGCGCGGGCCTCGAGGGGCAGCTCGGCGACGGCAGCTCCGTCGCCCGCGCGAGCCCCGTCGAGGTCGCGACGGTGACGGACGCCGCCGAAGTGCGCGTGGGCGGCGCTCACGCGTGCGCGCGCCTCTCGCGCGGAAACGTCGTGTGCTGGGGACGCAACGACCTCGGTCAGCTCGGCGACGGAACCACGATCAACCGCCGGACGCCGGTCGCGGTCGTCGGCCTCACGGACGCGATCGAGCTCAACCTCGGCGCCATTCACACGTGCGCCCGACGCGCCAACGGGCAAGTGCTCTGCTGGGGCAGCAACTCGAGCGGCCAGCTGGCGCTCGGCGCGACGCCGATGCAGCTCACGCCCGCGGTGGTCACCAGCGCGAGCGACACGGTCGAGCTGAGCCTGGGCCAGCTGTCTTCGTGTGCGCGGCAGCGAGGCGGGAGCATTCTGTGCTGGGGCGCCAACAGCGCGGGCCAGCTCGGCGACGGGACGACCACAGCGCGAAGCGTCGCAGTGAGCGTCGTGGGCGTGAGCGACGCGGTCGAAGTGGCCGCGGGCGCGACGCACACGTGCGCGCGGCGCGCCGGGGGCCAGGTCGTGTGCTGGGGCGCCAACGGCTACCGCCAGCTCGCCGACGAGACGCTCATCGGGCGCCCCACGCCGGGGCCGGTGCCGGGGTTGTGAGCGAGGGCGGTGGGGGGTTGGGGCGCCGGAGTGGCGACCGTGTGGCGCCCGCTATTTCACGGTCTTCGCCTTCTTCGGCGGCTGCGTGAAGAGCGTCGTGTCCCACTTGCCGGTGTCGCGATAGCTTCCCTCGCGAAGCGCGGCGATGGGGCCGGTCCACTTGTGCGGCGCCGGTAGCCCCGGGTCGAGCACGGTGCAGTTGGCGCCGTCCATGGCAACGAGCAACAGGTAGTGCCCCACGGTGCCTGCAGCACCACGCCAACGAATCCAGAGCACTGGCGGTCGCCCGAGCCTCAGCGCGTCGAGCAATCGCTGGTCGGACACGCGCACCTCTGGCTTGCTCGCGAGCAATCGCAGGTCTCTGAGCACGGTCTCGATCGCCCAGTCGCGATCACACGCGGCGTTGTATCCCGCACACGCATCGCCACCGCCGACATACTTCGTCGCCAACGCGCACGCGCTCACCGCAGGAACGACCGCGTAACAGTCCGCTAGCGCGGCGCTCACCGCCGCCCAGCACAGGTTGCGATACCCGACGGGCACGACCATCGCCCCGACCGCCACCGCCACCGCGGCCACTACTGATTCTCCGTTGCGCCGACCACCCTGGGGCTCTGAAACAGCTGCCAGATGGACACGTCGATCGACAAGAACCCAAACACGGACACCGCTGCTTCATCCTGCAGCGCCGATGCGCCGTTGATCGTGCGCTCGACTCGGTGCGCGTACGGCAGATAGCTCGCGCCGCCGCCGACAACCACGGGAGAGTTCGCGATCCCGAGGCGCAGAAAGACCCCCGGCTCGATGAACGAGAGCGGACTCATCTGCCGCGTCGCTTCCGTGCTCGACGCGTTGGCCGCTCCGAGCGCCGTGGGGCTGCTCGGCGTCGGCGTGAGGGCAACCAATGAACCGACGTTGATCACCGAGAGCATCGCGCCGATGGTCCAACCGTGGCCGAGCCCCGAGGCGAAGTCGAATCCTACGGGCGCGAAGAGCTGCCCACGGAAGCCCTGACGCGGGGTCAAGAGCGTCGTTCCGAGGGCGTATTCGTTGCCCCCCGCGACGCCCACGAACGAGCCGAGCGTGATCGAAAACCTCGATCGACCCTTGTACAGCCAGCCGCCCACCGGCATGGCGACGCTCTCGATCACCGCGCTCACCTGGTCGGCGCTCGTCGCAGCCGAGAGATCCGCGCCGAACTGCAGCGCGCGAATCACGACCGGCGGCAACACTTGCGCGATCACCGAGCTCTGTCCCGCCGCGCGCAGCACCGCGGGGACCAGCGCGATCGCCCTGCTCACCACACGCGGCATCGAGCCGCTCGCGAGGGCGACGACAAACGCAGGAAGTCCTTCGGGCAGCTGCGGAGGGTTCTGCAGCGCAGCGCGAAGCGAGAGGTTGATCAGCGCGACCCACGCGCCCATCAGCGGTTCGATCGCCGCGACGCGCGCGTCCGACGTGCTGGCCGCGCGCAGCTGCCGCGCGGCGGTCACGATGTCCTGCACGTCGCGAGCGCCCTCGATCACCATCTCCGAGGTCAACAGCGCCGCGCTCGGGACGATCGCTTGGATGCTGTCCACGATGGCGTCTGCGGCCTCGGTGCTGAGCGATTCTTCCGGTCGCAAGCGCTGGTTCTCGATCGCGATCGTGAGCTGCGCCACCAATCGAAGCCCCTGCCGAGCGGCGTCGCACGAGGCGCTCTGTCCACAGTAGGGCGACACGTTGTTCGTCGAGCGCAGCGCGATCGTATCGACGGCGCGCGCGATGCTGCGGACGTCCGTCGAACTACCGAGCGAGGAGACCAGCGCGAGCGACGCGCGCGCCAACAGCAACGCTGTGCCGCGCTGAGCTTCAACGATCGAGAACCGTTGGCCTTCGAGCGTAATCTCGCGGTCCAAGCCCACCGCGCGGTCGATCACGACTCCGAGCGACTGCGGCAGCCGACTGGCGTCATCCGCGATCGCTGCGACAAACGTCGCGCCGAAGCTCGGCGAGAGAACATCCGTGCCGGTCGAGAGAAACGTGCACGTGTGCTCCATCAGCTGCGCAGGAACGGTGTCCGCAGCGCAAATCGTCTGGCGCAGCCGGTTGATGACGTACAAGTTGAACTCTGCTCGGGCGCGCGTCGCGACGAACTGCGCGACGCCCTGAACGAGCAGCGAGACCAACGAAGTGGCGTCCGCGCTGCTGCCGCTGACCGCGCCCGCGATCAGGCCGGCGACGTTCGGAGCATCACCGCCTCCCGTGAGCTGGGCAGAAGGAAAGGCATTCACCTGCGCCGCAGTGAGCGCGGCGCGCGCGGAGTTCGTCAGCGCCGCGAACGCGACGACCGCACCCTTCGCTTGCTCGCGCTCGAGCAGCGTCAGCGTCGGCGCGTTGAACGTCTGCATGCTCGGGGCAGCGCAGAAAGGTCGAACCGGCGCCACACGAGCGTCGAGGGCGTCGGCCACCCCGCCCCCTGCGCGCGGCACAGCACCGGCGCGCGCCGTGCGCAGCGAAGCCGTGTGAGCGTCGTAGGGCACCAACAGATCGCACGTCTCGCGACGAAAGGCTTGCAATTGCGCGCACTCGGCGAGCGCCGTCTCGACCTGACGCTCGATCACTGGCACGTCGGCGGCCGTCACGGCGGAGAGCATGCACAGGGGCTGCGCGTTCGGGCCTGGCAGCGTGCTCGCGAAGCGAGAAAACGCGGGGCTCACGTTGGCGAGCGTGCCGAGGTACGCAGCGATTCCTGGACAGTTCGCGCGCTCGACCGCCGCCCGAAGCCGCATGAGCTCACCGAACTGCGTCGACCGAATGAGCGCCGCTCGCTGCGCTGGCAAACACTCTGCGCGACTCTCGGTCGAACGAAATAGCAGAACGAGCCCCAGCACGAGCCAGAGGCCACGAAACACCGACGGTTTCATCTTTGGAGTGCTCTCCTTTACAAACGCGATCCACAGCGAGGGACGATTGCGCCCTCGCCGCGACCCAAGAGCAAAGTCAGGACCAACGGGTCGCGACTACGTTCGCCTGCTCGATCGCAGCGAACACGGGATCGCATCCAACAGAGACTACGCACTGACTGCGTAGTCGCGCACGCGGTGCACAGATCGACGTACGGGCAGTCCTACGTCGGTAGAGACTCGTGCCTCCCGCACAGATCCCAGCGAGCGGCCCAACCGCACTCGGCTCCTGCCTCGGGATCGATCGTCGAGCCGAGCCCTTTAACGATGTCGTGACGGCGCGCGCGCATGTGCAGCGTGAATTCGGCCCGAGCGGCGCCGCGAGCAGCGAGCCCCGAGAGACAGGTTTGCGGTTCTGGGAGGTGACGGGCACGTGGCGAAGCTGGTTCGAACAGGGGCGATGATGACCAGCAAGAGGCAGTTCGCGGCTGTGCTTCGGGCGACGGAACGCACGAACGCAGGCGGCCTCGTCCTCGAGATGCTCCTCGAACGCGCGTTTCAGCACCGACGCCATCGATGCGATGTTCAACCGCCCGGCAGAGCTGCTGCGGCTGGTGAGATGTGTCTGCTCTTCGCCGGTCGCAAAGCGACTCGCGGAGCTCAGAAGGCCCCACCGAAAAGAATAGCGAATGCTGGCGAACGCCAGGCCTCGACTCACCGAATCCTGGCCGCACGAACGCCGAAGAACGGGCATGGCTGAGCAGAGGAATTCGAGCTTCACAGCGCTCGGCTTCTGAGCCTTCATCAACTTCGTGTGACGATTCGCGACCCCGAGCGCGCTGATTTCACGGCAGTGTAGCACCGCGCGTCGATCGTCCGCCGGCAAGCCGTGTGCAGGACGTCCGCACGCACGGGTTGAACGCGGGAACCCGCCCTGAACTTCTTGTCCTTCAACCGCAACGCCCGTCAGGCTAGGGTCTACCAATGCCCGAGCTCTCCGCGTCCCGAGCCAAGATCCACGCAGCGATCGCCCTCGATTTTGCCGAGAGCAATCGCGGCAACCAGACGCCACACCTGGTCGTGGGGCCGCTGGGCTTCGGCAAGACCCTGCTGCTCGACGCGTTGAGCCGGACGTTCGCAGAAGCCTCCCCGCAGCACTGCGTCGTGCGCATCGACGGCGCGTCCTTCGGCACCAGCGTCGAGGCCGAGACCTCGCGCGCCTACCGCCTCATCGCCGAGGCGTTGTTCGAAGCGCTCAACCGATCGGCGCGCGACGTGGATACCTTCGACTGGGGCACGGTCGCCCCGGCCAACGTGCTCACCGAGATCATCGCCGACGAAGCGCTGCGCGACGAGCCCGTGGTGATCTTCATCGTCATCGACAACTTCGATGCGCTCGCTTCGCGCCGCATCGGACAGGGCGTCCTCGGGACCTTGCGGGAGCTCGGTCTAGACCGCAGCCATCCGAATCTTCATCGACTGCACGTGCTCTGCGCGACCGACTCGTTGCCTGCCGAGTCGCCCGATCTTCGATCAATCTACAACTGGCCGATCCACCTGCTCCAGCCCTGGAGCGAAGAGGAGTCGATCGCGATGATCGGCGCAGCCTCTTTGCCAGAGAGCGCAGCTCGCGCGATTCATGCTGCGGTCGACGGGCATCCAACGCTCGTCCAGCGACTCGCAGCCAACGCGCCGCGCGATCGAAACTTCAGCGCGTGGATGAAGAGCGACGCGCACGAGATCGTCGACGGTCTTCTTCAGCCGCACGCGATGTTCTTCGTGAGCAACATCGAACACCGTCGGGTCATCCGCGCGCTGCTCGCCAATCCAGCGGAGGTCGCGAAGACGGCGACGATCACCGAACTCAAACGACGAGGGATCATCCGCGTCGAAAAGAACGTGCCTCGCCCCATGGGACCGCTGGTCGAGCAGTGGCTGATCCGCATCACGACCTGACCCCGCGCCGGGCGCGCGAGGCACATCACAGTACGCGCCAGCGCGGTATCGCCCGTGAATCCAGTAGCCCGATAACCAGAGCCCGTTGAAGGCGCCGTAACCGCGCGCGGATTCGCAGGGTGCTGCAAAGCATCAGGCTGTGGCATTTCGGCGAGGGTCTCGCGCGACAGCTCGCGGGCGTGGTACTCGTAGTCCTTCTGAACCCCACGCAAGGAATTAAGACTGAATGGCGAAGCCGAACAGCGAGAAGCCCGACCTGAGCGGACTATCTGAGGAGGCAGCGTTCCTCGCGGAAACGCTCTTACCGGACGCCGCGTCTGCCTTCACACTCCAGAAGAAGTCCGTTGGTTCTGCGCTGCAGGACGCCGACGTCGTTCTCGACACAAACGTGCTTTTGCTGCCGTACCGAGCCGGAGCGAGCAGCCTGAAGCAAATCGTGACGGCCCTCAAGACGCTCCGAGATGGGGGCAGGTTGTTCGTCCCTGCGCGAGTCGCGCGAGAGTTTGCTCGGCTCCGGCCGGCAAAGCTCGGAGAGTTGTTGCAGGCGCTGTCGGATCAATCGAGCCGAGTGATCGCGCCGGAGGAGCCGGCGTACCCACTCCTTGAGGATCTCGACGACTATCGTGTGCTCACTGACGCAGTGAAGGCTCTGCAGGCGGCTCGCAAGGAGTACACGAAGGCGGTGGGGGCACTCCGCGACCACATGCTCTCGTGGGAGGGCAACGACCCCGTCAGTACAGCGTACTCTGAGAGCTTGTTGGAGTGGAAAAACACGGCATAGTAGGCGTTGATGAGCCGAGCTTCGTACCCAACCGATGTGACGGACGAGCAGTGGGAAGTGCTGCGTGATCTCGTGCCCGCTCCCAAGCCGAG
>JAAFIF010000048.1 GCA_013298625.1 Myxococcales bacterium
TCGCGTGCCTTGTCCTCTGGCCGTGCGTCCAACGGGTGTTCCTGCCGCGCGTCGCGTGCCTTGTCCTCTGGCCGTGCGTCCAACGGGTGTTCCTGCCGCGCGTCGCGTGCCTTGTCCTCTGGCCGTGCGTCCAACGGGTGTTCCTGCCGCGCGTCGCTTGCCCTCTGGCCGTGCGTCCAACGGGTGTTCCTGCCGCGCGTCGCGCGACTTGTCCTCTGGCCGTGCGTCCAGCGGGCGTCGCTGTTGCGCATCACGTGGGAGGGGCGGCGCACGAGCGCAGCGCGTAACTGTCGTGGTGGGGAGGATGATGGCTGCGTTTCGTGAACGACGGAGCGAGCGCCGACGACCGAAGCATCGTGCAGTGGCGAAGCCATCGCGCCTCGGGACTACGCTTGATTTGCCGACGGCCGAGGCTCTGCGAGGACGGAGGAGGGACGAAATCAGGCCAGTCCCGAAATCTGCGGAGGGAGTCGCCGCACGCGCAGTCGAGAAACGCAGCGAGTCGATTTACTCACTTCGTAACCGTGTATTCAGCGGGGCCACGGTCAGTGGGTTCCGGGCAACGCGCTTCGCGCCGTGCGCGCCTCGCCCGCCGTGCGCGAGCTTCTCGCTGCACCGGCAGCGTTGCTCGCTCGCCCGTTGTACACGGCGGTGAACCCGCTCTCCGCTGCCCGCTCGAACACCCTTCTCCGTGCATCCCCAAGAGAGCCCCACGCCCATCTCCTCAACGACCCGCGCGCAGCAGCGGGCTTCGCGCCACGCGTGACCGTCGCCCCCCCAGAGCGCTGAACCCGCTCTGTGCTGCGCCCTTTCGCCCGGCGGTTGTGCGAACACGCGCGCTCGGGGCAAGCTGCGCGCTGATGAACGCCCTCCCCCGTCACCTGCGATTCACCCGCGCGCTCGTCCTCGGCTGCGCTGCGATCGCCGCGTGCGAGTCGTCGAGAGAGAGCTCGCCCAACGCTGCTACCCCCGCGCGGACATCGAGCGGCGATCGCGCTTCGACGGAGCCCGATGCCAACGCCCCCACGACGACCGACGCGCAGCCTGCGAGCGTCAGCGACGCAGGTATGGCCGTGGTCGCGACGGGCCCCGCGACGCCGCTCACAGGCGTGACGACGGGCGCGCCGTGCAGCCCCGCTGGCGCGACGCAAACGTTCGGCGACCCGCGCGATCGGACGCACTGCACGTGCTTCGCAAACGGCGCGCGCATGACGTGGAACTGCTACACCGACTCGATGACCGTCGAGGGCCCCCTCGCCCCGCCCGAGCTCGACGCCGCGTCGGCGTAAGCGACACCCGTTCGAGGATCCGCCCGATCAATCAGCGGCCGACGATGAGCGCGACCGCGACGAAGTGCAGCACCGCGGCCAGCACGACGAGACCGTGAAACACCTCGTGGTAGCCGAACACCGCGGGCACAGGATCGGGGCGCTTCTTCGCGTACACCAGCGCGCCGAGGCTATAGATCACGCCGCCGATGAAGACGAGCGCGAGCGGCGCGGTCCCGAAGCTGCGCCACACGTCGCGCACAAACGGAACGATGCTCCACCCGAGCACGAGGTACAGCACCGCGATCAGCGGCTTCGGCGCTCGCACCCACAGCACGGACTGCGCGACGCCCGCGGCAGCGCCGCACCACGCGATCGTGCGCAAGATCGCTCCTTGCGAGGGCGACAGCCCCAAGCTCAACGGCGTGTACGAGCCCGCGATGAACACGAAGATCGCGCCGTGATCCAGGCGCCGCATCCACTGCCGCGGGCCCGGCTGCCAGTGCACGCGGTGGTAGAGCGCGCTCACCGTGAAGAGCGTCACGAGGCTCGCGGTGTAGATCGCCACGGCCATCCGCGGCCAATCCCCGCGCGTGCGATGAAAGAGCAGCGCCCCAGCGACCAGCGACACGACGCTCGCGATCTGGTGCGAAACGCCGCGGAGCCGCGGTTTGACGGGCGGCTCTGCGACGATCGGCGCGACGTTCATGGCGAGGCAGCCATACCGCAGTTGCCCCCCTGTGGCTGCGTCGATCGGCGACGAGCTTCGCGACGGCGATCGGTTTTCTTCGCCACGCCGGAATCGGCGCGACCATCCGCCGCATGCGCGTGTGCGCGATTCAGCCAGAGCTCACGCTCGCGAACAGCTTCACCGGACAGGCGCTGCTGTTCTTGCCCGGCATCGGATTCACGTTCGGCGGACACCTGATGGGGCTCAGACGAAGAGGCCGCGAGCGCACAAGCAGCGCAGCCGGTGGGCGCAGGGTTCGCCGCTCCGCCGCCCCTTTTCCGGCAACGAAGCCGCGACCGCGCGGCAGCCCGTCGGCGAACGCCGTCGCTCGTCCCCTGCGCGCCCGCAACAACGTCAGCGTCAACGTTCGACTTCGCGCCGTGCGTGGGCCATCGTTGCTTCGTGAAGCTCGTGGTCACCAGCGACCTCCACGTTGATCCCGGCGGAAAGCTCACCACCCGCGCGCGCATCGACGCCCTCGCGCAGTCGATCGCCGACGAAGCGCCGTCGCTCGTCGTGCTCGCCGGAGACCTCGGCCACACGCTGCGCGGCTGGGAGCTGTGCCTCGACGCCTTTCGCGCGATGCCCTGCCCCGTCGCCGCCCTCGCGGGCAATCACGACGTGTGGCGCGATCGCTCGGCGAACCTCGGCTCAGAAGCGCTGTTCTCCGCCGCCCTCGCCGACCGCTGCGCGCGCGCTGGCGTCCTCTGGCTCGAAGAGCAAACGCTGCGCTTCGGCCCGATCGCGGTGGTGGGAAGCATGGCCTGGTACGACTACTCCGCGGTCGATCCCACGGTCACGATGAGCGCCGCGCAGCTCGAAGAGCTCAAGCCCGCGTTCAACAACGACGCTCGCTTCATCGACTGGCCGCACCGCGACGGCGAGGTCGCCGCGCGCCTCGGCGACGCGCTCGTGGCTAAGCTCGACGCGCTCGAGCGCGACGCGTCGATCACGACGGTGGCCGTGGTCACCCACGTTCCGCTGCTCGAAGAGCAGATGGAGCGACGCCCGCACGACCCGACGTGGGGCCTGTGCAACGCCTACTTCGGCAACCTCACCCTCGGCCGCCGCGTCACAGCGTTTCGCAAGGTGCGCGCCGTCGTCAGCGGGCACACCCACGCCGGACGCAGGGCGAAACGCGGCGCGATCGACATCCGCGTCGTCGACAGCGACTACGGCGCGCCGTCGTACGAGAGCATCGAGCTCAGCCCCGAGCCGTCCATCCCGCAATAGTCCTCGGCAGCATCACCCCGCGCCACCGCGCCGAACGTACCCCGACACCAGCCACCGTCCTCGATGAACGCTCGATCCGACCCGCGGTAGGCTCGCGTCATGTCGTTCGAGCTGCGCGTGCATTCGCACAGGATCGACGTGGTGCAGGGTCGAAGCGGCGACGTCGTGTGCGAGATCCACGTCGCGTCTTCGATCATCGGCAACGCCCCGCCGACGCATCGAATCGCGCCCTCACCAGACGGCCGTTGGTTGGCGCTCTTGGCGCTGTGGGACAGCGCGGGTCTCGTCTTCGTCGTCGAGTCGATCGCCCGGCGCGCGATCGTCCGCGACGCGCTCGTGACCGTGGATCGATCGATCGATCCTCCCGCGCAATGGACCAGCGACGCCACCTTGCGCGTCTGGACTCGTCGCGAAGACACCGGCGCGCCGTGCTGGTTCGAGTTCGACCCGGACAGCGCGCGGTGGATCAACTTCGATGACGGAGATCGCTCCCCGCCCACGCCACGCACGATCGCGCTCGCCAGCGCGCATCGCGAGCCGCTCGCTCGTCGAGCAGCGCTGCTCGACGCGACGCCCCCAGAAGCCTTCGCAGAAGCGCGCGCCGTGCTCGATCGACGCGAGGCGCGAGAGCTGCTCTTGTCCGCCGACGCTCGCAGAGATCTGCGCCGTGCGCGCGAGCTGCTCGCCGCAGCGATCGCGCTCGCGCCCGACTGGAGCGCCCCCCGCGCCGCGCTCGCCGCCGCGCTCGACGACGCAGGCCAATGGGAAGCGATGCTCGAAGTGACCGCCCTGTGGCGCGAGGCCGTCGGCTCGGACCCACGCGCCCTCGTCGAGCACGCCGCCGCGCTGCTGCGACTCGGGCGCATCACAGAGTGCGTAGAGACCCTCGACGCTGCAGAGCGCGAGCACGGCGACCTGCGTGCGCTCATGGACAACGAAGCGTTCGACCGATGCAGTGACCTCCCAGCGCTCTCCCGCTGGGCTTGACCCGCGCGCTCAGTCGAGCCAGCGATAGAGCGACGACGCTACGCTCACCGACCCCTGCACCGCGGCGCGGTAGTGCTGCGCCACGGCCGTCGCAGACAACGCGCGTCGATACACCGCGAGCTCGTCGATCGCCCCGCGAAGATACAGCGGCGTCGCGCCGGTCATCGCAGGAGCCGCGTAGCCCACGCGCAGCTCGCCGCGCCGATCCAGCTCGGCGGCCGAGCTCTGCGCGACCTGCACGCCGTTGACGAACAGCCGCCCCGCGGCGCCGTTCCACGTCGCGACCACGTGCGTCCATCGGTCTGCAGCGAGCGCGCTCGCGTCGGAGCTCACCCGCCGCGCGCTGCCGCTGAGCGAGGCGAAGTCCGCCGTGACGCGGCCGCCCTCGATGCCCAGCGAGAAGCCAGGACCGTCGGCGCTCGAGAAGAACTCCAGCAGCGGCGCGCGCCCGGTCACGACCGGCGCCCTGAACCACAGCTCGACGCTCATCGCGCTGTCCGTCGCCATCGCCGTGGGAAGCGCCACCGAGGCCCACCCAGAGGTCCCGTCGAGCGCGAGCGAGCCGCGCTCACCGAACGCGCCGTCCGCCGCGAACATCGCGCCGCCGTTGACCACGGCCGCGCTCGCCCGCCCCGTCGAGTCACTGGGGCTTCGGTCGAACCCGTAGTGCGCTTCGGGGCGCTCGGCGAGGATCAACGCGCGGTACGTGCGGTCGAGACAAAAGCCGTCCGCTGGACGCGCGGCGCACCGTCCGTCGAGCCCGCAGTAGCCGCTCTCGCAGCGAAGGTCATCGGAGCACTCCCAGCCGTTGGCGCGCGGCGTCTGGCAGCGCCCCCACTGCGATGGCTGCCAATCGAGCGCGAGCTCGCAGTACTGCGACGAAGGGCAGTCGAGCGGGTGCGAACACCCGTCGTCTCCGCCCGCGCGACGCTCGCACGAGCCGAGCAGCGTCCCGTCCGAACGCAGCGAGACCCGACAGGTGGTCTCTTCTCGGCACGACGCCTGCGCCGTCGCCAACGCGCTCGGCGCGCTCGACGCGGGGCTGCAGCTGCTGCGCTCTGGGGCCGTTCCTGCGAAGAGCCCGCGCGCTTGTGAGGGCGAAGGAAGCGCTTCGCATCGCTCAGCCGCGGCGCGCACCGCGGCCACGAGCGCTGCGCCCCGCGCGGGGACGTAGCCGAGCCGCTCGTCGCGCGCCATCACCCCCAACACGCGCTCGCACGCCTCGCGCTGGGCGCCCTCGCAGCTCTGCGGCGGCACGACCGCGGCCATCGAATCGCCGCCGTCCAAGCCTCCGTCGCGCATCGAGCCGCCGTCCACACGAGCGCCCGCGTCGGGCGCCCTCGCGTCGAACGCGGCATCGCTGGCGTCTGCGCGCGACGCCGAGTCCTGCGCGGCGTCGGGAGCGTCCGTCGCGGGTCGACAGCAGCTCGCTTGCGCGGCGCACACCTGCGCGGCCAACCGCTCGCACAAGTCCGCGCCTTCGATCGACTCGCCCGACGCCTGGCACCCAGCGAGCGCCCACACCATCGCGCCAGCGCGCGCCCACACTGAAGCACTGCGAAGCTTCATCGCTCGTGGCTCTTTCGTTGTGACGTCCGTCGCGCGCTCGTCGCCCACGCGAGCAGCCCGAGCAGAGAGAGGATGCGCGCAGCCCCATGGGGCGCAGCGCGATCGCGAGCACGCGCGCCGACGATCGCGCACGCGCAGCCCGCGCCTGGGCGCGCAGGACCGAAGCTGCCGGCGCTCTGCATGCTGATCGAGAGCGGAAGCCGGTCGGCCGACGTCGCGTCGCTCCACAGCGACGTGCGAACCCACTGCGAAAAGTCAGCCCCGTTGCTCACGTAGCACTGCAGTCCGTCCGCGTGGCGCGCGCACACGTCGCTGCGCCCGTCGCCGGACACGTCCGCCAATCGCAGCGACCGAAAGCGCTCGGCCCGCAGCCACACAGGGTCTCGCAACGCAGCGGGCCCGAGCACCACGCGCCCGAACTCGCGCCCGGTCCACAGCCAACAGCGCAGCCCCGAGAGCTCTCTCGCGCACAGGTCCGCCGCGCCGTCGCCGTCGATGTCGCCGAGCGAGAGCGTGCGGTACGTGCTCGGATCGCTCCAGCCGTCGTCGGTCTGCAGCGTCGGGCCGCGCACGCGCTCGGAGAACTGCCGATCCGCCCAGCTGTGACACGCGAAGCGCTGATCGGGTTGACGCGCGCACAGCTCTGCGCGCCCGTCGCCGTCGAGGTCCGCCATGCGCATCGTCGACCAGAGCGCCACCTGCGAAAACCCGAGCTCGTCCGACCAGCGCGGCCCCTGCTCGCCCGGCGAGAACTCGCGATCGCCAGCGCGCCAGCAGCGCACTCCGTCGGCCTGCCGCGCGCAGACGTCCGCGCGGCGATCGCCGTCGAGGTCCCCCATGCGAATCGAGCCGAACCGCTGAGGATCCGCGAAGCCCTCGGCGTCGCTCAGCGCGGACAAGCGCAGGCTCTGCGCAAACTCGCCCCGCGCATAGCGGTAGCAGCTCAGCCCTTCGGCCGACCGCACGCAGAGCTCAGCGCTACGGTCGTCGCCGTCGAGGTCGACCACCAGCACGTTGGTGAGCGCGGAGTTCACACGGATCGCGCCGAGCGAGCGCGGCGCAGCGGTCGCGCTGAGCGCCCAACACTCGAGCGCGCGCGCGTCGGGCTGAGCGATCATGCACAGGTCCGCGCGGCGGTCTCCGTCGACGTCCGCCGTTCGCACGCTCGCCGCGAAGGTGAGCGCCCCGCCCGTCGCTGTGTCCGTCGCGGTGCTCAGCGTGGGGCCCGAGACGATGCGCCCGAAGCCGCGCTCCGAGCTCAGCGCGCACTGGATCGTGCGATCGACGAGCGCGCATACGTCGGCGCGACCATCGCCGTCGACGTCGCTGTGCCCGACGGACGAGCGCGAGTCCCCCGCTTGCTCTGCGGCCGCTTCGAAGGAGCACACTTGCTCTTCGTCCTCGGCTCCGTCGCAGTCGTTGTCCGCTCCGTCGCAGACCTCTCGCGAGGGTCCTGCGCCGCCGACGCACTCGGACCAGGTGCCGGCCGAGCAGCTCTCGACGCCCGCGCTGCACGCGCCCATCCCGCCGCCACAAGGGCGCGTGACCGCTTCGTCGACCATCCGATCGCAGTCGTCGTCGACGTTGTTGCAGCGCTCGGGCGCGCCGACGTGAATGTTGCGATCACCGTCGTTGCAATCGAGGCTCCCTGCGTAGCCGTCGCCGTCGCGATCGGGCTCGCAGCCGCCGACGGCGAAGCCGCCCGCAGGGCTCGCGCGGAGGCGCGACGCGGTCTGCTCGCCGAAGGCGCCGTCGACCGTGATCTGGTCGCCGGGGTGGTTGGCGTTCCAGAGGATCTGAAACGCTTCGACGCCCCAACGTCGCACTTGGAGATCATTTGGATCGTTGGGAGCCGTGCGCAGCGCGCAGCCAGGACGACACTCGTAGTGCACCGAATCATCGGGCACCGCCTGACAGCAGGTCGTTGCCGAGCCGGCTCCGAAAGCACCGGAGTTGTCGATGTCGACCGCGACGCCGGTCTCGTGACGGCCCTGGCCTCCCGTGAGGGGACCGCCGAGACAACCGCTCTGACCTGGCCGCAAGACGCCCGCACGATGAAAGAGATACTGATCCGCGACCGTGCGAAACGTGTCGTTGACCAACACGGTTCTTCCGGCGCCGAGTTGGTAGAGCCGCGCGCGCGTCGGGCCGCAAGAACATGCGGATCGGCGCGTACAGCCCACCCGTCGCGACCACGCCGCGGCCGGGCTCGATCGGGACGAGCGCCCCGGGATGCCTGCACTGAAGCGTCGCGAAGATCTGGTTGGACAGACCCGCGATCGGCCTCGAAACGCACGCCGTCAGGCTGCTCGCGACCTGTTCGAGCGTCTGCGCGGCGGAGTCTGCGCTGCACAACAGCACCGCGCAGAAGACGAGCCATCGAGCGTTCATCGGTTGGTCCTCGAATCTCGCACGCCGCCGCGCGCAGCAGCGCGCCACGCGGCAGAAGCTGCGCGCCAACCCTGCGCGGATCGAGCGCGACGCTGCGCCACCCAAATCGTCGCCGCGCGCACGCTCTCGGCCTCGCGCTGGTTGACTCTCGGGCGCGTTGGCTCGATGCACCACCGGGCGATGCAGAACCCGAACGGAGGCGCGACGCCCCATGCCTCCGAGCCGCGAGCGCCGCTCGACAACGAAGCCATCGCTCCCCGCGCGGATCGCGTCCGAGCGCTTCGGGCGCTGATGGGGACGCCCGATCGATCGGTCGCGCAGCTCGCGGTCGGCATTCGTCGCACGGCCCGCCGCCACTTCGACATGCACGTCCTGCCCATCATCGAGCGGACGTGGCCCGCGCTCGTTCGGCAGCCGTTCTACGAGAAGCTGCGCATCGGCGCGTGCGATCTGTACGCGTCCGCGCCGTACACAGCGCTGTTCTGCGCGCCGCGCGCTCCCGTGTTGATCCGCGCGATCACTGCCGCGGGAGGCTCGCTCCCGTTGCCGCGCAGGGCGCTCGCGGCGCTCGGCCGAGGCGCGATCGAAGCGCTCGGGCGCGTCGCGTACGCCGACCAGCATCGCAGCATCGCGTTGGTGTCAGCGTTCATCGTCGTGGTCGATCACGTCATGGATCACTGCATGCAGGACGCGCCTCGCGAGCGCGGACCGAGGCTCGAAGCGGTGATCGAAGGACGCGCGCCCGCGGACACGCCAGAGCTCGCGCTCACCCGCGCGCTCGCCGTCGCGATGTCCGAGCGGCTGCACCCAGCGGATCGCGCGGCGTTCGATCGGGCGATGCAGCGCGTGCACGAGTGGATCCGCGCCGAGGTGCGCGCGATGGAGGGAGAGCCCGACCCGCTCGGTCTCGGGCACCGGCTCGCGGGCGTGGAGGGGACGATCGACGGGCTGCTGTTTCCGGTCGTCCGCTTCGCTGGAGACGGCGCGCGGCGATGGATGTACGACGTGTCTCTGTTCGTTCAGATCATGGACGACTGGCTCGACTACGAGCTCGACGCGCGATCGAACCGAACGACCCCGGTCATCACCGGCCACTGGACGCTCGCCGAGCTCACCGCCTCGTGGAACAAGACCCTCTCGGGCATCGAGGCCCTCGTCCGCGAGTCCGGCCATCGATCGCCGCGATACGCTTCGTTCATTCGAGAATCGTATGTGCTCATGATGCACGAAGTGACCGAGGCGATGATCGAGCGGCCCGACGCGTGAAGGCCCTGCGATGAGCCAGCATTCACCGTCTTCAGGCGAAGCGACACCGCCGCGCGCGCCCCCGCGCAGCCTGTCGCAAGCGCTGCTCGTGCTCGGAAAGGGAGGGGTCGGCAAGACCACCATCGCCGCGGGCCTCGCCGCGCTCGAAGCGCAGACGCACGGCGCGGCGATCTTCGTCGAGTTCGGCGACGGCGACGCGGGCAAGCGCGCGCTCGCCGGCGCAGGTCGCGCCGTGCGCCACGTGGTGATCCGACCGATCGACGCCGCTCAGCGCGCGGCAGCTCCCCTCTTCGGCTCGGCCACGGTGGCCAAAATCGTCCTCGGCAACTTCGCCATCAAGCCCCTGCTCGCGGTGGCGCCGGCGATCCGCGAGCTCGCGATGCTCGAGGTCGTACGGCAGCTCGCCGCGGACAACCCTGGCGTGCGCGTGATCGTGGACATGCCCGCCACGGGGCACAGCGTCGCGTGGCTGCGGGTGCCTACGCAGGGCAGAGACTTTCTCGGGTCCGGGCCGCTCTTCGAGCTGTGCGACAGGATCCGACGCGAGCTTTTGTCGCCGGGCCGCGCGTCGATCATCGTCGTGAGCCTGCCCGAGCGGCTGGTGATCGAAGAGACCCTCGAGCTGTGCGCGGCGGTCGCGCGCGAGACCAGCCTCGCGGTCGATCGAATCGCGGTCAACCGCGTCCCCGTCGCGCTGCCTCGCGAGGCGCTGACCGACGCGCACGCGCTCGCGGCTGCCGGCGGGCCGCTCGCAGGTGCTGCGGCCGAGCTCGCAGTCGTGCTCGCGGCGCGCGAAGCGCAGCGGGGCGAGGCCGTCGCCGCGCTCGACAGCCTGGCGGGCAAAGAGCACACGGTCTGGCACCTCCCCCTCGCGCCGGGCGACCCGTCGGCGAGAGACGTCGCGCGCTGGCTGCTCGCCGAAGGAGCGCCATGAGCGCGACGGACCCGCTCGTCATCGTGTGCGCCGGCGGCGGCGGCGTCGGAAAGACCACGACCTCCGCCGCCCTCGCCCTCGCCCTCGCCCGCGCCGGTCGCTCGACGCTCATCGTGACGATCGACCCTGCCCGAAGGCTCGCGGGCGCGATGGGCGTGAGCATCACCGACGAGGTCACGCCCGTCGCGCTTGCCGACACGGGCGATCGGCTCTCGGCCTTGATGCCCGACCCGCGACGGTCGCTGCACACCTTCGCCGAACAGCTCTTCGAGCACGAGCCAGTCGCCAAGGCGCGGCTGCTCGCCAACAAGCTCTACATCGGCCTCGCCGACGCCGCCGCGGGCATCCACGAGCTGGTCGCCATGAACCTCGTCGCGCGCGCCGCCGAGCGAGGCTCGTTCGACGTCGTCGTGATCGACACGGCGCCTTCGCGACAGGCGGTGGACTTCGTCACGCTCCCCGGTCGCCTCGCGGCGCTGCTGGGAGGACGAACCGTCTCGTGGCTCGGGGGCCTGGCCGAGCGAGCAAACGGCGGCGCCTCGGGCGGCGGCGGGCTCGTCGGCTGGGGCGCAGGGCACGTCGAGAGCCTCCTGGCCAAGGTCACAGGACCCGTCCTCGTGCGCGACACCGGCGACCTGTTTCGCGACCTCGCCGTCGTGCGCGAGCGCTTCGTCGCGCTCACGCAACACGCCGCGAAGCTCTTGCTCGGCCCGCGCGCGGCGTACGTGCTCGTCACGGCGCCCACCGCCGCGGGCCGCGACGACGTGCAGTTTCTACACAAGCGACTCGAGAAGCTCGGCCCTGGCGCGAGGGCGGTGGTGATGAACCGCGCGGACACCGTCGCCGCTCCGTACGCGCGGGCGCTGCGCGGTCAGCGCGCGGTCACCCCCGCGCTCGCCGCGGCGATGGCGGTCCTCGACGACGAGCGAGCGGTCCGCGCCGCGGCAGCAGACGGGCTGTCCGCAGAGCTTCGCGCGCGGCTTCCCGGCGTCCCGCTGGTGCGACTGCCGTTCATCGAGTCGACCGCCCCCGAGCGCGTCGTCGCGTCGCTCTCCGTCGAGCTCGAGCCGCACCTGCACACCCTGCTCCCCGCTGTGGCGAGCGCCAAACGGCCATGACGCAGCGTCGGCATGAAAATTGTCGACCGCATTCGCGCTGCGGCAGATCTCTTAAAGCGCTGTAAGAAAATCGCAACGCAACGCGTCACAACGGGAGATACCGCCCGCCTCCCGCTTCCCCTGGCGCCGCAGGCAGAGGCACTCTCGCAGGCGATGGCGACCAGTGATCGAAGGGGCGTGGTGATCGCAGACGAAGCTCGCGCCACGCGCAACGCGACGCTCGACGCGGCCGAGCGCAAGGTGCTCGACGAGGCGATCGAGCGCTCTTCTGCAGTGTTCGAGACCGTGGACGAAGCGCTGAGCGACCTTGGCCGATGGCTCTTCTCTCGCTTGTTCGGCGAAGACTCCACCGCGGTCATCGAGCACGCCGAGGACAACCCCCTGTGGAGCGCGCTCATCGACGCCGCAGACAGCGCCAAGCTTCGGCTCACCGAGGCGACGCTGCGCGCGACGGTCCTGTGCGCCGCGTACGACAAGCGGCTCAACAGCGACGCGTGGAGGGCCCTGGATTTCTCGCGCAAATCACGGCTCCTTCGGCTCGAAGACGACAAGCTCTTGCGCAAGGCCGCGCAGCACGTGCTCGCGTCCAACCTCAGCACGCGGCAGGTCGAGCTGTACGCGCGCAACGTGCTCGCCGAGCTCGGGCAGCCCGCGCCCACCCGCGTCAACGTTCGCCAGTTTCAGGGGCAGCTCGCGAAGCTCACCGATCGCGTGAGCGCCAAGGCCTTCGCGCGGCAGCTGCAAGGAGCGGCCAAGAAGCTCGAGGACGACGAGCGCCAGGCCCTGCTCTCGCAGCTCGAGGCCGCGCAAGAGGCGCTCGCCGAGCTCGCCTCGCGGCTGCAAAAAGGCTGATCGATCGCGGCGTTGATCGTGGTCGGCGCGACCGACTACGTCGCTCGAACGAAGTTCACCCGCGCGATCCGCCCCTCGCGCACCGTGTAGATCGCGAACACCTCGAACGGCTCGCTCTCGGGCGTGCGCCGCACGCGCTCGTGATCGATCACCGTCGAGCCCAAGCTCACGCGCTGCACGAGCTCGGCGTGGTTCTGCGGGTGCTGCGCAAACATCGCCGCGTACCGCGCCTGGTACGCGCTGATCCCCGAGAGCGTCACCGCCGCGCCGAGGTCCGAGACCGCGATGTCCTCGGCAAAACACGCGCAGTGCTCGTCGAGCTGCTGCTCGTTGTACGCCGCGAGCTGACGCGTCGCGAGCGCGACCGCCGCCGCTTCGTCCCCTTCGCGCGGGGCCATGTCGAGCCGCGCGATCAGCCCGTCTCGCACTGTGTAGATCGCCAGCGAGTCGAGCGAGCCCTTCGCGGGGTCCTTCGCCACTGTGTGGTCGCGGCGCACGACCACCGAGCCGAGCGCCATCGCGGCGAGCTGCGTCGTGTTCGCCAGCGGCCAGTCCTCGACGTTGGCCGTGTACATGGCCCTCGCCGACGCTCGCCCAGTGAGCCAGGGATCGCCGCCGAGCGGCGCGCACACGAATTCATCGGCGAGCGTGGCGAGCAGCGCGTCGATGTTCTTCTCTGCGTACGCGCGATGGTGCGCGTCTACGATAGCGGTCGGGGTCGACATGATTGGACCGTCGACTTCTGCGCCAACGCGCGGCGCAGTCAACCGCCCCCTCGACGCGCGCGCGCATTTCTCACTCGCTCAGAAAGCCCGCCTCGACGCCCAACGCCAAGAGCTTCTTCGCCTTGCGCCCGTCCGCTGCGGCGATGGCGGCCTTCAACATCGGCGTGATCGTGTCCTCGCCGCCCTCGCGGGACGATCGCCATCGAACGAGCCACCGAGCGAGCGAAGGGGGCACGACTGGCGCGGCGACGAGCGCCTCGATGATCTCGGCGAGCACGGCGCGGTCCATCGCGATGTCCAAGCGCTCGACGCCCGTGAGCACCTTCGCCGCTTCGGCCGGGGACCGCTTCGCGAAGCGCACGAGCAGCGCGAGCACCCGCTCTCGCTCTTCGGCTCGCGAGCGGCCGAAGCGCTTGAACGCCGTCACGAACGCCTGCGCGAGCCCGTCGTCGCGCTCGTCGTCGAAGAGCTCTTCGATCGCCTCGAAGATGCGCCCGCTCTTTCGCTTCTCAGCGGTGCCCGTGTACTTCGCCGCCTGCTCGTCGAGCGCGAGCGCGAGCGCTTCACGCGTCGCGTCGTCGGACTGGAGCACGGTCACCACCGGGGCGTCGTCCGGCTCGAAGCCGCACTTCGCGAGCAGGCCGCGCAGCTTCGCGACGACCTTGTCTCGCGCGGCTGCGTCCCGCGCGGCTTCGCCCACGACGGCGAGCACGGGGGCCGCGAGGCCGAGCGCCTTCCACTCGACGATCTTGCTGTTGCCGTTGGAGACCGCGCCGTCCGCGCGCTGCCAATACAGCGCCGCCGCGAGCGGCTGCGACGGGTCGAGCTTGCTGTTCTTCGGGTACTTGTGCTCGATGAGCGCGTACTCGCGCAGCGACGAGCGCGCGTGCCAGAAGTCACAGAGACGATCGACGTCGAAGAACTCCGCGCCCGCCCCCCGGTCTGCGCTCTGGCTCTGCAGATACAGCACGCGCACGCGGGGTCTTCCCTGCCGGTCGCGGATGGGCTCGATCGCGCTCTTGTCCTTTCCCTTCGTCTGCCGGTTGGCGTCGCGCACGGCCTCGAGCCGCGCCGTGACCAGCGCGAACGCTTCGGCGCGCCCATCGAACCGCGGGCCCGATCGATTGAGCTCGAAGTGGACGCTCGATGCGTCGACGTCGATCGCGCACAAGACGTGGAGGGTGGCCTTGCTCGTTCCGAATCGACCGAAGGCGAACCCTCGCGCGACGGGCTCGCCGCAGCGACTGCACACCCTCGAATCGTCTCTGACCTCGATCAGCGCAAACGGGCCCATGCGCTGCTGCAATCGCAGGTCCGCAGCGCACGGTCAACACGCGTGCCGCGCGCGCAAGGCCCGCGTACGATCGGGGCTCCGATGCTCGGCCACGTCGTGTTTGCGTCCCATCCGCTCGACCCCAAGCAGGTCGACCCCTCGTTCGAGGCCGAGTGGAGCGCGGCCCGCGAGGCAGGGATGACGGCGTGCTTGCTCGACAGCGCCGCGCTCGACGCAGGGGCGTTCGATCGCGCGACGCGCCGGGTCCCCTCGCTCGACGCGCCGGTGGACGCGGTGTTTCGGGGATGGATGATGCGCCCCGAGGAGTACGGCGCGATGCGCGGCGCGCTCGCGGCGCGCGGGGTCAGGCTCGTCAACGACGAGGCGCAGTACCGAAGGACGCACCATCTGCCCGAGTGGTACGCGAAGCTCCGCGCGCACACGCCTGCGACCGTGTGGACCACCACAGGAGCGCGCTTCGAGCTCGACGAAGTCCTCGCGATGCTCGAGCCCTTCGGTGATTCACCGCTGATCCTCAAGGACTACGTCAAGTCGCAGAAGCACCGCTGGGACGAGGCGTGCTTCATCCGCTCGGCGCGCGACGCGGACGCGGTGCGGCGCGTGACGACGCGGTTCATCGAGCTGCAAGGGGCGCAGCTCGTGGGCGGACTGGTCTTTCGCGAGTTCGTCTCGCTCGAGCCCCTCGCGGTGCACTCGAAGAGCAAGATGCCGCTGACGCGCGAGTTTCGTGTGTTCGTCCGCGACGGGCGTCCGTGGCTCTCGGCGCCGTATTGGGAAGAGGGCGACTATCGCGACGAAGCGATCGCATCGGAGCTCTTCGCGAGCGAGTGCGCGACGATCGACAGCAACTTCTTCACGATGGACGTCGCGCGACGCACCGACGGCCGGTGGATCATCATGGAGCTCGGCGACGCGCAGGTCGCAGGGCTCCCCGAGGCGCTCGCGCCCGAGCGGTTCTATCGAGCCCTCGCCAGCGGCTGAGCACTCCCCGCGGCGCTGCGGCGCGCGACGCAGCGCTCGACTACGCCTTGGTCGCCACGAGGATGTTGCACACCGCCTCGAGGACCAGCGGTTGATCGTCGCCTCCTGCGAGCGAGCGAAAGTGCGCGAAGACGCTCTCGCGAACGGCCTCGCGTTCGCCCTCTTCGCACCGACGCAAGAGCGCCCCGGACACGGGGTTGTCGAGCATCGCGACCCACACCTTGGACCAGTCGCCAAACGCGATCGAGCCGTGAAAAGGCAGCACGTTCAGCGAGCGAAACGCGCCGCTCTCCTCGACCTCGCGCGCGAGCGCGGCGGCCTCTGCGACCTCGAGCCAGCTGCCCGTCGGCGGCGGACCCTGCAAGCGCGCTGGGAGGGCGCGCGCCATCGGCGCCATCTGCTCTCGCAGCATCGGGTTGGTGGCGGGCGACTGCCAGACGGACGCGACGAAGAGGCCTCCGCTGCGCAAAACGCGGGCAGCTTCGCGCCATCCCGCGCGGCGATCGGCGAACAAGAAGATCCCGAAGCACGAGAACACAGCGTCGAACGACGCGTCGGCGTACCCGAGCGCCTCGCCGTTTTGCACTTCGACGGTGAACTGCTCGCGGCTCGCGCCGAGGGCGCGGGCGCGGCGCTCGGTGAACGAGAGCATCCCCTCGGACCAATCGCAGGCCACGATCGAGTCTGCGCCGCCGCGCGCGAGCGAGCGTTCGAGCCCGCGGATCGCGAGCGCGCCGGTGCCCGCCGCGACGTCGAGCAGCTTCGACCCTGCGGGCAAGCGCGGATCGGCGATGCGCAGCATGGCTTCGGCGACGTAGCCCGTGAGGCCCGAGAAGAGCGCGTCGTACACGCTCGCGTGCTGATCCCACAGCGCGGCTGCAGCTGGCTTCATGGCGCGACGATACGCGAAAGCCGTCGGGTCCATCGCCTGTCGCGAGAGCGAGCGAGGTACAGTCTCGCGCCGGTGCGTTCGCTCTGTCTCATGCTCAGCGCAATCAGCGCGCTCGTCGCCGCGGGCCCTGCGAGCGCGCAAGCAAACCACCACCCGTACCCGATCGGCGAGCGCGCGACGGGGCTCGCGGGCGCGTTCACTGCGCTGTCCGACGACGCGGCGGGCGCCTGGTACAACCCTGCGGGGCTGGCGTTTGCGCGGCAAGACTCGGTCTCGGTCAGCGCCACGCTGTACGGGCTGGTCGGCGCGAGCTACCCCGACTCGCTCGGCGCGGGGCTGCGCTACGACTACGCGACGATCAACGTGATCCCGTCGGCGATCGCCTCGCTGATCCGCGTCGGCGCGCAGCGCAGAGACGGAACGCGGCCGTTCTCGCTGGCCTTCAACGTGTTCAACCCGAACACGTATCAGATCGACCGGAGGCTGCAGGCGCGCGAGCGCAACACCACGCTGCTCGTCTCGACGTCGGATCGGCTCATCGCCGCGGGTCCGTCGCTCGGCTGGCGCGTGAGCGATCGGCTCGCCCTCGGGGCATCGGTGCTCGCGACGCTGCACACCTTCGCGGACCGCGTGGATTTGACCGACGTTCGCCCCGCAGAGTTCGTGCAGTTCACGTCGTACGTCGAGTCGCTCTCCGTGGGGATCGCCGCGTCGATCGGCGTTCGCTACAACCTGCGAAGCAACGTCTCGCTCGGGCTGAGCGCGCGCACGCCGTCGCTGCCGATCTGGGGATCGGGCGAGCGCTTCGAGCGCACCGTTCGCGCGCCAGACGGCGGACGAACGACAGCGGACAGCACGCTGCTCGCCGTGGGCGCGAACCGCTTGTGGCCGGCGCTGTTTCGAGCGGGCGCGGCGTGGTCGCTGGCCGATCGGTTCACGGTGAGCGCCGACGCGTCGCTCTCGCTGCCGTTGCGCTTCGTCGCGCTGCGCGCGGCGGACGGATCCCCAGTGAGCGCGGTGCGCTTGAAGGCCGTGGTCAACGGCGCGCTCGGCGCAGAGTGGCTGGTGCGTCCTGCGATCGCGCTGCGCGCGGGGGTGTTTACGGACCTCTCGTCGGCCCCGACGCCGCTCGTCGACGACAGCAGGATCGACCAGGTCGACCAGCTCGGCGCGACGCTCACCGGAACGTGGTTCGTCCGTGAAGCGTCCACCACCCTCGGCGCGATCGCGACCTACGGCCGCGCGCGGGTGACGGGCGTCGATGTGACGGGGGGCACGTACGCCCCGTTCGTCGTCGACGGCGAGCAGTGGCGGGTGTTTCTCGTGCTCGCGGGCACCACTCGGCTGTGAGCGCGGGGTTGGCGCGCGCGGGCCATCAAGATGGCGCGCTTGCGCGTGGAGTAGCCAACGAGCGCCCTGGCATCCGCCAGGGCTTAGGCAACTCGGTTCTCCCGCTGAAACACCAGCGATCCATCACGCTGCCGCGCCCGAACGCTCCCCATCACCTGCCTCAGCTCGGGCCTCGTGCCCGAGCGCTTGTCGGCCCCGCCGCACGCAAGCGCGCCGACTTGACGGCGCGCGGGGGCCACGCTGTTCACGCGCGCGCTCGTATCCCGAACGCTCGCCCCATCACCAACAAGTCAACGCCCGCCGCTCTCTTGCAGCTCGCGCAGCGTGCGACCGTCTCGCGTCTTCCATTCGATGCGTCCGTTGGCGCTGCGACCCGCGACGACGCCCGCGGCAGCAGAGGGAGAATCGAACACGCAGTCTCGCGCGAAGCGGTAGACCGAGCCGTGCTCGACCAGCACGCGCTCGTCGATCAGCAGCTGTCGACGCGAGCGCAAGTAGTTGTGAATCGACGGAGCGAGTTCTTTCGCGGCGGTCGATCCCTCTCGTACGACGAAGCCGTCCGCGCCGTCGTGCCCCGTAGCCTTCGCGCCCTTGGCCTCCATCACCAAGACGGGCGCGTCGACGCGATCGGTCGCGACGAACGCAGTCACACCGAGCAATGGCAAGAGCAGCAGAATGTCGTCCAAGAACGCGACGACGTCAGCTTCGTCTTCTTCGGACAAGCTGGGGAGCTGCGGAGTGTTCGCGTTGTCGAGCCGAACGCGGTTCGCCTTCGTCGCGATGGCGACGAGCTGCGCTTCGAGGTGCTGGACGTGCGCTTTGTTCAGGGTGGAGTCCCTGCGACTGCAAACGATGACGTGCGTCCAAAAGTCCTTCTCGCGGTGGTGTCGCTCGATCCTGGGCCGGGTGGGGTCACCCTCGCCGATGTAGACCTGATCGATCCCTTCGTCGGTGGTGCCGAGCAGCACGTACACGCCAGCGCGATCGAGCTCGTCGCGCGAGGAGAGCTCGTCGAACGAGGCCCGCGGACACGAGAGCACGACGCCGTTCCAGTTGGTCTTTCCGACGATGCGCAACCCCGTCGGCGAGCCGCTCGGAACAAACAATCGCACCGTAAATCCCCGGCGTCGCTCGGTGTGTGTCGTCATCGCTCGCTCTTCTCTCCGCACCGCGGCGCGATCACTTCGAGGCCTTCGCGCGCGCTCGCTTCGCCGCGCCCGGGGCCGCGGCGCTGTTGGGCTTGCGCGCGATCAACCGCTCGCTGCGATAGCGCAACGCGGACCACACCTCGTCGATCGCCACCTGCGACACTGGGCCGAAGCCCGCGTCGTGCACCGGCTTCCATCCGTCGTCTCGATGAATGTCCGTCGCGACGCCCTTGCGCTTCTTCGGGTACGCGATCCAGAACACCACGTCGTCGCTCGACACGAGCGCGAGCGCCGCGCTCAGATGCGCCCGCAGCTCGTCCTGCGAGCGCACGAAGAGAAGCACGACGTCGGGACGATCGGGCACGCCGCCCTGCGCGGGATCGAGCGAGTCGAGCACTCCGTCGGGCGCCTCGAGCGCGCGCCACGATCGGCCTTCGGTCACGAGCAATTTGCGCGCGAGGGTCGTCGCCATGGGCCCAAGAGATTACCGCATCGCCTCTCGCAGCTCGTTGCCCAAGATCGTCAGCGCGCGGTCGAGGTCGGCTTCGCCGACGAACGCGTAGCTCACGCGAAATCCATTCAAATGCCGCGCGCCTGCGAAGTGCGCCGCCGCCGACTCGATGTTCACCCCTCGCGCCGCCATCTGCGCGCTGAGCCGCTGCACGTCCACCGACCGTGGAACCTCCAGCCACAACGTCGGCCCTCCCCCCGGCAGCGTCCATCGACACCCCTCGGGCATGCGCGCGCTCAGCGCCTCGAGGCACCGCGCGTAGCGGGCGTCGAGCGCCGCCTGCACCGCGCGCAAGTGCGTGTCGTAGTAGCCGCGGTCGAGAAACTCAGAGAGCACGGCCTCGGTGAGCCAGGGGTTTCCGAGGGTCGAGAGGCGCTTCATCGCGACCAACGTCGGGACCAGCGCGCGCGGCGCGACGAGGTAGCCCACGCGCAGCGACGGCAAGAGCTTCTTGGTAAACGAGTTTGCGTACAGGACGTTGTCGCCGCCCAGCGCGCGAAGCGTCGGGCGATAGTCGCCGTCGGACAACATGTCCGAGCCCCAGTCGTCTTCGAGCAGGCCCATTGCAGTCCGCTCGCTCAGCGCGAGCAGCGCGTCGAGCTCGTGCGGCTGGTACGAGTAGCCAGTAGGGTTTTGAAAACGTGTGATCGAATACAGCAGCGACGGAGCGTCGCGCTCGATCACCGCGCGCCACCCGTCCAGGTCGATGCCCTCGAAGGGGTCGAGCCGCAGCGGAGACAGCGTCGCCCCGAGGTTCTCGAACAGAAACCGCGCGTGGCTGTACACTGGGTCTTCGACGGCGACGCGACGCGTAGCCAGCGCGCGCACGACGATGTCCAGCGCCTGCTGCGAGCCCGTCGTAATGATCACCTGTGACGGGTCCACGGCCATGGCCCGCGCGCTCAGGCGCTCGGCGATCTGCGCGCGCAGCGGCGCGTACCCTTGCGGGTCATAAAACGCGTCGAGCCCAGGCGTCCGCAGCACCGAGCGCGCGCAGTCCGCCAACCGCTCGCGCGGCAAGAGCGCAGGGTCGATGAACACCGAGCTCAGCTTGATCGCGTCGCTCGGCGCTGGCCCCGACAGCGCCGGCGTCGCCACCACGCGCGGAGCCGCGGCGCTTCGAGACACGATGGCCTCGCGCTCAGCAGCGTCGTGCGCCACGAACACTCCTTCGCGCTCTCGCGCGACGCACACCCCGCGCGCCACCAGCTCGTCGTACGCGCTCTGAACGGTGTTCTTCGATACGCCGAGCTGCCGTTCGATCGCGCGCACCGGCGGCAGCCGGGCGCCCGCGGGGAGGCGCCCCTCGCGTCGCGAGCGCAAGACCGACTCGACCAGGTCCATCGCCGTCGGCCTGCGCCCGGCTGCGGCCGACTGAATCGAAAACGAGTGGTACGGCGTGTGTTGCGTCATCGCAGGCCCCGAGCGTAGCCGCTGCGCGCGCCGCGCGAAGGGACAGCGCCCGAGCAGCGACTGGGACAGCGCCGGCAGCGCGAGCCGATCGAACGAACAGCGCGCGACGTCGACTCCGCCCTTGCGTGGGGTGCGCCCCGAGGCCGACCATCAACGCCACCACCCTATGCGCCGCAACGCACTGTTCTTCGCGCTCGCTCTACTCGCAGGCTGTCAGCGCGCTTGCGGCGAGCACACACCAACACCAACGCCAACGCCAACGCCAACGCCAACACCAACACCAGACGCCGCGCCAAACCCAACGCCAAACCCAACGCCAAACCCAACACCAACACCAACCCCCACGGCGGGCGCTGCGCCGCTGGCGACGTTGGTGGCGAGCGGGGCGACGGGCTGCGTCGGATGGTCCGAGAGCGAGCGCGCGATCGCGTGCATCGAAGGCCGCTGGGGCCTCGGGGTCGACGAGCGCAGCTGGGCGCTCGTCGTGCGCTCGGGCGCGACGCGAACGCCGATCAGCCTCGCGCCAGGACCGGAGTTTCCCGCGCCAGGTGCGGTCACCGACGACCCGCTGCCAGCGCCGGCCCGCGAGCGCGCCCAGGCGCGGCTCACGAGCGGCGGGTTTCGCACGATCACCAACGGCAGGACCATCGAAGCCGGAGCGACGCTCACCCTCGGCATCGTTCGCGCGAGCTACACCCGCGCCGCCGCCAGCGCCGGGGGAAACAACAGCGCCCCACAATTCAACGAGCGCCTCGAGATCATCCCCGACGCGACCGGCTCGGCCATCGAGGTGTTCTCCTTCAGCGACGTCGCGACCGGCGACACAGGCCCCGTCGTGACGATCTACCCCGTCGTCGGCGGACCGTTCGTCGTGCACCGCAGCGCGACCACAGCGGACGAAGGCATCAACCAGATCGAAGAGCAGGTCTGGGTCTGCGACCTCGCCGCGCGGCGCTGCGAATAGCGCGCAGTCGCCGAACCGCTGATCCCCGCGACGTCATGGTTGATGCACAAAGCATCAACTCATGCCGCGCCAGCGGTTCGGCGCTGCGAACAACGCGCAGTCGCCGAACCGCTGACTCCCGCGACGTCATGGTTGATGCACAAAGCATCAACTCATGCCGCGCCAGCGGTTCGGCGCTGCGAATAGCGCGCGTCGGCCGCTCCCCGTTTTCGTCGACCGCTCTACACTCGCGCGCGATGATCACGCTCTACACCGCAGCGACGCCCAACGGACACAAGGTCTCGATCGCCCTCGAAGAGCTCGGCGCGGCTTATCAAACCCGCGCCATCGACCTCGCGAAGCAAGAGCAGAAAGAGCCCTGGTTTCTCGAGGTGAATCCCAACGGGAGAATCCCCGCCATCGTCGATCACGACGCTGGGGACTTCGCCGTCTTCGAGTCCGGCGCGATCTTGCTCTACCTCGCAGAGAAGCACGGGCAGCTGCTGCCGACGGACCCCAAGCAGCGCTCGGTGGCCATCCAGTGGCTGATGTTTCAGATGGGCGGCGTCGGCCCGATGATGGGGCAAGCCAACGTGTTCGTGCGGTATGCGCCCGAGAAGATTCCGTATGCGATTCAGCGGTACCAACGCGAGAGCCGACGGCTCTTCGAAGTGATCGAACGTCGCCTCGAGAAGAGCGCGTATCTCGGCGGAGACGAGTACTCGATCGCGGACATCGCGACGTTTCCGTGGGTGCGCGGCTATCGCTGGGCCGAGCTCGACATCAGCGGGCTGCCCAAGCTCGAAGCGTGGCTGGCGGCGATCGAAGCGCGGCCGGCGGTGCAGCGCGCGCTCGCGGTTCCGCAGAAGCCAGCGGACGACGACGCGAGCAAGCGCGTCGACGCGGCCAAGAAGATCCTCGTGTGAGCGGGGGCGCCTCTCAGCGCGGGCCATACGCAGGGACGGTCGCGCCGAACTCGTACGCGCCCAAGTCCGGCGCGCGCCCCGCGAAGCCGTCGTTGACGTTGTCGATCGCGACGCCGTTGTCGACCGCCGCGCCGCCGCCGCGCGGCCGCAGGTCCGCCGCCATCAGCGCAGGAAACGGGCTGCTCGGATAGCTCACGCTCGCGGCGAACGCCGAGAGGTCCACGCTGACGGCGTGCGCCTCGGTGCTCATCGCGCGCAGCTCGGCGAGCGAGCTGAAGCGCAGGGCGCCGTAGCGACCCGCGAACATCCCCGTGGTCGATCCGAAGCCGTCGTAGTCGAAGTCGCAGCTCGTCTGCGCGGTCGCGACGTTGAGCACCTGCCCGGTACCGCTCGAGTACGTGTTGAACGTTGCTCCAGGGCCGCCGATGAACAGGTTGTTGCGCGCGAACGCGCGGTGCACGGGCTCGCTGGTGTAGATGCCGAAGCCGTCGCCGTTCTTCACGACGGTGTTGTGCAAGAGCACGTCGCCGTAGCTCGTCCGCTGCAGCTTGAAGGCCGAGAGGATCACGTTGTACGCGACGTTGCGGAGGAAGTACGTCGGCCCGCCGAGGCCCGGCTGCGAGCTCATCGCGATGAACGTGTTGGTCAAGCGATTGCGGACGATGCGGCAGTTGTGCGCGCAGAAGTCCGCTTCGATGCCGTCGTCGCCGGCGTTGTCGATGTCGTTCTCGACCACGTCGATGCTCCACTGATCGTCGGGGCTGGCGTCCTCGACGAACGAGATCCCGTCGCGAAAGCCAGAGACGCGGTTGTGCTCGATCACGTGTCCGGGCCCGATCACCAAGATCCCCTCGCCCACGTTGGTCCCCGAGACGCCGAGGGCGGCGGTCTCCCAGCGAGACGCTCCGCGCACGATGTTGTCGGCGATGTAGCAGTCCTCCGAGCGAAGCAAGCTCACGATGCCGTCGCCCGTGGTCTCGACGGTGTTGCGGACGACGGCGATGTTTCGGCCGTTGTTGAAGCGCACGCGACCGCGGATGGTGAGGCCTTCGATCCGCACGTCGCGCCGCGAGAACATGTCGATGTTGCCCGTGACGATCGCGTTGGGGGCGCCGCGCAAGGTGATGGGTCGACCGGCAGCTCCGTCGCGGTTGATGGTGAACGCTGGGTAGCTGCCCGCGGCCATCTCGAGCACGTCGCCGGGGTTGGCGTTGCCGAGCGCGGCGGCGAAGGTCGCGGGCGTCACGGGTCGCACGTTTGCGCCAGCGGGGACCGACGGAACGGGCCTCGTTCGCACGGTGGTCGTGCGCACTTCGCAGCCTCCGTCGGGGTCCAAGAGCGAGAGCTCGATCTCGTACTCGGTGTCCGGCTCGACGTCGAAGATCGAGCCCGAGTGACGGTTGGCCCACGAGCGGCCCGAGGTGCTCCCCGCAGGGATTCGGCGCAGGGGCATGGCGCTCTGCCACGAGGGCGCGCCGCGGCGACGAAAGCGCACGCGCACGGCTCCGTCGTTGTCCGCGTCGCCGGCGATGGCCCACTCGACGGTGATGTTTCGCAGCGTGGGGTTGGGCGTCGCGACCGCGCCAGGCGTCGTCGAGTTGGCCGTCATCGGTCCGGGCGGAGGGCACATCGGGCTCGCGCTGTCGGCGGGCGCAGCTGCGTCGGGCTGCGCGGCTGCGTCGGGCTGCGCGGCTGCGTCCATGCGCGAGGCGTCGTCGACCGCGCCCGCGTCGAGCGACGGGATCCCCGAGTCCGAGGCGTCTACCGAGGGCGGGAGGCGATCGAGCAGAAAGGGTCCTGCGTCGCCAGCGTCGGGCTCGGGGACGGGCGTCGAGCACGCACACACAATCAAGAGCGGAAGGCTGAAGAGCGTCGAGCGGTCCATGATCGCGCTCGACGGTCGCACGAAACGGGGCGTTGGTAATCCTCGCAACCGCGGGCGTACCGTGGCAAAACACAGCGCAACATGAAGCTGGTGATTCTGGGAGCGTCCGGGGGCGTAGGCAGGTTGCTGGTCGAGCAAGCGGCGAAGCGCGGGCACGACGTGCGCGCGGTGGCGAGAGAGAGCTCGGCGGTGACCGCTCCAGCGGGCGTGACGGTGATGAAGGGCGACCTCGAGAGCGAGGCGTTTCTTCGCGAGTGCGTGCGCGATCGCGACGTGGTGCTCTCGGCGCTCGGGCTCAAGCTCAAGGGCCTCGCCCCGTGGAACGCGCCGGAGCGCCCCACGTTCTTGCGCGACAGCACCGACGCGCTGCTGCGGGCGATGAAGGCCGAGGGCGTGCGGCGGGTGTGCGCGGTCTCGTCGGGCGGCGTCGGCGACAGCGCGGACATCATCCCGGGGTTCTTCAAGGCGTTCGTCGCGGTGACGGCGATGAAGCGCGTGTTCGTCGAGCTCGACGCGATGGAGCAGCGCTATTTCAACAGCGGCCTCGAGCACTGCGTCGTGCGCCCGAGCGGGCTGACCGACGAGCCTGCGACGGGCAAGGTCGTGGTGACCAAGAAGTTCACGGGCCGCGCGACGATCCCGCGCGCCGACGTCGCCGCGTACATGCTCGATCAGGCCGAGAAGAGCGCGTTCACCGAGACGCGCCCTGTGATCACGGTCACGGGCGGCTGAGCGTCGGTCAGCGCTTCGGGGGCACCTTGGCGCCGGTCTCTTCGATGGCCGCGATCAACGCGCGTGTGTCGCCGCCGGGTCCGCCGCGGTACATCTTCTCGAAGAGCCAGCGAGCGCCGTCCTCTTGCTCGCCGAAGATCTTCATCGGGTACTTCGGGCGGGCGACCAGAATGAGCCCAGAGACCAGGGCGCGCACGGTTGTGCCGACGAAGCCGCGCACTTCGATCACCACCGAGACGCACAGGTCGCGGTCTTCGTACGCCTTGATGGCGTCGACGATCGCGCTGCGGGTGTCTTCGGCGAGCTCCATCTTGGCAGAGCTGTGCAGCGCGCTGACGATGACGCAGCCTACGGGGTCGGCCTGCTTGGAGAGCTCGCGCTGCGTCTGGCGAAATGCGCGCATCCGCTCGACCGTCGCGGACTCACGGAAGTACGCGATCATCACGTTGCGCCAGGTCGAGAACGCGCATCCCTCGTCGCTGTAGACCACCTTCACTGGATCGCGCATCGCGTCACCGATCCTCGCACGCTCGAGCGCGGCGCTGGCACCGGTTTTTCATAGGATCATCGCGCACCCTCGCGAGGCCCAACGATGAACGCCCCCGCCGCTGACACAGCACGCGCCCCTGCCGTCGCAGGGCTCTTCTATCCCGACGCGCCGAGGTCCCTCGCGAGCGCTGTCGATTCGCTGCTCGATGAAGCGCGCGCGCGCAACGCGCACCTCGCGCACAGCCCGGGCGCGCTCAAAGTGCTGATCGTCCCGCACGCGGGCTACGTGTATTCGGGCGCCATCGCGGCGACGGCGTACGCGCTTCTCGCGTCGCTCGCGCAACGTATTCGCCGCGTCGTGCTGCTCGGCCCCGCGCACCGCGCGTACGTGCACGGACTCGCGGCGTCCGACGCGTTCAGCTTCGAGACGCCGCTCGGTCACGTGCCGGTCGACCTCGACGCGGTGCGGACGGTGGCGCAGTTTCCTCAGGTGACGATCGACTCGCGGGCGCACGCGAGGGAGCACTCGCTCGAGGTGCACCTGCCGTTCTTGCAGCGGATGTTGAAGGACTTTGCGATCGTTCCGCTCGTGGTGGGCGACGCGACGCCGACCGAGGTCGCGCAGGTGCTCGAGGCGCTGTGGGGCGGAGACGAGACGCTCATCGTGCTCTCGTCGGACCTGTCGCACTATCAGCCGTACGACACCGCGACCCAAGTCGACCGGCGGACCTCCGAGGCCATCGTGCGCGCGGACTTCATCGGCCCCGAGCAAGCCTGCGGCGCGCACGCGATCAACGGGCTGAGCGCCCTGCGCGCGTGGCGCAAGCTCGACCCCGTCGTGCTCGACCTGCGCAACTCTGGCGACACGGCAGGCGCGCACGACGAGGTCGTGGGCTACCTGTCGGCTGCCCTCTACGAGCCCGAAGCCCGATGATCACTCGCGACGAAGAGCGCATGGCCACCGCGTGGGCCCGGGCCGTCATCGCCGAGCGCCTCGGCGGCCCGCGCGCGATCGCTCCCGCAGCGCCCGTCTTCGCGCAGCGAATCCCCAACTTCGTCACGGTCTACGAAGGCGATCGCCTGCAGGGTTGCATCGGGACCCTCGATCCCCGCGAGGGCCTCGCGCGATCGATCGAGCACAACGCGATCGCCGCGGCCTTCGAAGACCCACGAAATCAAGAGCTCTCGCTCGCGATGGTCCCCTCGCTCACGATCGAGCTCTCGCTGCTCTCGCCGCGGGCCCCGATGCGCTTCGCGTCCGAGCGCGACGCGCGCGCGCAGCTGCGCCCGCAGATCGACGGCGCCCTGCTCGAATGGAAGGACCATCGCGGAGTGTTTCTTCCCCAGGTCTGGCGGTCGCTGCCCGAGCCGAGAGACTTTCTCGATCAGCTCAAGGTGAAGGCGGGGCTGCGCGCGGATTTCTGGGCCGACGACGTGGCGATCGAGCGCTTCACGGTCCACGACTTCTACGACGGGCCGACCGCGCCGGGGGCGTAAGGGTCGCGGTGAAGAGAGCGACGTTGCCCGAGTGACCGGTGCCGACCGCCCCTCCTTCATGCGAAGACGGTCGAAGAAGGAGGGCCCACGTGATGGGCAACAGCGAAGCCCGCTGGACGCACGGCCAGAGGACAAGCCCTCATGGTTACCCAAGTTGTGCGTGGAGAATCACAGGCGAAGCGGCCCGGAGCCCAAGGGCTCATCGTTGCCCAGAATCTGCGTGGAGAAACAGCAGCGAAAAGGCCCGCAGCCCAAGGGGGCGGGCATCAGCGCCCACACCGTGACGAGTGTTCTCTACGGGCGAGGCGCAGCGGTCTCGCGACCGCAGCTAGCCAATGGAGCGCAGCGAGGACTCTCGTTGCCTTGCCACGGTCCTCACTGAAGACACGATCCTCGACGCGCTCACCGTCGCGGCGCTGCTGCATCGAGCGATGGTCGTGACCGAGTCGAGGACTGAGTTTTCAGCGAGGACCGCGGACGAGCATCGCGCGTTCGATGGTTCGCCATTGGCTAGCTGCGGTCGCGAGACCGCCGCGCCCCGCACCGAAGGTGCGCTGTTGCCCGGCCCCTTGGGCTGCGGGTCGCTGTGCCTGTGATTTTCCAAGCAGAATCTCGACATCTATGCCCCCTTGGGCTCTGCGACGCTTCGCCGCTGTTTCTCCACTGAGCCTTTGGGTAACCATGAGGGCTTGTCTCCCGGGCATTGCCCCGCGCGATCGATCGCTCTTCGCCTCGTTCAACGCGCGGGGCCCACGCCGGGCGTGGGACTCTGGCCTCGCATCGCGGCTCCTGCCGCCGCGGCTCAGCGCTCCATCACTTCGAGCGCGGCGCTGCCGCCGTTGTACCGGAGGCGCTCGATGCGCACGCGGCTCGAGACCACGCGCGCGTCGGGCCCGCTCGCGGCGCTGTACGTCTCGTGTCGGCAGCGCATGATGAGCGCGCGGCCGTCGAGCCCGAGCGTGCAGCGACGCACGACGTTGTTCGAGCAGCACTGACTCACGCCGCCGCGGCGACCATCGACGTTGAGCTCGCCTGCCCAGGCAAAGTTCAGGTCGTGCTCGCTCGTACGCAGGATCGTGACGTGCTCGCTCTGGTCCTGCGTGCGCACGCGGACGATCACCTCAGGGCGGCTGTCTCCGTCGAGGTCCGCGCTGAAGGCCTCTTGCCCGACGCCCTCGAACGCGCCGGTCACCGAGGGCGCGAACTGAAACAGCAGCTCGGGTCGACGCCCTCCCGTCCGCACCAGCGCGAAGTGCGCTTGCGCGTGCCCCGACATCGCGAGCGTCGGCGACATCGTCGACGGGTGCCGCGAGAACTGCACCAGCAGCAGCTCGTACGACCCAGGAATCCTCCACGCGTTGTCGTACACCACCCGCGTCCGATCGCGCTCGTACCAGCCCGAGATCTCGTCGACGGTCCGTCGTCGCGCGCGCGGCGCGAGCACACGCATGGCGTCGGCCTCGGTGAGCTCGGCGTGCTCGAGCGGCGGCAGCGGCTGGTCGCCGGGCGGGTCGAGCAGAACACCGCTGACCATGGTCGAGACGCCCTCGGGCGTGCACGCGTCGGAGCGCAGCAAGAGCGCCACGCGGTCGGTGCCCGGCAGCTCGCGCGCGTCCGCGACGCGGTTGTACGGGACGAAGAGCGAGCGGCCTGCGCGGGGGTCGAGCACGCTGACCGCGTTCTGGTCGATCGCGGCTCCGCTGCGGCCGGCGCGGCTGAGTTGAATTCGTGTGCTTCGCTCATCGGGCGACGGGACGAGCCTGACCACGCCGAGGTCGCCGATCGAGAACTCTCGCGCGCTGTACGGAGCGCTGTAGCAGCGCGGCGCGGACGTCGGGCCGTTGAGCTCGGCCGCTGGGAGGATCGATCCGCCGCCGCCGAGCCGGGCGCGCGCGTCGGTGACCGAGCGCTGCACGCGAGCGTCGATCTCGCGAAAGATCGCGGGGTCGTGCGAGGTCCGCAGGCGGTCTTCGTCGACTGCGGTCGTGAGCGCGACGCGCGTGCGCTCGCCGCGGCTGTTTACGGTGACGAGGGCGCTGTGCGAGAAGCCGCCGACGCCGCTCGGGTTGCGCTCGACGTACGTGAGCGCCGAGAGGCCGACGTCGTAGCCGACGATCTCTTCGCGCACCGCCGACGGCGGAAACGTCTGGATCATCGCGCTCGCCGCGTCCCGCGCAGCGCCTGCGTCGCGCGCCGTCGACGCCCCTGCGCCACCGAAGCCGCCCGAGGCCCCGCCCGCGCCGCCGCCGAAGCCGCCAGTCACGGGGCGAGACTGCCCGAGCGCGCCGGTCGAGCGCGAGAGCACCGCGCCGCCGAGCGCGCACAAGACCGCCGCGCACAGGGCGGTCGGGCGAAGGTAGCGACTGCGAATCATGGGAGCGTCAGCGTCCTTTCGATCGTTGCTTTTTGTGGGTAAACACGGGCGATACGCGATCAGCCGCCGAGGGGAGAGCATCGTTCATGCCGAGCGCGCGGCGCAAGTGACGGATTCACCAACGGGCGGCCGAGAAGTGATAGACGAAGTGCAGGCCATGACGACGCGAGAGCGACTGCGGACGAAGCTCCTCGAAGCGCTGCAACACCCGCGCGTGACCGCGGCGATCGCGAACCCGCGCGTGGTTCGTTGGACGATGGCGGCGGTGGCGGCGCAGGCTCGCATCGACGGGCTCGAAGCTCGATGGACGCGCGCCATCGCTCACGCATTCAACCTGCCGACGCGCGAAGAGCACGTCGCCCTGAAGGCGACGATCCAGCGCCTCGAGACGCGGCTGCACGCGCTCGAAGAACGAGACGATCGATGACACACCGAACGCACTACGGGGCCGCCGCGGGCGCGCTCGCGCTCTCGCTGACGCTCGCCGCCGGCGCTTGCAACAACAACGGCGCCTCGTCGGGCAACAACGCCACGTCGTCCGGCAACAACGCGGCGATCGACGCGAGCGCGAGCAACGGCGCGGCGGTCGAGACCGTCGTCGACGCGGCGAGCGCTCGAGCGGACGCGAGCGCCGAGGGCGGGACGGACTTTCGCGGCGCGAGCAACGAGCAGAGCGCAGAGTTTCGACGGCTGTTTTCGCAGGCGACGACGGCGTTCGGGCGCAATGATTTCACTGAGGCCGCGCGGGTGTTTCGCCAGCTGTACGACCAGTCTCCGTCCGTCGACACGGCGTACAACCTCGCGCGCGTGTACGAGCGCATCGGAGAGAGCACCGACGCGATCACGTTCTTTCAGCGGGTGTTGCAGGGCGATCCCCCGCCGAGCGACGGACAGCGCGCGGACATCGACGCCCGCATCGCCCGACTGCGCGCGTACGAAGCGCGCCGCGCCGCGGGCATCGCCGCCGCGCCCGCGACGAGCGACGAGCTCAACCAAGAGGGCGTCGCGTGGTTCAACCGCGGAGTGCGGTTCTTTCAGCGCAACCAGTTCTCGTCGGCGCTTCAGGCGTTCGAGCAGGCCTCGCGCTACCTGCAGTCGGCCGAGCTCGACTTCAACCTCGGCATGACCTACGAGCGCTTGCGCAACTATCCCCGCGCCCTCGAGTACCTCCGGCAGTACCTCGAGACCATCCGGGGACAGCCCGAAGAGATCCCCATTCAGCGCCGCATCCGAGAGATCGAGCAGCGCCAGTAGCGCTCACGACCCTTCCACCAGCAGCCCCGCGCGGTCGAAGCGCAAGACCCCCCCGCGCCAGCGCACCTCTCGCAACGTCAGCGCCCGCAGCCACGCGGACAGCAACACGGCGTCGCCCAGCCACGGATCGACCAGCGCGGCGCGCGCGGTCAGCGAGAGCCGCGCAGCGCGACGGGCGCCGATCGCGACGAGCACGCGCGCGCTCACCGCGACCAGCGCCAACGCCAGCGCCCACGCAGGGCGCGAGGGCGCCATCGCCGCAGCGAAGAGCACCTGCAGCGGAGCAGCGAAGAACAGCAACGGATACGACGCCATCAGCGCCCCGCGCTGCGTGCGCACGACCAACATCCATCGCGCATACCGGTCTCGCGCCGACCCGAGCGTCCTGCCGCTCGCCGAAGAGAACACGCCGAGCTCTCTCGCGCGCACCGCGTAGCCCTCGGCGCGCAGGCGGCGGGACAGCTCGACGTCCTCGCCGAGAAAGCGGGTCATGCTCGAGAATCCGCCCACGTTTTCGAGGGCGTCTGCGCGGACGGCGAAGAGCTTTCCGACCATTCCTGCGGGGTCGAGGCGAGAGAGCAGCGCGAAGCCGTGCAGACCACCGGCGAGGATCGCCACCGACGCGCGGTCGCCGAGGGCGCCGCTGGCGCCGCGCTCGGCCACCGAGGCCCAGCACGCTGCGTCTCCAGCGCGCAGCGGAGCGACAAGCGCCGCGAGGTCCACCCCGCGCAGGTCCACGTCCGAGTCGGCCACGAGCACCACCGACGCGCGCCGACCGGCCAGCGCGCGCGCGAGCTGATCGACCTTGTGGTTCGGCCCCACTGCGTCGGTCAGCGCGAGCTCGGTCTCGATTTCGTGTGCGCGCAGCCACTCCGCCGCTTGCTTCGCAGCGACGAACGCCTCGTCCGACGCGCTTCCCACCGCGAGCACGCAGCGAACCGAGAGCCCGTCGCGCCCCGCGTCGAGCAGCGACCGGAGGTTGCCCTCGAGGTCCGCGTCGCGCCCCGCGCACGGGCGCAGGACGAGCACGCTCACGGGCCCAGGATCGAGCGGGCGGAGCTGCACACTGGGGCTCACGCGATCGAGCACGGCCCGCACCAGCGGACGCGCGAGCGGCTCGCACAAGGCCCACAGCGAGATCACCGCCACGATCGCGGTCCAGACGGTGAGGGCGACGGCGAGCGCGAAGGACAAACTACGCTCCCTTGAATACGGGTGTGCGGCGCGAGGCCGCGGCGGCGAGGCCCTCGCCGAGGTCGCGCGAGGCGTAGCTCTCTGCCTGGCGAAAGGCCTCGTGTTCGAGCGCGCGACCGAGCGCGACGCGATCGACGCCGAGCGACTCTTTGATGCCCGCGACCGCGAGCGGCGCGTTGGCGGCGATCTGCGCGGCCAGGGCCTTGGCGCGCGAGAGCACCGCGTCCGCCGCGACCGCTTCGAGACCGAGCCCCATCGCGACCGCCTCGCGACCGTCGAACCTGCGCCCGGTGAACAACAGCTCGGCCGCGCGCTGCGCGCCCGCCCTGCGCGGAAGCAGGTACGTCGAGCCCATCCCAGGGTGCAGCCCGAGCTGAACGAAGTTGACCGCGAGCTTGGCGCTCTCGTCGAAGATGCACAGGTCGCACGCGAGCGCGACGCACAGGCCCGCGCCGATCGCGGCGCCGCGCACCGCGGCGATCGTCGGGACCTCGAGCTCGGTCACCGAGAGATATCGCCGGTAGAATCCCAGCATAAAGTCGCGCGCCTGCATGAAGGTCCCCTCGCGCAGCCGCTCGAGCATCGCGAGGTCACCGCCGCCCGAGAACGCTTCTCCCGCGCCCGTGAGCACCACGGCGCGCACGGCCTTGTCCTTCTTGATGAGCGCGACCGCGTCCTGCAGCGCGTCGCCGAGCGCAGGGGTCATCGCGTTGCGACGACGGACGTCGTCGAGCGTGAGCGTCGCGACGCCGTCGTGAATGTCGAGCTGGACGTGAGGGTGTCGATCGGTGCTTTCGGTCATGACGGCCGCGGAGAGTACGATGCCCGCGGCGGCGAAGGGTGGCGCGACGACGCTGGGGACTTCAGCCCGGCGTGCCGCAGAAGACCGCGCGGATGGTGGCGGTGTTGTTTCCCGAGAGGCACTCGTCGACCGGCATCGGGCCAGGGTTGACCGTCACGACCACGTCGATCGAGCGCGGAGGAAACATCGCTTCGCACGAGACCTCTCGGCACTCACCCGGGTTGATCGCCGCCGCGACGGCCCCGCCGCACAGCTCTGCGCCCATGGCGCTCTCTGCGCGAAAGCTCGCGCGCACGCCGGGCGGCGCGGGGAGCGTCCCGCGGTTGCACACGCGCGCGCGCAGCATCGCTCGCTCGCCGACGCACATGAGCAAGAGCGGCCCGGGCTCAGCGGTCACCGTCAGGTCCGGCGTCCCGAGCGCGGCGAGCGAGCCCTGCACGTTCTGCCGAAAGTTGTTGAGCCCCATCGTGCGCCAGTTCTGTCGCACCGCGCTCGTGCGAAGGACACGGCCGTCGTCTTCGATGTGCGTGACGGCGTAGGCGTGCTGGTTCCAAATCGGGCGCGAGGCGGCCCAGCGGTCCATCTCATCGCGCAGCACGACGACGCCTCGATCGGTCGAGAACGTCGACGCCATGTACAGCGGGTCGCGCGCGGCGCAGCCCAAGGTGCCGGCGTAGTTGTTGACCGTCGAGACGATTTCGCTGCGAAAATCCCCGTCGACGTCGGCGATCACGGGGTTCTCGAAGGCCGTCCCCGACGAGCGCGCCGCGGAGTACACGACGCGTCCCGTGCGGCCCTCGTACACGCGCAGGTAGCACTCGTCCGCGTACACCGCCTCGGCGCTGCCGTTCGCGTCGAAGTCGAACACGCTCGACCCGGTGGTGTTCGAGCTCGCGTCCTGCGACGGCTGGCTCCACAAGATGCCGTTGGTGCGCGCCATTCCGTTGCAGCGCGCGGCGTTGCCGCCAGCCACGCAGTCGAGGTCGAACACGACGTAGTTGCTGCCGCCCGCCGTGGCGAACTCCGCGCGACCGTCGCCGTCGAAATCCGCGATCGTCGGCGGACCTCCGACGCCACCGCCAGGGATCGCGAGCGGACCGAAGACCACCGTACCTTCGAGCGTCTGAACCCGTACTTGTCCAGACGAGACGACGACCACCTCGGGCCCGTCGACGCCTTCGAGCGCGCCGAGCGGATAGTTGCCGAGGTCGCCGACTGCGACTTGTCCCGCGGACAGAGTTCCGCTTCGAAAGTAGGTCTCGGGCACCCAGCGGCGCATCGCGGTGTTCCACTCGGCGATGCGGTTGCCCCAGATGAGCTCCATCCTGCCGTCGCTGTCGACGTCGGCGATCACCGGGATCACGCCGTGCGAGTACGCAGGGTTGCCCGAGGTCGCGTCCATCACGCACCCGTCACGGTCGTACACGACGCCGCCGAGGATGATCTCGGGCCGACCGTCGTCGTCGAGGTCATGGATCGAAGGACCGCCCCACGTGGCCGAGCCCGTCACGTCCGGCGTGCGCGTCGCGCCCGCGCACGTGCCCGAGCGCCACCAGCGGGTGAACCTCCGCATCGCCGGGTCGAAGCGAAACGCGAGCAGCCCGCCGCCGTGCGCGACGGCCACGATCTCGGGGCGACCGTCACCGTCGAGGTCGGCGATCGCGGGGGACGCCGTCGAGACGACCTGCTCGTTGGCGGCGCCGAAGCTCATTTGTTGCGAGCAGTCGCGACCGTCGATCACCCGAAGAACACCAGGGTTTCCGTAGGTGCCCGAGCTCGACGGAAACGACGCGAACACGATCGACGGCATGCGCGTCGAGGGGTCGTCGTCCAAGTCGAGGTCTGCCACCGCGGGAGTGCTCATCGCCTGGTGATGGTTCGGGTTCGCGTCGCCCATGGGCGGACCGCTCCATCGACACTGGACCGACGGTCGCAGCGAATCGATCGAGATCGTCGTCCTGCACATGTTGTTCGCCTGGCGCTCCATCGGAACGCCGTACGGAACGCACACCCCCTCGCGACAGTAGCTGTCCGACTGACACTCGTTGTCCGTCATGCATCTACCCAGGTCGCGAATGCATCGATCCAGCACGCAGCGCTGCCCAGCGGCGCAGCAGCTCGCCCCGCACATCGGCCCCGTCGGGCAAGCATCGCCCGCGGCGCCATCGCGTCCGCTCGCGCCGTCACCGCCTCCAGACTCCACCGCGGTGATGTCACTGCTGTTCGCGTCGACCGCGGCGCCATCTCCGTTCGCCGCGTCCATTCCGGCGTCGCCATCCACCCTCGCGACGCAGCGATTACCGCTGCAGCGCTGGCTCGCGGCGCACTGATCGTCGCGCTCGCACGTGCCCGCCGGAGGGTCGCCAGAGCACGCGACCATCGAGAACCCAACCAGAGCCACTGTGATGCACGCGACGCGATTGCGCATAGCGGCCGAGCGTACCGCAGTCAGCCCACGCCGAGGCCACCGCGCGTGCGACGATCGAGCATCACCATGCGCGCCGTCGTGATCCACCGCCCGGGGGACTACTCGAAGCTCACCATCGAAACCCGCCCGGACCCGAGGCCCGAGCCCCACGAGGTCTTGCTTCGCACCCGCGCCTGCGGGGTCAACTACGCGGACTGCATCGTGCGAATGGGGCTGTACTCGAGCGCGCGCGAGTACGTCGGGTGGCCCATCACGCCGGGCTTCGAGGTCAGCGCGACGGTCGAGGCCGTCGGCAGCGCCGTGCGCGGGCACGCGGTCGGCGACGAGGTCGTCGCGGTCACGCGGTTCGGCGGGTACGCGACGCGGCTCTGCGTCGATGCAGCACAGGTATTCAAGCCCGCGGCGGGGTGGAGCGACGCGGAGAGCGCTGGGTTTCCTGCGGTGTTTCTCACTGCGTACTACGCGCTGCGCGAGCTGGCGAACGCGCGCGAGGGCGAGGCGATCCTCGTTCACTCGTGCGCGGGCGGGGTCGGAACCGCGCTCGCCCAGCTCGGCCGCGCCTTCGGCTGCACCGTCGTCGGCGTCGTCGGCAACCGCGCGAAGATCCCCGTGGCCTACGCCAACGGCGCGCACCACGTGATCGCTCGGGACGAGGGCGACTGGGCCAGCCGCGCGCGCGCGATCGCGCCGAAGGGCTACGCGATCGCGCTCGACGCCAACGGGGTCGACACCCTGCGCAGCTCGTACGACCTGCTCGCGGCGCCAGGGCGACTGGTGGTGTACGGCTTCGCCACGATGCTCCCGCGCGGCGGCGACGGACGGCCGCGGTGGGGCAAGCTCGCGATGGACTGGCTACGCACGCCGCGCTTCAATCCCCTGGATTTGACCACGCGAAACCGCAGCGTGCTCGCGCTCAACCTCAGCTACATGTTCGACGAGCGCGCGCTGCTCGAGCGCTCGATGCGCGCGCTGATGGCGCTCGCGGCGGCGGGCTCGGTGCGCCCTCCCCCCGTTCGAGAGTTCGCCTTCGACGACGTGCGCGACGCTCACCGCGCGATCGAGTCCGGGACCACCGTCGGAAAGCTGGTCCTCCGCGTGCGTTGAGCTACTGCGCCGAGACCGAGTTTCCGAAGAGCGAGTATCCGGGCGCGAGCGACGAGGACACCGTCGTGAGCGCGCGCGTGCGGCCTTGGTAGTAGCGCACGGTGTTCAAGCTCGGCTGGCCGATCAGGATGTCCGAGCGGCCGTCGCCGCTGATGTCTCCGCTGGTGATCGAGAACCCGAGGGACGTCACCGACGCGCCGCCGGTGAGAAGAACCACGGCGCCCGTGTCGCTCGGCCCCGTCGCGCTGCCCCAGTAGATCACGGTGAACCCGCTGCCCGAGAGCGCGCTCGTGGAGGCCGAGACGACCACGTCTGCGAACTGATCGCCGTCGTAGTCACCGACGCCGCCCACCACGTACCCGTGGTTGGCCGCGCTCGGCGCCGCGCCCAACGTGGCGATCGGCGCGCTCGAGAGCCCCGTCGCAGATCCCCCGTACACGAACGCGCGCGCGGCGTCGTACGCGCCGACGATCACGTCCGCGTAGCCGTCGCCGTTGGTGTCACCAGCGCAGTCCACGCTGCGTCCGAAGGCCGTGCGCATCGGGTCTGGGCCCGCGAGGGTCGTGGCCGTCATCGCGAGGCCCGTCGCAGAGCCAGGGTAGATGTAGATCGCGTTGTTCGCTTCGCTTCCCACGATGAGGTCCGCGTAGCTGTCGCCGTTGATGTCGCAGGCGCGCGCGATGGTCGTGCCGAAGGTCCCGCCGCCGGTGTAGTCGCGGGCGGGCGTCGCGACGAGGCCCGCGGGCGAGCCCGTGTACACGAGGACGCGATTCGAGCGCGTGGCGACCGCGATGTCTGCGAATCCGTCGCCGTTGACGTCGCCGATCCCGCGCACGACGTCGCCGAAGCGCGTGACCGCGGCGGGCGCCGCGAGCGTCGCGCTGGCGGTGCTCGGATAGCTCGACCCGTTGGCGTAGAACACGCTGACGCTTCCAGGAGCGACGCCGGGCGTGCCTGCGATGTAGTCGGTGAGGCCATCACCGTTGACGTCGCCCGCGCTCGAGACAGAGAAGCCGAACTGCGTGGTACCCAACGGAAGCGTGCTCGCGCCGAGGCCGATGTACTGCACCGCGCGGTTGCTCGTCGGAGCGCCGCCGACCCAGTCACCGACGTTGTCTCCGTTGGGGTTGAGCATCACGCCCATCGCGCCTTGCCCCGTCGCGCCGCCGGTGGCGGACACGATGAAGTGCGACGCCGCGCTCGGCGAGGTGGGAGCGCCGCCCGCGAGCCCGATCACGCGCCAGAAATAGTGGCGGTTGACCGCGAGATCGACGCTGGGCGTCCCGCTCGACCCGGTGAGCGCGAAGGTCGTCTCGATGCTGGTGCACGTGCGGTTGGTGCAGACTTCGATCGTTCCGCCGGTTTGGCCCGCGGGGAGGACCACGCGAAACACAGGCCTACGATTGGTCACCGTCGCGCCCGTCCAAGGAAACACCGGCGTCGGCGGCGTCCGCTCGCACGTCGCGCCCACGAGCCGAAATCCCGCGTCGCACGTGATCGCGCAGCGCCCCGCCGTGCACGCCGCGGTCGAGTTGGCGACGGGCGAGCAGGTCATCCCGCAGCCGCCGCAGTGCGCCATCGACGTCGCGGTGTTGGTCTCGCAGCCGTTGGTCGCGTCCGCGTCGCAGTTGCCGAAGCCCGCGCTGCACGCGAAGCCGCACGCCCCCGCGGCGCACGTGAGCGTGGCGTTGGCGCGCGCGGGGCACGCCATTCCGCAGCCGCCGCAGTGCGCGGGATTGGTGTTGGTGCTGACCTCGCAGCCGTCGGACCCGAGCATGTTGCAGTCGCCGAAGCCCGCGTTGCACGTGAAGCCGCAGCCGCCCATCGCGCAGGTCGCCGTCGCGTTGGCGGGCACGGTGCAGCGTCGGTTGCACATCCCGCAGTGCAGCGGGTTGGTGTTGATCTCGATCTCGCAGCCGTCGACCGCGCTCGCGTTGCAGTTGGCGAAGCCCGCGTTGCACGTCGTGCTGCACACGCTCGCCGCGCACGTGGGGGCGGCGTTGGGCGCAGGCGCGCAGACCCTTGCGCACGTCCCGCAGTTGTTGACGTTGGCCCGCGTGTCCGTCTCGCAGCCGTTGGAGTTGTCCATGTCGCAGTTGCCCGTGCCCGCTGCGCAGGCGATCCCGCAGCGCCCCATCACGCACGCGGGCGACGCGCCCATCACGCCTGGGCACACGTTGCCGCACGCGCCGCAGTGGGTGATGTTGGCGGCGGTGGGCGTCTCGCAGCCGTTGGCCGCGTTGCCGTCGCAGTCGCCGAAGCCCGCGTTGCACGTGACCTGACAGCGACCCATCACGCACGCGCCGACGCCGTTGACCGCCGCGGGGCACACCGTCCCGCACGCGCCGCAGTTCGTGCGGTCCGTCTGCAGATCCACGCAGCGCGAGGCACAGCGGTCCGGCGTCGGCGCGACGCAGCCCGAGCCGCAGCGAAACATCGCAGGGCCGCCGTCGCCGGGCATCATCGTGCAGATCGGAGAGGGCTCGACGCAGCGCGTTCCGCACACGCCGCAGTTGGTGGTGGTGCCGAGGTCGGTCTCGCAGCCGTCCGACGCGTCGCCGTTGCAGTCGCCGCGGTTGGGCATGCACGCGCGGTTGATCACGCAGAGCCCCGCGAGGCAGCGCGCTGCGCCCGGGTCTACGCCAGGCAAATTGGCGCAATCTCGAAAACACGCACCACAATTACGAGGGTCGACTTGTGTGTCGGTGCAGCTCGCGCCGCAGACCGTTCGGCACGCGATCTCCGCGGGCGCGTCGGCCATGCTGGCGTCGGCGGCGGCCTCGCGTGCGGCGTCCATGGGGGAGACCACTCCGGTGTCTTGCACACGAGCGTCGAGCGCGCCTGCGTCGAGGGCGGCGTCCATCGCCACGCTCCCGTCCGCGCGGCTGTCGGCGGCGGCGTCTCGTCGCTGCACGTCGGGCAGCTCGGTGCCGACGCACGCGCCCGAGAGCGGGGCGAGCACGGCGAGCAGCATCATGGGAGAGCGCAGGGACGAGAGCGGCTGCGCCTCGACCGACGACGAACGACCAGAAAGCAAGCGAGTGCGCATGGTGCGTGATCCTCTACGGAAGCATTACACCAAAGCGCCACACGCGGGCGAGTTCGCGGGGGCGTACGCCTCAGCCCACGGTGTTGGACAGACCGCGCGAGAGGTCATCGACGCTCGCGCGCTTGTCCGCGAACTCTTCAGAGTACGCCCGCAAGAACAGCTGCGCTTCTTCGTACCGATCGTCGCCGTAGCGCTCGAGCACGAGCTCTTCGCGCAGGCGGTTCATCCGCGCGCCGAGGTCGGTCAACGCGCGGACCGAAGCGAGCATTTCGTCGCGCTCTTTGATGCTGGTCCAGCCGGGAAGCGCGATCACCTTCGCGCGCGCCACGTCACCGCCGCCCAGGATCACTTTGGTGGGGACGAGCGCGAGCACGCGCAAGAGCGGCCGCAGCAGGTCGCAGCGCCCCGCGGCGTTGGCGGCGGCGACGTACGCGTAGAGCGCGCGGTTGGCGGACCGCCACAACGGCAAGAGGTTGGGGACGGTGTCGTTGCGGCTCCAGAGCGAGAGCAGCGTCTGCTCCCAGGCTTTGGCGACGCGGTCTTGCGCGCACTCGAGGATGCGCACCGTCCCTGGCGCGAACAGCCACGAGACGCGCTCGGCTGCGAGGGTGTCTTTGTCCTCTTGCAGGTCGAGCGCGAACAGCCCCGCGAGCGGCGACGCTCTGCGAAGCGCGCGCAGCACTTGTCGCTCGTCCTCGGCGGCGAGCGCGAACCCGGGCACCGCGCGATGGGCCATCAAGAAGAAGATCCAGTCGCCGTCGCGCCCTCCCTCGGTCACGGGAAGGATCTCTTTGAGCACGCGGCGCTTCTTGCGCGCGCCGGGCCCGTCGGAGGCGATCGCCGATCGCTCGGCGTCGAGCGCGGGCAGGTTGCGCACCGCGCCGAGCCAGAAATCAACGGAGCTCTTCGAGAAGGCCGGCGCCCAATCGCCGACGAGCGCTTCGTCCCACACGCGGCCTGCTTCGCGATGCGCCGCGCGAAGCACAGAGCGCTCGCGGTGCCCGCCGGCCTCGGTGAGCCAGCGCGAGACCGCGACGGCGATGTGCCGCGCGGCGAGCCGCAAGAACTCGGGCCTCGGCTCGCCGAGGTCGACCGCGCCGCGAACGGCGTCGGCGCGAGAGAAGCCCAAGAGCGCGTCGAGCACCGCGAGCGAGTCGCCCTCGTCCGCGCTCAAGTGCGTGGCGAGGCCGTGCGCGTTGTCGTAGGGCGTCACCGAGGTCACTTCTCGCCCCGCGTCGAGAGGCGCGTGCGCGCGCCGTGCACGGGCCAGCCGTTGATCGTGATCTGTCCGTTCTTCATGCGAAACTCCACGGTGTTCGACTCGTAAAACCTCGGGTCGTCCTGGTGATACCGGCCCGTGAGAAAGTGCATGCGCTGGTTGTCGCTGCCGATCCAGCGGCGCGCGGTCGAGTGTTGTTCGCGCACGTATTGGCCGTCGACGAGCAGGTCCGTGGCGGCGAGCAGGGCGTCCACGGCGGGGTCGCGACGCTCGCGCAGCGCTTCGAGCGTGTAGCCCGTGTAGATCATCACGCTGAGCCCCGCCACACGCACTCGCTCGGCGAACACGCTGAGGCCGTCTGCGTGCGCGAAGGGCTCGCCGCCGAGGAGGCTGACGCCCTCGACGCCGTGCTGCTGTTGCGCGATGGCGCGCTCGGCCAGGGCGCTCGCGCGCTGTCGGTCGCGCTCGACGAACGGGAGCATCTCGGGGTTGCAGCAGCCCTTGCAGCGCATGGGGCAGCCTTGGACCCAGAGGGCGAAGCGCTCTCCGGGGCCTTCAGCGCCGGTGCGCTCGATCACGAGCGCGACGTTGATCGTTGGGTCTTCGTCCATGGGCAACAACCTCGCGCTCAGCGCGGCATCAAGGGCAGCCCGCCGATCCCCTGCGGCGCGCCTCCACCGAAGGGAAACATCGTCACCGCCCACCCCGACACGACCATCAACCCGATGACGACGCCGGCGATCATCGCGTATCCGAGCGGCTTGCGGCCGCGCTCGCCGATGCTCGCTCCGACGATCAACGGCAGCGCCACGGGCAAGAGCACGGTCACTGCGAGCAGCGTCGATGAGCCGCCGCGGGTGAGCCAGCGCACGAACGCCCACTGCACGACGCGCGCGCCTGCGCCGAACATCAGCAGTCCCAAGACGAGGCCCTTGAGCACTTCTCGAGGCGCCTCGCGGATGCTGCCCGCGGGACGAAGCGGCGTGCGGCTCACCGCCTGCTTCGGCGGCGCCGCTGCGGGCGCGTCTTGTTCGAGCGGCGCCGCGACGTCGCTGCTCGGTTCGGGGCTGTCGTCGTTGGTCTCTGCCACAGCGCTCACAAGTGTAGTCCGCGCACGCGCGAAAACGCGTCGGTGTAAGTCTCGAGCGGGGACATAGCCAGGGCAGAAAATTCTATTGACCGAACGTGAATCTTGGTCGGGGTTCCGTGCATCGCAGCAGGTAGTGACCTCGCCGAGAGCGCGGGGGACCGCACGGAGGTGCCGCGATGAAGAGCCCGATCGTTTCGCATTCTGCCGGTGAAATTGCTGCCCGTCTGCGCCGCAACAACGGCGGCTCGCGAGCGCTGATTGTTGCGAGCGTCGCAACGATCGTTGCGAGCGGCTGCGCCACGACGCAGTCGAACGAGCCGGTCGCGACGGACACCCGAGCGATCGCGTACGACGAAGCGCGGGGCCCAGCGACGAGCGCGTCGTCGACGCCGAGGCTCTCGCAGAGCCGCGCGACGATTCAGTGCGACGAGGCTCCGGCGGCGGCCGTGGTGCGGTGCGCGCAGTGCCCCATCGAGCCGACGCCCGTCGCGGTGGCGCGCAGCTTCTACGCGGCGGAGGCGAGCGTTCAGCGGTGCGTGCGCGACGCGCAGGCGGTGCGGGTGCGCGGAGAGTTCGTGAGCGCGGGCGTCCCTGTGCGCTTCGACGTGCGCGGCCCCGGCGTGGGAGAGAGCGACGCGCAGTGCCTCCGCGCGGCGCTGTGCACGATGCGCGTCCCGACCTTTCGAACGCCCTCGGCCATCGTCCGCTTCGAGTACGGGAGCGATCGATGAAGCGCCCTCACGCAGCAGTGGCAGCGGTCACGATGGCCCTGGCCCTCTCGACGAGCGCGGCGCACGCGCAAGAGCGCTCGACGGACGGAGCGCGCGTCCGCGGGGGATTTTCGCTGGTCGCGGGCCCGTACGTCCCGCTGGGCGCGAGCGGCGCGGCGACGACCGGGGCCGCGGGCGGCGTCACGCTTCGCATCGGCGCGCAGTTCAACCACTACGTGGGGCTCTACGTGCAGAGTCAGAACCTCGTGGGCGCGATCGGCGCGCAGTCATCGAGCGGCGCGCTCTCGGGGGCGCTGATGGGGCACAGCCAAAACGCGCTGATGGCCAGCTTGACGGTGTTTCATGTGCTCGAGATCGCCGCGGGTCCGAGCTTCGACGTGCTCGCCTTCGGCAACTGCGACAGCGCGTCGCTCTCGTGCGGCTCCGGCGTCGAGGCCGCGCTCGGAGGGCACGTGCGCACGGCGATCAACCTCGGGGGCTGGGGCCCCACGACGGCGCGGCGCTTCGGGCTGAGCTTGAGCGCGGATCTGCACCCGACCAAGTACGTCGGTCAGGACGGCGGGCTGCTGGCGCTCACCTTCGGGCTCGGGCTCGACTGGTTTTGACGAGCGCGCACAGCGGAAACACCGGCTCAGCCTTCGGCGACGACCTTGGCGAGCAAGTGTCGGGCGAGGCCGATGACGATGGTCTTTCCGTCGAAGACGACGTGGACGACGAGGCGCGGCGTGAGCGGGCTGCGACGGGCGACGTACCAGCGGTCTCCGCGTGCGACGATCGCGTCCTGTGTTTCTGCGCCAAACGCCGAGAGGGTGTTGATCTGCGCCCACGCTCCTTCGACCTCGCCGACCTCGCCTTTTTGCGCGACGCACACCGCGAGCGTCTCGTCGAACACCGCTGCGCCGACGATGCCGCTCTGGCCCATGAGCTGATTGACGAGCTTGGCCGCGCTGCGCAGCTCGTCGCTCGACAAGATGGACGGAGGCGCGGCGACGAGGGCGCTGTTGCTCGAGCGAGGCCGGCCAGCCATCACCGAGTCGATGGCCACCGTGGGGCCCGAGAAGGCCTGCTGACCGGGCGCGAAGAACGCGCTCGATTCGGGCCACGCGAGCACTGCGTCGAGCCGTGATTTGATGGCCTTGGCCATGCCCGAGTCGAACGCCTCTCGGGTCATCAAGTCCCACGCGACGAGGATCGCGCCGAAGTGCTTCTTCGTCTGCCGAGACTCTTCGAGCACCGCGACGAACTCTTCGCGTGAGATGTTGGGCGCGAGGTCGTGGAGCGTCTCCAAGAACGGCCGTGTGTCGCGCGGGTCTTGCACCCACGCGACGCTTCCCGAGACGACGAAGACCCGCGCGACGTCGTCGCCCGCGCGAATGATGACCTCGCCGCCATCGGGGTGATCGAGCGCCATGCGGAGCACCGCTGCGACCTTGCGGCCCGACGGCGCGCGCACGCGCCACGAGAGCACTTCGAGTCGCGCGACCAGCGCTGGAGCGCTGAAGGGCCCGAGCACGACGTCGTCGACGCCGATGGCGAGCGCGCGCGGGAGCTGATCGAGCTCGCTCGGGCTGAGCAGCGCCACGAGCGCGCCGCGGCCGATGGCGGCCCACCGCTGCGCGAACGCCTTTGCGAACGGCGCGATAGAAGACCAGCGGATGAGCAAGATCGACGGGCTCGACTCAGCCTCGACCGCTGAGAACGCCTCGTCTTCGCTCACCGCGCAGACGTAGTTGAACTTCGTGCTCGCCGCGGTCGCGACGAGCTTCGCAATCGTTGGATCTCGATCGAACAGAACGACGTTCATTCGGCAAAGCCCCTCACAGCTCTGGCGTAGCTCCCGTCGACCCCTCTCGGTCGCGCGTTTTCCAGACGATACGCCGCGAGAAGGGCGTTGTCCCTCGGTTGCTCAGCACCGTCTGCGTTTTGCGCGACCGCGCAAAGCTAGCACCCGATGAGCCGCGCTGATTTTGCACCGCGCAGCGAGCGGATCAGGCGCTGGCCGAGACCGTCGCGGCGCGCGTCGTGACGAACTCGTGCATCCACGGGACCATCGCGCGAAGCAGGCCGTCGGCGTCTTCGAGGTACGGGCTGTGACCGACGCCTTCGGGCTCGATCACGCGCGCGCCGCGCAAGTGGGTCGCGAAGAACTCACGACAGCCCTCGGGAAACACTCGGTCCCCCTTCGGCCACACGAGCAGCGTCGGCGCAGAGAGCGAGCGGATCTCGTGCGCGCTGAACTGATGCTCGGCGCGCGTGGACGACAGCAGCGAGCGCACAGAGGGGGCGCGAAACTTCTGCTGTGTCCCCCACGCGAGCATCGAGCGCGGCCAGGGAGGGCGGACGAACACGCGGTCGATGAAGCTCTTGGCGCTCTCGTGCGAGTCGATCGTGACGCTCTGGCGAAAGCTCGCGAACGAGCGCTCGCTCATGGACGCGCCCGCGGGCGAGACCAGAACGAGCCCTCGGACACGCTCGGGGCGCGCGAGGGCGAAGCGCACGGCTGCTGCGCCGCCGAGGGAGTTTCCGAACACGATGCTGTCGCCCGGCGCGAGCACGTCGAGCGCCTGCACGAGCCCCACCTCGAGGCTCTCGGGCGTCAGTCCGTCCCCCGGAACCTCGCTGTCTCCGTGCCCAGGAAGATCCAGAGCCACCACGCCGCGCGTGTGCTTGCGCAGCGGTTCGAGCAGCGGCCCGAGGTGCACCGCCGCCGAGCCGAGCCCGTGCAACAGCACGACGGTGGGCAACGGACCGCGACCAGGCGCCGCGAGCGCGTGCATCACTCCCACATCGGTGCGCACCCGCGCGCTCTTGAAGCCCTTCGCGCGCAGCGGAAGAAACAACAGCCGCTCAGGAGGAAGAAGAATTGCCACGGCGGCACTGTGGCCGTCGGTTGCACAGTGGTCAAAGTCATGACATTGACCAACGTCAGTCAGCCTTGACTGCGTAACGTACTTCGCACTACTGCGTAGAGGACACACCATGGCCAGTCGATTGATGCAGTGGCTCCACGGCGAGCAAGGGCCGAAGTTCGGCGCGGACCCAGGCGAGTTCGACGCAGCGGCGGTCGACGAGACGCTGCGCTGGGTCGGCCCGGTGTTCGGCGAGCGCTCGGCGGACCACAGGCGACGGGGCTACTTCGATTGCTCGTACGAGGGCTTCGAGAACATCCCGGACGAGCCCGTGATGGTGGTGATGAACCACTCGGGCGGCACGACGATCCCCGACGTCTGGGGCTTCGTCGCGAAGTGGTATCGAACCTTCGGCTCGTCGCGGCCGATCCACGCGATGGCGCACGACATGATCTTCTCGCTCGACGCGACGGGGGCGTTCTTCGCGAAGCGGGGCGTGATGCACGCGACGCGCGCGGCGTGCTTGCGCGCGCTGATGGGCTACAAGCGCGACGTGCTCGTCCTGCCGGGCGGCGACCGCGAGACGTGGCGGCCGTGGTCCAAGCGGTTCGAGTGCGATTTTTCAGGACGAACCGGGTACGTCCGCATGGCCATGGAGGCCGGCTCGCGCATCGTCCCCGTGTCGCACGCGGGCGCGCACGAGACGCTGATGGTGCTCAGCGACGGGCACCGGTTCGCGCGCGCGATCGGGCTGCATCGCATCGCGCGGGCAGAGATCTTTCCGGTGCACCTGTCGCTGCCGTGGGGGCTCGCGGTCGGTCCGTGGCCGCACTTTCCGCTGCCTGCGGCGATGCGCTACCGCGTGGGCGAGCCCATCGAGACGCGCTGGGACGGCAGCGGTCACCGCGAAGACTGGGTTCACTCGGTCGACGGCCGCGTGCGCGCAGAGATCCAAAAGGGCCTCGACGTGTTTGCTCAGCGAGCACACAGCCCCGCACCGCACGCCAACGCCAACGCCAACGCCAACGAGACGCGCTCGCCGAGCAGCGACGCCGCGCACGAAGCCGCAGGCCGCGCCCTCGCAGAAGAGCTCGTCGCCAAACGCTGAAGAGCGGACGCCGCGGTGATCGTTTCGACAGCGATTCTGCAGAGCGATCTTCGGACATAGTCTGTCCCGCAACGCTTGTGCTCTCCGATCTGATCGGCGAGCGTGCCGGGTCGCCATGGCGCACTCAGACCGCGCGTTTCGAGCATTCTGTCGGCACGAGCCCGAGCAAGTCGTCGCGTTCGTCAGGCTCTGCGCGCCGACGCTGCTCGCGAATTCACCGACCGACGCCCGACTGATCGTCGCGACGCCCACGCAGATCGACGCGCTGCCGCCGCCGATCGACATGGACTTCGCCTCGCAGATCGGCGCTGACGAGCTGCTCCACGTCGAGGCGCAAGCGTATCGCGATCGGGGATTTCTGGCGCGCGTGCTGCGGTACCATCTGTCTCTCGTGGTCAAGCACCCCGAGCGCCGCGTGCGCTCGGTGGCGCTGTGGCTGACGACGCCGGCCGATGACCTGCGACCGACGATGATCGTTCACAACGACGTGTCGCTGCGACTCACGTCGATCGTGCTCAGCGAAGTGCCCGCGGAGCTTCTGCTCGGCCACCCCAAGCTCGCTTGCTTCGCCGCTGGCGCCGCGTGGCAAGGTGACGCACGCTCGCTCTGTCAGTTGGTCGCGCGCTCGCTCGGCGATTCGGGCGCGTCGTTCTTCGCTCAACACTTCGCCACGGTCGCAGCCATCATGAACGGAAGGTACGAAGCCATGACCCAGGCCATGCGAGACGCCGACATGGAGCCCATTATCATCGAGGATCTCGTCGACTTCGGCTTCGATCGAGGATTCGCGTCGGGCATCGAGAAGGGCATCGAGAAGGGCATCGAGAAGGGCATCGAGAAGGGCATCGAGCAAGGGCGCATCGAAGGAATGCGCGGCGCGCTCGCGCCCCTCGTGCGGCTCTGCGAGAAGCGGCTCGGCCGCGCGATGACCCAGCCCGAACACGCGCGGTTGCTCGCGGCGACCCAGGGAAGCAGCGACGAGGTCGCCGACGCGCTCGAGAAGCCGGCAGAAGAGCTCGCCGCGTGGCTCTCGCAGCGGGCGTGACGAACGCGCCGCGCGCGCTGTAGCATCGACCGACGATGCATTCTTTCGCGCGTTCGATGGCGATGGTTGGAGCGCTGGCGACGCTCGCGGCTTGTGGGACTCCGCGGCCGCCGCTGTTGCCACCGACGGACAGCTCGTCGAGCACCGACGCCGCGACGGACACAGGCGTCGGCGGAGGCTCGGACGCTGGGCGCTGCACGCGCCAAGAGGACTGCGACGACGGGATCGCGTGCACCGACGAGTCGTGCGTGTTCGGCGGCGTATGCGAGCGGACGACCAACGACAACCGCTGCCCGATGGGCCAGCGCTGCTTCGTCGGCCGCGGCTGCGCCGCGGGCAACTCGTGCATGCGCAACGAGGACTGCAACGACAACGTCGCGTGCACGCGGGACGTGTGCGGCGCGGGCGGGGTGTGCCAGAACATCCGCGACGACTCGCGATGTACGGCGGGCGAGCGCTGTTCGTACACGCTCAACTGCGTCGCGCCGGGCCGCTGCGGGACCGACCCCGACTGCGACGACGGTCGGTTTTGCAACGGCGTCGAGCGCTGCACGAGCGGGATGTGCGCGGCGGGCACCGCGCCCAACTGCGCCGACAGCGATATGTGCACGGGCGACGTGTGCAACGAGGCCATGCGCATGTGCGAGCACGTGATGCTCAACCCGTGCGGCGGGAGCGTGCAGGCGGGCGTTTACGATGTCACGCCCGCGCCTAGCTACACATGCGGCACTGGCAACTTCGGCCCGGTGAGCAGCCTGAACGTCGATGTGTCGGGATCGAATGTCACCGTGCGGGGCCTGCCGGTCGACCTCACTGGCACGCAATCGATGGGGATGTTCAGCGCATCCGGTCGCTGGTCGCGTGGGATCTGCACGTGGGTATTTACGCTGCAGGGCGCCGCGACGATGGCGAATCGGCTCAGGATGACGCTCAACGTATCGTTCGACTTCTGCGATGTCTCAACGGGCTGTGTTCCCCAGCCATACGCGTTCGACGGAACGAGGAGATAATACTCATGCGAATTGCTTCTCGAATCGTCAGTTTCTCTGTCGCGGCCGCTGCAATGACGGGGCTGATCGCGTGTGGTCCCGTCCGGCCACTCACCGGCGACTCGGGCTCGTCTGATGCGACGATGAACGGCTGCACGCGCAACGAAGACTGCAACGACAACACGGCGTGCACACGCGACCTGTGCCTGGTCGGCGGCGTGTGCGAGCACAGCGCGGACAACTCGATGTGCTCTGCGGGCCAGATGTGCGTCTCGGGACGCGGCTGCACCACGGGCGGAACACGCACGTGCATGTCCTCTGCAGAGTGCGACGATCGCATCGCGTGCACGCGCGACAGCTGCCTCGTCGACGGCACATGCCGCAATCAACCCGACGACACGCAGTGCACCAACGGCCAGGTCTGCAACCCAACCTCGGGCTGCGGCGCGAGCACGATGTGCACGACCAACGCTCAGTGCAACGACAACATCGAGTGCACCGAGGACACGTGCACCGTCGCGGGGACATGCGAGCACGTTCCGCAGAACACCCGTTGCATGGGCGGGCGCACGTGCAACGCGACGATGGGCTGCATCATGGCGACCGCGTGTCGCAACAACGCCGAGTGCGACGATGGCAACTACTGCAACGGCGCCGAGACGTGCAACACCGAGCTCGCCTGCGTCGCGGGGATGGCCGTCAACTGCGCGGACATGGACCCGTGCACGGTCGATGCGTGCAACGAGGGGACGCGGATGTGCACGCACATGATGGACATGGCGTGCATGGGCGGCACCGTTCGGTCGGGCATCTATGACTTGTCTCCGGCGCCAATGCGCGCGTGTGCAGGTGGCGGAGTGAACTTCAACGTGCGGTTCCTCCAGTTCACGGTGACTGCGATGGGACTGACCGCGACTGGCGCGCCCGCGACCATGACCGGCCCCGCGCCGATGGCGAACCGCTTCCGAGTCACGGGCACGGTTCCAGGCACGTGCAACGAGGTCTACACACTCACGGGTGAGTTCACGTCGATGAACGAATTCACCGGCGAATTCTTAGTCGAGTTCGTGGGTGGCTTCTTCTGCTTGGATTGCACGAACCAGCGCTGGCCTGTGCGGGGAACCTACCGCATGTAGCATCGCTGTTGAGAAATGAAGTGGACCTCGCGAACGGGCGAACGCGAGGACGATCGTCAACGCGAAGACGTTACAGACGCACCGAACCGCCCCATCGCGCCGCTGGTCTCGAGCGCAGAAAACGCAAGAGGAAACGCTTGCGCGTCGTAGCGCCGCACGTGACCTGTAGCCAACACTTCAGGCTCGCCAACATACAACGCCTCCCGCCCTCCAAGCGTACGCGGAGCGTTGACTCCAATCGCCCATCCGAAGCCTGTCCCTGCGGCGGACGCAGCGACTCGCGACGGGAGCGAAGAAGGAGTGCCCCGCGCCCCAGCAAAGATCCAAACTTCTCCTCGCGTGGTGCTTTGCAGGTCTGTTGACGATGTGACGATGTCATCAACGCCATCCGCGTTGAGGTCTCCAGCCGACATGACAGCGCCAATGTTCTGGCGATCGTTGTCACCCCACAACATCACGGACGGCATCTCGGGCAGCGCGCCGCGGGACGAACAATACACCGCGATACTTCCACCGTTGAGGTAGCCCAGCCTCCCGTCGCGAGGAGCGCCGACAGCGACGTCTGGCAAGCCGTCGCCGTTCACGTCGCCGAGCAGTTGGACACGCCTTCCGAACAGCCCGCCAGGTCCTCCGCCTGTCCAGCGAACGGCGATAGGCCCGATCCCTGATGCGCTGCCGAGCGCGATGGACGCAGCGCCTTCGCCGGGACCAAAGCTGCTGTTGAGCACCTGATTCGGCTCTCCAACGACCATGTCAGCAAAGCCATCAGCGTTGAAGTCTCCTGCGCTCGAGATCGACGCTCCAAAGTAGCCGCTTGCGCGGACTCCGCTGATTCGCAGAGGAGAGCGGACACCGCTGGGCGAGCCGAGAAAGACGTACACAGCGCCAGCCCTCACGAGCGGGCCTTCGTCTTCGAGTGGAGCAGACACTGCGATGTCTGCGTATCCGTCGTGATTGAGGTCGCCGACACCCGCAACAGCAAAGCCGAATAGCTTGCCCGAGACGGGCTCTGTCAGGGTTTGACTTGCAGTGAGCGGAGCTGCGCTGAGCCGGTCCGTGCCAAAGAACAGAAGGACCCGTGGATTCGGCCGAACGAGCGTCGCAGCGACGTCCGAAAACCCATCGCCGTTCACGTCACCGACGTTGGCAACCTCGATCGAGAACTGGGCGTCCAACTCCGCGCCTCCAGCGCGGAGCACAGTGCTGCTCGAAGGTCCGCTCGTCACAAGGACGCTCAGCACACCAGCCGCGCTGTTGCCCATCCAGCTCGCGGTGGGGGCTCCCGCGGCCCAATCGCCGAGACCATCGCGGTTGTAGTCGAACATGGCTCCCCAGACCGAGTCCGTGGCCGCTCCGCGCGGAGCAGGAACAAAACTCCACGTCGTGCTCGGCTGGCGCGCGACGGCATCACCGATCTTCGTTCGGACACGCCAAAAGTAGACGCCTCGCCCTGTGTCCCCCCGCACTGGTGCGCGGACACGCGTGCCGCGAACGATCTCGCTCGCGACAAGACTTCCTTCCTCGCACCTGCTGCTCGAACAAACCTCCACTACTGCTTCAGCCACCCCGTCAGGCAGCGCCCACTCGAGCGTCGGTTGAACCGACGTTGTGAGACTTCCGCTGAGCGGAGCGACCAACCGCGCAGTCGGGACTTCGCACTGGCCATCACTCGATACAAACCCGGTCTCACACTCGATGGCGCAGACCGACGACGAGCACACCGCGCGTCCGTGAGCGACCGCGCCGCACGACCGGCCGCAAGACCCACAATTCTCGGGGTCGTTCGCCAACGTCGTGCACTGGTCTCCACATCGGTTCTGTGGCGGTTCGCAGTGTTGCGCGTCCGTGACGTCTTCGACCCGACCATCGAGGCTCGCATCAACGACGCTCGCTTCGATCGTCATGCCGCTGTCGCGCGAGTAACAGTTCTCGTTCGCGGGGCGCTCTCGCGTTCCGCATTCAAACAGACACTGATTCGAGTCCCTTGCCTTGATGAGAGGAGGATCGCAGCGAAGTTCCGACCGGCAAGCAGCCGGCCCACAGAGCGCGACCAAACACACTACCCACCCGCATCGTCTATTGTTCGAAGCCATCTGACTGCTCCTTCGGTTGTAGCCTTTTCCCGAGAGGCGCATAGATCCCGCAGACCGCCAAAGGGTTGCCTCCGCGTGTCGATTTCTCCACGAGCCCTCGATCACGAACGGCATCGCCGTCGGACACGATACTCGATCAACTTCCTGGCGGCGGCGACGATCGAGCCTGCATGGACGGGCGGAGACGGCCCAGCTCGAGTCGATCGCTCTCCGCCATGCAACAGAGCACCTACCACCCGTAGCGCCGCGCCGTTGCGCGCGCGTGTCCGCAGCGACACCATCGCGCTCGCGCATGCCCAACCTCGACCGAACGCGTTGGCCGCACGTGTGTCGGCGGTGCCTCGGCCCGATCGCTGCCCGCGAGGCGGCCATCCACCGCGCAGCCGACTGCGAGACCGCGCGCTCGGAGCGCTTCGATCACCCCGATTGCCTCATCGACGTCGACCCCGAAGCCGCCAGCCTCGAGTTCGAGAGAGAGAGCCCGCAGAGCACTTCGAGCGGCAGGTACGAGCCATGAACGCCGAGCCCGACGAGAGCCTGCTCTCGCCTGCAGCCGCGCACCTTCGGGCGATCTTGACGGCGCTCGAAGGGCCGAGCGAGGACGAGCTGCGGCCGTGGGTCACGCTCGCGCGGGACTGCGACGGGATCGCCGAGTTTTTCGAGCGCGCGTCGCTGCTCGACGAGGCGGCGGCGCTCGCGGACGAGCGTTGGTTCTACGCCGAGCGGGGGCGCTGCCCGCGGTGCGGAGCGCGGGACGTCACCTCCGTCTACCAGCGTGGCAACGAGCCGCGCTCGCGCCCGCAGCGGTGCGCGGCGTGCGGGCTCGCCTGGAGCCAAGAGGAGCATCGCGCGAGGGTTCCTGCAGATTGGGCGGCAGCGGTGATGGTCGCCGCGCGCGCCGCGCGCATCAAGAGCGCAGAGCGCCTCGCGCGGCAGGTCAACGAGTCGCTCGCCGCCTTCGACAAGCCGCACGCGAGCGCGTTCGAGTGGGTGATCGTCGACGCGATCGACGGCGAGTCGGTCTACGACCTGCGCGCCGGCGCCGTGCTGACAGCCAACCCTTCGTCCCTCACGCGCGCTGTGAGCCGAGGTCGAACGCTCTCGCCGTTGAACCCGGTCGTGCTCTGCGACGAGGTCGCGATGGTGCAAACGGTGCACCCCATGGCCGTCGAGATCGCGCGGGACCTCGTCGCGCTCGACGGCTGGGCCCGCGCGCGGCCGACGTCGAACGAGCACACCGCGTTCGCCGCGCTCGACGCGCTCTACACAGAAGGGGCGATCTATCAGGGCGTCGATCAAGGTCGCGTTCGACTGCGCGCGCTCTGGCGCTGCCCGCAGGACATCGTTCGGGTCTTGCCGCGCGAGGTGCCCGTGTGGTGAAGCGCTGCGCGGCGACGAGCGGCGCGTCGCGGACGGGCGCGCTCACGGCGGCAGGTCGCGAGCGCAACGAAAGCCGATGTTGAACCCGCGCAGGTTGGGGTTGAAGCTGCCTCGCGACGCTGCGCGAAGGTTCGCGGCGACGGTGTCACCCCAGCCCCCGCCACGAATGACCCGCGAGCTCGCGGCGAGGCCAGTGAAGCACAGGGGATTCACAGCGTTCGAGCGATCGTTGCACGCGTCCATCGGGCCGCTGCTCGCGTAGCCGGTGAACTCGTCGGCGACCCACTCCCAGACGTTGCCCGCGAGGTCGAAGACACCGCCAGCGGCGCCGGTCGGGTAGCGACCGACGCGATTGGTGCGCGCGCCGTCTTCGACGAGGCAGTCGACGTGACTCCAACGGGCGAACGCGCAGCCGCCGCTCGGGTCGCTGTCGCCCCATGGATAGATACGCCCCGCGGCGAGCCCTGCGCGGGCGCCGCCGCGGGCTACGTATTCCCACTCGGCTTCGGTGGGCAATCGTCCGCCGTCCCAAACGCAGAACTCTTGAGCCATCCAGTAGTCGACCCCGTTCATGGGATGCGCGTCGCGAATCGAAGTGGCGGGAAGCCAGTTGTAGTTGCTTCCTTGGCGAAAGGGCTCGGCGTTGGGCGCGGGGGCCCACGGCACGTCGCCGCCACGGTAGCGAATCGGCGCGGATCGAACCGCGCTCGCTTCGCTGCCGCGCACGGACCAGTATTCGTTGAATCGCGCGACGGTGACCTCGTATGCGTCGATGGCGAAGCGATCCACCGTGATTCTGTTCTGCACGGGAGACGCGCTGTAGCCGCAGGTGGCGTCGGGGATCGAGAAGCACTGGGTGGGCGTTCCGAGGTCGAATCGGCCGCCTTCGATGGTCACCATGCCGCAGCCGGGCAGCGCTGTACGCGCGCAGCTCCGCGACACAGGAGCGACGACCGAGCCCCCGTCGACGGGCGCGACGCGATCGTTCGTCGCGTCGGCGACGGCTCTCGCGTCGCTCGCAGCATCGCCCACGAACACGGCGTCGAGCTCCGTCGCAGCGTCCATCGCGTCCGGTGCGAGAGCGTCGGAGAGCGAGTCGTTCGACTGCACGTCGAGGGCGTCGGTGACGGTCTCGTGCTCGACCGTCGCGTCGATGATCGACGCTTCGGCGTCGCCCGATGGTGCATCCATCGACGCGTCAGGGCCGTTGCTGTTCGCCGGATCGCAGGCGAGCGCTTGCGCAGCAGCGAGGCACAGCGCCGCGCGAGAGTTCAGGGTTGTTGCCAGGTGTTTCATCGTTGGACTCGAACAGCGAGCGCTGACCGTCGCGTGCGCGGCGCCCGCAGCGTTCGGGCGACCTGCGCGTGCGCAGCGTCGAAGCGCTCGATGGCGTACCGCGCAGCGACGCGCGCGTGGGGCGCGGGCGGCGAGCTATGCGAGATCTAAGCGGGAGCTAAGCAAACGTCCGCGACGTTCGCCGAGGGCAGCAGCCGTTGGTTCGACTGGATTTCTCCCGGCGCTTGTCCGCGCGATGCCCGTCGCAGGCGCGGCGCGCTGCGATACACTCGCGCGCAACGATGCAACGACGATGGGTGTGCGTGCTCGCGCTGCTGGCCGCGAGCACGACGGCTGCGTGTGACGGCGTGATCCTAGGAGACCGAGACGCTCAGGCGCAGGACGCAGCGAGACGAGACGTTGTTGGGGACAGCGCAGCCGCGGACGCGATGACGCTCGACGCGACCGTCGCGACCGACGCAGACGCGGGCGCAGACAGCGCGACGGGCGACGTGGTCTCCGAGCAGCAGCCGTCGCTTCCCGACGCATCGGCGCCCGATGCCAGCGCCACCGACGCAGCGCCGCTGCGGTGCGGAACGGGGTTCTGCCGCAGCGAGTTCACCTTTCGTCAGCAGACGAACGGGATGCCGCTGCCGAGCGAACCGACCGGCAACGGGTACATCCGCGTGAATTTTCCGAGCCACAGTCGGGTCGCGACGCCCATCGGAAGCACCGTGGCCAACGCACAATCAGCCAGCGCGTGGTGGCTCTACGCCGAAGACGGAACGCTCGTCGCGAGCATCGAAGACGACCTCGGCGGGTTTCATCCGAACTTCATCGACGCGCCCGAGGTCACCGACAGCGCCGACCCGAGCTACGCGCGGTTTCAGTTCGTGCGCGATTGGATCATGGCGTTTCGTCCGTTCGGACCGTTCACCGACGCGCGCAGCCGCGGCAACAATCACATGCCCGAGTACGACCGCTACGTGCTCGAAGGCGCGTATCGCTGGCGCTATCACAACCGCGCGAACATCTCGGTGCGACTCGAGTGCGGGTTGATCCGCGCGTCGAGCGGCCACGGCGACGTCGATCGGGTGATCGCGCCCGGAGAGACCGTCGAAGTGATGCTGCAGATTCGGGCCAACTCGATGGACGCGTTCGACAACTACAAGATCAACACCAACGGGTACTGAGCGCGAAGCAGGCCTTGCGCGCTGTAAGCCGCGCGCGCGACGAGCGTTGCTCGCCGTACAAGAGCTGCGGATGCAACGGCACTTCACTTCGAGGCTGGTCCGAACTTCGATCGCGCTCGCGACAGCGCTGCTCGTCGGTGGCTGCGCGGCCAACGCTGTTCGAAGCGCTTCTGCCGCGGGTTCGACGGCCGAACACGAAGTTCGCGCGCGGATCTCCTCGGTGTTTGCGCTGCTCGAGCGGGCCGACGGACAGCGTTGCCGCGCGATGCGCGACGGTCAGCTCGCGTGCTGCGCGACGTTGGTGGATGGCCGCGAAGCGTGTTGGCCGCGCGCAGAGGACACCATCGAGTGGCGCCCGCAGCCGACGATGGACAACGAGCAAACCGCTGCGAACACGCCGATCACCGCGCTGCTCTCGACGGTCTCGTGCGCGACGACGGTCGACCGTCGACAGGGTTGCTGCGCGCGCGGACACGACGGGGCCCTTCGCTGCTGGACCGACGCCCACACGCCTGCCGTCGACGACCCAGCCAACGGACCGACCGCGCGCGTCGTCGAGGGATTGCGCGGCGTTCGACGGATCACCGCAGGGGGTCGCAGGACGTGCGCGCTGCTCGACGACGCGAGCGTGTGGTGTTGGGGCGTGAACTACGACGGGCGCCCGGTCCCGCGAAGAGGGCAGCCCGCGGCGTGGAGGCGTCGCGCGTGGACGCCGGTCGCTGTTCGCGTCAGCGGGCTTCCTGCTGCAGTGGATCTCGTTGATGGGGGCAGCGTCGACACGGGCGGGTCGCTCTGCGTCGTCGCGGTCGACGGGACGGTGTGGTGCGTCGACGCCAGCGTGTGGACGCACGATGGCACTCCGCGCGGTCGCGTCGAGCGGATCGACGGCGTGCGCGGCGCGAGGCAGCTCGCGCTCGGCTCGAACCACGGCTGCGCGCTCACCGCGGACGGGGCAGTGTGGTGCTGGGGCGACGGCTCGTACGGGCAGCTCGGCCGCGGCGGCTTCATCGCGAACGGCGACCGTCGCGCGGCGCGCGTCGAGCTCGCGCCGGCGCAGCAAATCGCCGCTGGGTGGAACACCACCTGCGCGCTGCTTCGCGACGCGAGCGTGTGGTGTTGGGGCTCGAGCTTCTTCAACGTCATCGGCACCGGGAATCTCAGCCACGCGGATCGCCCCGTGCGCGTCGCGGCGCTCGCCCCGGCGGCAGAGATCGCGGTGACCCACGAGCACGCGTGCGCGCGCGGCGAGGACGGTTGGATCGCGTGCTGGGGCAGCAACAGCAGCGCGGGTCCGCGGACGCCGGTTGCATCCGGACGAGTGACCGACGTCGCGCACCTCGCGCTCGGATCGTTTGTGTCCTGCGCGCTGCGCCGCGATGGACGGGCCGCGTGTTGGGGCGGGCTCGACCTGGGCAACGGCGTGCAGCGATGGACCGAGCCGACGGAGCTCCCCGGCATCGACGGCGCCGCGCGCATCGTCATCGGAACCGCCGGTGGCGTCGCTCCAACCCGCGGTCGAGTGTGCGCGATCACCGCCAACGCCACGGTCCGTTGCCTCGGCGGAGCGCGAACCGTCGGCGAAGACTGAGTCGAGTGATACCTCCGCCCGATGGCGAAAGAGCGCTACGTCGCCGGGCCCGCTGCCCGATCATGCGCCCCGCGCCAGGCGGCGAGCGCCTGCCCGTCGCTGCGCACGGACTCGACCATCGCGTCGAACGCCGCGAGCCACGGCGCGAGCGCGCCCTGACGGCCGACGATCTCCAACACCACGGCCGCGCCGCGCGCCTCGATGATCCTCGTCTGCACCTGCATCGCCTGTGCAGGAAGCGTCATCGCGACGCCATCGACCGGTTGCACGAGCGTCCCTTCGGCCTCGACGCGGATCGAGCGCATTCCGCTGACCTGTCCGATGCCAGCGTAGCCGCTGCCGACGCGCGGGTGCGCTGCGCCCTGCGCGGTGGTGAAGCGACGGTACAGCGCGTCGATCTCTCTGAAGCCCGATCGCGCCGCGCTCGCGCAGCGAACGATCACCCATGGTCCCTCGTCGCCGTCGCCGAGCGCCCATCGATGGCGCAGCTCACCGTCGCTGCCAGCCGTTGCGCGCCACGTGCTCGGCGCGTCGATCGTCATGCTCTCGGCGCCGCACTGCACCGAGAGCGTCACCGTGGGATGGCTCGCTCGCCGCGGCGCTCGAGCTCGCTCGGCGCCTCGTTCGTGGGATTCAGTCGGCGTCGAGGGCTGCGTCGGAGGTGTCACGGGCGTCGCGTTGGGATCTGGCACGACGTCGAGCAATCGACGACACGCGCCGAGCCCGGTGACACAGAGCGCGACGCAGAGCGTGCAGGCAACGCGGTTCATCACCAGGGCATCTGTGGCGGACCCCGAGCGCGTGTTCAAGCGAAGAAGGGCAGGCGCTGATCGTCGCGCGCGGTCGCCAACGAGACGAACGTTCGCTTCGAGCAACCGCACGATCGATTCGGCAATCCCCCCGATGAGTCTTTGCCCGAGCGGCCCTATCGTTTTGAACGTGAGCCGTTTGGAGCCTGTACGACCGCGTTTTTTCCGTTGTCTTCCACGCGCTTCGCGCTTCGCGCTCGGGCTCGGGCTCGCGCTCGGCGCAGCGCGGTGTGGATTCAACGCCAACGCTCCTCTCGCCGAGGCGCCCACGGTATCGCTCGCTGTCGCGCCACCGCCGATTTCGGGAGGCACGCTGCTGGTCACCCGTGATCAGCGCTTCGCTATCGCGAGCGACCCGGATCGATCCGCGGTCTTCGTCGTCGACCTGCGCGCAGGCTCGGTGCGTCGCATCGAGGCTCCCGCGGGCTCGGAGCCTGGGCGCGCCGTGGAGGACGACGAGGGAGCAGTGCACGTTGTCCTGCGCGCGGCCGGTGCGCTGCTCAGCATCGAGCCCGAGCGCGCGTCGACGATCGAGCAGCGGCCGGTCTGCGTCGAGCCTCGCGGCGTCGAGTACGACCCGCGCGAAGGGCGGCTCTTCGTGGCGTGCGCGCGGGGCGAGCTCGTCGCGATGCCCGTGCGCGGCGCGGCCGGAGCCACTCGAAGAAAGATCGATCCCGACGCGCGCGACGTCGCGCTCGCGCCGGACGGGCAGCTCTGGATCTCGTATTTTCGCTCGGCGACGATCGACGTGTACAACCGCGAGGGACAGTGGACGGGGCATCGCTCGCTCACGGAGACAACGCTTACGGACCGCAACGGCAACGAGCGGTCCTACCGTCCCGCGACGCTGTGGCGCATGCGAGCGAGCGCGCACGGGGTCGCCGTGGCCCATCAGTTTGCCTTCGTCGGCCCTGAGCGCGAAGAGGACTCGAGCGGAGACACCTACAGCTACTCGCGCGAGCAGCAGGGCTGGCGAGACCCGTGCGACAACAGCGTCGCGCCGGCGTCGGTGCGCATGCTCACGGACCGGGCGTCGACTGAGCGGCCCGCGACGATGCTCGTGCGGGGAGTGCTTCCGGTGGACGTGGCCGTCTCGCGCGCAGGCCAGGTCGCGGTGGCGTTTGCCGGAGAGCTCAGCGCGTATCGCGCGCACGGGCCGCAGGTCTCGGTGAGCCCAGTCGCCGCGATCGCGAGGCCGAGCGGGAGGTGCATCGCAGAGGACCGCGCGCGGCGCTTCGAGGGGCAAGTGGTGGCCGTGGACTTCGTCGGCGAAGAGCTGGTCGTGCAGACGCGCGAGCCGGCCAGGCTGTACGTGGGATCGCGCAGGATCGACCTCGCGATCGAGTCGAGAAGAGACACCGGGCACGACTATTTTCACGGCGATTTGGGCGGCGGAATCGCCTGCGCCTCCTGCCACGCCGAGGGCGCCGACGACGGCCACGTGTGGAACTTTCGCGCCACCGGCCCCCTCCGCACCCCTTCGCTCTACGGGCTTCGCTCGGACGGCCCGTATCACCGTCGCGGCGACGTAGGCTCCCTTCGCGCGCTGCTCGACGAGACCATGCGCGCGCGCATGGCTGGCCCCGTGCTCGACGACGCGCAGCTCGGCGCGATGCGACGGTGGATGACCCAGATCCGCGTCCCCGCTGCCACCGCGGTCGATCCCGCGATCGAGCGCGGCCGCGCGGTGTTCGAGCGTGCCGACACGCAGTGCTCGAGCTGCCACAGCGGCGCGGCGCTCAGCGACGGGCGCGCGCACTCGCTCACGCCCAACCCCACGCCCAACCCCACGACCACGCCCACGGCACAGCGCTGGATGACCCCGTCGCTGCTCGGGCTGTCGCTGCGCGCGCCGTACATGCACGACGGCTGCGCGAGCACGATCGAAGCGACGCTGACGGGCTGCGGCGAGGGCGTTCGCCACGGGTCGACCAGCGCCCTCGACGACCAGCAGCGAGCGGACTTGCTCGCGTATCTGCGTTCGCTGTGAGCGGCGGTCGCAGCAGAGCCCGGCGCGCTGCGCTCGCGTTGTGCGCCCCCCTCGCGTTGTGCGCGGCGACAGCCACGGCGCAGACACAGGCCGAGCCCGAGCTCGCCGCGGCGCCGGTCGCGCTCGCGCCCTTCGTCGGGTCGCAAACTCACCGCGTCCTCGTCGCGCCACACGCGACGCTCGAGGTCGGGACCTGTCGCCTCGCTGGCGCTTCGCACAGCGGAGACACGGTCGTCACGCTCTCGCCCGACCGCTCGCTGCCCATCACCAGCGACGACGCAGCAGGTTGCTCGCTCGGCTCGTTTGCAGAATGGACCGCAGGCGAGCGCGCGACGGCCGTCGAGATCCGCGTGGGGTGCTTCTCGAATGGCATCGATTGCTCGGGCGTCCTCGCGTGGAGCGTGCGCCCCGCGCGGGCCGAGCGGGTCGAGACCTTCGACGCCCAGCGCGAGCTCTCGATCGCCGTCCCGCTCGGACACGGCCGCGCCCTGCGCGTCGAAACGCTGTCGCAGCAGGGCGATGTTGAATACATGCTCGTCAATCAAGTCGGCGCGGCTGTCGATCGGCGCGCGAGCTCGAGGCCGGGAGTCGTGCAGTTTTCGACGCCGTTCGAAGAGCGCGCGACCTACAGGCTCGTCGGCCGCTGCGCGCGCGGGCCCTGCAGCGCGCGGGCGCGGGTCGTGCTCGAGCTAGCGCCGCGGCATTTCACGACGAGCTGGGAGCTCGCCGTCGGCGCGCGCGCAGCGGTGGGCGGAGGCGCGGGAAGCGCTGCTGTGGGAGGCGGAGTCGACGCCCACGTGTACGGCCGCGCCGGTCACTTCGCGCTGCGCGTCGAGACGCCGACGATCGGCGCGATGTGGTCTCCGAGCGGAGGGGTATTCGTCGCCGGCGTGCGCGGCCTCGCGGCGTACGCGACGGACGGCGCCGTCGTGGGCGCGGGCGTCGGCGCGCTGACGCTCAACCGGCGCATCGGCGGGATTCGCGAGCGCGTGTGGCCCGAGGCGCTCGCGTGGCTGCGCGTGGGCAACGCCGCGGCGTCGCTCGACCTGGTGCTCGGCGCGACGATCGGCGCGCAGTCGCAGCCGTGGCTGTCGCTGGCGAAGGCGCAGCTGTGGGCGCGCGTCGCGCGCGAGGTCGACATCGGCGTGCTCGGCGTGTACTCGATCGGCGGAGAGGTTCGCTTCGACGCGGCGCTTCGCTACTGGGTGCGCGGCCGCGGGGTCGACGCGGGCTCGTGGGGCATCGGGGGATCTTTGGGATACACGGAGCTCTTCTACCAGCCGCAGTGTCCGCTCGGGCCGTGCTCGGACACGCTGAGCTACAGCTCCGCCACGTTGGGCGTCGCGCTCACGTGGCGGCCGTGAGCGACGAGCGCGCGACGCTGTTTCGCGTGCGCGCGGATCGGGTACCGTCAGCGTTCGTGAAGCGTCGCTCGTCGTTGTTTGCACTCGGTTCACTGCTGTTGGTCTCGTCGCTCCATCGCTGCAAGACGACGCAGAGCCCTGCTCCCGTGGCTCCCGTGGCGGTCGTCGAGCGCGCGGACGCAGCGACGGCGGCTGTGGTCGATGCGGCGCCTGACGCGAGGCCCGCAGAGGCCCGTGACGTGTGCGCTGCAGTGCTGGCGCGCTCGGCGCAGGTGTTGGCGACGGTCCCGCCCACCAACGCGTGGCGCGAGCAGCTGCAGACGTTCGGGCGCTGCGTGCGCACGACGCGCGGGGCGTGGGCGATCGTCCTCGACGAGCTGCGCCCCATCGCCGACGCCGAAGGAGCGTACGAGGGGACGTGGGCCATCGTTCACCTGGACGACGCCGGTCGCGAGGTGCGCGCGACGCGAGGCGGAACGTGGCGCGACTACATGAACGCTGAGCTGCAATCGATGGCGCTCTTCGACTACGACGGGGACGGCGAACAAGAGCTGCTCTGGAGCGTGCACACCAACGTCAACGAGGGTCCCGACCTTCACGCGAGCGGCGTGACGACCTTCGCGCGAGGCGCGATCGCGGCGTTTGCGAACACCGCGGAGGTCTCGCCGACCGCGTTCGAAGACGTGGACAGCGACGGTCGTCCGGACCTGGTTGGCAGCGCTCCGTACGTGGGCGAAGGCGACGATTCTCCCAGCGGATTCAGCTACAACATGAACGGCCCGTCGCTGCTCTGGCGCTCGCTCCCGAACGGCGCGTTCGCGCGCGACGACGCAGCAGCGCAGCAGTACGCGCGGCGCGCGTGCCCCGCTCGCGTGAACACGGTCTTCGCTCGGACGGGCGAGATCGAGGCCTCGACCGCCGTCGTCTGCGCTCGCTTGTGGGGCGTCGCGCCGGCAGCGGTTCATGCGGCCATCAACCGCCGATGCGAGTCCGTCGCCGAAGCCGAATCTGCGCGCCCGTCCCGTCGAGCGCGGTGCGGAGACGTGCGCGTGCTGCATCGTTGGGTCGACCTGGCGCCGCCGCTCAGACTGCAGTGAGCGCGCGCCGAAGGGGATCACGCGCCGTCGTCGGGCTCTCGATCTTCGGCGCGAACATCGGCGTTGAACGCGCCGGCCTGCACCGCGTTGGCGCCGTCGTAGCGCTCGAACAAGAAGTATCGCCCCCACGTCTGGTGAGGCTCGCCGCGATAGCGCGGCAGCGGCACGGTCACGTCGCAGATCGAATCGCGGGTGCGCGGGAGCGGCGTTCGGCCGCAAAACACCTGTCCGTCGAAGAACTCGACCGTCCCGTGATTGGCGTGGCGACACTCGACGCAAGGCCCTGCGCGCTTGCTCGCGACGAAGACGTACTCGGGCTTCGCTGGCGCTGGGGCGCTCTCTGAGACCGCGATCGACGCCGCGGTCGATGCGACCGTCGCCTCAAAAGCGTCGCTCGAACGCGCAGCCACCGCGGTCGACGGCGCTGCGCTGCCGGTCGAGACCGCGCCGTCGTCGCGCGGCTCGGGCTCGAGGTCGAGCGCTGCGAGTTTGCCGACGATGCGCAGGTAGCGATCGAGGTCGGGGCCCTTCTCGACCCATGAAGACCACGCGCGCTCGAAGGTCACGAGGGTGCGTCCCCAGTCGTCCGTGATCGTGACGTCGAGCGGCGCGTGCAGGCCAAGCCCCGGAATCTCGAGCGGCCCCGCAATACCCAGGACCCCGCGTCGCTCGAAGGGGCGCACGTCCGAGGCGCGATCGATCACGAGCGCGGCGTCGAGCGTCGGAGCGAACGCCGCCAGCACGCGGACGCTCGACCACTCGACGGTCTCGTCGACGAGCAGCGCTTCGAGCGCGGCGCCGTCGATGCGCAGCGGCGCGTGACTCACCTTGGGCCCCGCAGACCGGGCAGCGACGCGCACGCCGGGAGGCGCGTCGGGCACCACGAGGAGATGCACCTCGCGCTCGATCACCTCGTCGCGAACAGCGTCGCGTGGGCCAACGAGCACTTCGATCGCGAGCAGCTCGATCTCGCTGGCGAGCACATCGACGATGCGCTGCGCCTCCCGCCAGCGGCCCCGCGCTCGCTCGGGCGCTTCGGCCCACTCGCGTCCCACAAAACGCTCGATCGCACCCTGATCGTCGACAAAGACTCGCATCGCGTCGCTCGCTCTCCACCGGTCCGCCGCTTCGCCGTCGGACTGGCGTTGGTACGCAAGGTAGCGCGCCACGCGCAACAGACACGCTCGACGAGACCGGCTTCGGTGAAGGCCCTCGAGCGCGCTGCGTACGTGCGCGCTGACCTTCGCGTCTCTCGACCGCATCGCTTCGCCGGCACTGCTACCGTGACGCCCCCGACGTCGCGCAGTGAAACCCCCAGCAGCGCTGGGCCTTCGCTATCGCGTACAACCTCGGGGGGCTCTGGCCACACGTCCACGACGCCAATCCGACAGGGCCTCCGCCCCGAAGAGTTCTTGCTGTCCATCGAGCGTCGATGGGCTGCGTCGCGACCGACCAGAACGAGCTCGTGTTCTGCAGCGCAGAGCAGCAACGAGAGACGACGGTCTCGTGCGCAGGGTGGTTGTCGTCGGGAGAGCTCGTGACGGGGTCTCGCTTCTCGACGCAGGCGAAGCACCTCGCGCTCTCGAGGTCGCTCGGCCGAATCATGGTCGCGACGCTCGAAGCAGCGACGGTCGAATCGGGCGCTCGCGAGCGATGACCGCGTGAACGCTCTGTGACGCGGCCACAGCGCGACCGCAGTGAGAATGCGGTGGATCTCTTCAAGCGCGATAAGGAACCCGCGACGCGACGCGTCAGATTCGAGACGTGCTCACGCGCTGCGCGCGGGCTCCGCGAACGCTGCAGCGCTTGCAGGAGCCGCGATCAACGTGACGAAATCAAAGCTCGTCCCGAAGCACAAATCGAAGGATGGCAACGACTGCGCAGCGACGTCGCGCCAGTATGGATTCAATAGGGCCGTGCACATCGCGAGCGCGACGCGGGTTGGTGGCTGATCGAGAAGCTCGATAGGCTCTGTTCATGTTCACTCGAACGGTGATGTTTCGTGTCTTGGGCTCTCTGTGTCTCGTGGCGCTCGGCGGCTGCGGCGGCTCTCCGCCCGCCACGCAACGCGGGTCAGTCCCGTCGGTGCTCGCGTTTCAGGGGACGCGGACGGCGTCCCTCGCGATTCGCGAGAGCGGTTCGTGGAGCGTCGCGAGCGATCAACCGTGGCTCACCGTGAGCCCCTCCAGCGGAAGCGGCGCGGCGATGGTGAACGTCACCGTGAACCGCATGGGTCTCGCTGCGGGCAACTACGGCGCGACGCTGACGGTGACGCGCGGAGGGGGCACGTTCACGGTGCCGGTGTTCATGAGCTTTCCGACGCTGGCAGGCAACGTCAACGCGATCAGCAGGCGTCGTCGCCTCCACGTGCCCGGCGCGATGATGCCCGCGGGTATGTTCGTACCGGATCGGGTCGTGGCGACGCTGAGCCCGGGCGGCGTCGCGGTGGCGGCGCGCGCGTCGATCGTGTTGGGCGCGGAGCCGCAACCCACAGAGGCAGACTACCGCAGCGCGGCCAACGCTCTCGCGACGGAGCTCAACCTGACGGTGCAACGTCAGTCGGGGCGCACCGTGACGTTCGGCGCGATGGGGCAGTCGCTCGCAGCCGTGCTGTCGTCGCTGCAGAGCGACGGCCGCATCGAAGAGGCGTCGCTCGAGACGCGCGCGGGCACGCGCATGATGCCCAACGATCCGAACTACGGTGGCCAGTGGCACTATCCGCTCATCAACCTCCCGGACGCGTGGAACATCACTCAGGGGTCTGCGGACATTCCTCTCGCGGTGATCGATGACGGGATCGACGCCAATCACCCCGATTTCATGGGACGCGTCGCAGGGGGATACGACTTCATCTCGAACAGCGAGACCGTGACGCCAGGCTCGCATGGGACGCACGTCGGCGGCACGATGGGGGCAAGCTCGAACAACGGCGTGGGCGTCGCCGGCGTGACGTGGACGAACCCGCTCATCAATCTGCGCGTGTTGCCCGGCGGAACCGACGACGTGATCAACAGCGCGATCCTCTACGCCGCAGGAATCGCCGTGCAGAACTCTGCCGGTGCGACGGTGATGCCAGCGCGTGCAGCCAGGGTGATGAACCTCTCGCTCGGGCCGGACAATCGGATGTGCGTCGATATTCCGCCGAGCCCCGCGGCGCGCGACGCCGTTGCGCGCGCGCTCGCGGCAGGGACGGTCGTGGTCGTCGCGGCCGGCAACGACAACTGCAACGTCCTCGATACGCTCGCGGTGATCCCTGGGGTGATCGCCGTCGCCGCAGTCGATCGCAACGGGGCGCGCGCGACCTACTCCACCGCTGGTCCCGAGCTGTGGATCTCAGCGCCAGGCGGCGAAGGGCAAGGAGCGGACGCCGTGCAGTCCACGGACCTCAACGCGAGCTACACGGGTCAGGCCGGGACCTCGATGGCTGCGCCGCACGTCGCTGGCGTCGTGGGTCTGATGCTCGCGGTCAATCCGATGCTCACTCCGGTGGACGTGCGACAGATCATCGCGCAGACGGCGCGACCGATCATGGGCGCAGACATGACCCGCAGCGGATCTCCGACGCAGCGCGGACTCATGGGGCACGGGCTGATCGACGCTGCCGCTGCAGTGCGCGCCGCGCAGACGTGGATGCCGACCCAGTCGCGCTACGTCGCGCAGCTCGTCGACATGAGCGGCGCGGTCGTGCGGACAGCGCCTGTCGATCCGGGCGGCAATTTCCAGTTCAACGACGTGGCGCCCGGAATGTACTCTGTTCGCGGAGGCAACGACGCCGATGGCGACGGGATGCTCGGCGAAGCAGGGGAGCTGTTCAACGAATCGATGACCATGGTCGACGAGGACGGGGATCTCGAGGTCGACCTCGATCTCGAGCAGCGGTAAGCGCCGGCGCCACCACGACCGCGGTGGAGCGCGTGGTTCTCCCCGCGCGGTGGTGCGAATTGATTTCAGCCTCGCTCATCGGCTCTAGTCCTCTGCGATGCCCGCTCGTTGCCCGGGACCCGGTAACCGTGAGCCCTGTGAATACCCGGTTACGAATCGAGTAGATGGACTCGCTGCGTTTCTCGACTGCGCGTGCGGCGCCCCTCCTGCGTCGAAAACTTCTTCGACCGTTTTCGAAAAAGGGAGGGGCGGTCGGCACCGGTTACTCGGGCAACGTTGCCCCCTTCGCCGCGCGCGGTCGCTCGGGCAACGTCGCCTACGTTGCCGCGCACAGCGACTCGGGCAACGTTGCCCTCGTTGCCGCGCGCGGTGGTGCTCGGTCCACGGCGTCGTACGCCCCTCCGCTGCACACGCTGAGCGTGGTCGCGCGCTTCGCGCACCTTCCGACGCGAGGCTTCGAGCGTCGCTTGCGGCGGGTTTCATACCCGCCGTGGCGCGAAGAGGGTGTTCACCGGGCTCTTGTTGTTCCGTCGCT
>JAAFIF010000118.1 GCA_013298625.1 Myxococcales bacterium
TGGCGGCGAAGAGGTCGTCGACGAGCACGCGCACGCGGTCGATCGCAGAAATGAACTGCTCGAGATGGGTGCCGCCCTGCGAGAGCTCGAGGCGCAGCGCGTAGTGGTGGCGGTAGAACAAGCCCTGCGAGAGAGCGTCGATGCCGAGCTTGCGCTCGAGTTGCACGAACACATCCATGGCGATTAGCCTACGCATTCCAACGCAATATCGCCCGCGAACACAGCGTGCGCTCGCATCCTGCGGCGCTGCAAGCCGTCACCAGTGCTAGCTCTTCGTCACCACTTCACGTGACAGACCCACCGGACGGGCACATGGCAGCATCCCTTGGAGTTGCAGGCTCGAGGGGAGGGGGTCGCGATGCTGGTAGCCGCACAGGTGCTCCGTGACTGCGACGCGGTGGGCCTCACTGGTTGCGCAAGCGCCAGATGTACGGCGCGGAGGATAGGACATCCGATCGCCGGTCAGCCGACGGCTCCCCGATCGCTCTTTGCCTCGCCGCCGCCCTTCACCCGTGGCTGCCGCGCATGCCGCTGCACCGCGTACGGGGCGCGACGATGGACCGCGGCCTTCCTCCGCTCCTTCGTCCGTGTGAGAGTCTCCACAGCAGAGACCGCCTTTCTCTCTCTCTCTGCGAAGACCGAAGCAGTGATGAAACGAGTGCTTGCAACGGCTCAGTGGACGCTCGATATCGATGAGGCTGCGCGCGTCGTGACGCTCGCGCGTACCTCGACGACCTTCGGCGAGGCGAGCTTGGTCGACGACGTCATGAAGCCGGTGAACGCGGCGCTGGATGTCCTGCGACGGTCGGGGTGCTCGGCGTTGATCGACCTTCGCAACGCTCCGCTGCGGTCCGACGAGGCATTCGAGAAGGCGTTTGCGCCTCACCGCCTCGCGCTCGCCCTCGGATGGAAGCGCGTCGCTTTGCTCGTCGCCACGGCGATCGGCAAGCTGCAAGTGTCCCGATATCACCACAACGACAAGACCGAGATCGTGATCTTCACCGACGCCGACCTCGCGAGGAAGCACGTCACGCTGTGATCGCCCGCGGACGCCGGCTCCGCGATCGCCCATACCGCGCCCGCGACGGGCATCGAAGATGCCCAAGCGGATCGGCTCTTTCAACGAGCCGTTGAACTCGAGTCACAGCAAGACCGCGAACAGAGAAGACGACGACGACCGTCGCGGTATTGGTTTTGTGATTTTCTTCGCCGATCGCGCGAGCAGCGGTCGCCGCGCGCGTCGCGCCGCGCGACCGAGTGCGAGCGGCGTTGCCTTCGGGTCAAGGCGTCTCGAACGACCAGATCGAGCGTTCGCCCGCGACCGCGATGTACGTGACGCTGTCGTCGTCACTCGTGCCGACGAAGCCGACGACCGGCCGCTCCTGGGGCGTCTGGGCGAGTTGGATATCGTAGAGCAGCGTCGCGGTGTCGCGATCCCACACCTTGATGTCGGCGCGGCGCACGGCGTACTGCGCGGTGAGGATGCGACGCCCGGTGCGCGAGAACACAATCGAGTGGAGGTGGCCCTCGCCGAGCTCCAGCGTGGCCCTGGCGGGCCACTGCTCGCCGACGTCGAACAGCTCGACCGCGTAGCGGATGGACCGGCCCACTTTCACCGACGCGCCGCATGCGACGAGCGCGCTGTCCGGCGAGAACGCGGGCGTCGGCGCGCCGAGCACGAGAACGCGCGAGGGCGAGATGCGCCGCGACCGCGCACCGGTAGAGCGCCGCCAGATTTGCACGGCCTTCGAGCGCATCGCGACCGCGATCACCCACTCACGGTCGGGGCTCGTGGCCACGCCCTCGAACACCGCGTCCTTGCACTCCTCGAGGGGCGTTGCCATTAGCGTCTCGAGGTCCACCGACGCGAGCTGCGTGGCGCTGTAGCGCCCGACCACCGCGCTCGTCGCGCTTGCGAGCGCGAAGACGCCTTCGTCTTGCAGCGCGAACCCCTGCTCGCGACCGTCGATCCAGCGCAGCGCCGTTGGCTCGCCGATCTCGCCACGGACGGCGAACCGCTGCCCGCACGGGGAGACGCTCACACCGCGGAGCGCGCCTGAATCCGCAGCGATCGTGCGCTCGGCCAAGAGCTCCTCGGATCGAGTGAGCGCAACGACGTCCACCGCGCGCGCGCCGCGCGGTCGCCCGAACGCTGGGCGCTCGACGTTGGTCAGGTGCGCGACGAGCGCTGCCGATCGGCCCGGGATCATCGTCCCCGCTTCGATGCACGCGCCTTCGGGTGCCGTGAAGGCGCGGACGGCGCGCGATCGATCCATCGTCTTCATGCTGACGTTGGCGACGGGATAGGACATCCGACGCGCGTGGGTCAATCAGCGCTGAACTTCGCTGCGACGGTGTCTCTGACGTTCGGTTGCGCCACGCGTTGCGCGAGCGCGCTCCGCCGATCCACGCGACCATGAACGCGTCGCACTCCTACGGCTCCACGTTGCGCCGGTGTCGAAACGTGCTTTCCAACTCCCCGCGGGATGGTGCAATGGTCCATCGCGTGGGCGCCTCGGAGTACTACCGCGAACGTTTGCACGAGCACCTCGACGCGCAGGGCGACCTTGCGCCGCCGTGGGAGGCGTTTCCAAACTACGAGCGCTACACCATCGGTTGGCGTATGGGCGCCGGCGAAGATTGGTTGGGCTTCTGGTGGGTCTTCCTCGAGCGTCTCGGCGCAGACCGCGACGGGCGCCTCGCGTATCTCCGACGCCACGCGCCCGCGCCGTGCTGCTGGAGCGACAACGTGTGGAGCGTCCTGCATCCCGGCGAGGCGCGCGACACAGAGGCCCTCGAGTCGCAGCGCGCCTGGCTGCGAGAGCAAGGGCTCGTCGCGCCCGACGTGGCCTATGCGACCTGGCGCAAGGCCCAGAAGACCCTCACGTGGCCCTGGTCCTGGAACGAGACGCCCGCAGACGCCGCGCGCTACGCCACGCGGGACCTGGCGTTCTGGTCGCGCCACGTGGCCGAGCTGCGCACGGCGGGGACCCTTGCGGTCACAGAAGCGCCCACCGCGTGGGCGGCGGTGCTCGAGGCCGTACATCGCGGCGCCGCGACCGTGGACCCCGCGCAGGGGCTGCTCTCTCTCGCCTGCGCGCTCGGCGCGGGCGAAGTGCCTCCCCCGTGGCAGCTGGGCCTTCGCCCCGAGGAGTTTCAAGATTCGTTCGCGCACGACATGGGCTACGTCGACGCGTTTCGTCTCTGGGGGATGTCCGTGTTCGACGACGCCGAGACCGTCGCGCGCTACCTCGATCGCGCGCCGCCTCCCGCCCCGTGGAAGCCCTGGGTAGAAGAACACTTCGTCGTCGCGTAAGCAGATCGTGCGCACGCGGCGCACGCGACGCGCGAGACCCGAAATGCGCGCCGCGGTGACAAATCGTGCCGAAAGCGAAAACCTCGCCGCGATCGTTGTGTGTGCTGGCGATAAGTTTTGCAGCGCGCACACGCGTCGTTGCTCCCGATCGCGACACCGTGGCGATGGAAAGACCGTTGAAATCAACGCAAACCACTGCCGCGCACCGGGAAAGCTACGAAGCCCGTCGCGGTCGTGGTGTAGAGTCAATTTCTTGAGGGAGGTATTCATGCGAAACCACTCCGGCAGTCACTTGATCTCTGTGCTGCGCGCGATCGTTGCAGTGACCGCGCCTTCGACCGCGGGCTGCGCTTCCTCCGAGCTCATCGTGCCTGCTGTGGACAGCACCGTCGACGCTCGACTCGACGTCGTGCCCGATGCCGTCGACACGGACGTGTGCAGCGCGACAAACCTTCCACTTTGGACGCTCGAAGAGCTCACCGCGCGCGGCTTCTGCAACGGGCCGTCCGCCGCAGACCCGCCGTTTCACGTGCAGGTGGCGCGCGTGGATGGCGGCGTCGCCGGTGATGCAGGCGATCGCGTGCTCGGAAGGCCGTGCGACCAGCCCGGCGCGCAATGCAGTTGGCCCGGCGCCGGCGGCCGCAACTACCTCGTCTATGGTTACCGGTGTGTGACCGGCGCGTGCCCAGATAGTGGGCAAGCGGTTTGGTTCTACCAGTGGAACGCGGGGGGACCGCTGATGCCGCCGGAAGTGCCGAGCTGATCGCTTCGCGCGACGTCCTCTGTTTACGCGCGAGCGCGCAGTCGAGGCGCTCGCTACGCGGGCTCTTCGTCGCGCACGAAGAGGGCCTTCACTTTGCCGCCGAGGGTCTTCTTCTTGGCCGCTGCGCGAAACAGCGTGACCCACGGGGCCATGTTCGCGACGACGGGGTTGTGGTGCAGCGGCTCGTCGGTGACGCCGTAGACGAGGCCCTCGCGATAGGGCGTAAACGTTCGGAAGAGGCGGTCGAAGACGAGCAGAACGCCGCCGAAGTTCTTGTCGATCGCGTCGTCGTTGGACGCGTGATGGACGCGGTGAAAGATCGGCGCGTTGAAGACGCGGCCCGGGCCGAGCGTGAAGCGCGTCTGCGCGTGGAGGCCGAAGAGCAGCATGGCGTGCGCTGTGCCCACCGCGGCGTAGGTCACGGCGTCGACGCCCGCGAGCGCGACGAGCGTGTGAAAGAGCATGGTCGAGATCGACGCGAAAATTCCCACGCGAAACGAGACCGACCAGTTGTAGTCCACGGACTGGTGATGCACCGAGTGGATCGCCCACAAGAGCGGGACTTTGTGCTCCAAGCGGTGCTGCATGTAATAGACGGCGTCGAGCAGCAAGAACGCGATCACGAAGGTGATCGGGTGCGCGTGCGGGAGCTTCCACGGGACGTGGACGCTCACTGCGGTGAACACCGCGATGATCACGCCGCGAAAGAAGAGCTGCGACAGCAAGAACAGCGCGCCTACGGAGGCGTTCGAGAGCGTCTGGCGGATGCTCCCCGTGCCGCGGAGCCATCGACGAAGCTCGGGAGAGAGCCACACGACCAAGACGAGGCCCGTGACCAAGACCGACAGCGCGAGGGAGAGCGCGATGTGCGAGGGCGAGTGCACGAGCGAAATCCTACATGATTTGCTGCCTTCGAGCACGGACATCGACCCTCGGACGCACTCGGTAGCCAAAAAGTGCGGAAATTTCGACCAACAGTCCTGTTGGTTGAAAAGATGCTGTGAATTTGCTGTCCAAATCGCGGTGCGCCGTCGGGATTTGCTTCGGCATCACGCGCGCGCAGCACCATCGGAAGCGCTCGGGGTCGAGCCCGCAGCGCGGGCGCCTGAGCGTGATGGTCGGCGAGCCGAACACCAGCGATCGTTCGGGCCGCACGAGTCCGTCGCCGAGGTCGATCGTCTGCTCGACGCGAGATGAACCAACGCAGGCGGGTACAAGCCGACGGCGGCGCGGTCGCCCGCTGCCTCGCCGCCCGTGGCTGCCGCGCCACGAGCTTTTCGCCGCGCCGCACGACGCGATCTCTGCTGTTTTCAGCGGCGATACGGCGCTGACTCGGACGCGAGACGGGCCATGGGATCGACCGCTACGATCGAGGACAGAAGGCGAGCGGAGCGTCGCAGCGAAGGGGGTTGCGAGCGGGCGAGCGCGAACGCAAAGAGCGCGACGGTGTCGACGGCCGAAGAGCGGGAGCGCATGCGCGCGTGGGTGGAGCGTCAGCGCGCGCGATACGCGCGGTGCGTCGCCTGGGACGAGCGCATCGAGCGAGCGGCGCGCGCGTTGAGAGCGTCGAGCGAGCACGAGCGCGAAGAGAGAATCGTGGCGCTCGTGAAGGCGCAGATCGAGGCGGATCTCTGCGGACTATACCGCGCCCGCGACGGGCATCGAAGATGCCCAAGCGGATCAGCGCGGTTGAAATCAAGTCAAACCAAGACCGCGAACAGAGAAAACGACGACGACCGTCGCGGTATTGGTTTAGACGACGAGTTCGACGGCCGAGCGTGGGAGCGCGCCATCGAGCTTGCGTTGATCGAGCAGGGCGAAGCGCGAGCGATCGTGGAGAGAGTCGACTGGCGGAGCGCGAGCGATGGGTGGATCAGCGAGCAGGCTCGCGACGGGGCGACGTGGGACGCAGACGACGCCGAGCGCAATCGAACGCTGTTGCACTGGCGCGGATCGGATGTGCTTCGCGTCCTGCCGTCGATGCGCGCGTCGGGGCGCATCGATGATGCAGTCCGAGCGATCGATGCGGCCGAGCGATGGGACACAGAGACGAGCTCGTTGGCAAGCTGGGCGATCGCGATGCTGCGCGGAGATTCGCGATCCCTGCAAGCGGCGGACACGGCGCTGCACGAGCTCGGTTCGGCGTGGCTGTGCGCGCCGGACGAGGAGGATGGACGAGAGTTCGACCGGCGTGTGTTGCTCGTCGAGCGCCTGCTCGAAACGGGCGAGCTCGAGATGGCGCTGCGTTGGGGTGCACGGCTGTGGAGCGAGCCCGTGCGCTTCGCGGTCGGTCGAAACAACGTGGGAAAAGGGCCTCCGATCGCTCTCGCTCGAAAGCTGCAGCGGGCGTTGTCGCCGGAGAGATTCGACGCGTTCGAACAGCGGGCGTACGAGCTGTTGAGCGACGGTGATCCGTCGACGTTCGTGTGGCTCGATTTTGCGCAGTGGGCGAGCGCGGGCCGCGCCGCGCACGCCGTCGAGCGCGCGGTGCAGCTCGTCGAGACGACAGGCGCGTTGATCGACGCGAACAGACTGGATCGCGCGATGCAGCGCCGAGTGTCGATCGCGATGGCTCAGTGGTTCGGCGTCTGGGTCGAGACCGTGGACTGCGTGCAGGCAGACGACCAGGTGAGGGGGAGCACGACGTTGCACGCGCGATTGCGAGGGATTCCTCTGGTGGATCGAGAGTGTGCCGAACGAGCGTGGCCGGCGTTGAAAGAGCTCGTGAAGCGCGCTCGAAACGGGACGTACTTCAACGACAAGTTTGCGATCGCCGACGCCGTCGCGACGTGCGCGATGCGCGGGGTCGCGGAGGCACGCGCGCTCCTCGATCGATGGAGAGCGACAGGCGAGCACGGTTGGAGCCAGACGGCTCCTCCACGCGACGGGTGGCTCGCGCCCGAGTCGCTGTCGACGCTCGTGATGGGCGTTCCGTTCGACGAGCGCGTTGCGCTGATCGAGCGCTTCGAGCGCGAGGCGGGGCTCGTGTTCGACGATCGTGTTGCGACCAGGGGACTCCCAACGACCGCCGAAGGACTGCGTTGGTTGCTGTCGCAGCCGGGCTCAGTCATCAATCGATGGCTGAACGAGAGCTCGCCCGCCGAAGTGCTCGACGCGGAGGCGTACTGGAAGCTCCTCGACGCGAGCGCGACGCGAGGGATCGCCGCGACACAGAACTCTGTGTTCGCGATGAACGGTGACCATCGCGAGCTGAGCGAGTGGCTTCAGCGCGAGCGCAACTGGGAGGGGTCGCGTTGGTCATGGACGCGCGAGAGGCTGCTCGAGTGGATCGCGAGCGGAGAGCCTCGCATCGATCGCCACTGGGTGTTCGAGCCCGGCGCGCGCGCGATCGTTCTGCGGCTGCGTGGCGACGCGGCGGGGCGAGAGGCGTTGGCTTCATTGGCCGCGCAAATCGTCGAGCGAATCGCGAGCGACGACAGCGATTCGACTCACGAGCGCGGCGCCGTGCTGCAGCTGATCGACTTCGCAAGCGAAGCGACGTTTCTCGAATACGTGCGACTTCTCGAGCGAGCGCGGGGCTGGTCGGCGCCTGACGCCGTGCTGCGCGCAGCGCGCTTCGGTGCGGCGTTCGTGAGCGAAGTCCAGCGACGCCTCGACGTCTCGGACAGCCAGCTCGAGTACGCGAGAGCGTTCCGCGCCGATCGGCTCGAAGGGGTCTCCCAACGCACCTTCGACGATCGATGGAGCGCGTGGATCGAGAGCCCGACAAACTCTCCGCGCGCTCCGTGGTGGCTCGTGCAGCGCGTGTCCGCGTCGAGCCAGCGCGAGCTGATCGAATGGGCGCTCGGTGTCGCGACCGAGGTGCCGCGATGCACCGCAGGGACGAACGCGTGAACCTCGTTCACTGCGCGATACCGCGCCCGCGACGGGCGTCGAAGACGCGCGGAGCGGATCAGCGCGGTACAAATCAAGTCAAACCACTGCCGCGCACCGGGAAAACTACGAACCCCGGCGCGGTAGTGGTTTAGCTCGCCCTGCGCGTGGCTGGGGTGTCCGGCGCCGCAGGCGAAGCGCGCGGCCCGACGCCGTCACGAGCGACGTCGGCGCAGCTCGCGGATGCGCTCGTCGATCGCGCGGATCATCATGATCGCGTCGGGATCGCGCGCGACGATCGCGAGCCACGCGGCGCGCGTTCGAGCGAGGACCGTTGTGTCGCGCTCCCAGAACAGCTGCGCATAGGTGATGGCCTGCCCGTGTTGGTGCAAGCGGACGTCGTCTGGCGCGGCGACGGCTCGTTCGATGCCGGTGATCGCGCGCCGCGAAATCAGCGCGGACAACGCTCGATCACGACGACGAAACAGCACGTCGGCGATCATGGGATGAGCGGCGGTGGGGCCGATGCTTCCGACCGACGTGCGCACGGCATGGGGCGTGAGAAGCGGCGACCGACTGCATCCCTCGCTGTGGGGCTGCGTCAGCGCCGCGATGCTCAGCGCCCATTCGAAGGGCGAGGCCTGGTCGTCTTCGATCGTGCGCAGATGTCGCTGCAGCGGGGTGAGGTTTCGCGTGGCGTTCCACAGCGCGCGATAGTGGGACGCGGTTTCGCGTGTGGGCGGCTCGGCGGTGTCGTGCCGCGTCGGTCCCGACGGCCACAGCGGCGTCCGGCCCGCGCACCCAGGTCGAAGGATGTGGGCCACGAGCCATCCGGCCAGCGACTCGACCGTGTGCAGGTAGACGATCCCGACCCCGCGATTTCCTTGCGCAAACGCTCGTGTGAAGCGACGGTCGTGCTCGACGGCGTCCAGAAGCGCGTCGACCGCGGCTTCGCCTGTGTCGAGGATCGCCCGCATTCGAGGCGAGCCCGTGACGTCCAGCTCGCTGAACACTCCAGTGACCGAGTGCAGCTCGGACACGAGCGCTTCTGCGCTTCGCACAGCCGGATCGCTCCGATCGTCGTCGCTCGGTCGTTCGGGCGAGCGTTGCTCGAGCCACGCGCGAGCGATCGCGATGTGCGTGGGCGACGCCGCGATCTGCGCGTCGCGAGCGAGCCTCAGAGCGATCTCGTGCGCTTGCTGCGAGTGTCCGCGCGCGTGCGCGAACATCATCTGCCATTGCAGCGACGACAAGAGCGTTTCGATCGCAGCTTCTTCTTCTCTTCGCGCTGGGTCCAGCGCTGGACCGAGCCCTGCGCGCCACGCGAGCGCGCGGGCGATCCGCGGATCGCCTTGCAGCAGGGCGCGCTCGTACGACGTGCCATCGCCGTGGTCGAACGGCGCGCTCGGCGCCTCGTCGGACAGATCCTGCTCCGGTGAAGCGCTGCCGAGCACGGCGACGACGGGGTACCAGAGCGCGTTCCACGTGAGCAGTCGTTGCGGACCAGGACGCTGCGCAACGGGCGCGATCCACCCTCGCACCTCCGCAGTCCGCGCCGCGCCGGTGAGCACGTCGGTGACCATGACCGTGGCGCGCGCATAGGGCCATCGCGCGGGCGCAGGAATCAGCTGCTCGACGATCGACGGCGCGCCCGGCGGCCGCTGTTGCGCGCTCGTCGTACGCGTCTCGACGCTCGGCGCGGAGCGCGGTCCGGCGACCGCGCGCGGATTTGAATTTGTGTGCGTACAGTTCGCAGCGAACAGCGCCGCGCAGGCGAGGGTGTGCCGCAGGAGTGCTCGCGTGCGAGTTTCCGTGCGTCGAGCGGGGCGAAGGTGAGCGCGCGCGGTCGCTGATCGACGTTCGCCCATGCGAAGAGGATAGGACATCCCATGGCGGTCGAGCACGGGTCAGCCGACGGCGGCGCGGTCGCCCGCTGCCTCGCCGCCCGTGGCTGCCGCGCCACGAGCTTTTCGCCGCGCCGCACGACGCGATCCCCGCTGGTTTCAGCGGCGATGCGGCGCTGGCTCTCGAGCAGCGGGCGCGCAGCGCTCCTACGGCGACGCGTCGGGAGATCCTCGCCCGAGGTCGACGACCTGATCGACCCGCTCGAAGCTAGCGCTTACGCGCGCACGAACGCCGTGGCCGTGGTTCAGCGCGGCGCCCTCGACGCGAATCGCGCACACGCCGTCGCGTCGCAGCCGCGCTGCGTGCCTCGCCAACGAGCGATCGCTGCACTCGTCGCAGCTGCGCGCGTCGACTGGGACGATCTCGCAGACCTCGGGCGTGTCGCTCGCCATCGTGAACCACCGCGGATCTGGCGCGTCGCACAACGGCTCGGCGCCGACGTTTCCGCGCGAAATCCTCGCGAAGATCGCGCCGACCTTGCGGCTGCTGCCGACGATGCGCGCGCCTTCGGTGACGGGCAGCGGCGCGCCTGCGGAGCCGCCGACAAAGAACTCGATCGCGCCGTCGTCCGCGGTGGCGGCGCGCAGTAAGCACAAAGCCGAGCGAGCAGCACGCAGCTCCCGCTCGTGACAGCCCGTCTCCCGTCGTGCGATGCAGCGTTGATCATGATCGACGCCGTCGCGCTCGGGCCGAAGAGCGAAGTGTTCTCCGTCCTCCGTCACGAGAAGAAGTCGCGGGTTCAGCGCCATACGCCCAACGGCGCGGAGGTCCTCTTCGAGACGAGCGACAAGCTCTACGGCCTTTGCGTGACGCCGTCGGGCGAAGTGCTCGCGGGCGGAAAGGGCCGCGTCTACTCGAGCAACGGTCCCAAGTGGAAGCACAGCAAGCTCGACGGCCACGTGTATTCGCTCTGGAGCGACGGGAGCGCGCTCTTCGCGGGGACGCTCGCGGGCGAGTGCCTTCGATGGAGCGACGGCGCGTGGACAGCGATTCACAACGTCGACTCGCTCGTCACGATCTTCGCGTCGAGCGCGAGCGACGTGTGCTTCACGAGCTTCAATGGCGTGGCGCGCTGGGACGGCTCCACCATGAAGACCGCGGTCGGCCCGTGGGCGCCGGACAACGCGAGGTACGCGTTTCATGGGGCGTGCGCGCGGGACGAGCGATCGATCTGGCTCTGCGGACACAAGCGATTGTTCACGCTCGAGCTCGAAAGCGGCGCCGTCCGCGCCGCGAGCGACGAAGCTGAGTCCGAAATCTACGGCGTCGGAGCGAACGCGAAGACCGTCGTCGTTCATCACGGGACCGAGCTCCTCGCGCTCGAAGGGCAGCGCCTCGTGTCCGTGTGGGACCAACGAATGATGCTGAAGAACGCTACGTACAGCACGCAGATCGCGTCGGACGGACGACGCATCGTCGCGGGCGCGCCGGACACGGTGATCGTTCACGACGGCGATGGCTTCGAGCCGTGGCCCGCGCGGTGAGCGCGTGGGGCTCTTGGCGGCCGGCGATCGCTTGCTCGAAGCTGCCGCGTTGAACCGATGCTCGGCCTGCGCATACGGAGCGGTCAGCGCGGCGGCAGCGGAGCGCCTCTGGTTGAGACTCGGCTCGCTCAGCGCGTCACTTCATCCCCGCGGGCAATCGCTTCACAGGCTTCTTCGCGTCGCGTTGCAGCGCGAGCTGCGTCCACCTGGCGCCGTCGAACAAGTGCAGCCGTTCGCGATTCGAGACAACGAGCCGCTTGTCGTCCCCCGCCATGAAGCACTTCGGCGCCTGAAAATCCGTCTGGCGATACGTCACCGACTGCAGCTTCGCGCGCGCGAGCTTCGCGAGCCGGTTCGCAGATCGCTTCGCGACCGTGATGCTCTCGAACGACTCGATGAGCCAGTACGAGTCGCCGCCGAACTCGACCACCGATCGAACGTACTCGCCCGAATCGACGCCAGACAGGGCCGTGGTGCTTCCGTCTGCGTCGAGCACGCCCGCGCCCTTGCGGCACCCGACGAGCAGCGATCCGTCTCTTCCCTCGCAGAGCGAGCAGATCTCACCGCCGAAGTCCAAGGGCACGAGCTCGAACGAGCCCTCTCGTCCGCGAAACAACGACTGACGATATGGCGCCTGTTCGCCGAGGACCGCGGAGCCGCCAGCGACCAGATTTCCGCTTTGCAACACGATCACCGAGTCGATGTCGCCTTCGTTTTGCTTCAGCGTCGTCGCGATCCCCGTGCGCGACGTCTCGAGCACGAACTCGAGCTTCGCGTCGATCACCCTCCCGACGAAGCCGTCGATCACATAGTTGCGAACAGGTTTGGTCCCGCAGACGAGCGTGGACCTCGCGTCGCGCGTGATCGAAAACAGTCGTCCCCTTCCGCCTCCGACGTACGGGACGCCCTCTTCGTCGAGCTTGATGGGCGTGCGCGACACGGTGGTTCCGTGAACCTCCGCGATCCCGTCGCGCTGAACGATCCCGTGCCAGTCTCCGTCGGTCGCGTAGGCGAGCGAGAAGCCTTCGATCTCTGCGATCACCTCGAAGCCGAGCGTCGCAGGGTCGACCCTCGCGATCACGGTCAGCGCTTGTTTGTTGGCGCGGTCGTACGCTTCGAACCCGACGCTGAGCGTCTCGTCTCGTGACGGATACGCAGCGAGCACGCAGAGCTCGATGGCTCCGCTGCGCGAGAGAAACTCTTTCAACTTCTCCATCGCGAACATTGAGCGCACAAGTTGTCGATGTGCGTCCAATTCTTCCGCTCGCTTAGCGCTCGCGCGGGATCGCGTCCCTGCGCACCGAGCGACTCGAGCCGGTCACCAATGACCCACCCGCTCACCCCACGAGCAGCTCGCTCCACTCGCGCAGCGCGCCGGTGATCATCCTCGGCGCGCGCTGAAGCTCTCGCACCGTGCGCGACCCGGTGAGCAGCATGATCGCGCGCAGCTCGCGCTCGATGTCGTCGAAGAAGCGCTCGGCTCCTTCGCGCCCTCCCTCTTTGAGCGCCTGCAGCGCGGGGCGCGCGATGCCCGCGGCCGTCGCGCCGAGGGCGACCGCGCGCGCGACGTCGCCGCCGTTCTTCACGCCGCCCGTCGCGATGATGCTCTCGAAGCCCGCGTGCGCGCAGGCCATGGTGCTCGCCGCCGTCGGGATGCCCCAGTCCCACAGCGCTTCGCCGAGGCGCTTCGCTTCGTCCTTGGCGCGCAAGGTCTCGACGCCCACCCAGGAGGTGCCGCCGGCGCCCGACGTGTCCACGTGACGAACGCCCGCGGCGCGCAGCTTCGCCGCCGCGCGGTGAGAGATCCCGTTGCCGGTCTCCTTCGCGACGACCGGGATGCCCAAGCCCTCGACGAGCCGCGAAAACAGCGGAATCCCCCCGCGAAAATCACGATCCCCCTCGGGCTGAACGATCTCCATCGCGGGGTTCAAGTGCACGCACAGCGCGTCGGCGCCGATGGCCCCGGCGAGCTCGCGCAGCTGCTCGTTGGACATCTCGCGCGCTTGCATCATCCCCACGTTGCCGAGGACGAGCGCCGTGGGCGCGACCTCTCTCACGCGGTAGGTGTACGCGAGCTCGCTCTTGCGGTGCATCGCCCGCTGCGAGCCGAGGCCGAAGCCGTAGCCGCGCGCTTCAGCGATCTGCGCGAGCGTGCGGTTGAGCTCGGCGGCCTCGTCTGTTCCGCCCGTCATGGCGGCGATGACGATGGGCGCGCGCAGCGGCTTGCCGAGCAGGGTGACCTTGGTGTCGAGCTCGTCGAGCTCGAGCTCGGGAAGCGCGTCGTGCACGAGGCGAACGCACTCGAACAGCGTCGTGATCGAGCGAAACCCGACCGGGCCAGTGGCGCAGAGCTCGATGTGATCGCGCTTGCGCTGAGAGATGTCCGACATGGCCGCGGTGTATCGCTCGAAAGTTCGCAGGTCGAAAGCTCTCGTCGCGATTTTCTTCTGTCACTGACTGCTGTTGAGCGCGGCCCTCGATGGCCTTGCGATGGCAGAGAAAAATTCGAAAGATCCTGCGCTACCACCGGGGGGGTTCTGTGCATCATACGGCCGTGCAAGTGACCACAAACACGCCTGCCGCGCCTGCGGCGACCTCGACGATGGACGTGTTCGATGAGCTCCGCCGCAAGGTGGACGGGCGGCTCGAAGCCGTGCTCGCGGACGCCGAGCAAGACACCGCGCGCCGCGCGAAGGACGCCGCGGCCACCGTGGCCCAGGTGCGCGACCTGACGATGCGCGGCGGCAAGCGTCTGCGCCCCGCGATGCTGCTCGCGGCGGTCGAGTGCGTGTGCGACTGGCGCGCGCAGAGCAGCGCGGTGGTGGACCTCTCGTGCGGGATCGAGCTGCTGCAGACGTACCTGCTGATCCACGACGATTGGATGGACGGCGACGACGTGCGGCGCGGAGGACCGACGGTGCACGTCTCGCTCGCCAAGCGCTACGGCGACGCGCACCTCGGCGCCTCGGCGGCGATCCTCGCGGGGGACTTCGCGAGCGCGCTCGCGCAGGACCTCGCCTTCTCGCAGAACATCACGCGCGAGCGGCTGTACGACGTCGCGCGGGCCTTCATCGCGATGCAGCGCGAAGTGGTGGTGGGCCAGACGCTGGACGTCTTGAACTCGCCCGACATCGAGGCCATTCACGACTTGAAGACCGGCAGCTACACGGTGCGCGGCCCCATCGCGCTCGGCCACGCGCTCGCTGGCGGAAGCGTCGAGCAGTGGGCTGCGCTCGAGTCCTTCGCCAACCCGCTCGGCGTCGCGTTTCAGCTTCGCGACGACCTGATCGGCGCGTTCGGCGACGAGAAAGACACCGGAAAGAGCGCGGCGAGCGACCTGCGTCAGGCCAAGATGAGCGCGCCCGTTCGATGGGCGCTCGAGCGCCTGCCCGAAGCGAAGCAGTCGGAGCTCCGCTCGGTGCTCGGGACGGACAACTACGTTCGCGCGCAAGAGCTGATCATCGAGTCCGGCGCGCGCGAGGGGATCGAGGCGCGCATCAGCGTGCTCAAGCAGCAGGCGCTCTCGGCGCTCGAGGCCCCTGTGCTGCGCCGCGAAGGGGCGAAGCTGCTCGCGCGGCTCGCCACGCTCATGTGCGACCGCAAGAAGTAGAGCAGCATCCGTTCAGGCTGGAGGGCGGGCCGCGGTGGGGGCTATGACTGCGCGCGATGTGGACCGAGCGCGCGTGCGGAAAAGTGATCTTGCTAGGGGAGCATTCAGTGGTCTACGGGCAGCCCGCGCTCGCGGCGGGGCTCGCGCGCGGCGCTGAAGCGACGTTCACGCCGAGCGAAGGCGACGGCGCGCTGGTGATGGACATCGTGGGCCTGCTCGAAGGCATCACCGTCGAGACGGACAACGACCTCGGCCGCGCGCTCGCGTCGGTGACGCGCGAGTTGAGTGCGATGGGCGGTCGCGATCTGCGTGGAAATCTCCGGGCAATTCTCCACCTTCCCGCGGGCGGCGGCGTCGGCTCGAGCGCCGCGCTCGGCGTCGCGTGCGCCAGGGCCCTCGCGCACGGCGCGCTCGGTCGCGCGCTGACCATCGACGAGTCGATCGCGCTCGGCACCGCGTGGGAGCGAGTGTTTCACGGCAACCCCTCGGGCTTGGACCACACGGCCGCGGCGTACGGCGGCGCGGGGCTCTTCGTGCGCGCGCAGGGCTGGACGCGGGTGGAGCTGCGTCGACCGCTGCGAGTGCTCTTCGCGGACACGGGCGAGCGCACGCCGACCAAAGAGACCGTGGGCAACGTCGCGCGCCTTCGCGAGCGGCGGCCCGACATGGTGGACAAGAGCTGCGAGGCGATCGGAGTTCTCGTGCGCAACGCCGCGCTCGCCGTGCAAGACGGCGATTGGAAGGCGCTCGGACAGCTGATGGACCTCAATCAAAACCTCCTCTCGGGGCTGATGGTCTCGACCGAGCGGACGGAGCTCCTGTGTCGCGTCGCGCGCGCTGCCGGCGCGTTCGGCTCGAAGCTCACTGGCGGCGGCGGCGGCGGCTGCGTGATCGCGATCGCGCCAGACGAACAGCAGGACGCGGTGCTCGACGCGTGGCGGGCCGAGGGCGCGCGGGTGTTCGACTTCATGATCGAGTGACGTCGGCGCAGTGGACCGAATGTGTGTGATTCGGTCTACCGCGAGAATTCCGGCGCAAAGTCTTTGCGATCGACCGCGCGCCGCTGCGACGATGACCCTCACCATGACCCGTGCAGATGGCGGACGCGTCGAAGTCGTGTGCGGCTCGATGTTCAGCGGAAAGACCGAAGAGCTCATCCGGCGCCTGCGCCGCGCGCTGCTCGGCCGCCTGCGCGTGCAGGTCTTCAAGCCCGCGATCGACACGCGCTACCACGACACCAAGATCGTCTCGCACAGCGCGCTCGCGCTCGAAGCCGAAGTGGTCCGCGACCCGCGCGAGCTGCTCTCGCTCGTGCGCGCAGACACCGAGGTCGTGGGCGTCGACGAAGCGCAGTTCTTCGGGCACGAGCTGGTCGACGTCGTGCAGACCCTCGCCGACCGCGGCGTGCGAGTGATCCTCGCGGGGCTCGATCAGGATTACCTCGGTCGGCCGTTCGAGCCGGTTCCGCAGTTGATGGCGATCGCCGAGGACGTGACCAAGTGCCACGCGGTCTGCACGGTGTGCGGCGGCGCGGCGAGCCGGTCGCAGCGCGTGGTGGACGCCTCGCACAACGGGCGCATCCAAGTGGGCGCGGCAGAGTCCTACGAGGCGCGCTGCAGGCACTGCTTCGAAGACCCCGAGAAGGCCACCAAAGTGATCGCGCGCGCCGCGGGCTGAGCGGCGCTGCTCCGATGTGTCGCAACATTCGGGTCCTGCTCAACTTCGCTCCGCCTGCGACGGACGAAGAGGTCCACGCTGCGGCGCTGCAGTACGTCCGCAAGGTGACGGGCAGCGCGAAGCCGTCGAAGGCCAACGAGGCGCGCTTCGCGAAGGCGGTCGAAGAGATCGCGAAGATCACCCGGGCGCTCGTCGACGAGAGCGAAGTGAGGGCGCCGCCGCGCACGCGCGAGGTGTTCGTGGCGAAGCTCAAGGCGCGCTCGCAGGCGCGCTTCGCGAAGTGAGCGAAGGGGCCGACGGGGCGTCCGCTCGACAATTGAACTTTTGAACACCGTCCCTGCGCGCAGAACGATTGAGCTTTTGAGCGCGGTCGTCGGCGCGAACAGGGTGCTACCCTCTGCCGTCGTGCAATCGATGCGCTATTTCGTCACCGCCGCGAAGGGGACCGAAGGCGTCCTGCGCGACGAGCTGAGAGAGCTCGGCGTGCGCCACCTGCGCGCAGACCGCGGCGGAGTTCATGTCGACGGGCCCCCGTCGCTCGCCTGGCGGCTGTGCCTTCGCTCGCGCATCGGCGTGCGCGTGTACGAGTCGCTCGCCACGGGCGGCGCGCGAGACGCCGACGAGCTGTACGACCTCGTCCGCGCCGTCGAGTGGGAGCGCTTTCTCTCTCCTCGCCACACGCTCGCCGTCGGCGCGAGCGCGAAGAACACCTTCACGAATCACACGCAATTTCTCTCGCGAAGGGTGAAGGACGGCGTCGTCGATCGCCTCCGCGCCCGCGAAGGAGAGCGCCCCTCGGTCGACCTCGACGACCCCGACGTGCGGCTCTTTCTGCACGGCCAGGGAGAGGACTTCACGCTCTACCGAGATCTCTCGGGGGACCCGCTGCACATGCGCGGCTACCGCAGGCACGTCAACGACGCGCCGCTCAAAGAGACGCTCGCCGCCGCGATCTTGCGGCTCTCGGGCTGGACCCGCGGCAGCACGCTGATCGACCCGATGTGCGGCTCTGGGACCATCGCGATCGAGGCGGACCTGTGGGCGCGCGACGTGGCTCCGGGGCTCGGTCGTCGCTTCGGCTTCGAGCGACACTTGGACTTCGACGACGTCGCGCGCAGGAGCTTCGAGGACATTCGAGCGGAGTGCGAGCGCATGGCCCTCGACGAAGGCCCGGTGATCATCGGCTCGGACATCGACGGACGCGCGCTGCTCGCGGCGAAAGAGAACGCGCGCGCCGCGCGGAGCCTCGCGCGGTTCAGCGAGATGGACGTGCGGTTTCTCGCTCCAAAGGGCTTCGACGGCGCGGTCGTCACCAACCCGCCCTACGGCGAGCGCCTCGACGGCGGAATGAGCTTCTACCGCGAGATGGCCCAGGCCCTCGCCAAGATGAACGGCCACACGGTGACCGTCCTCGCGGGCACGCCCATGATCGAAGACGCGCTCAACGGCGAGCGCCCGCTGCGCGAAGCGTCGCGGCCGCACCAGGTCTTCAATGGACCGATCGAGTGCAGGGTGTTGAGGTATCGCGTTGCGAATCGCGCAGAGGGCGCGGACCCCGTCGCCGTCGAGCCGCGAGGCAAGGACCCTCGGTGATCGACGCGCTCGTCACGCTGCTGCGCAGAAAGCGCGTCGCGGTGCTGACCGGCGCCGGGATCAGCACCGAGAGCGGAATCCCCGACTACCGCGGCCCCGTCACGAAGCTCCGCGCGCGCAACCCGATCCAGCACCACGCGTTCGTCACCGACGCAGAGGCGCGTCGCCGCTACTGGGCCCGCGCCACCGTCGGCTGGGCGCGCTTTCGCGGCGCCGAGCCCAACGACGGTCACCGCGCGCTCGCCGCGATGGAGCGCGCCGGCGTGCTCACGGGCCTCGTCACGCAAAACGTCGACCGCCTGCACCAACGCGCGGGGCAAGCGACGGTGATCGAGCTGCACGGCGCGCTGGCCGACGTACGCTGCCTCGCGTGCGGCGCGCACGAAGACCGCGAGACGCTGCAGCATCGGCTGTTGGTGCTCAACCCGCAGTGGGTCGAGCGCACGGCCGAGCTCGCTCCGGACGGAGACGCCGAGCTCCCCCTCGAGCTCGTGCGCGCGTTTCGCGTGGCGGATTGCCTGCATTGCGGAGGAGCGCTGAAGCCCGACGTGGTGTTCTTCGGCGGCAACGTCGCGCGCCCCGTGGTGGACGCGGCGTACGCGGTGGTCGAGCAGAGCGAGGCGCTGTTGGTGGTGGGCACGTCGCTCACGGTCTTCTCGGGATATCGCTTCGTGCGCCGCGCGGCAGAGAAGGGCATCGCCGTCGCGATCGTGAACATCGGCGAGAGCCGGGGCGATCCGCACGCGGCGCTGCGCGTCGACGCGCACGCGGGACAAGTGCTCCCCGCGCTCGCTCGCGCGCTCGTTGAAGGCCGCGGGACGGAGTGAGCGTGCGCGGCTGGGTCGATCGCGCGCTCACAGCAGGTACGGGACGACGCCCATTCCCCAGCGATTCGACACATAGACAGAGCTTCGCCCGATGTAGTCGGGGCTCATGGCGGATGTGCCTATATTCAAGATGCGTCGCGCGCCGGTGTCGAGGTCGTGCAACACGATGTCGACGCGCGAGTGTGGGTCGTCCGGGCAGCCGTTGGGCGTCGAGGGATCGCGGCTGTAGTCGGTGAAGACGAGCCAGCGGCCGCGCAGCATGGAGATGCTCTGGGTCGCGGCGTCGTCGGTGATTCGTCGCGGCGCTTGCCCCGCGTCGAGCTCGTCGAGCGTGGCGACTGCGATGTCCATGTGCTGCGGGCAAAACGATCCGCCGATGCCGAGGTTCATCGAGAGGCGGCGACCATCGGTGGGATCCACCGAGATACGCGTGACCGTGTTCGGCCGGGTCGGCGTCCACCGGGGACGCGCGCGCTGGTCGTGCTCGGTAAACGCCCAGAGTTCGGTCGCGTCGGTGTTGACGTCCTCCGTCGTAAACCACGCGACGTCTCCTTGCGCCGCGAGGTTGCTCACGCAACCGCACTGCGTCAGGTTCACTGGCTCGCTCGCTCCGTCGCGAAGGTACATCACGTCGTACAGCAGCCGCGTCGATGCTGTCCGCCACACATACCCGTTGTTCAAGCGGCCCAACGAGCCTATGCCACCGGGCTGTCGCTCGCCGAACGGAACATACTCGTTGTAGCGAACGCATGAACGTCCCGTGCCTCGGTCCATCTCGTGAATCTGAAAGACGAACTCCCGTTGTCCCTCAACCTCCGTCGCGACGACGAGAGCGTACGGACCGTCAGGTACTCGAACGCCACCGTTGAGGAATGACCGCGCCGATTGCGGAACTGGCGGTAACAGCGCACGCGGCGCTTCGTAGGAAGCACCGAGAGCGACTCTCGCTGCTTGCCCGCGTACGTGGCGAAAAATGTTGAGGCTGATGGCGTACTCGAGCGTATCGCCGTCTTCCGCGATGAACGCTGTCGGCTCGAACTCTGAAATCAGAGTGCATCGGTCACCGCAGGTGGCCGCGTCGCTTCGGTAAGCCGGGACGTTGGGAACCTCTGCTGGGAGCATGCGGCAGGGCCACGACTCCGCATCTCGACTCGCATCTGTTGTGGTCGCGTCGGTCCACGACCCCACGTCACGCAGCTCGCGTTCGTTCGTGACGTCGGCGACGACATCGCGCGCTGAAGCGTCGACGGGCGGTGGCGGCGGGCGCGAGCAGCACGACACGCTCAGAGCGAGCAACATCACACACTCTCTCGTCCAGCGCATCACAACACCTCGTCAGTTTGCTTCGTTGGACTACGCGATGTCGAGCCGGCCGTTCGACGAGGGAAGCACGTAGCGACCAGCGCGACGTGGGCCGTCGACCACATACGCCCGCGCATGATGCACGCCACGGCGAAGGATTTCGCCCGCTCGCCCCTGCGTTGTCGTGGGAGGCCGACGGGCCGTCCATTGCGCATCTCGGTGGTGTTTGTTCGCGCGTCCACCACTGCGAAGTAGTCGCCGATCGCTCGAGCCATGACTCGACCTCGCGCGAATCTTGTGACGCCGAGTAGGCGACTCGCCGCCGCGCCCCGGTGCGCTCGCGCGCTTGCTCTCCATCAATGCTACACCCTTGCTGCCGTGAATCACGAATCGGGTTGGGCTTCGACGATCGGCCGTGCGCTTCGCAGCGATTGGCTGCCGGTCGTCTCGAACTGGGGGCGTATGGGAGAGCTCCGTCGCGAGCTGGTTCAGAGCCTGCTCGCGCTGCCGTTTGTGCTGTGGTTCACAGCGCTCGGCGTCGCGCACGTCGCCGACGGGCGCTGGGCGTACCTGCCGAGCGTGCTGATGAGCGCGCTGTTGGCGCTCGCCAACGGCTACGTCGCCGCGTCGCTCGAGGGCGTGCGCCGCGCGGCGTGGCGATTCAGCGAGCGCTACGCCAACTCGCAGGGCTTGATCATGAGCGGCGCCGCGCGCACGTCGCTCAGCGCGCCGCCGCCAGACTTCGCGAGCCGCGCGGTGCAGAGCGCCACGCTGATCGTGTGCGTCTCGCAGTTCGGTTCGACCTTTCACAGCACCCACGGCGGGGCGACCGTCGTCGTGCTCAGCGGCGTGCTCGCGCTGGGCTGCTTCTTCTTCGGCCTGGCCTGGAGCGCCCTGCGCATGCGCGACGCGCAGGCAGAGCGGCGAGCGAGCTTGTACGGACTCGTCGTGCACTCGTTTCCTTCGGGCGACGGGCGCATCGAGTGCACGTTTGTCGGCGACGCGCTCGACCCCGAGCGACGGCTGCAGGCGTGGATCGAAGGCGCCAAGCGCGGCTCGATGCTGCTCCCGCTCTCGATGGTCTCGCAGACGATCGACGACGACTGGAACTTCCGCTGCGTGCTGCGCAGCTCGATCATCTACAGGCCGGAGGCGAAGACCTCCGATGAGCCCGCGGTGTGGCTCGCGGTCACGCTCGTGCCCGGCGAGCCGCTGCGCTTCGAGCTGCCCATCACGTTGCAGGCGTTGAAGATCGAGCGGTAGCCAGGCTGGGTGTGATTGCGGCTCGTGCGGAGCGAGAGAGTGAGCGGCCCCCACCCGCGCTTCCGCGCGCCCCGCCCCCGCGCAAAGCGCAAGGGCGGCGGCTCTGCATGATGCATCGAAGCTGTGAATTGGCAGGTGCTTCTGGCCTGCGCTCGCGCTGCGAGCGCCACCCAGTGGGTGAACTCGATGCTTCGGAAGCCCGTGCTCGCGGCGATGAAGATCGAAGATGCGTCTCGCGATCAGCTCAATTGGCTGCGATGCGATAGACCAATCGCAGTTCGGCGATCGTTCGACGTGCGCTTCGTGTGAAGCGTAGGCTCGTTTGCTTGCTCATCGAGTTCACTCACTGGGTGGCGCTCGCAGCGCGAGCGCAGGCCAGAAGCACCTGCCAATTCACAGCTTCGATGCACAATGCAGAGCCGCCGCCCTTGCGCTTTGCGCGGGGGCGGGGCGCGCGGAAGCGCGGGTGGGGGCCGCGAGATCGCCCGCTCGCTCCCTGCGCGGGTGGGGGCCGCTCACTCGCTCACTCGCTCCGCGCGCCTCGCAATCACACCCAGCCTGGCTCTGCCCCCCCTCGCGCGTCAGAACGTGATCGGGCCGTTGGGGCGCACGAAGCAGAGGCCGTCGGCGTTGAAGTGCGCAAACGACCGCGTCGAGAACGCGACGAACGAGCGCATGTCGTCGAGCCCACTCGCGCCGTTGGTCTCGGCCACGAGGCGCGGGCCCATCGGGGTGTAGCCCGTGGTCTGATCGCCGCGGTCGGGGATCGGGCGCATCATGCGGTCGACGAGGTTGGTCGGGGCGACGCCCATCAAATCATCGAGCGTCGAGAGCGCGGGCATGCCCATGGCGCCAGGCGTGGCGCGAGCAGCGAAGAGGTCGAAGTGCGGAGGCGGGTCTTCGACGTTCAAGCGCAGCCAGAACAAGTGGTCCATGTGCAGGGTGATCTGCGCGCGCGCAGGGCCCGTGGCGCGCGGAGCGACGCCGGGCGAGCCCTCGCCGCCGTTGTCCGGGTTGTTGCAGTTGATGTACGAGGCCGGCGCGCTGAAGCCGTAGCGAAAGCGGACGCTCGTGGGGTAGTCGGCGGAGGGCGTTCCGGCCATGGCGGCGCGGCCGCGGTAGGTGGCGGTGCCCGTGAGCAAGAGCGTCCAGCGCTTCGCGATCATCTCGCGGTAGTCGTTGAACTGCTCGGGCGAGAGGTTGACGTTGGTCGCGTCTCCCGTGGCCGACGCGATGTCGAACGAGAACGCGTAGCGCACCATCGGGTCGAGCGCCGCGCCGCCCGCGCCCTGACGAAACGCAAACAGCGGAATCGCAGTCTCGCTCCCGCCGCCCGCTCCAGCAAACGAGCCCATCTTCTTCGCGTCGATCGCGAACGAGCGCGGGTCTTGCGCGACCGCGGCTCCGATCATGCTGGGGTCCGCGGGCATCGTCCCGGGCTGGTTGAGCCGCACGTTCGAGAGCGTCGTGAGGATGGACTCGAAGCGAAGCTCCCAGCCGTCGACGATCACGATCTGGTCCATCGCGGGCATCGCCGTGTAGTCGAAGCCCTCTTGTCCGAGGCCCTCGCTCGAGACCGTCACATTGATGGTGTTCGGGGTGTTTCCTGCAGCGGTGATTCCTGGATCGAATGGGGTCGTGAATCCCGGCCCGAGTCCGCCGTCGCTCGCGCCGCCTTCGGGCTGCGCTGCGTCGGTCACAGGCCTCGCGTCGGCGCCGCCATCCGCGGAGGGCGGAGGCGGAGCGCACGCCGTCGCGAGCGCGGCGGACGCCAGGCAAAGAGAGATCATTCGTCCCGCGGTGCGGGCCGTTGCGTTGGTTTTCATGGTGGTGATGGCTCCGAATAAACGGCGCGCTGCCGTTGGGTCAGCGCGTTTGTTTAGGCTCGATGTGAAACAGCCAGGTCCCGCGCGCCGAGCGCAGGCCTGCTTCGAATCCAGCGCCGACGTTGTCGCGCTTCGAAAAACGGCGCGTCCCGTCGCGCTGCGCGGGCAGCGCTTCGAGCTCGCTGAAGTCCGCGTTGGCGAAGCACGGGCGCAGGTCCGCCCGCAGCTCGACGGTGATCTCTTCGTCCGGGACGAACTCCACGGGGATCCCGCGCACTTGCCTCATCGTGTCGATGGGCTGCTCTTGCGTCGCCTCGCTGGGGTCGATCGCAAACGCGCCGGAGAACGGGATCGTGCGGCCCTCGCGCGCGGCGGTCCCTCGCACGCGCACCGCGGCGTCGCCCAGCGAGGGGCGGTTGTAGAACCAGAGTTCTGCGGTGCGAACGGGCTCGTCGATGCCCTGCGCGGGCGCCGCAAACGGGCTCAGCGCGGGGCTCAGCAGGTCGATCTCTTGCTGGTTGTTGACCTCGGCCACGATGCGTCCGCTGGCGAAATGGCTCTCGCCGTGCGCGTGCGCGAGGGGGACGAAGAGCTCTCTCCAGCCGAAGCGCGAGCGCGTGCGCGCGGGGGCGCGGCCGGTCTCGAGCGGCGCGATGGTGTTGAAATACAGCGGTCCCACGGCGGCGCGGGCCTCGGTGAGCGTGACGTTCCACCCGGTGCGCGTGGCGAAGGTCATCGAGGGCGTCGCGCTCTCGACGCCGCCCGCGCGCGCTGCGAAGGACAAGCGACGAAGCCCCGTCGTGTTGGCGCAGCCTTCGATGCCCGCGGCGAAGGTGCACACGCCGAGCACCGCGAGGGTGGCCGCGGCGGTGAGCGCTCTGCGGGTGATGGTGTTGCGGGTGGTCATCGTGTGCTCTCTGCGGGGGCGGTGCGAGGCTCGACCGCGCCGTGTCGGCTCGCGGTGGTCCCGATGTGGACGGTGAGCATCAGGCCCACGTTGCGGGGCGGCGCGGCGGTGAAGTGCCGAGTCGCGATCCGCGTGGGAAATTCCTGGCTGCGAAAGTCGCTGACGTAGTTGTACTGCGCCCACGAATAGCGGGCGTCGAGCACGTTGGTGCAGAAGAACCCGAGCTCGACGTGCTGCCATCGCGCCGAGAGCTGCACGTCTCCCGTGAGGATGGGCTCGGACTTCTCCGACAAGGGCAGCGGCCGCTGCGACACCAGGCTCCACCCGGTGCCTGCGTTGAGCACCACGTGTCGCTCGCGGATCTTGATCGGCAGCGGGATCTGCACGCTCGCGTCGAGCCTCGCCACCAGCGGCGGAACATACGGAACCAGCAGCCCCGTATCGTCGAAGGTCGCCTGCGCATACGTGACGTGCATCGCGAGGTCGAGCCAGCTGTTGCTCGCGCGCATCGCCGCGAGCCCGCCGTAGCGGGTCGTGCCCGACGCGAGCGAGTTGCGTCCTTGGGCCTCGTCGAAGATCAAGTCGCGGTCGACGTGCGTGAGAAATCCCAGGGCGCGCGCGGACAGACTCCATCCCCCGCGCTCTCGGTTGAACGTCACTCCGGCCTCTCCCGATTGAATGGGAGAGAACGGCGCGCGCTCACCGTCGCCGAGGTACGTCGCGTCCGCCGAGCGCGCTCCGCTGCCGTACGCGAGCGCGAAGGACACGCCCGAGAACGGCCCGAAGATCACCGTGGCCCGCGGCTGCGCGATGAGCCCGCTCGCTGTGCGCCGGGTCTCGGGGTTGCGATAGCCCGAGCGGTCCGCGGTGGGACACTCGGTGTCGAGAGGAGCGCCGCGCACGTACGTCCCGCGCGTCGCGCAGCGGTCGAGCACGTTGTAGTGGTAGCCGTCGACGCGCACGCCGCCGCGGATCGCGAGCCATCGCACGGGGCGCACGTCGAGGTCCGCGTACACCGCGAGGTTGGCCAGCGCCGGCGCGAACTCGAAGTCCGTCGCGTATGGGATGCTCGTCCCGAAGCGCATCCTTCGCTGCGACGTGTCCCCCTGCACGAAGCGCCCGTACACGCCGAACTCGAGCACCTGCGGCAGTCGGTTGAACGTCGTGCGCAGCTTCGCAAACGCGCGGGTCCCGAGGTCCATCGACGTGTTGGTCTGCTCGATGGCGTCGCCGCGCTGGTCGTGCGGGCTCTGCCCAGGGCGGTTGGTGTCGAGCAAGAAGCCCGTGAAGTTCTCGCGAATGCGAAACGTTCGGTACGTGCCCCACAGCGTCGCGCCGAGCGATCCAGCGTCGAGCGTGAGCGCGACCCCGTGGCGGCTCACGTCGCCGCCCTGTGTGTTGTCGTAGCTGTCGTAGAAGCCAACGCGGCCGTTGCGGTAGTCGTCGTCGCGCAGGACGCCGGCGGAGCCGTAGCGGGTGAGGTAGCTCGTCGCGATCGCGCGGATGTCCACGGCGCCGACGCGCCGCTCGTAGCCAGCGTTGGCGGTCATGCGCTCGAACGAGCGGTTGGCGCCGTAGCCGTCGGAGCGGGCGAGCTCTGCGGCCACGAACGTCCCCGTGGCCTCGCCTTCGGGGGCGAACACGCCGACGAGCCGATGCGTGCCAAACGAGCCGAAGCGGTACTGAATGCGCGCGCCGCGCTCTCGCACGCGCAGCGAGTACTGCGCGCTTCCGGCGACGGCGAAGTCGCCTTGGCGCGGGTCGAAGGGGCCTTCGAGCACGCGCAGCTGGTCGACGACCTCGGGGATGATCGAGTGCGTGTCCGCGTAGCCGTGCGAGTGCGGGTGGCCCGGCTCGTTGACGGGGACGCCGTCGTACGTGAACTCGATGTCTTGCCCGAGCCGCGCGTCGAACCCGCGCAAGAACACTTGCTCGGCGTGCCCTTCACCCAGGCCGTTGGTCAGAAAGATCCCAGGCGCGAGGCGCAAGAGGTCCGCGGCGTTGGCCCGCGGGATCTCTCTCAATCGCCCGATGGTGATGGGCGAGTCGCTCGCCGCGCGCGGCGGCGGCGCGGTGGCTCGGCCGCGGACGCTCGCTCCGTCCGGGCGCGCGTCGGCGCGGGGCGCGGCGGCTTCGTCGCTGTTGGCCGGGGGCGTGGTGCTCGGTGCTCGCGTCTGCGCCTGCGCGTCGCCAGCGAGCGCAGATCGGAAGAGCAC
>JAAFIF010000235.1 GCA_013298625.1 Myxococcales bacterium
AGCTCGCGCCGCAGCCGCAGCCGGCACAGCCGCAGCCGAGCGTCGCGCCGGACGCAGCCGTCGCAGCGGTCGCGCCCACGGTGGTCGCGCAGCCAGCGCCGCAGCCAACGCCAACGCAAGAGCCGCAGCCGAGCCGCCCGACGAGCAACGGCGCGCCCCGCCCCGCTGCAGCGCACACGAATTCAACGCCCGCGCCCGGCGCAGCGCGCCCGACGGGCGTGCGCGCGGCGACCAACTTCGACACTCTCTGAATCGACCAGAGCTTCGAGCGAATGCAGTTCAGCACACGATTTCAAGACACCCCGCGAATCACTGTTCGCTGCGCGCTGCTGTTCGGCGCTCTCTCGCTCGCGCTCCCGTCGGTCTCGCTCGCGCAGAACGCCACCGCCGAGGCGCGCGCGCGCTTCGAGGCCGGCGTGGCGGCGAGCAACCAGGGGCGCTGGCAGGACGCGCTTCGAGAGTTCGAGCAAGCGCGGGCGATTCAAGCGACGGCGCCTGTGCTGTACAACCTGGGCCTGGCGCAGCGCGCGGTGGGTCGGATGCGCGACGCGCGGACGACCTTTCGTGCGCTCGTCGAAGAGCACGGCGCGCGACTGAGCGCCGAGCGACGCACAGAGATCCAGGGCTACATCGCCGAGGCTGACGCCGCGGTGTGCCGCATCGAGCTGACGCTCACGCTGGCCAACACCGCGGAGAACGCGAGCGTGACGCTCGACGGCGTGACGATCGCGGCGCGCTCGGTGGAGGTGGACCCTGGTCGACACGAGATCGTCGCGAGCGCGGCGGGGCATCGCACAGTGCGCAGAGAGGTCGAGCTTCGCCGCGGCGGATCTGCGTCGCTGGAGCTGCGGCTCGAGCGCGAAGAGGTGCGCCGGCGGATCGCCGTCGAAGTGGACGAGCGAACGGCGAGCGTGCGGATCGACGGGCAGGTGATCGGTCGAGGCTCGGTCGAGAGCGAGGTCGCGCCGGGCGCGCACGAGCTCGAGGTGAGCGCCGCTGGGTTTCGGCCGTATCGGCAGAGCGTGCGGGTCGATGCGGCGGACGTTCGGCTGCGCGTGGCGCTCGAGCGCGTGACGCAGCCCGCGCAAGCGGGGACGAGCCCGTGGGTCTGGGTGGGCGTCGGCGTGGGTTCTGCCGCGGTGATCGGCGGCGCGATCGCGCTCGGCCTCGTGCTCGGCACCACCGTCGAAGAGCCCTACCGCGGCTCGTGGAACACCGTCGCTCAAGGACTCAACGGAGGCGCGCGATGAACCGCCGCACAAGCCCGCTCGGCGCTGGAGCGCTGCTGTTGCTCGCGACCGCGATGACGGCGAGCTGTCGTCAGGCGCGGACCGAGATCGTCCTGCGCGTGAACACGGACATGACCCAGGGCCCTGGCGCCTCGCTCACCAGCGTTCGCGTCCGCGTGCAGCGCGGGACCAGCACGGCGACCTTCAACCGCACGTACGTCATCGATGGGACGGCGAGCGGGCCGTACTTGCCTGCGGACATGGGGATCGTTCCGTTCGAGAACGACACCTCGCGGCCGATCACCGTGAGCGTGACAGCGCTGCAGGGGATGACCGAGCTGTTTACGCACCAGTCGACGGTGACCTTCGAACGCGAGCGCACGACGCAGCTCGACGTGTTTCTGTCGGATCGATGCCGCGACCCGGTCGCGCAAATGTGCCCGACCGGGACGACCTGCGGCGCGACAGGATGCGAGCCCGTGGCCCGCGCGGCGCTGCCGACGTTCGAGCCATCGGACGCGCAGGCGCCGAGGCCTGATGCGTCGAACATGCAGGATATTTCCTCGCCAATCGACGCTACAACGGACGCGATCGAGGACACCGGCGTCGAGCCGATGGACACTGGCGTCTCGCTCGACAGCGGCGTCGCGATGGACACGGGCGTCGTGATGGACACGGGCGTACCGCCGATCGACACCGGCGTTCGCGTCGACACGGGCGTACCGCCGATCGACACGGGCGTTGCGCCGATGGACAGCGGGACGAGCACCGTCACGTCGTGCGGTCCCGTGTCCTTTGGCCCGACAGGCGGCCCTGCGCTCGTCGCAGAGCCCGGGATGAACACGCTCAACACGGACACGGGCTTGTTCACCTCGTCGTCGACCTCGACGCTCATGTTGCCGGTGACCAACGTTCCGCAAGCAGCGGGAGCTCCCTCCATCGCGGTGTTTCAGCTCTCGTCGGTGAGCGTCCCGATGGGCGCGACGCTGCGTATCACGGGCGCGCGCGTGGCAGCGCTGTTGAGCACCACGAGCATCGCGATCGACGGCATCGTCGACGCGAGCGGCGGCACGGGCGGAAGCGGCTCGCCCAACACCCCCGGCAGCCCCGGCAGCGGTTTTGCCGGCGGATTCGCTGGTGGAATGATCACCGGCGGCTGCGCGGGCGGCTTGGGCTCCGGCGTCGGGCCGGGCCGCGGCGGCGTCGGCGCGTGCGGCGGCACG
>JAAFIF010000114.1 GCA_013298625.1 Myxococcales bacterium
GACCAAGCGAGCGCTGCTCGCGCGTCGTCCACGGTGATCCTCGCGCTCGTCAGCGCCAGCGCACGCGCACGGGGACCTCGCCCTTGGGGCGCAGGGTGATGGACGGGTCCATCGCGACGTCGTCGCCGTCCATGCTCCACTCGATCTGCTGCAAGAGCGTGGCGAACAAGAGCGCGCCTTCGGTCAGCGAAAACACGTTTCCGATGCAGATCCTCGGACCCATCGAGAACGGCAGGTACGACCAGTGGTGCCTGCCCTTGCTCTGCTCGGGCGCGAAGCGGTCGGGGTCGAAGGCCTCGGGGTTCTTCCAGAACTCAGGGTGCCTGTGGGTGAGGTAGAACAAAGGCATCACCAGGTCGCCCTTCTCTACGCGAAACCCCTGCAAAACATCGGGCCCTGCTGCGTCGCGGGCCGTGCACCAAACGGGCGATCGCACGCGCAGGATCTCGTCGATCACCCTGCGCACGTAGTGCAGCTGCGCGACGTCCTCGGCCGTCGGGACGCGATCGCCGACGACGCGGTCGACCTCTTCGCGCATCTTCGCGACGACCTCGGGGTGCTTCGACAGCAGCACGAAGCCCCAGGTCATGAGCAGCGCCGTGGTCTCGTGGCCCGCGAGAAAGAGCGTGATCACCTCGTTGCGCAGCTCTTGATCGGTCAGCTGCTTGCCTGTGTCCGCGTCGCGCGCGCCGAGCAGCATCGAGAGCAGCGTCGGAACGCGATCGCTGTCCGGCGTCGCGCCGCGCGCGGTGCGGATCACCGAGTACACCTGGCGATCGAGCGTCTCGACCGCGCGCGAGAAGCGACGATTGTTCGGCGTCGGAATGGACAACGGGAGCTGAATCACCGCGTTTCCTCGCTCGGACACGAGCGAGAGCGCCGAGGCGAAGGCGCTGCCCGACTCGTCGCTGGCGTCCTCGCCCAAGCGCTGACCGAACAGCGTCGCGGCGACGATCTCGAGCGTGACGCGCATCATCTCGTGGTGGATGTCCACGACGCCGCCGTTGGGGATGCGCCAGCGCCACGCCGCGAGCGCCTCGCGCGAGATCTTGGCCATCTCGTCGACGAAGCGCCGGATGCTGTCCCTGTGAAACGCCGGGTTCTCGAGGCGCCTGCGCGAGCGCCACGCGTCGCCTTCGAGCGTGAGCAGGCCTTCGCCCGTGAGCAGCCGGATGTTGTCGTACGCCTCGGCCTTCACGTAGTTCTCGCGGTTCGAGCCGAGGACGCGCTCGACCCCGTCGGGGTGCACCACGAGGACCGCGCTTCGCCCGCCCAAATCCACGCGAAACACGTCGCCGTGCTGCCGCCACATCCGGCGATAAAACTCCAGCGGACCGAGCGCCATCATGAGCGGAATGCTCCCCACTCCGGGCAGCCCCATCGCCTTCGGCGCTGCGCGCGCCGCGGTCGTCTCTTGCATCATCGAACGCTCCTCGTCTTGGGTGGTGTTCTCTCTGCCGTCGCCTGCGCGCCGAAGCGCGCGATGAAGGTCTTGGCGCCCTCGCGCACGGTCGCCTCGCGCTCGGCGTGCGAGACGCGCGCGCGCATGAGCAGCACGCTCGTCCAGAACAGCGGGTCGAAGCAGAGCGCCCACAGCTGCGCGATCGCGACCTCTTCGTCGTCGAACCGAAGCCGCCCCCGCTCGCGCTCTTCGCGGACGAACGCGCGCAGCCCGAGCAGCGCCAGCGCATCGACGCCGTGACCCCAGACTCGCGCTAGCTCGGGCGTGCGCATCGACTCGCCGAGCACCGCGCGAAAGAACCCGATGAGCTCTGGGTCGAGCAGCACCTGCAGCCGCGCCAGGCTCAGCGCCACGATCCGCGACTCGAGGTCGAGCGCCGCGTCCGTCTCTTCGTCGAACCGCGCCGAGAACCGCTGCCAATACCGCTCGATCACCGCGTCGAACAGCGCGTCCTTCGACGCGAAGTGGTTGTAGAGCGTGCGCTTGGACACCCCCGCCCGCTCGGCGATCGCGTCGGTGCTCGCGCCCCGCACGCCGTCGTGCCGAAACACCTCGGCGGCGGCGCGCAGGATGTCCTCTCGCTTTCGCTCGGTCAGCGTCAGCGGCTTGCTCGCTGTGGCCTTGCTCGCGGCGCGCGCGCGCTTCTTCGTGGGGTCGGTTGCTCGCTTCATCGCTGTGCTTGTCGTCGCCGTTGGGAGCGGTCGATAAAGTAAACGGTACGGTGTAGTTTACTTTTTGGCCAGCCGTTGTCACAGGACTCTCGGCGCCGCTGCGCGGGCCGCTTGGAATTTCGCTGGCGAAGTGGCCGTTGATTGAGCGCGATCGCCGACCGTGCGACGCTGCCGCGATGGGTCTCTTTCGCTGCGACGTGCACGGGATCAACCCCATCGTGGCCCTCTGCGAGCACGCTGCGGCGCAGCTCGACCGCGGAGCGCTCGACGAGACCGAATCGATCGACATGATCGAGGCCTGCGCCGAGTGTAGTCAGGCGCTTCGAGCTTCATCCTCTCCGCCCGACGAGAGCACAGACCTGCCGCACCACGCGCGCTGCTCGATGTGCTTCGACCTGGCGAGGGTTCGTCGCGCACGCGCGTTCGGCGAAGCGGACCCCTTCTTCGTCTACGAGCGCACGCTCTGGCCGATCGACGGCGACGAGCTCGACGAGCTGCGCGGCTTGCTGCTGCGCAGCTTCACGTTTCCCGTCTCGGCGATGTCCGACACGCAGCAGCCCGCGTGTTGGGTCGTCGCCGGTTCGTACGCGTGGCCGACGACGATCACGGTGTACGGGATCGTGGACACAGCGACGCAGGACGCGCTCGCGGCGCTCGTTCGCAGCTTCTTCGCCGGCCGCACACGCAATCAAGCGAAGGTCGTGTTCGTCGAGGCGATGGTCGTCGACGCGTGGCGCAGCGCCGACGGAAAGTCCCACGGCCGCAGCCATCGCCGCGAGCGCGAGCGCGTGCTGCGGGTCGAGACGCTCGCGTAGCCCGACGCGCGCTCAGCGGGGCAGGCGAAACACCGTGTTGTAGCAATCGATGATCGACGTATCGAGCTGCACCTCGCGGTCGGTCTCGACGACGCGGACCCACAGTCGCCAGCCCGCTCCGGACGCGGCCGTCGCGCGGTGCAGGGACAATCCGTCGGTGCGCACGATGGACGCCGGGGGCTGGCTGACCCACGGCGGGTCGAGCGCGCGGATCGCCGCGTCCAGCCCGTCGAAGTTCGGGACGAGCTCGGGCATCGTCAGCGTGAGCGGCTCGTTGAGAAAGAGCGTCGCGCAGTGATCGGACGACTGGTACGCGAGGTAGCTCGGGGGCGCGCGGTTGCTGGTCAGCCGCGCCTTCATGTCGTGAAGCAGTCTGTGACCGAGCGCTTCGACCGCGGCGCCACGCGCGACGATGCTCCCGTCGACGTGCCAGTGTTGACTGTCGACCGGGACGTCGCCCGGCTCGAAGTATTGGATCTTCGAGTCGACGTAGACGAAGCGCTTGTCGCCGACGACGAGCTCTCGCATCGCCTCGAGCACGCGTCCGGTCAGCGGCCCGGCCTCGGCGATCGCGTCCTCGAGGGGGCACCAGCAGAACACGACGCCGTCGTCGCGGACCTCCTCTTGCGAGGGAATCTGCAGCGTGCGCTCGACGGCGTACACGTTTGAAAACGTGGCCTCGAAGTCCGCGATCGGCCTCGAGCCGTCGAGCGGATAGTCACGGAGCGTCGCGGGGACCATCTCGTCGACGACGAGCGCAGGGGTCGTCGCGGCCCTCGACGGCGCGCGTCGGCGCGTCGAGCCGTGATACGCGCCCTCTCCGGTGAAGGGCGCGATCTTCTGGGTCGCTTCAGTGTGCTCGCGTCGAAGCAGGGTGAGGTCGTTCATGGGAAGTCGAACATCGCTTGAAAGTATTGCAGCTTGGCGCGCGGGTCCTTCGACATGCGAACGACCTCGGGGACACGATCGAGCAGGTGTTCGGCGAGGTTACCGCTGGGGCTCGACGACGAGTAGCGGCTGACGAGCCCCGAGCGCTCGTTGAACGCGAGGTTGGACACGCGCTCGCCGCGCGCGTCGACGACCGACGGCAAGGGCGCCCAGTCGTGCTCGCGAAAGAAGCTCTCGGCGCCCCAGCGGAGGTAGAAGCCGAGCTTCTCCATTCGCGGAAGCCACGGCGGGTCGCCGATCTGCCAGAAGCCGCGTCCGCAGAGGACGTGCTGCGAATGTCCGACGGAGCGTCCGCGGGCGACGATGTGATCGCGCGCGTAGTGCTCGACGATCGAGTCGAGCAAGAGCCGCGAGATCTTCTGCCCGCGCTGCTCTTTGGCGACGACGAAGTTCGCGATGTGATGATACCCACGCGGCTTGAAGCGCACGACGTCGGGAAACCAGAACCGGTCGAACCACTTGTGCTTCGGGTCGTCGCGGTCGGGCTGATCGAAGTCGACGGTCTCGTCGATGGTCGAGTGCCGCAGGTTGTTGTAGCGACCCGTGAAGAAGAACACCGTGTCTTTGCTGCGTCCGACGAGGATGGTCGCGAGGATCTCGCTCTGCTCGCCGACCCGCCGAGAGAGCACGAAGCGGTGCCCGGTGACGCCCCAGATGTGCGCGACTCCGTGGGGCGAGATGATCTCGAGCTGCACGCGCCGCACGACCTCGACCGGCAGGTGTCCGCCGCGGTCGTCGCGCGCGTCCTCGAGCGACCTGCACAGCAGCGACGAGATCGCCCGCGCGATCTGCGGAACAGCGCCCGACACGATCCCGAGCTCCATCCCGTCGTCGAGCGTCACGAAGTTCGGCAACGTCGGCGCAGACGACCCTGCGTAGCGCACGTATGCCTCGCGCAGCACGGACGTCGGGACGAAGCGGTCTCGCTCCTCGAGGTTGACGTACTTCTCGAGCGTCCGGCCCTGCATTCGACCGTCGCGCCAACGGGTGATCGCGTCGATGATCTTCGCCTCGAGCCCCGCGTCGCGCCGCCCGGTCAGCGAGGTCTTCGGCGAGTATCCTGGGTCGTCGTAGGTCGTTCCGAAGTCGGTGACCAGCGTTCGGTCTGCGCCGGCGTCGAGCAGGCGCTCGACGATCTCGTGATGCCCGCGGCGCTGCGCGAGGATGAGCGCTGAGTAGCCGTCGTTGTTCTGGACGTCGAGCTTCGCGCCCACCTTGATCAGCACGCTCGCGAGCTCGGTCCGCCCTTCGCACGCCGCGCGGATGAGGGGGGTGTTGCCGTCGACGTTTTGCGCGTCGAGCTCGGCGCCCGCTTCGATGAGCGTCACCGCGACGTCGTGGTAGCCCTCGCTGACCGCCCAGAGCAGCGGCGTCTCGTCTCGCTCGGCGAGCCGCAGCTCGATCCCGTCGCGCTGCAGCTTCTCGAAGACCTCCGCGAGCTTGTCCGGTCGTTGCGCCATCGCCGCGAGCGTAGCGCAGCTCGCGCGCGCTCGGTCTCGGCGCCGCGGCTCAGAGCTTCGCGAGGAGCTCTTCGCTGACGGTCCTCCGATGCGGCGAGCGCGCTTCGGCGAACGCTCGCGCCGCGCGAAGAAGAGACTGGCGCGCCCCGTGCTTCGCTGCGGTGGTCATGCGATGGATCCCTCTGGTGTTGTTCTCGCTCGCGCTGGTCTCGGCGCAGAGCCGCGTCGCGATGGCGCAGTCGGGCAGGGGCTACTCGGACTACTGCCCTGCGGGGGCGCTCGCGGGGCTTCCGCCCGGTGAATTTCGCGGTGAATTCGAGGTCAGCGCGGTCGTTCGCGCGACGAACGCGCAGACCGAGCTGCGCTGGGACGTCTCGCTTCGCGGGACCCTCGAAGTCGTCACGGTGATGCAGGCGGGGCGCGCGACGCTCGTCCCACGCGGGCAAGTGACGCGCACCGTTCGCGGCAGCGCGCAGGCGGGCGGGGGCGGCAGCGGCGCGATGGACAGCACGCGACAAGCTCAGCTCCGGCACAGCAACACGGACGGCGCAGACCTGATCCTCGTGGGCGAGCTGTCCGCGGTCACGGGAAGCTCGCGCGCGACCTACCAGGGGGCGTCGGGGTCGGTCGCGATCGGCGCTGGAAGCTCTGCAGGCCGCGAAATTCGCATCGGGTTCAACCTCGACGAGCGCTCGTGCGGACGCGTAGCAGGGACGTTTGCTTCTGCGCACTGGGACGCGGCGCTCGCGTTCTATCGCGCCCGAGGAATGTCCGTCGAACCTCAGCCCGCGCGCTGGTGGATGGAGTCTGCCAATCGTGCGCGGCTCGACGCAGAGCTCGCGTGGGTGCGCGAGACGCTGCGAGCCCCGACGCCGTCCACCATCGACGCGCGACGCAGTCGCCAGGCGCGCTGGCGTCAGGTCACCGATCGCGTTGCGCGAGGCCCTTGGACCACCCACGAGCGCGCGTGCGTGCTCGAGCCCTGGTATCTGGACGTCCGCGATCGCGCCGCGCAATGGCTCGCAGAAGACTCTGCGCTCTTGCGCTCTTCGAACTCGGTCGAGATCTTCATGGAGCGCTCGTCTCGCGTGCTCGCGCTCGCGCGGATCCTGTCGGACGTGTCCGTCGAAGCGTGCACGATCGACGTAGTGCAAGCCGGCCTGGCTGCGATCAACGCCGCCGCGCAGCGCCTGCTGATCTTGATGATGGCGGAGGGCCGCTCCGCGAATCTCTTGGCGTTCACCCAGCGGATGGAGCTCGTCGGAGACGTCTCGCCGGCGCTGGCCGAGGCCGCGTGGGCGCAGATCCGCGCGGACGCGCTGCGCAATTTTACGCAAGCGCGCGGCACGTTCGACGCCGCCGCGCGCGAGCCAAGAGAGCGCAGGCTGCTGCTGCATCGGCGGCTCTCGACCGCGTTTTCGCAGGCAGAAGCGATGAGCGTCGAGGTCCCGTTGACGCGCGCAGGCCTCGAAGCGCTGCGCCCTCGGTGATCGTCGCGTCGTGGGCATCGCGCAGGATGCTGCGCTCGCCGCGTCACCGCGCTCCGAACAGATCGCCTCGAGCGTCCTGCGCTCGATCTGGTGCCACGATGATCGTCACACGCTGTGCGCGCTCGCGGCCGCGAGGCGCACGCGGCCTTACGCGGTGAGCTCTGGCGGTGGCAGCGGTCCGTTGCAGATCAATCCCGTCCAACGCAGCACGCGGTCTGGCAGCGCGACGCCCGCGTCGTCGACGACGGTCACGCGCCTGCACGTGACGTTGCTGCACACGTCGGCGCCACACTGAACCTCGCCCTCGACCGCGCACGGTCTGCCGAAGAACAGCGTTCGGTCCTGCGGGCCGCGACACCGCGGAGGCGTCGCGACAGACGGGCCACCATCCTCCGCCGACGCGGTCGCTCCGTCGACGACCGCGCCGTCCGGCAGAAACTCTGGTCGCACCGACGCACCGCAGCCAACGAGCGGCGCCGCAGCGAGCAGGGCGAGAGACTGAAGAAAGCGAGTGCGCGATCGACGGGACATCGCCTGACGAACTGCAATCGAGCGACCAACGCGAACTTTCGTGAGAACAGCGGTCGACGGCCCGACGATTCGCGCCCCCGAGAGCGACATCGGCGTCGCGCCCCGGTCGCTGCTGCGCCGCGATCGCGGCGGCGTGTCGTCTCTCGAGCGCTGGGCCTCTGTGCGGGACGCGATGCTGACGAAGACGATGCACCCGAGCCGCCCGCGCGGCGTGCGCGACGAGCGCGAGCAGCGTACGGTCTTCGCAGGAGCGATCGCCCGGATGATGGTTTGGTACGTGGTGTCGCCGCTGCTCGTGGCCTCGGCGCTGTTGGTGATGTGGCGCTATTGGCGCAGAGAATTTGCGACGATTTCGTTTCGAGACGCGAGGCTCTTGCGTGAGTTCGCGTCGACGCCGATCAACGCGCTCAAGCCTGGGCTCGTGAAGCTCGTCGGCGTGACGAAGGCCGAGCAGGGCGTCATGAGCTACTTCGAGCGACAGCCGTGCGTGATTCATCGTCGCGTGGTGACGACGGTCTCGGGCTACAAGCAGGTGGGAAAGACCACGTACGCAGAGACCTTCACGACGCGCGAGTGGACGACGATCCCGTTTCAGCTCGACGACGGAACGGGGACGATCTGGGTCGATCCTCGCGTTGCCGGGACGCGCGTGGACTACGAGACGGGCAACGCCGACGAGGACAGCGACGTGCAAGAGCAGTACATCCGGCTCGGCGATCGCGTGACTGTCATCGGCGAGATCGAGATGCTGCCAAACAGCGAGGGCTATCGTGCGGCAGGGCACGGGATCGACGCGTCGCTGTACGCGCGCTTCAAGGGCCCCGTGCTGGTGTCGTGGAGGAGCGACGCGGAGTTCGTTCCGAAGGTGACGCCCCCGTGGCCGGCGATGGTGTTGGCGCTCGTGGGGGCCGCGGGGATGGCGATGGCTGCGTGGGACGGGCTCATCGAGATGGTGTTGGCCCTCTCGGTCACGAGCTTGATCATGGGGATCATCGCGATGGCCAGCGTCGCGCGCTTCGCTCGCTAAACCAACACCGCGACGGTCATCGTAGTTTTCTCTGTTCGCGGTCTTGGTTTGCCTTGATTTCAACGGCTCGTTGAAAGAGCCGATCCGCTTGGGCATCTTCGATGCCCGTCGCGGGCGCGGTATAGCCGTCCCCTCGCCGCTCACAGCTTCGCGAGCAGCTCTTCGCTGACGGTCCAGAGCCGCTCGGCCTGCGCGTCGTCCTGCGCGTGCTCGCTCGAGCGAGCGACGTTGCAGTCGGCGAAGTACTTCCCCGAGACGTCGGCGAGCGACGGGTGCGTCGCGACGTAGCACTGCGTCGCCGCACCTTCGTGAACGTTCTTCATCGCGAGCGCGCTGGCGATGGGCGCGATCGCGCGAATGCCCCCGCCCATGTGTCGTCCGAGGTTGGTCATGATCACGCCGGGGTGCACGGCGTTGGCGGTTTTGTGCGTGCCCGCGAAGCGCCTGGCGAGCGCCCGCGCGAACAAGACGTTGGCCAGCTTGGATTGCCCATAGGACTCGAACGGGCTGTATCCGCGCTCGAACGAGAGGTCGTCGAAGCGAATGCCCTCTTTGGGCGCGCGAAAGTGCGCCGAGCTCGACAGCATCACCACGCGCGCGCGATCGGTGAGCGCGCCGAGCAGCCCGGTGACCAGCGCGAAGTGCCCGAGGTGATTGGTGAGAAACTGCAGCTCTTGGCCGTGCTTCACCGCTCGCTCGGGCAGCGCCATGATCCCCGCGTTGCAGAGCAGGACGTCGAGCGGGCGCTTCGTCTCGAGCACGCTCTGCACGCACGCGCGCACCGACGAGGGCTCGGACAGCTCGCACGCGACGGCGATCGCCTCGCCCGAGAGGGACTTGCACGCCTCGCGCGCGCTCTCGACGGTGCGCGCGCACGCGATGATCGTGGCCCCGCGCTGGCTGAGCACCCGCGCGCTCTCCATGCCGAGCCCCGAGTTGGCGCCGGTCACGAGGATGGTGGTCCCCCGAAGGTCCAGCCCGGCGGTGACCTCTTCGGCGGTGGACGCGTAACCAAAGCCGCTTTTTCCGCGGCGACCGAGAACGAGCGACAGCAGTGACACGCCCACGACGCTGAACCACCAGCGACTTCGACACAAGTGCGCGCGGCGCTGTCCTTTGGACGGGCGCTCGATCGTCTCCAGTGCGTAGCGCCGCATCGGTCTACACAAGGAGAACGATCATGGACGTGCCCCAGAGGATGAAAGTTGCTCGAATCGCTCAGCCTGGCGCAGCGCGCTTCGAGCTCGACGACGCAGCGGTGCCGACCCCCGGCCCTGGACAAGTGTTGATCCGCGTCGAGTCTTGCGGCGTGAACTTCTCGGACGTCAAGCGACGACGGGGCGACGTGTATCCGTTCGAGACGGCGTTTCCCTTCGTTCCTGGCGCAGAGATCGCTGGTTCGATCGTGGCGGTCGGTCCTGGCGTCGACGGGCTCTCGACGGGCTCTCGGGTCTTCGCGCTCGCAGGCGCGGGCGGCTCCGGTGGCTATGCGCAGTTTGCGCTCAGCTACGCTCGCACGGTGGCGCCGATCCCCGCGGGGCTCTCGTTCGACGTGGCGAGCGTGCTGCTCGTCGCGGGAACCACGGCGAAGCTCATCCTTCGCGACGTCGCCAGGCTCGCGCCGGGCGAGACCGTGCTCGTCCCCGCAGCGACCGGCGGCGTCGGGAGCTTCGCGCTGCAAATCGCGCGGCGTCGGGGGGCGGCGAAGGTGATCGCGCTCGTCGGCCACGAGTCGAAGCGCGCTCGCGCGATGGCGCTCGGCGCTCACGACGTCGTCGTGTGCGAGTCCGATCGATGGCCCGACGCGGTGCTTGGACTCACCGACGGGCGAGGCGTCGACGTCGCGCTCGAGTCGAACGGAGGCGCGTCGCTCGAGCAGACGCTCCGTTGCCTCGCGTCCTTCGGACGCCTCGTGGTGTACGGCGCATCCAACGGTCGCTCTGCGACGCTCTCGGGCGAGGCGACCGAGCGTTTTCTCTACGCGCCTGCGCCGAACCAGGCGTTGCTCGCGTTCAACCTCGGGGGCTGGTTCTCGGATCGATCAGCGACGGCGTCGGACGCGCTCGGCGAGCTGATCGCAGAGGTCGCGGCAGGCCACATCGTCGCGCCAGAGATCCGAGCGATGCCTCTCGCCTCCGCCGCGCAAGCGCACGCGCTGCTCGAGGACCGCAAGGTCTCGGGCAAACTCGTCCTCGAACCCTGGTCTTGAAGCTCTCTCTCTCTCTCGAACGCAAAGGCAACCACGATGGAATACATGCTGCTCTTCAACCAACCCGCGCACGAGCTCGAGCGACGCCGTGACGACCCCGAGTCGAGCGATTACTGGGAGTCCTGGCGCGCGTACATGAGCGCGATCTACGCAGCAGGAATCGTCAAGTCAGGCAACGCGCTCGAGCCGCCGTACACCGCGACGACGGTTCGAGTGCGCGCCGGCGAACGCACGGTGCACGACGGACCCTTCGCGGACAGCAAGGAGCTGCTCGGCGGCTACCTCACCATCGAGGTCGCCTCGCTCGACGAAGCGCTTCGGTGGGCCGCTCGAAGCCCGAGCAGCGTCACCGGCAGCACTGAGGTTCGTCCGGTCTCGCCTCGTGATCGCTGATCGGCCATGAACGACGACGCGCGAATCACCCCGCGAGCCGCCGCTGAGCACGCCGCTCGCGCGTCGTACGGTCGGCTGCTCGCTCGGCTCGCCGTTCGTTGGCGCGACGTCGCCGCCGCCGAGGACGCGCTCGCAGAGGCCTTCGTCGCCGCGCTCGAACGCTGGCCCGATGACGGCGTTCCTCAGAGCCCCGAGGCGTGGCTGTGCACCGTCGCGCAGCGAAGGCTCAGCGATCGCGCGCGCGCGCAGCGGGTGCACAGCCGCGAGGACCTCGTCGACCGCCTCCGCGAGACGTTCGATGGCGACTCGTTCGACGACTCTTTCGGTGACGACCGTCTTCGTCTCATGTTGGTCTGCGCGCATCCGAGCATCGACCCGTCCGTTCAGCCCGCGCTGATTCTGCAGACGGTGCTCGGGCTCGAGGTGCGGCAAATGGCCGGCGCGTTCTTGCTGTCGACCGACACGCTCAACAAGCGCCTCGTGCGCGCGAAGGCGAAGATCAAGGCGAACAACCTTCGCTTCGAGCAGCCCGACGCCGACGAGCTCGCGCCGCGGCTGCAGGCGCTGCTCGAGGCCATCTACGCGGCGTACTCGATCGGCCGCGAAGGAGCGCTCGCGGACGGAGACGTCAACGACCGACTTCGCGGCGAGGCTGTGTATCTCTCGGGCGTCGTCGCGTCTTCGCTTCCCGAGAGCGCCGAAGCGTTGGGCTTTCAATCGATGCTGCTCTTCTGCGAGGCGCGGCGCGGCGCGCAGGTGGACGATGCAGGCGAGTTCGTTCCGCTGCTCGAGCAAGACCCGCGACGGTGGAGCCACGCTCTGATGACCAGCGCGTACGAGCTCTTGTTTCGAGCGTCATCGCTCGGCGATGTGGGGCCGTTTCAGCTCGAAGCCGCGATCCAGGGCGCGCACTGCTACCGCGCGCGGTCGGGGCGCACGCCGTGGGGAGAAATCGCCGCGCTCTACAAGACCCTCGTCGAGCGACACCCCACGATCGGCGCGCGCGTCGGCCTCGCGATCGCCGTCGCGTACGCAGAAGATCGGCCCGCGTCCGGCCTCGCGATCCTCGGCGCCATCGACCCGCGGCGGGTGCAAGAGCACCAGCCGTACTGGGTGGCGCTCGGTCACCTGCAAGCGCGCGCGCAGCAGACCGAGCTGGCCGCCGCGAGCCTCCGTCGCGCGCTCGGCCTGACCTCGCATCCTCGACTGCAACGCTACCTCGGCGCTCAGCTCGCTCGTCTTCGACCCCGCGTCGAGTGAGCGCAGCGGAGCGCGATCGACGTTGCGGCGCGCGACGACACCGCTGCCCGAGCCCGCTTCGCGCGTTGCGATGGTGTACCGATGGTATACACTGCTGGTAATCCACGCTCCTTCAACCGCGACGGAGGCGTCACCACCGCCATGCCCCTGCCACGATTTCATCGGCTTTCGCCCGAGCAACGAGCGCACATCGTCGCCACGGCGCGCGCGCACATCGCCGAGCACGGCCACGAGTCCTCGTACAACCAGATCATCGCCGACGCAGGCATCTCCAAAGCGAGCGCCTATCACTACTTCGACGGAAAGGCCGACCTCTTCGCCGAGGTCCGCCGCGCCCTCCACGCCGAGCTCGTCACGCTCGTCGGTCCCTGGCGACGCGCGCGCACAGCGCCGTCGTTTTGGAGGCAGCTCCGCGCCGAGAGCGCCCGCCTTCGCGCGCACTTCGCTGCGCACGAAGGGGACCTGCGCGTGCTCGCCGTCACCGCCGGCGACAGCGACGCCTCGCTCTTCGATCCATGGTTCGACGCGCTCGTCGACAACGGCGTCGAGCTCGGGCTCGTCCGCGACGACCTCGATCGCTCGCTCGTGCGCGACGCCACCCGCGCGCTCTTCTCGGTCTTCGACGCCCGCGCGATCGCCCAGATGCACGCCTCCCTCGCGCGGCGCGGCGGCAAAGTCGTCGACGATCCCGGCGACGAGCAAGCGTGGGAGCTGCTGCGCGCCCTCTGGGCTCCGCCCGTCGCACGCAGAGGCGCGAAGTGAAGGCCCCCTCGTGGCTGCACGACGTGCTCGGAGAAGAGCCGTCCGCCGCGGAGATCGCGGCGATCCTCGCGTTCGCCATCCCCGCGGCGACCGTCAGCCTCGCGCTCGCTCGCCCCCAGGTCGCGCCCTGGCGCGTCGCGCTCGCGTGGCTCTTGCTCGCGGACATCGCCGCGGGCTGCGTCGCGAACTTCACGCGATCGACCAACGACTTCTACGCGGCGCGACCGCGCAACCGCTGGCTCTTCATCGCCGTCCACGTGCACCTGCCCGTCTTCGCGTGGCTCGTGGGCACGCCGGCGTCGAGCGCGTGGTGCGTCGCTGCGGCCTGGTGCTTCACGATCGCCGCGGCGTCTATCGTCAACGCGCTCGCCGGCCGCGCGACGCAGGTGTTCGTCGGGGGGCTCTTGCTGTCGATCGGCCTCGCGGCGATCGCGGCGATGCCGGTCACCGCGCTCGTTCGCGTCGCGGCAGCGCTGTTTCTCACGAAGGTCGCGTACAGCTTCGCGGTGGATCACTTTCGAAGCGTCGAGCCTCGCAGCGACGGCGTCGCTTCGCTCGAGCTTCGTGAGCACGACGCGGCGGTCTCGATCATCGCGCGCGCGTTCGCGACAGACCCGCTCTTCGTCGCGACGTGCGGCGCGGATCATCGTCGTCGCGTCGCCCTCGCGAGCTTTCTGATCGACATGACCCGGCTCTCCGGTGGAGCGCTGCGCGCGCGATCGTCGGGCGGCAGGCTCGTCGCGGTCTCGCTCGTCGACCGCCCCGCCAGCGCGCGCGCGGGCTTCGCGAGCGATGCGCTGGTGCTCGCGAGGTTCGCGCCTGCGCTGCTCGCGTTAGGCGTGCCTGCGGCGGTTCTGCTCAACGACTACTTCGTCAGGACGAGGCGCGCGCTCGCTGCAGACTCGGCGTACCTCGCGCTGCTCGCGGTCGATCCCGACGCGCAAGGACGGGGATTCGGCGGCGAGCTGATCGACGACGCCATCGCGCTCGGGCGATCGTCGGGCGCGCGCGCGATCGGGCTCGACACAGAGAATCGAGCCAACGTCACGCTCTACCAACGCTACGGCTTCTCGCTCGACCGCGAGCTCTCGCTCGAAGCGATGCCCGTGTTCGTGATGAGCTGCCCCCTGCCCGCATCGCCAACGCCCGCAGCGCGCTGATCCTCCCGCCCGCGGGCGCTATCGCCGCGCCGCGCGCCGCGCGAGCAGACGAGTGATCACCGCGTCGCGCTGCGCCACCGGCCCGAACAGTTGGTCGCGCTCGGCCCCTGGCGGCACGAGCATGCGCGCGATTTCGTCGCACGCGCGCCAGGGCCAGCGCCCCTGCGGCGGAGCGGGCGTTGTCGTGCCAGAGACGAACAACCCTCCATCTTGGTAGCGCAGCTCGAACTGCGCCTGCTGCACGCTCAACACGCCGATCTCGCGCTGCTCGCGCAGCCGCCGCTGCACGAAGGCTCGCATCGCTGGCAGCGCTTCGGTCGCCGCGAAGAGCTCTTCGCTCCAGTTCGAGTCGTGCGTGTCCGAGAGCCATCCGCGCTCGCTCAACACGACGTTGGTGGCGCGAACGATCCGCGCGTCGCTCGCCCGCCGCACGGCCAGCGCCAGCAGCGCGCGCATCGCCCCTCGCGCTTGCTCCGGCGAAATCCCTGCGATCCACCGCGCGTACTCGTCGATCGCGCCCGCGTCTCCTGCGGCGTCTCGCGCGTCGAGCAGCGCCCCGAGGCAGTTCGCCGAGACCTCGTCGGTCTGCGTCGCGAGCCAGCGCTCGGTGACCACGCGCAAGAGCGAAGAGCGCGGCTCCCACTCTTGCAGCGCCGCGGTGAGCCGGCTCGCCGCGATCCTCGGCGCGTAGTCGACGAACACCTCCGGCGGCCGCCCTCGCGTCACCAGCGCGCGCTCGATGCGCCGCGCCAGCAGCTCGCTCACCGACGGAGCGCGCTGCGCCCGCAGGGGCTCACCGGCCATCGGCCCCACGCTTCCGTCGGGTCGTCGCGTGCTCACGATGTTCTGCGCCGCGTCGACCCACTCGTCGAGCGACGCGCTGTCGTCCGCGAGCGTCGCGAGCGCTCGCTGATGCAAGGGGATCGACCCCATTCGAGTCCAGTACGCGCGCACACGACGCGCGAGCTCTTCGCGCCCAGCGGGGCCGCGGCCCGAGAGGTCGTCGCCCGTGGACGCGACGCGAAAGAAGTCCTGTTGAAGGATCGCCGCGAGCGCCGCGTACGCCGCCTCGTGCGCGCCGAGGACGCTGCGATGGCGAGAGAAATCCCTCCAAAAATGCACGCTTCTCGTGAGCCGTTCGTCGCGCTCGAGCGCGTCGATCAGCGCCGGAACCGCGGGCTCTCCGAGCGCGATCAGCGCCGCGACGCGACGGTCCGACGCGAGGTCCACGCCCCCCGGCTGCCCCCACTGTCGCGCGTCTACGTCGTCGAGCTCGTCGATGATCGCCCGGGCCTGCGCGTCGATCGACCGCGGCGCGGGCGCGTCGATCGTGGGCGCGGGCATCGCCGCGACCCGGGCAGCCCCTGCGTCGCCGTGGCTCACCGCGGGGTCCGCGACGACCGAGCGCGCGCGGCCCGTTGATGATCCTTCGCCTCGCGTCGGCGCGAAGCCTCCCTGCGCTCTGCGCGAAGGCCGTCTCGTCTGGCTCTGCCGCGGCTGCGTCACCGACAGCGTGGCTCGCGTGACGCTGCGCGTGCGCCGCGCGAACGGCCATCAATCGCGTGGACACCCTGAGCGTCGTCAGGTCGTCGCCGCGCATGTGCGCGCACACGGCGCGGTCGAAGAGCGCCCACTGGTACGCGGCGACCACCGCAGAGAAGCTCGCTTGTTGCGGATCGAGCGCGCGGGCGGGACGCTGCCCGAGCCTGAGCAACATCGAGTGCGTGAGCGGGTCGTCGAGCGACGGCGTGAGCGATCCTGCTTCGCCGCCGCGCGAGCGCGTGAAGCGCCGATGGAGCGCGGTGTCCGACGCGTCCGACGCCGCGGCGGTGAGCGCCGAGAGGTCCGCGGCGAGGTCCGCAGGAGCGATGGGCGACTCGGGGGTGTAGAGGTTGCCGTTCCACCCGAGAAACCAGGGCGTGTTGTCGGGCGCGCGAAAGAGCCAGCCCGTCGCGTCGACCGAGTGAGCCGCGCCGCTCCACAGCTCGCCCACGGTCACGCGCGCGCGAACGTACTCGAGCCCCCGCGGGTCGGGCATCCCGTGCTCGAAGAGCCACTGCGTCGCCTCGGCGATGGGCGAGCGATCGAGCGCGCTCCACGGCTCGCTTTGCTGCGGCATCGCGGGCCACTGCGCGAGCGCGTCCGTTGGGTGCGGCTCTTCGCCGAGCGGGACATCCGCGACGGCCGCGTCGGTGATCCCGACCCCGACGGCGCTCGATCCTGCGCTCTGCGGCCTCGACGCCGTGCTCGCTGCGGGACGACACGCGCAGAGCAGCGCCGAGAGCACGAGCAGCGGGCGAAGCGAAGCGTCCCTGGTGAAGTCCTGCATGACGTGGTGATCGCTACAACCGTCGGGCCGCGCGGTTCACTCCCGGGCCTTGTGTTTGCTACCGCGCACGTGCGGTGCGTGTGCGTTGCGCGGAGCGCGTTCGCTGCGGGGGAGCGACGTCGATCGCGCCGACTCCGCCGCTGACCGGCACGCCTCGCAGCGAGTCGGTCTCGGGCTTGGGCTGCTCTTGCGGCGGAGCGATCGCGATCGCTCCCGGGGGCATTTGAACGCCGTCGGGCGGCGCGTGCGTGACCGGCGTGCTGTGCGTCGCGCTGCGCTGCGTGAGGGCGAATCCTGCGGTCGCTGCGGCGGTGGCGGCGAGCGCTCCAGCGATCGCTCCGCGGCGACGCGCGCGCTTCTTCTTCTCGACGCCGACGGGGCAATCCGCGGTGATCACCGTGCCGTCGAAGCGACGAAAGATCCGAAGGCACGCGTCTGTTCCTTTGGCGGTGAGCAGCGCCTCGGCTTCGGCGCGGGTCATCGCGCTGACGTCGTACACGGTCTTGTTGCACGACGCGCAGAGCCGCTCGCGCTCGTCGCCGCTCATCGACTCCCACGGAACGCTGCACGGCGACGCGATGTACACCCGCTCGAGCAGCGGCAGCGCGCGTCGCTTGGAACCTTCGCCAGCCTTCTGCTTCGCCGCGTTGAGCCGCGCGTAGGTCTCTTCGAGCTCGCGCACCGTCTCGAGCGCGCTCGCCTCGAGCCCTTTGCTCGCAGCGAGCTTCGCCCGCAGCGCAGCGAGCTTCGCCTCGAGCTCGGCCTTGTGTCCTTCGAGCGCCTCTCGGTCGTCGCGGTATGCCATGCGTCGTGTCGAGACAACGCGAGACGCCCGAAGATTGGCTCGCCGCGCAACGTCGCCTGCGGTTGGTAGTTCAACAGACAGTCGGTTTGTGTGCTGTCTTGAAAGGAGCGCTCGGCAGGCGGGTGTGTATGCTCCGCGGTCTCATGGGATTTTGTCGACGATCATCGCTTCGGCGCGCGAGCGTGCTCGCGGCTGCGCTCTCGCTGGGGGCCGCGCCGGTCGCAGCGCAGACCGCGCCGGTCAACGCTGAAGAAGAGTCCAACGCTGCGATCGCGCGCGGCGTTCAGCTTCGACAGGCGGGCAACGACGACGAGGCGCTCGCGGAGTTTCGGCGGGCCGACCAGCTGATGCCTTCGCCGCGCACGAAGGCGCAGATCGCGCTCGCCGAGCAAGCGCTCGGGCAGTGGGTGGCGGCCGAGCGAGACCTGCGCGCTGCGCTCTCGGCCGCGGACGACCCGTGGATCCAGCGCAACCGTGATGCGCTCAACGCCGCGATGCAGCAGATCTCGAGCCGCCTCGGCTCGCTCGAGGTGCGCACGGCCACGGCGGGGGCCGAGCTCTTCATCAACGAAGAGCGCGTGGGCACGCTGCCCCTCAGCGCTCCGGTCCGCGTCGCCGTCGGAACGCTCACCATCGAAGTCCGCGCCCCCGGCCACACGAGCCAGCGCCGCACCGTCGAAGTGACGGCCAACGCGCGGCTTCGCGAGGTGTTTACGCTCGTCGTTACGCGGGACCTCAACGCGGGCAACGGCGCTGAACCCGCAGGAAACACCGGCTCGAACAGCGGTTCGAACAGCGGGTCGAACAACGGGCCAGCGCGCGGCGCCGCGCCTGCGAGCGCGCCGGGCGTCCCTGTCGCGCCCATCGTGGTGATGGGCGTCGGCGGCGCGAGCTTCGTGCTCTCGGGCGTCTTCGGCGCGCTGCGCGGCGGGGCGCTCTCGGCGTGCCCGTACAACCGAGCTACGGACACGCTCGAGTGCGACGGCCCTGCGGCCACCCTGCGCGCGCAAGCGGGCCCCGGGTACACCACGGGCGTCAACGTCACGCTCGTCGGCGGAGCGCTGCTCGTCGCGGGCGGCGGCGCGTGGCTCCTGGCTTCGATGCTCACTCGACCTGCGTCGCGCGAAGCCGCGACAGCAATGGTGGTCCCCACTGTTCGCGCCGACGGCGCGGCGATCAACGTGCTCGGGAGGTTCTGAGCCATGCGCAAACTGCTTGGATTTTCACTGTTGGCGAGCGCTCTCGCGGGGTGTGCTTTTCCCAAGGTCGTGGACACATCGACGCGCGCGGACGGGGCCGTCGAGGACGTGGCCGCGGACGTGGCCGCGATGGACGTCGTCGCGGACGTGACGGACAGCGGCGTGATCGTTCGCCCAGACGTGCTCGACGTGCAGAGCGACGCAGCCGCGGACGTCGTGAGCGAGCCGCGGCCCGACGTGGTCGTCGAGGCGTGCGTCCCGCGAGGCGCAGAGGTGTGCGACGGCGTCGACAACGACTGCAACGGGGTCGCCGACGACGTTCCGGCGGCGATGCTGCAGAGCAACAACGACCACTGCGGCCGCTGCGGAAACGCCTGCGGCGCCAACGAGTGCTCCGTCGGCGTGTGCACTCCCTTTCGATCGGACGGCAGCGAGGGGGCGTTCAACGCTCCCGCGGGCATCGTGACGACGATCACGCCGGGCGTGCATCAGTTCACGACGATCACGATCCCCGAGACGGCCATCGTGCGGATCTCTGCGGGCAGCGGCGTGCTCGATTTGCGCGCGATCGGCGCGGTGAACATTCAGGGCGAGATCGACCTGAGCGGCGGCAACGGAGGCAGCTCCGCGGGCACTTCGGGCGTGACGCCAGGGTGCAACAACACGAGCCACGCGGGCGGCGCGCACGGCGGCGCGGCTGGGCTCGGACGGGGCGTCGTTCTTCCGCAGGTCAACGGCTGTGTGACGACCAACGCGGCCATCGGAAACGCCGTGGACATGATGGGCGTCGGCGGAGACGGCTCCGAGAGCGCGCACATGGGCGCGTGCCCAGGAGTGGGCGGACGCAACGGCGGCGGCGCAGCAGGCGGACGTCGAGGCTCCGGCGGCGGCGGCGGCGGCGGCGCTGCCGGCGGCGGCGGCGGCGGCGCGTTCTACAACATCACTCCCGCGGACCGGCAGAACGTCAGCGGCGGAGCGGGAGGCCGCATCGGCGCATCGACGGTGAGTCCCGGCGGCCGCTCTTCGTGCACCGCGACGTTGTGCACCGTGACGGGTGGTGGTGTGGGCGAGACCGCGCTCGGCGCGACCGCTGGAGCGACGGCGACCGTGATGCTCACGGGCGCCGCGTTTCTCTCTGCTGCGTCCGGCGGCGGCGGCGGGACGATGGGCCGCGACGCGTTCGGCGATCTAGCAGTCAATCGCCTCACACCTGGGTCCTCGGGCGGCGCTGGCGGTGGCGGCGGTGACCCGTGCCCAGGCTTTGGCTATTCGTACGGCCTGGGCGGCGGCGGTGGCGGCGGCGGTGGTGCGCTTCGCATTGCATCGGCGACGAGCATCACCATCGGCGGCATGGCGGTGGTGAGCGTTCGTGGCGGAGACGGAGGCAACGGGAGCAACGACGTCTCGAGCGGCGGCGGCGGCGGCGGCTCTGGCGGCACGATCGACCTGCGCGCGCCGAGGCTCTCGGTGTCGCGCACTGCCAACGTCACCGCTGCTGGCGGCGTTGGAGGCGTGACGACGCACCCCAACGCTGGCGCTGGAGGCAACGGCGGACCGGGGCGTATCCGCCTGGCGTTCGACGCGGGCGGGACGTGCACGATCGGGTCGAGCGCGTTCTCGCACATGTTCGCGGGTGCGAACCCGTGCGACGTCGCGCCGGTGATTGTGCTGCGGACCGTGTACGTCTCGCGGTTTCCCGAGTAGCGGGAGCGCGCCGCCGAGCGTTTGGGGGACGGTGTTCAATAGTTCACGAGACCGGGATAACTCCTCGAGATCACAGGTCCCCAGCGTCTGCGCTTCCGTCGATGCTCTGGTGGACGCGTTCGCGAGCGATTGAACACTGTCCCCGGCGCTCTCGCGATCTCGCGGAGTTATCCGGATCTTGTGAACTATTGAACACCGTCCCTGGCATCCGGTCCCTGGCATCCGTCCCCGCCATCCGCGCCGCGCTCGCGCCGTCCCCTGTCCCCGGCGCTCTCGCGATCTCGCGGAGTTATCCGGGTCTTGTGAACTATTGAACACCGTCCCCGCGGCTCTTCCCGCTGCCCTCTCGCTGCTCGAGGTCGACGTCCGTGCGCCAGGACCCCCCCCTAGGACGAGCTGTGACCGCCCTCAGCGCTGCTCGCGCGCCGCCTCGCGGAGCAGCGCGAACACCGTCAGCGCGACGGCGAAACGCGGGTCGATTCGCTGCTGGTTCATCGAGAGGTCCAGCGTGAACTCGTAGCTGAACCACCGCCACACCTGCTCGACGCGCCCCACCGGCGCGCCCTGCACCGAGATCTGCCACTCGCCGAGCAGCAACGGAATGAACCGACGCAGCAGCGAGTGCCCCTGCTCTTCGAACACGCCCGCAGGCTGCCCTCGCTCGTCGAGCAGCTCGTACGTGTCTCGCACGATCGAGCGGATCCCAAAGCTGCGGATCGTCCCGACGCGCTGCTGCGTCGCGCAGTCGGTGACGTCGTACGAGTGATTGATCCCGATGAACTCTCGGGCCTTGATCAGCAACAGCGGCCTCTGCTCGCTCTCGTCCGCGTAGATCGTGAACTCGTCCTTCAGCTTGAAGATCGGCTTCTTCACGAACGCGACGAGCGAGCCGTCCGGCGCGTGTACGTACATCCTGCGGCCGAGCAGCGAAAACCACGGTCGACGCACGGTCAACAGACGGTGGTGAAAGCCCGACCACGCGTCGCTCTGCCGCACCATGGCCTGCTCGCGATAGCCGACCTGCTGACTCTCGACCGGCTTCGCTTCACCGAGCTTCACGACTGGCAACATGGTCGCGCACTCTGCGTCGCGTCGCCGTTTGCGCAAGTCTGTCGCTGAGCTATGCCGCTTGCTTCGCGCCCACGGTCACCGTCGGAAGCGTGTCCTGCGCGGGCACGCACAGCGCGCTCGAGAGCTCGCTCACGGGGCGCTGCCAGTGCTCTTCGAACGCCACGGTCAACAACAAGCGCGAGCGCGCGCCGCGGCGATACGCGGCGGCGAGGCGGGCGAGGTAGGGGCGAAGCTCCGTTGTTCCGTAGGTCTTCACGCGCATCGCCGTCGAGAACGCGAGCACCAGCGCCGCCGACGGAACCCCCGCGTTTCCCAGCACGAACGCTTGTAGCTCCATCTCGCCGAGCACGTCCGTCGCGTACCCCGTGATCACGTGAAACAAATCGTGCGTCTCGCGATAGCGCTTGGACAAGTACGCCTCGTCGCTGTCGATCGCGAACGTCGTCACGAACGGCTGAACCTGATTCACCGCGAAATACCGCGCAAACTCGCGCCCGAGCGTCCCCTCTGGCAGCCGCGATAGCGCCTCGAGGTCCAAGTCCGGCCCCTGCAACGTCGGCCGCTCGTCGAGCAGCCTCCGCCCCTCTGCGCTCGCACGCAGCTCGCGCGCCATCGCCGTGTACGCCCCCGAGTCCATGCTCGCGTTGAGCAACGGCCCGTACACCGTGTGGCCTGGGTCGTCCTTCAACACGTCCAACGCCCGCAGCCCGATCCGAATCCGCTTCAGCAACGACGCCCCGATCGGCGACTCGATCTCCTCGTCTCGCTCACTCATGCGCCGCTCGACTCCCTTCGCAGCTCGCCCTTCGACACCGCTCACTGCCGAACGTCAGCGTAGCGGAAGTGAACACTACTGTCCACTTCGGGCATCGGGCACACTCTGGCTGTGCAACGCTCGAGAGACGCCGCGCGGCCCCTGCGCAAGGACGCCGAGCACAACCGCGCGCTGATCCTGAGCGCCGCGCAAGAGCTCTTCGCGACGCAGGGCTTCGACGTCTCGCTCGACGCGGTCGCGCGCAAAGCAGGCGTCGGACGCGCGACGCTCTATCGCAACTACCCCGATCGAGACGCGCTCGCGTCGGCGATCTTCGAGCGCAACCTCTGTGCGCTCGAGGCGCTCTCGGCGCGCGTGAAGGACGCTCCGGGCGCGTTCGAGAAGGTCCTGCACGCGGTGATCGAGCAGCAGATCGCCTGTCACGCGCTCGTCCCTGCGCTCACGTACGGGCAGCCCGCGCCCGCGCTGGCCGCCCTCGCCGCGCGCATGACGCGGCTGTTGCGCGCGCCGCTCGCGAGCGCGAAGGCCAACGGCGAGGTCCGCGACGACCTTCGCGCGAGCGACGTGCTCAGCGTGATCGCGATGCTCTCGGCGTCCTTCGTCGCGTGCGCGACCGAGCGCGAGCGTCGCAAGCGAGCGAAGCGCGCGTTCGATCTGCTGCTCTCGGGGCTCGTCCCCCGCTGACAAGCGCTCTTCCCCCCCCGTTGAGCGCTCTCGTGCGCTCAGGCGCGCTCGATCAGGCCCGCGGCGCCCATGCCGCCGCCGATGCACATCGTGACGACCGCGTAGCGGCCTCCGCGACGGTGCAGCTCGGCGATGGCCGTGGCCGTGAGCTTGGCGCCCGTGCAGCCGAGGGGGTGGCCGAGAGAGATCGCTCCGCCGTTGACGTTGAGCTTCTCGAGGGGGATCTCGAGGGTGCGCTGGCAGTAGACCGCCTGGCTCGCGAACGCCTCGTTCATCTCGAACAAGTCGATGTCGCTCACCGTCAGCCCGTGCCGCTTGAGCAACTTCGGAACCGCCGCCACGGGCCCGATGCCCATGATGTCCGGCGCCACGCCCGCCACCTGAAACCCGCGGAAATAAGCGAGCGGCGTGAGCCCGAGCTCCTTCGCCTTCGCCTCGCTCATCACGATCGTCGCCGCGGCGCCGTCGCTCAACGGAGAGCTGTTGCCCGCGGTGACCGAGCCCTTCGCGTTGAACACGGGCTTGAGCGCCCCGAGGCCCTCGACCGTCGTGTCCGCGCGGACGAACTCGTCTTTGTTGAAGTCGAAGTGCGCCGGCGTTCCGTCGGGCAAAAAGCGGGTCGCTTTGACGGTGACGATCTCGGTGAACTTGCCGTTCGCCTGCGCCGCCGCCGCCTTCTTGTGCGAGCTCACCGCGAACGCGTCCTGGTCCGCGCGCGAGATCTGAAAGCGCGAGGCCACGTTTTCAGCGGTGATGCCCATGGGCGTGTACACGTCGGCCACGCGCGCCATCGCCTCGGGAGAAGCGCTGAGCTTGTTGCCGGTCATCGGGACCATCGTCATCGACTCGACGCCGCCCGCCGCGATCACGTCCGCGTGCCCAGCGGCGATGCGCTCGGCCGCCAACGCGATCGCCTGCAGACCCGACGAGCAGAAGCGGTTGATCGTCATCGCGCTGGTCGTCTCGGGCAGGCCCGCGAGCATCCCGACCACGCGCGCGACGTTGAGCCCTTGCTCTCCTTCGGGCATCGCGCAGCCCAAGATCAAATCGTCCACCAGCGCAGGATCCAGCGTCGGAACCTTCGCCAACGCCGCCTTCAGCACCTGTCCGGCCAGCTCGTCGGGGCGCGTCTGCGAGAGCGATCCCTTGAGCGCGCGGCCCACCGCGCTGCGAACAGAAGCAACGATCACGGGTGTGTTCATCGCAATACTCCTTTGAATTCCTGTGTTCGTGCCTGCTCGTTAGTTACGCAGCGGCTTGTTGTTCATGAGCATGTACTGCATGCGCTCTTGCGACTTGGGCTCGCCGCACAGCGAGGCGAACGCCTCGACCTCGAGCTCGAGCATCTTGTCCTCGGTCACCGGCTCGACGTGGCCGCCCATGCCTCCGCAGAGGATGTGCGCGACCTTGCCCGCGATGAGCGCGTCGTGCTCGCTCGCCTGCCCGCCCTGGACGAGCGTGCGGACCATCATGCCCAGCGTTGCGATCCCGCTCGCGCCCGGCAGCTTGTACGCCCTCGGCGCAGGCGCGACCCAGCCCGCTTCGGCCAGGCCGATCGCGCGCTTCTTCGCCTCGTAGAACTGCCGCGCGCGGTCGAAGCTCACGCCGTCGTTCTTGCGGAAGTACCCGAGCTCTTGCGCCTCCATCGCGCTCGTCGCCACCTTGGCGAGCGCGATGTTCTTGAATACCTGTGTCACCAGCGCGTAGCTGTCGACCGCCGCGCCCTCGGGCACGCCCTCGAACGCGCGCCACAAGAGCCCCATCGTCCCGCCGCCCGCCGGCACGAGACCGACGCCCACCTCGACGAGGCCCGCGTACGTCTCCGCCGCGGCCTGCACGTTGTTGGCGCCCAAGCACAGCTCGAGGCCGCCGCCGAAGGTGAAGCCGAAGGGAGCAGCCACCACGGGGACGCGCGCGTATTTCATCCGCTGCGCGCCGGCCTGCAGGCGCCTCGCCATGGTCTTGATCCCGTCGAACTCGCCCTGCATCGCCGCCGCGACGACGGCGAACAGGTTGGCGCCCACGCAGAAGTTGTCGCCTTCGTTGAAGATCAACATCGCGCGGCCTTCGCTCTCCGAGCGATCCACGGCCTTGTGGATCATCTCGATCGCGTCCACATCGATGCTGTTCGACTTGGTCTTGAACGTCAGCGCGAACACGCCGTCGCCCGTGTCCCAGAGCGTCGCGCCCTGGTTCTCTTCGAGCACCTTGGTGCGCACCGACGAGAACGGCAGCGTGCGCGGGTCCGTCTCGCGCGTCGTGTACGCGCCCTTGGCCGCGTCCCACACCTTGCCGTCGGCCGTGTAGAAGCTCTTGGCGCCGGACGAGAGCATCGTCTCGATCCACGCCGGAAGCTTGGTCCCGTCGGCCTTCATGCGCGCGCAGGACTCTTGAAAGCCGATCGCGTCCCAGGTCTCGAAGGGCCCGAGCTCCCAGTTGTAGCCCCACTTCATCGCGTCATCGATCGCGGGGATCGAGTCGGCGATCTCGGGGATGCGACGGGCGGTGTACGCGAGCGTGCGCGCGATGGTCTTCCACGCGAACTGCCCGGCGGGGCCCTGGTCGGCTACGAGCGCCTTCACGCGCTCTGCGGTCTCTTCGATCCCGCGCAGCGCCTTCGTGGCGTTCTGCACTTCAGAGCCCTTGGCCTGCGCGCGGTACTCGCCCGTGTACGGGTCGTACGTCTCGCGCGCCCCGTCCTTGCTCTTGCGGTAGAAGCCGGCCTTCGACTTGTTGCCGAGCAGCTTCTTCTCGAGCATCCCCGTGATGTACGCGGGGATCTTGAAGACGTCGCGCTCTTCGTCGTCGGGCAGGCCGTCGTAGCAGTTCTTCGCGACGTGGACGAACGTGTCGAGCCCGACGAGGTCCGCCGTCCCGAAGGCCGCGGACTTGGGGCGGCCCATGGGCGAGCCCGCGATCGCGTCGACGTCCTCGGGCGAGAGCTGCGAGTCGAGCATCTGGTGAATGGCGGCCATCATGCTGAAGGCGCCGATTCGGTTGCCGACGAAGTTGGTGGTGTCCTTGCCCCAGACGATCCCCTTGCCGAGCGTGTTTTCTCCGAAGATTCGCACGCGATCCGCGACGGTCTTGAGCGTCTCGGGTCCGACCACGAGCTCGAGGAGCTTCATGTAGCGGACGGGGTTGAAGAAGTGCATCACCATGAAGTGCTCGCGAAAGCGCTGGCTGCGGCCTTCGAGCATGGCGCTGATGCGCAGCCCCGACGTGTTGCTCGCGACGATGGTGTCGCCCGAGACGATGTTGTCGAGCTTCTCGAAGAGCGCGCGCTTGATGTCGATGCGCTCGACGATGGCCTCGATGATCAGGTCGCACTCGGCGAGCTTCTGCAGGTCGTCGTCGAAGTTTCCGACCGAGACGAGCTGGGCGCGCGAGGGGTGCATGAACAGCGCGGGCCGGTTCTTCACGGCCTTGTCGAGACCGCCGGCTGCGAAACGATTGCGCGCAGCGCGGTCCTGCTTCTCGTTCTCCTTCAGGTCAGGCGGAACGATGTCGAGCAGAAGCACGGGAATGCTCGCGCTCGCGAGGTGCGCGGCGATCCCGGCGCCCATCACGCCTGCGCCGAGGACGGCGACGCGGCGAATCGGCTTTGCCATGAGTGAACAGCTCCTTCCGTAGTCGCGGTGAGTTAGCGCCGTCGCCACGTGTGGGGATCAGCGCCCGCGAGCGGGTCGGGATCGTGGCGCACAAGCTCCCCCTCGCCAAGGGGGAGCGTGCGAAAAGTGAATGGCCATTCAGTAGAGCGACGCGAGCCCCGAGGTCAGTAGTTGACCTGCGCCCGCAGCGCGAAGCTCGCGCCCGCTTGTCGCTCTTCGACGACGACCCCGCCCTGCCGCAAGAGCGTGGGCTGCCCCAGCATGTTCTTCGCGGTGAAGCGCAGGTTGAAGCGCTCGGACGGCGTCCAGTTGAAGGCGAAATCGAGCTGGTGAAACGTGTCCTGGTACACGTCGGGCAGCCCGAACGAGCCGGCCTCTTCGAGCCTGGCGGCGTACACGTTGTAGAAGAGATACGCGCTCAAGGGGCCGCGCGAGGGGGCGTAGCCGACGACGAGGTTGGCGACCACGGGGGACTGCCCTCCGAGCGGGCGTCGGGTGTTGGTGAGCAAGAAGGTCGAGCCGCCGCAAGAGTCCGCGGGGATGTTCACTTCGCTCCACGAGAGGGCGACGTTGGCCGCGACGGACACGGCGTCGAGCGCGCGGTGCACGCGGCCGAGGGAGAAGCGCGCCTCGAGCTCGGAGCCCACCACCACGGCGTCGCGCGCGTTGCAGTAGGTGAGCGACGCCGACGAGCCCTGCGCGTTGTTGACGGTCTCGATCGGGTCGGCGAAGGACTTGGCGAAGGCGCTGATGGCGAACAGCTCGCTGCCGCCCAAGAAGTACTCCCAGCGCAGGTCGGCGTTGTGGATGTACGCCGTGCGAAGCGCTGGGTTTCCTGTGATCAAGCGGTTGCGCACGACGTCGGGAAACAGAAACGGCGCGAGCTCGCGAAACAGCGGCCGCCCGACGGTGGCTCCGTAGTTCGCGCGCAGGCTCATGGACGGGTTGATCTCGAACACGAGGCCGAGCGCGGGCAGGACGCTGACGTCCGTGCGGTCCGTGCAGTTGGCGAGCGCGCCGGACTCGCTGCGCTGCGTGCGGCACTGCACCTCTTGCGGGTTGGCGAAGGGCGAAGAGGACAGCACGAACTGCCGGTAGTATTCGATGCGCGCGCCCGTGGCGAAGCGGAGTCGATCGTTGAAGAGCTTTCCGTCGATGCGGGCCCAGGGCGCGATGTACTGCGCGGTGCCGCGGTAGCTGTCGTTGGGCTGCGTGTACTCTCGCAGCTCCACAGCGGAGCCGATGTTGTCCTGCGCGAGGATCGCGTCGGGGCTGCGAAAGGCGAGGTCTTGATCGCCGTTGCCCGGGCGCTCTTCGTAGGTGAAGCGCCGCGCGAGAAAGTCACGTCCCGTGAAGCGCGAGAGCATGCCCGCGCGCAGCATGAGCGGGCCCGACGGGGCCGTGACGTCCAGCGAGCCGCCGCCTTCGAGCTGATCGAGGCCAGTGTAAATGCGGTCGATCCCGCCGGTGCCGAACGACGCGCGCGGGCGCGAGGGGTCGTCGAGCGAGTACTTGAAGAAGCGCGTGTCGGGCTCGCTGCGGTTGGCGGCGCTGACGAAGGCGTTCCATCGAAAGCGCGCGCCGCGGATGGTGGTCGAGCGGTGGTCGCCGTTGAGCTGCGCGAACAAGAGCGTGCGCTGGACGTAGCGCTGCACGCGGGTCACGAGGTCGCTGCCCGCGTCCTCGCTGTATCCCGTGCGAAATCCCGCTTCATCCGTGGTCGCTTGGTTGAACAGCGCCACGAGCGAGATGTCGTTGTCGGGCGCGGGGCTGAAGGCCAGCGTGCCGAGCGCGCCCCACTG
>JAAFIF010000121.1 GCA_013298625.1 Myxococcales bacterium
GCACGGCCAGAGGACGAGCCTCTGGCCGCGGGGCGATGGAGTCTCGCTCGATCACCTGCAATTTCGCTGGCGATGCGAATGATCGCCGCTGCTGCCGGATCCCTGCTAAACCAATACCGCTCCGCGCGTCTTCGACGCACGTCGCGGGCGCGGTATAGCGCTCAGCCGCGCAGCGCTTGGGCGGCCACCGCGAGCTGCGTGATCTTCGCCCACTCGCCCTTCTTCACGCTGTCCGCGGGGGTCAGCCAAGAACCTCCCACCACGGCGACGTTGGGCAGCGCGAGGTACTGCGGCGCAGTGTCCGCGGTGATGCCCCCCGTCGGGCAGAAGCGCACGTCTGCAAACGGGCTCGCCAGCGCCTTGAGCATCCCCACGCCGCCCACCACGGACGCGGGAAACAGCTTCACGAACGAGAACCCCAGCGCGCGCGCCGTCATCACTTCGCTCGGCGTCGCGACGCCCGGCAACAGCGGCAAGCTCACCGCGCTGCACGCGCTCGCCACGGCTTCAGTAAGCCCAGGGCTCACAGCGAAGCGCGCACCCGCGTCGCTCGCCGCGCGGGCGTCGTCCGCCGAGCGAATGGTCCCGGCGCCGACGATCGCCTCGGGGACGCCCTTGGCGATCGCCTCGATGCACGCGAGCGCGACCGGCGTGCGCAACGTCACCTCGAGCACCTTCACGCCGCCCGCCACCAGCGCCCGCGCGAGCGGCACCGCGTCGCCGACGCGATCCAAAATGATCACAGGAATCACTGGGCCAAAGGCCGCGAGCTCGATGGTCTGCACCGCCCGTGCGTAGCACGAAACCGTGTGAACCGTCGCAGCGCAGCGCCCTCTCCCCGCGCAGCGCTCGTCCCCGAATCTGGCCCCCTCCCCCCGCTGCGCTCTCAGGCAGCCTTGATCTTGCGGATGCCTCCGCCCTTCTTCTCGCGCGTCACGGCGTCCTCGTCCGAGCTGAGGGTCGAGCCGAGCTCGCCGCGCTCGTCGAGCAAGTGCAGGAGGTAATCGATCTTGGCGCGCTGCGCCTTCTTGGCGTCGTTGTATCCGCCGACAAAATCCTTCACCAGCTCCCGGGCGCCCTGGAGCTTCTCGTCCGCAGCCTGCTCCTTGAGGATCTCGCGGATGTTCGACTCCGCCTGAATGATCTCACTGCGGAGCTTCGCCCCATCCATGCCTGCCACGTCGTCGAGATATCCCGTGGGCAACTTGGCGATGACCTTCTTGATGTCCAATGCGACCTCCGAGCTCTCCTTCAACACAGCTCGGGCGAGCCTCGCCACTTTTTGACACCGATCATCGACGCCGCGGTGATCACCGCTTGCCGAGCGCGGCGATCACTTGCTTCGCGATCGCCTCCACCAGCTGCTCTTCTTCGCTCGTGCGCTTCGCGCTGCCCGGCGAAGCGACGACTGTCTCGCTCGCGGGACGCTCGCCCATGGCGCCCACTTGATCGCGCTGCGCGAGCTTGAGGAGCTTCTGCACTTCGCTCGACGGCAACGGCGAAGCGTTGCCCGCGATCTTCGCCGCGAGCGTGATCTTCGCGGTGTGCTCGATGATCTCGGTCTTCATCACGCCGTCCTTGAGCGAGTCCGAGAGCACCACGCTGCCGTGACGGGTCATCATGAAGGCGTCGCAGCGACGGAGGATCGGCGCGATGGCCTCGGGCACGTCGCTCGTCGTGGGCGACGAGTACGGGACGTTGGGCACCGCCCCCAGCGCGAACAGAATCTCGGGAACCACCGGGACCTCCAGCGAGACGCCCGCCACGGTCAGCCCCACAGCGCACGGCGGATGCGCGTGCACGATGGTCCTCACCTCGGGCCTGAGCTTGTAGATCGCGAGGTGCATCTTGAGCTCGCTCGACGGCTTGCCGTCGCCCACCACGCGGCCGTCGAGGGTGAGCTTGACGAGCTGCTCGGGCCGAAGCTCGCCCTTGTGCGTCGCCGACGGCGTGCAGAGCAGGTAGCGGTCGCCGAGGCGCGCAGAGAAGTTTCCGTCGGTCGGGCCGATCAACCCGCGGTCGTAGAGCACGCGCCCCGCGTCACAGATCGCACGGCGCAGTGCCCCTTCAGAGAGCGTCGCTGTCATTTCGAGGCGCGAACACTACAGCGAAAACCGCTCCGCGTTCACCTCCTCCATGTCGCGGTGCGTTACGCGAAGACCTTGCGCCCGTGCACCTCTGCAATTGCGACGGCCGCGCGCGCTCGACTAGGGTTCGCCCTCCGCTACACCCAACGGTGTCCACCGCACCGCTGACACTCGGAGATCCGCGCCATGCCCCGCCCATCGACGATTCGCTTCACCGGCAAGGTCCTCTATCTCACGGAGGACAAGGCCGCGCTCGACCGCCAATTGGCTGGAGAAACGCTGTCGTTCGACGCTGATCGCAAGCTCGTCGACAACATCTCGACCGACGAGATCACCCCTGGATGGGTTTGCTACTACTACGACGAGACCCTCGGCGAGTACTCGCTCGTGGGCCTGCGCGGGGGATCGTTCAAGCGCAACACCCTCAAAGACGGCGGCTACTCGGTGGTCGTCTCGGGCCTCTCGAAGGGCTGCGGAAGCTCTCGCGAGACCGCGCCCTACAGCGAGATGGTCGCCGGCGCGCAGCTCGTGATCGCCAAGACCATCGAGAAGATCTACGGGCAAAACGCGCAGAACATCGGCCTGCTCACGTCCACGGACTTCTCGCTCTTGCCGAGGATCGAGCGCGGCGAAGAGATCCCGCTCGAAGAGTTTACCAAGGGCCTCGACCCGATCAGCGCGGACATCGTGCGGTTCGGCGGGCTCTTCGAGTACAGCAAGGCCCGCATGCGCGGGGAGGTCTCGCCCCCGGCGATCGCCACGCCCGCGCGGCCGATGACGCTCGCAGAGAAGATCATCGCCCGACGCGCGATCATCGACGCCAAGGCCGACAAGCTCGGCGCCGCCGCGGTGCAGCCGGGCGACGCGCTCTTCGTGCGCACGGACGTCCGCTTCTCGCACGAGTACGTGACGCCCATGGCCGACGCGCTCTTTCGCGGCGCGTTCGGCGACGAGGCGAAGGTCGCCGGCGGCGAGAGCGTGTACGCGTTTCGCGATCACCTCACGTTTCTCGACGACGTGTTGCCCGAAGCGCACGTGAAGATGGGCCTGCGCGAGCAGTCGCGAAAGCTCGCCGTCGTGCAAGAGAAGTTCGCCAAAACCCAGGGGATTCACTACTACGGCGAGGTCGAGAACAGCGTGGGCAAGGGCTCGCAAGCCATCTGCCACAACGCCGTGATCGAGGACATCGCGCTGCCCGGCCAGGTCGTCGCGGGCACGGACTCGCACACGTGCATGGCCGGCGTGCTCGGCTGCTTCGCGTTCGGCGTGGGCAGCACGGACATGGCCAACGCGTGGTTCACCCGCGACGTTCGCGTGCGCGTCCCCGAGTCCGTGCGCGTCACGCTGCGCGGCAAGCTGCGGCCGGGCGTGTCTGCGAAGGACGTCGTGCTGCACTTGCTCTCGGACGGGTACTTCAAGACCGGCAAGGGCATCGGAAAGGTGCTCGAGTTCGACGGCGACGGCACGCGCTCGCTCTCGCTCGACGAGCGCGCGACGCTGACGAACATGTCCGTCGAAGCCGGAGGATTCACGGGGATCATCGCGGCGGACGAGGTCGTGTGGGACTACCTCGCCGGGCGCCGCGGGCTCTCTCGCGAAGCGCTGCAGGCGATGAGCGTCCGCGCGGACGACGGCGCGACCTACGCGCACGCGTTCGACATCGACCTCGCGGCGATCGTCCCGATGGTGGCGACGCCCGGCGATCCTCGAAACGGCGTCGCGCTCACCACGTTGCCGACGGACGTGAAGATCAACATCGCCTACGGCGGCTCGTGCACCGGCGGAAAGAAAGCGGACATGGACATGTACGCCGACGTCCTTCGCCGCGCGGTCGACAAGGGCAAGAGCGTCGCGCCGGGCGTGAAGCTCTTCATCCAGTTCGGCTCGCAAGAGATCCGCCAGTACGCCGAAGAGAAGGGCTACGTGGCGCTCTTTCAGAAGGCAGGCGCCGAGCTCATCAACCCGTCCTGCGGCGCGTGCATCAAAGCGGGCCCCGGCGTGAGCGACGCGCCCGACCAGGTCACGGTGTCGGCGATCAACAGGAATTTTCCTGGTCGATCGGGCCCCGGACAAGTGTACCTGGCCTCGCCCCTCGTCGTCGCAGCGAGCGCCATCGTCGGCCACATCGCCGGCCCCGAAGCGGTCTGACACAGCGCTCAGGGGGGTGACTATCCGCAGCGCTTCGCGTCGATCCGCTGATCGAGCACCGCGCGGTGCGCGTCGAGCAGCGGCAGATCGAGCCGCGTTCGCGCCCACGCCTCGCGGAGCTGATCGAGCGTCGCTCGAACGAGCGATCGAATCGCGTCGCGCTCGAACCCTACGCTGTCCGCGAGCTGGTCGAAGTGCCACATCGTGATGGCGTCCAATCGCTCTTCGTTGAAGAGCGACAGCGCGAGCGCTCGGTCGAGCCCGCCGTACACCACCGTCGAGACGAGGTCGTACGCGGGGCTGAGCCGGGCGTTGATCCCGTCGGGATAGATCAGCGACCAGTTCTTCAGGTGCGCGTCTTCGTTGCCGATCACGATGCAGAAGAGCAGCCGCCGAGTGAACTCCGGCACGTCCTCGGGGCAGATCCTGGCGATCACGCGCGCGATCGACTCGTAGCTCAGCTTCTTGCGGCCCTTGGGGAGCTGCCTCGCGTACTTCGCGTCCGCCGTCGCCGGGACGTCGAACACCTGCGCGAAGTCCTCTTGATGGATCCGACGCCCTTCGGCGCGGTCGAAGCGAGCGATCGCGATCGCGTCCAGCGACGGACGCAGAAATCGTGAAGGAAGCGCGCCGAGCTCGCGTTCGGTCACGAGCCGACAGCGCGGCGCTTCGATCCCCACTTCTCTCGCGAGCGTCATCATCGAGAGCTCGTTGCGCGCCATCCCCGCACGGCGCTCGTCGTAGAGCTTCACGATCCACGCGGGCGCCAGCGCGTCTGTGCCGAGCGCGAGCGCGTGATCGCGTTCGATCATCGAGAACTTGAGGTGCGCGCCGGCGAGCGAGAAGCAGAGTGAAGGGCTCGTGTGAGCGCCGTCGCGCGACGCGCCCTCGACCCGTCGCGCCACGATCGCGCCCGGCAAGTCGGCGCCGAGCGAAGACAGCAGGCCGAGCTCATCGCTCGCCTTGAGGCCGTGCTCCGCAGCGATCGCCGCGCGCAGCAGCGTGTCTTCTTCGGGCAGGTCGTGACGAAAGAACGTCGGAAGCTGATTGCGCCGCCCGATCCATCGCTCGTCCGGCGAGAGGCGCGCTTCGAAGACCTGACCGAGCACTGGACGGTTCGCCCGCGAGAGGTAGCGCTCGTCAACGGTGAAGGTGCTCGTGTCGTTCACTCGCACGATGCGACCGACGAGCACGTCGCCGAGATGAACGTCGACGATCGACTCGCTCACGGCCTCGACCTTACACAAACCACGCAGGCGCGCCGAGCGCGCCCTCAGTCCAGCAGCTCGACGCGGGGCGCGTCGGTCACGGCGCCTGGTTCTCTGCGCCAGGCGTGAGTCGATTGCGCGCAAACGCGCCCACGCCGTTGGGCAAGCGGCCCCAGCTCTCGCCCGTCATCGCGGCGTTCATCGGGTAGTTTGCGCTCTCGACCACGCGCCCCGCCGCGTCGATCAAGTGCACCGACTCGCCGTTGCTCGCAGAGATGCCGAAGCCTCCGTGAAAGCAAGTCATCGGCCCGCCGCTCATCAAGCAGCGCATCTGCACGCCCGTGCCCGCGTCCGCTTGATCCGCTACGAGCAAGAGATACCCCGCGGGCGCCAGCGTCGTTCCCGCCGGAAACCTCGCCGCCATCGTCACCCGCGCGTCCCCGTCGTTGGCGCTATCTGTCACGCCCCAGCCGCCCAGGTCCGCCGGCGCGCTGCCGACGTTCACCAGCTCGATCCAGTCCTCGCCGTCCGCGCGGATCTCGTTGATCACCACGCGCGCTCCTCCAGCGCCCGCGTCCGTGAGCACCCCCGAGTCCGTGACCACGCCTGTGTCCGTCATCACGCCGCTGTCCGTCACCACACCCGTGTCGGTCGACGACGAGCCGTCGCGAGGGGTGGGCGCGACCTCGGCGCAAGCGCCGACACACACAATCAAAGCACCAGCGAATACACTGTTGATTCTCACAGAAGCCTCCGAGCGATCAGAACACCGCGCGGGTCACGGCCCGCACTTCCCACGCGTCCACGCCGGGCAACGACGCGACGGTCGCGGCGCCGGCCACGGTTCGACTCACCGCCACCCACGCGGTCAACGGGTCCGCGACGCGCACGCCGGTGCCGAAGAGCACGGTCCAGAGCTGGTCGTCGGCGCGGGCGAGGTCGCGGTTCCAGAAGGTGAGGCGCGCGCTGAGCAGCCAGCGTTGCAGCGGCTCGGCCCGCGCGAAGGCCTCGACGAGCACGCTCGTCCGATCGCTGGCGTCCGCGACGCCCCACGCGACGGTGGTCGACGCGCCGACGCCGTATCGCGCGCGGTCGAGCTGCGCGCCCGCGGTCAAGCGATCCGAGCGCGAGCGCCCCGTGCCCGACGAGCCCAAGACGAACGAGCCGAAGACAGCGAGCTCGGGCAAGCCCAGCGTCGCGAAGGGGCGGACGTCGGCGCTGAACTCCAGGTTCTTTCCTCGGTTGAGCTCGCGCAGCGCGTAGCCCTCGCCGTTGAACGCCCCCACGGCCAGCGTGCCGAGCGCGCGAGGGAGGCTCGCTCGCACGGTGATTCCCAGGTCCGCCGGGCTCGAGAGCCCCGTCGCTTCGAGCGACGCAGGCGCGAGCGCGCGGCCTCCCCACGCGCTCTCGATCGTCGCGATCGTCAACGTGGGGACCACTCCCATCTGCGCCTCGAGCCACGGCCACGGCCGCGCCGCCGCGTAGCCCTCGCGCACGCGAAACAACAAGCTGTCTCCCGCGACGCCGATGAGCGCGCCCTCGGACGCAGAGCGCACCGCCTCGAGCACCACCCGCGCGCGCGCAGGCCCCCACTCGAACCCCAACGCCACGTGCGCCCGCGACAGATCGAAGCGATGAAACCAATCCGTCCCCGTCGGCAGCGTCGTGACGCGCAGCGCGTACTGCCCGATCACGTCGACGCCCGGCGAGACCCACAGCCGATGCGCGCCCGCGCGCACCGAGAACGCGTGCGCCCCCGACGGCGTCGCGAGGGCGCCGATCGGGTCCATGCGCCGCTCGTTGTCGGGCTCACTTGATTGTGTGGGCGCTGTCTGCGCTCGCGCGCCGCCCGTGACGCACAGCGCGCCCGCCGTCCACAGCGCTGCCACGATCGTGCTTCGCTTCATCGAACACCCTCGCTCGTCACGAGCAGCTGCGCCCACGCGTCCACCAACGGTCGGTCCTCGGGGTCTGCGACCCACCCCAGCAACGGTCCCCGCTCGGCCAGGGCGCGATCGAACGCGCGCCAGTCCGCGAGCACTTGCGCCGCGTACGACAGCGAAGCGTCCGCGTGCTCGCTCACAAACGCCTCGTCGCCGCGCGCCGAGACCGCCTCGAGCACAGCGCGCGCCGCGAGCGCGCCGTCGTCCGTGCTCGCATGAACGCGCGCGAGCAAAGCACCCAGCACGCGCGCCGTGGCTTCGAGCGCGGCGGGCGTCCCGAGCGCCTCGGTCATCCTCTCGACCCGCAGGCTCTTGTGCGCCTCTGTCTCGCGGCGAATCTGCACCGCGACGCCGAGCAGCGTGTCCGTGGACCACAACGGCTCGCGGTCGGCGCCGCCCCACGCGAGGTACGCGTGGCTGCGCACGCGCTGTGCGACGGTGTCCGCCCACACAAACGGTGGGACAGTGCCCGGCGCCCCAGAGTCTGCGAGCTCTTTGACCTCGAGGATCACGTCGTCGTCCGCGCTGTCGGTGGGGCCGCGCACGAGCGCCAAGAGCCGCACGCGCGGGAGGCTCGCGACGCCGCTTCCGTACTGACGTACAGCGTCGAGCAGCGTGAAGTACCCCGGCTCGCGCGCGACGCTGAGCCCTGCGGCGTAGCGAGCGAGCGTCGCGGCGAGCTCGTCGCGCACCGTCGCAGAGACGTCCGTGTACGCCGTGTCCGGGCTCGCGGGATCCGGAACGCCACGAAGCAACGTGCGCGTCGTTGCGTCGGTCACCGTGAGCTCGTCGAGCTCGCTGCGCGCCGCGAGGTCTCGCGCGCCACGACGAAAGAGGTCGTCGATGTTGGCCGCGCCCGTCGGCGACGCGACGCGCTCCCTCGCCGCTCCCGCAGCGTACGAGCGAAGCGCGTCGAGGTAGCCCTGCACTGCTGCGCGCGCGACGGCGGGAGACGCGCTCTCGAGGGCCTCTCTCGCGGCGGGATCGCCCTCGTTGGACCCGCGCGCGGCCACGCAGAGCCCAGTCGCCAACCGCCGCAGATCCCACGCGTACGGAACGCGATCCGCCGCGTCGAAGTCGTTGAACTCCAGCCCCAGCGCGCCGTCGGCGCCCACGAGCACGCCGACGTTCTCGGGGTGCGCGTCGCCGATGCCCGCGACCAACGCCGACGGAGCGAAGCTCGTCGCCGCGCGCGGGTCTCCTTCGAGCGCGTCGCGCACAAAGACAGGATATGTCCCGCGGTAGAAGTCGTACTCTCTCGCGCGCATCCGAGCGAATTTGGCCGCCATCAGCGCAGGTCGGCTGCGCATCGCCGCGTAGTCCGCGCGCACCAGGGTCGAGAGCACCCTCGCCTCGCGCGGGTCCGGGGCGGGCTCGCAGCGAAGCGCGCAAGAGGCCAACAAGATCGCGAAGCAGCGAGCGCGCATCGAGCCGATGGGCAGTCGCGTACCGCCCTCTAGCCCTCGCGCGAAAGGGCGCGCGGGCAGTGTTTCGTCGTTGTGACAGAGCGCTCACACAACGGGCACGGCGACGCTTGTTGCACGCTCGCGTCGAAGTGTGCACCGGACAGAGCGGGGGCTGTCACAGAGCGCTGGCATTGCTCTGGGCCATGACCGCAGCGCTGCAGTGCATCCCTCCGCTCGACCCGTTTTGCGACCGGCCCGACGTGCGCATCGAGGGATGCGCGAGCGAGCCATCGCCCGTGTACCCCGCGATCTTCGCGTCGGCGCTGTTCGACGCGAGGGACGTGCGCTTCGCGAGCGTTCACGTGTTCGCGCAGCCGACGCAGCGGGCCCTGTTCGACTCGGTCGAGCGCGGTCGGTGCACGCTCGCGGCGATGAGCGCGTCGCGCGCGGCCCGGGCGATCCTCGAGGGGCTGCCTGCGAAGATCGTGTGCGCGGCCGTGGCGCCCGTCGACTACGCGGCGTTCGAGGGAGAGCCCGCTGTCCCGTGGGACCGCGTCGGGAGCGCCGTGCGCTCGCTGCCTCCGCGCGCGGTGCTCGTCGCGCCGACACGCCACCTCGACGCCAACCCGTCCCTCGTCCGCGCGGCGATCGAAGCGTACTGGGAGGGCGCGGTCCGCGCCGTGCGCGAGCCCACGATGCTCTCGGTGGTCCTGGCGACGGAGCTGGGGCTGCCCCCTGCCGCAGCGGAGCTCGAAGCGCTGCGGGCCATTCGCGCGTGGAGGCTCGACCCAGCGGTGCGCATCGAAGGGCTCACGGCGGTGCTCGACCGGATCACCCAGGAGCGGGCGTTTGCGCATTCGCGGCCCGAGTGGCTGCTCGACGAGCGCTTCGTCCGGGCGGACTGGGCGCGGCGCGCGCTGTAGCCCGCTGCTCACCAACGGCCGTCGACGGCCGCGGGTGGGCCGTCGACGGCCGCTCAACGCTGTTCACGAGCGCACGGCCTGGGGCGTACTGTTCGCTTCCGGTTGAGTAACAGCGAACACCTGGGCTATCGCAACGACTACGCCGCCGAGCCGGTGCCGACCGACGAGATGCTGCGCTTGTGCAAGTAGCACACGATCTACACGTGGTCCGCGACGGGCGCGGTCGACCCGCTCCCGATCGCGCGGCGCGGGTCGCCACTCGGGATCGAGCGCGCGACTCGAGGCGCTGCGCGTGGGCGCGCGGATCGCGCGACTACGGTTTGACGCGACCCCAACGATCCTTGAGCGCGAGCATGCGCGCTTCGAACGCCACTCGCACGATGTACGCGATCACGAAGGTGAGCGGAATCGCGATGAGCATGCGGAGCGGAGCAGCGATCAACACGTTGGGCGTGATGCGTGCGCACACGAACCACGCGACGACGACCGCGTACATGTGAAACACGTAGCCCGCGTACGTCATCTGTCCGAGCTTCGAGGGCCACTCGCGGGAGAACAACCTCGCCACGGGACCGTCCCCGATCGCGATCAAGACGACCAGCGCGACCGCGAGCACCGCAGAGACGAGATAGTTGAACCAAAGCGCGAGGCCGACCGGTGGCGCAGCGGTCTCCCACGCCAAAACGGCGCCGATCAACCCGAGCACGACGAGCTCACCAAACGGTCGAACGCGCGACGCCACGCGGTGAACGATCTTCGGAGCAGAGTGCAGCCACTGCGCCGCGAGCGCTCCCAACAGAAGGTGATCGCCATGCGCAAACGTGTTGCGGTAGATCGCAGAGGGGTCCACACGCACGAGCCACGCGCGCGACGCCCACGCGATCGCGAGCCCGACGAGCGCCGGCACGAGCGCGAGCATTCTCCCGGACATCATCGCGATCGCACAGGGAAAAATCAGGTAAAACTGCTCTTCGACGCATACGCTCCACAGCACGTCGAGCGAGGTCGGCAGCGCCTGCTCGACCCAGTTGGCCGTGAAGAACAAGTGCGACAAGAGGATCTTGCCCACGCGCAGCTCGCTGACATCGACGCCGAACGGCCTGGAGTATCGCTGCCCGAGCACGACGATGCCAAGCACGCTCGAGGCGAGCGCGACGTAGTAGACCGGAAAGATCCGAAGCACACGACGCAGGTAAAACGAGCGGAGGTCGATGCGTCCGTGCTTCTCGTGCTCGCGCAACAGCAGCGTCGTGATGAGAAATCCGCTGAGCGCGAAGAAGATGTTGACCCCCATACCCGAGAGCTTGCTCGCGAAGCGCATCCACGGATGGCCGACGCCCGCGTGGCCGACGATCACCATCGTGCAGCAAAGTAGACGCAGGCCATCGAGCGCCACAAAGTAGCCCTGGGACTTTGGGGCCTCGTTCACGTGAACCACATCCTGCATCGAGTCGCCGATCTGAAGCTCTCGGATTGGTGCCTGATCCGCACGATCGATTCACCAAAAATGGACGCGGCGAGCGCACCTGCGGCAACGAACGGTGAAACTCCACAGTCGCCGTTCACTCCCAACGGGAGTCAGGCGTACTCTTCGCGTCCCGATGAGCAACAGCGAATACCTGGGCTATCCCAACGACTACGCCGCCGAGCCGATGCCGACCGACGAGATGGTGCGCTTGTGCAAGCAGCACACGATCTACACGTGGTCGGCGACGGGCGCGGTCGACCCGCTTCCGATCGCGCGCGCAGAGGGCGTCTACCTCTACACGCCCGAGGGAAAGCGGATCTTGGACTTCAACGCGCAGCTGATGTCCGTGCTCATCGGCCACGCGCACCCGAAGGTGATCGCGGCGATGAAGCGCCAGCTCGACGAGCTGATCTTCGTGTACCCGCAGACGGCGACGCAGGTGCGCGCGCGGCTCGCGAAGCTCCTGCACGAGATCGTCCCCGGGATGGAGAGCTTCTTCTTCACCCTCGGCGGCGCCGAGGCCAACGAGAACGCGATTCGTATGGCCCGAGGATTCACGGGTCGCCAGAAGATCCTCGCGCGCTACCGCAGCTATCACGGCGGGACCAACCTGACGATGATGCTCACGGGAGATCCGCGCCGCTGGGCCAGCGAGCCCGGCTCGCCGGGGATCGTCCACGTGATGGACCCGACGCCGTACAACTTCTCCTTCGGCGCGACCGACGAAGAGCGCTGCGAGAATCACCTGACCTACCTCGAAGAGGTGATCCAGTACGAGGGCCCGCACACGATCGCGGCGATGATCGTCGAGACGGTGACGGGGACCAACGGCGTGCTCGTCCCGCCGAAGGGCTGGTTCGCGCGGGTGCGCAAGATGCTCGACAAGTACGGCATCTTGCTCATCTGCGACGAGGTCATGGCCGGCATGGGCCGCACAGGAAAGATGCTCGCCTACGAGCACTTCGACGTCACGCCCGACATCGTCACGCTCGCCAAGGGGCTGACGTCTAGCTACTTTCCGCTTGGTTGTGTGGGCGTCAATTCAAAGATCGCCGAGCACTTTCGCAAGAACGTCTACTACGGCGGCCTGACGTACAACTCGCACCCGGTCGGGCTCGCCACGGCCGAGGCCGTCATCCGCGTGATGATGGACGAGGGCATGATCGAGAACGCCGCGAAGCTCGGCGCCGTCATGCGCTCGGAGATGGACCGTCTGCAAGCGAAGCACCCGTCCGTGGCCGAGGGCCGCTGCATCGGCCTGTTCGGCATGATGGACGTGCGCAAGAACAGCAAGAACGAGCCGATCGCGCCGTACAACGGCTCGCACCCCGCGATGAACGAGATGGCGAAGTTCTTCAAAGAGAAGGGGCTGTTCACCTTCTCGCGATGGAGCTCGTTCACCTGCAATCCGCCCCTCAGCATCACGGAGGCGCAGCTGAAAGACGGCTTCGCGATCATCGACGAGGCGCTCGAGATCACCGACAAGGTGTTCGAAGGCTGAGCGCGATCTGCGGCACAGCATCGGGCGGGCTGTGTCGTATTCTGACCGTGGGGCGAGTGGCGATTCGCGACGAATCGCGCTACGTCGGTGCGCCCTTTCGGCAGCGCATCGGCCGCTGCGCGAAGGCCCCGCGTTGGACCGCAGCCCGCGACGAACACGTCGATGGCCGAAGCGGATCCGCGCGGGTGAACTCGAGTCGAACTACGGGCGCACGGGGACCTCTGCAATCCCCGACGTGATCGTAGTGCAGCCCTGGAGACAAACGCATGACGTCCAAGCCCACACTCTTTCTTTGTTGCGTCGCAGCCCTCGCCGGCGCGTGCGCCGAGCCCGTCGTCGAGCGCCCCGACCGCGGCGCGACCGATGCCACCAGCGACGCGAGCGCGACGGACACCGGCGTCGCGACGGACGGCGGCTCGATGATGGACACCGGCGTCGCGACAGACACTGGCGTCACGATGGACACCGGCGTCGCGACGGACACTGGCGTCGCGATGGACACGGGCGTCGCGATGGACACGGGCGTCGTGGTCGACACGGGCGTCGCGATGGACACGGGCGTCGTGGTCGACACCGGAGTGGTGGTCGACACGGGCGTCGTGGTGGACACGGGCGTGGTGGTCGACACGGGCGTGACGCCCTGCTCGACGGGGCTGACGTCGTGCGGAGGTTCGTGCGTGGATTTGCAGAGCGACCCGCGCTTCTGCGGCTCGTGCATGCGCGCGTGCGGAGCGACTCAAGTGTGCGCCGCGGGCAGCTGTCAGGACCGCGTGTCGAGCCTGGTCATTTCGGAGCTGCGCGCGCAGAGCGCCCCGTTTGTCGAGCTGTACAACGGCGGCAATACGGCGGTGGATCTCAACGGGTACTTGTTGCAGTGGTCGGTGGACACGGGCACGTCGGGCTCGGTCACGCTGCCGATGTTCAGCCTGGCAGCCGGAGCGTTTGTGACGATCACCACGGGGACAGGACCGGCGCCTGCTGGGACGATCTTCGCGAGCTCGGCGCCGGTGTGGTCCTCGCGGATCGCGGTTCGACTGCTCACGCCGTCGAGCGTGGGACAGGACTTCGTCCGCACGGCGGACTCGACCGTCGCGCCTCCCGCGGGAACGAGCTGGGCCGGCGCAGGCGCGGCCAATCCGTCGCGTGAGATCAACCAGTCGCTCGTGCGCAACGTGTTCGCGATGGACACCGACACGGCCGCGGATTGGACGCTGCAGTCGCTCTCGTCGCCAGGCGCGTACTGCGCGCGCAACGGTCGGTGCGGCGCGGTGTGCGTCGATCAAGACAACGACCCGCGCAACTGCGGCGGCTGCGGCTTGACGTGCGGCGCGACGCAGGTGTGCCGCGGAGGAGCCTGCGCTCCCCAGTCGGGCAACCTGTGGATCAGCGAGTACCGACGGTCGCCGCGCGCGATGATCGAGCTGCACAACCCGACGTCGCGCACGATCAACGTGAGAGACCATCGAGTGCAGGTGAACTCCGGCGGATCGACGCGACTGAACTTCTTTTTGCCCGATCGGGTGATGGCTCCCGGGAGCTACCTGGCGATCTACGAGGGAATGGGCACGGCGGACGCGACGACGCTGTACACGAACACGATGGGGTCGCTCACGGCGAACGGCTCGATCACGCTGTTCGACGCAGGGACGACGGCGCTCGACTTCGTTCCGTTTGGCGGCGCGTCGACGACCGCGCCGATGGGCGCGACGTGGTTCGGCGCCGCGGTGAGCGACCCGGACCCGGACGCAAACGTGTCCGCGCGCCGCAACATCGCCGGGCTCGACTCGGACTCGAACGCAGACTGGACCGTGGGGCTCTCTCCGGCGACCCCTGGATTCGCCTGCGTCGCCGGCCTCTCGCTCTGCGGCGCGCGCTGCGTCGACAGCAACGTCGACCCCAGCCACTGCGGAGGCTGCGGCCGCGCGTGCTCGGCCAACGCGACGTGCATCGCGGGCTCGTGCCGCGCGACCGATCGCGTGCTGATCTCGCGCATCAAGAATCAGGGCGCCGAAGAGTTCGAAGTGCACAACGGCAGCAACGCGACGGTGAACATCTCGGGGTGGGTCGTCTCGTGGGTGTCGGACACCGGGTCGGGAGACTTCACTGTCCCCGCGGGGACGATGCTCGCGCCCAACCAGTACGCCACGTTCGTCGATGGAATGGGATCGCCCTCGGGCGGTCGCTTCCCCGTGGGACGCGCCATCGATTGGACCAACTTCGTCGCGGTTTCACTGCGAGACAGCACGTTGGCCGGCGTCGACTTCGTCCGCACCGGCACGTCCCCCACCCTGCCTCCCGCCGGCACGCTCTGGAACGGCGCAGGCGCGACCAACCCCAGCGACTCCGTCAACGAGTCGCTCGTGCGCAACGTGTGGACCGCGGACACGGACACCGCGGCCGAGTGGCGCGTCGTCGCCGCCGTCAGCGGGCCAGGCCTCTGCGGATCGAGCCCCGTGTGCGGGGGCGTGTGCACCACGACGCAGTCGAGCAACTTGAATTGTGGTGCATGCGGCAACGTGTGCCCCGTCGGCAACCGCTGCATCGCCGGCCGCTGCTTCGAAGGCGGAACGCCTCCCACCGTGGAAGGTGACGTCCGCCTCGTCGGCGGCACCGCGAGCAGCGGAATCCTCGAGATCTTCGCCGGCGGCGCATGGGGCACCGTCTGCGACGACAGCGACGTCAACCCGATCGCGACCGTCGCATGCCGCCAGCTCGGCTTCGCGTCGGGCTCTGCGACGTGCTGCCAGTCCGCCGGCGGCGTGCAGCCCTTCCGCCTCGACGACGTCGTGTGCACGGGCGCCGAGCCCAACCTGCTCTCGTGCGGCTACCGCATGCCGATCGGCTCGCACAACTGCAGCAACGGCGAGTACATCCGCGTGCAGTGCATGTGACCGACTCGCGCTCGACGCACACGCCGCGACGGGCGCGAATCACCGACGCGCTTCAGCGGCCGAAGTAGTACGTCGCGCTGACGGAGCCCGCGATCACGTCCCACACGTTCGCGCCGGTGCCCGCGGTGGTGCCGAGCGCGAACGCTGCGTTTCCGCCGACGATGCCGAGGCCGATGTTGACGCCCATCCGAGCCTGCAGAGACATCTGCGGCACGCCGATGAAGCCGAACGAGAGCTCGGCCGCTGCGTCGGCGCCGACGAGCGCGGTGAACACAAAGGGATCGACGTTGGGGATGCCCAGCGTGAGGTTCGGAATGATGTGAATCGCGAGGTGCTGCGTGGCCGCGAGGTTGATCGGCACGCCGCCGGTGAGCGCGAAGCCGAAGGTCGTGCCCGCGTTGCTCGTCGAGAGCGAGAGGCCCACGCCCGCTTCGATCGCGATCGCGCGGGACATCCAGTAGCGGACGCCCACGTTGTGCACGCCTGCTGCGGGGGCGCCCATCGCCGCCGGCGCGCCGACGAAGCCGAAGTAGCGAAGGCCCAGCTGGTTGACGACGCGATCGTGGTCCGTTCCGCCTGCGCCCGCGGTGGCGGCGTTGACCGCGGTCTGCACGCCCGCAGGGGGCGTGCTCGGCGTCGTCGCGGGGACCTCTTGCGCGCTGACGCTGTGGCTGAACGAGAGCGCGCTCGTGGCGAGCGCTGCGACGACAGTGAACTTGGACCGATTCGATGAATGGCGCATGTTGCGCCGTACTCACACCGATTCGTTCAACGCGTCGAACTTTTGGCAAACACCGCTATTCGGAAGGCGCCCCGCCGATGAGCCCGCCCATCGTCGCGAGCTCGGTCAGCACCTCGACGCAGCGGTCGAGCTCTTCGTACGTGTGGCCGCGGGTGACGTTCAAGCGCATGCGCTCTTCGCCCTTCTTCACGCCCGGGTACGGGATCGGGACGAGGTAGATCCCCTTCTCCCACAGCATGTGGTGCAGCAAGATCGCCTTCGTCGTGTCGCGCACCATCACGGGCATGATGTGCGTGTTCGAGTTGCCGAGGTCGAAGCCGCGCTCGAGCAAGCGCTTGCGCATGTACGCGCTCTTCTCGTGCAGCTCGGCGACGAGCGCGACCGAGTCCTTCTCGAGCATCTCCAAGATCGTGAGCGCCGCGGCCACCACGGGCACCGGCAGCGTCGCAGAGAACAAGAAGCTGCGCGCGTTGTGCTTCACGAGATCGACGGTGTCCTCCGAGCCGAAGACCACGCCGCCGATCCCGCCGAACACCTTGCTGAACGCCGTCACGACCAGCGGGACCCTGCCCTCGATGCCGAAGTGCTCGAGCGCGCCGCGGCCGTGTTTTCCCAGCGTTCCTGAGCCGTGGGCGTCGTCGACGCACAGGACGGCGCCGGTCTCTTCGCACACCTCGGTGATCTCGGGCAGCTTGCCCATGTCGCCGTCGAGCGAGTAGACGCCCTCGACCAGCACCAGCGCGTTCTTGCGCTCGCGCGACTCGAGCACGCGCTTGAGCGACTTCGCCGAGTTGTGATTGAAGAACCGCAGCTCCGCCTGACGACCTGGCGTGCCCGCAGCGAGAAACGACCCGTCCAAGATGCACGCGTGCGAGAGGTTATCCAGCACCAGCGTCGTGTCCTTGTCCGCCGCCGCCATGATCACCGCGAGCATCGCCTGATAGCCCGTCGTCGTGACCAGCGCCTTCTCGAAGCCGAAGAACTTCGCGAGGCGCTCTTCGAGCTCGACGTGCATCGTCGTCGTCGCCTGCACGCGCGAGGACGACAGCCCGCAGCCAAACGTGTCGATGGCCTTGTGCGCGGCCTCGATCACCTTCGGGTGCATCGTCAACCCGAGGTAGTCGTTGGAGCTGTAGTTGACGACCTGATGGCCGTCGACAGAGTTGCGAATGCCTCCGCGCTCGAACGGGCGATAGAACGGGTACATCCCCGTGCTCTTCGCGTCGCGAATGTACTCGAGCTCGACGCGGGCCTTCTCATCGATCCAGGTCATGACGCGCGGCTCTTACAACGAACCGCGCCCTGTTGCGAGAGGGGCGCGAAGGCCCGTTCTCACCGCGAATCCTGCGGCGCGGAGCAGTGAAGCAGCCGCTTGTCCGTCGCGATCGCGTGCACCGCCACGTCGCCTGCGCGCGTCGGCACCTCGGCCACCATCTGAAAATCAAAGGCCACAGCCACCCACGCCGCGCTCGCGCACAACGGGAGCGTGCGGTCGTAGTAGCCCCCGCCGTACCCGATGCGATGCCCGAGGTCGTCCACCGCGAGCGCAGGCACCAGCACCATGTCGAGCTCGCCGTACGCGATCGTCGGCGCGCTCTCGTCCGGCTCGTCGATGCCATACGCGCTCATCGCCGTCGGATACGCCTTGGCGCCGTCCCACCCCGCGCGAAAGATCAACCCCGGCGCTTCGTCGACGACCACCGGCAGCGCGACGCGCTTTTCGCTCTCTCGCGCCGCAGCCACGAGCGATGCGCACTGCACCTCGTCGGGCATCGACGAAAAGAGCGCGACGGTGCGCGCGCGCTTCCACACATCGAGCGAGAGCACTCGCTCTGTGATCCGCGCAGAGCGCTCGGCGACGGCGGCAGGCGGCATCGTCGAGCGCACGGCGCGGAGGCGCTTTCGCAGCTCTCGCTTCGCGCGAAACGCGAGCTGATCGCGCAGCTCGTCGGGGATCTCGGGCAGCATGGACATCGAGCGCGAGAGTGAAAGAGAACCCTCGCCAGAGCAACCGCGGCGCCCTCAGTAACAACAGTGCCGCGCGCTCGCGCCGGAGATCGTCATGCACCGACGCCCGTTCGAGCAGTCGTTGTTGTTCGCGCACGACGAGGACAGCAGGCAGCAATTGCGGCGCTGATTGGTGCAGACGTACGTGCTGTTGCAGCGAAGCCCGCAGCGACAGAGCCCCTCGCGCTGACCTGTGAGCGACTCGCAGCCGTTGCCTGGCGAGCCGTCGCAGTTGGCCCAGTCGCCAACGCACGATTGCAAGACGCACGCGCCGTCCGCGCACGCCACGACCGCGTTGGGCAAGCTCGGGCATCGGTTGCCGCAGCGGCCGCAGTGGGCGGTCGAGGTGGCGGTGTTCACGCACGCTCCGCTGCAGGATTGCAACGATCCGTCGCAGGGCTCTCCGGCGGCGTCCGCGCTGGCGTCGAGCTCGCTCGCGCGCGCGTCGAGCTCGCCCGGCCGCTGGTCGCGAGAGATGCACTCGCCGCCGCGATCGCAGGTGAGGCCGCGCTCTTCGCAGAGGACGCTCTGCGTGCACTGCGCGTCGCCGACGCTCTGGCAGCCGGTGCGAGCGGCGAGGCACGACATCGACAAGAAGACAGGCAGCTGCGTCGAGACGAACGGCGTAAACTGCGTCGTCCGCCATTGAACGAGGCGCTGCGAGACGCCCGCGCGGGTCACCACGGCCTCGACGCGAATGGACACGCGGCCGTCCCGCGCGGCGCCCGGCCGGGGCACGAGCGAGAAGCTGCCCGCGAAGCCCGCGTCCGGATCGACGGACAAGCACTGAACGAACGCCGCGTCACCGACCGGCTGCAGTCCCTCGCCGCTGGCCCACACGGTGGCGACCAACATCGAGTCGGGCGGAGCATCGGTGGCCAGGGTGACTTCGATCGACGTCGCGCGGGCGAGGCACGACGCGCTCGAGAGGCACAGCAGCGCGAGTGTCAGCGAAGAGCGCAATACCGCGTGGTACCGCAGCGGGGCCGAGCCCTCAACGAGCGCGGGGCGCTGTGATCTGCCTGAGATTTCTCCCACCGATGCGCGCAGGGAGAAGATCCTCATGCTCATCAACAGCCGTCGCGAAGGTCCGCAGAAACCAACGATGATGGAAATTCCTACACGTTGCGGCGTGTTGCAGAGGCGCTGCCGCGCAGGAGCGATCACGCACACGGGGAGCGCACCGCGGCACACATCGTGCGATTGCCGTTTCTCCAATGCGGCTTCGAGCGCTCACGTTGGTTTTTCTTGCGGGCTGCGCTGAAGACATCGCCGCTGGCGATCGCGACGGAGGGCGTTTCTCCGACGCGCGCGCGTCGACGGACGCGACGATGAGCGCAGAGGCGGGCCAGCGCGCAGACGGCGCGATCTCGCTCGACCCGGACGCGGCGTGCGCCACGCAGGACTTCTCGACCACGCGCGCGCCCGCGTCGCTCATGCTGCTCGTGGATCGATCGAACTCGATGAACGACCCGACCGCCGCGGGCGTCTCGCGCTGGGTGGCCGCGCAGCGCGCGCTCACGCGGCTGATCATGCGTTTGCCTGCGGATACACGGGTGGGATTGATGTTCTTTCCGACGGACCTGACGAGCGTCCCGACCAGCGGGGACAGCGCGGCGAACTACACGCGCGCGTCGGTGGCGGTGGCGCCGCTGTCGATGAACCGCGCGCAGCTGATCAACAAGATCGCGATGACCGCGGCGACGGGCCGCACGCCCATGGCCTGCGCGATGCCTGGCGCGATCGGGCAGCTGCGAGCGCTCTCGGGGCTCGCGACGCAGGCGCGCGACGTGGTGTTGATCACCGACGGGCTGCCCACCTTCGACTGCACGGGTCGCGGTCGTTGCGACACGATGGACGCGGCGTGCCTCGCAGAGGTCGAGCGGCTCGCGACGGCGTCGGTCCTGCGCGCGGTGCAAGCAGGCGTCGCGGGAGCGCCGGTCGTGCGCACGTTTTCGATCGGCACGCCCGACGCGTCCAACGCCTTTCTCTCGTCGCTCGCCACCGCAGCAGGAACGCAGCGAACCCCAGGCTGCGGCGCGACCGACTGCCACTACTCCATCGGCGACGCGAACTTCGAGCGCGACCTCGACGCGGCCCTCGACGCGATCCGCGGCCGCACCGCGACCTGCGAGTACGCCCTCGACGCGATCGACCCGAGCGTCGCGAACCCGAGCTTGATCAACGTCCGCGTGACCAGCCCCAGCGGCGAAGTCCGCGTGGTGCCTCGCGACAGCACGCGCACCAACGGCTGGGATTACAGCGGCGGAATGCGCTCGATCATCTTCTACGGCCCCGTGTGCGAAGAGCTGCGCGCGGCCGAAGCGGGCGCCTCGCGCGTCCAAGTGCTCTACGGCTGCCCGACGATCATCCCAGGATAAGCGATGAACCAACGATGGATCGCCGCGCTGTGCGCGATGACTCTCACGTGTTGCGCGCCCGTCGATGAAGACTTCGACGGACAAGCGCGCCCCGACCGCGCTGCGGAGGCCTCAGCCGAGCGCGAACCGCCGAGCGAACCCGATGCGGACATCGACGACGCGGGGCGGGTCGAGCCAGCGCCCGAAGACGCTGCGACCGTGATGGACGCCGCGCCGAGGATGGACGCGACCGCGAGCGTCGACGCCGCGCGCGACAGCGGGACGCGCGCCGACGTGACCGCGGACCGCGCGCCCGTGCGCCCGAGCGGAATCCCGTCGTGGGTCGTCTACAGCCCCACCGGCGGCGGCGTCGTGGGTCCGATCGGAGCGGCTCCGACGACGGCCGCGCCGAGCACGGTGAGAGAAGAGCGCATCACGTCGACGATCGTCCTGCGCACGCCTGGCGTGTACGACTTCGGCAACGTGATGCACCGATGGGCGGGCTCGGGCCGATGCATTCAGCTCGAGAACCAGCCGCCCATTTTGCACATCGCAGCGAGCAACGTGACCGTCCGCAACTTCGCGTATCGCAACGCGCCCGACGGGATTCACATCGGCGCCGCGGTCGACGCCGGGCAGGGCTACAACGCGCAGCCGCGCATCGAGAACATCGTGCTCGACCACGTGTCTGGCTACGCCTGCGAAGACGCGCTCACCACCCAGCACAACACCTGGAACATCAGCATCGTCAACTCTTGGTTTCACGGCAACCCCACCGTGGCCGAGCGCGACAAGCTGCTGCAGCTCAACTTCGCCAACAACATTCGCATCACCGCGACCACGTTCGTGAACAGCCCGCGTTGCGTTCGCTTCAAGGGGGGCGCATCGATCACCATCGAGCGTTCGCTCTTCGACGGCTGCGAGGACGCCGTGCGCGGAGACACCTTCGACACGCTCGGGCTCATCCCCCGCACGCAGAGCAACGTCACCTCGCGTAGAAGCGTCTACCGCAACTACAACCGCACGTTCAGCGCCATCGGCCTCGTCACCATCACGTCCGAGCAAGACGAGCTCACCGGAGGACGGCGCCAACTCGAAGAGCGGGGCGGACAAGTGATCTACCGCTGAGCGCAGCGACCGCCATGGCGGCCTCCATGGCGGCCTCCATGGCGGCCTCCATGGCAGCGCAGCGAATCCCTGACGATTTGCAGCGATTGCGAGATAGCGAGCGGCGGTACGGCTGTTGCGGAGCCCGCTCTCGCGATGCGCTCTCCGCTCTCTCTCATCGTCGGCGCGCTCTTGCTCGGGGCGGCGCTCTCGCCGTGGCGCGCGCTCGTGTGGCCGGTCGCCGTCGCCGCCTGCGCGCTCGGGCTCGCCTTCGCGCTGGCCATCCGACGAACGCCCGGCGCCGCGCTGGCGTTGATCTTCGCCGCGCTCGCAGTCGGCGCGACGCTCGCCGCAGCGAAGCGACCGCACGTCCCTCGCCCTCGCCTCCGCGTCGCCGCGCGCGAGGTCGTCGGCGTGCTCGATCGCCCCTGCGTCGCGCGCGAGCAGCGCCAGCAGTGCGTGGTGACCGAGCGAGACCAACGCAAGATCGCGCTGTACTTTTCAAGCTCGTTTTGCGCGGCGCGCGCCGGAGACGAGGTGCGCGCGATCGCCACGCTCACGCCCGTGCAGCCCACGCTCAACGACGGCGCGCTCGGCCCGGGCGCGAGCTTCGTGCGCGAGTCGATCACCCTGCGCGGAGAGAGCGCCGCGTGCGACGTGATCGCCCGTTGGCCCGGGCCCGTCGACCTCGTGCGACGCGGCGGCGCGTGGCTGCGCGCGACGCTCGATCGGGGAATTCGAGGGGCCTTCGACGCGCGTTCGGCGGGCCGCGCGAGGGCGCTGCTCTTCGGCGACGACGACGCGATCGAGCCCGACGCCGCTGCGGCTTTTCGCAACACGGGGCTCTCGCACCTGCTCGCGGTCAGCGGCGCGCACGTCGCGCTCGTCGCGGCGTCGCTCGGCTGGCTGGTGCGCGCGCTCTTCGCCCGGGTGCGCGCGGTGGCCGAGCGCGGGCTCGTGACGGCGTGCGAGCTGGTGTTCGCGCTGCCTGCGGTGGTCTTGTTCGTGTGCGCGACGGGAGAGGCTCCCTCCGCCGTGCGCGCGCTGGTGATGGCCTCGCTCGCGATGATCGCGAAGCTCACGCACAGGACCAGCGACGGCCCCTCGCTGCTCGCCGCGAGCGCGCTCGTGACGCTGGCATTCGTCCCGTACTGGATCGACGACGTGGGCTGGCAGCTCTCGATCGCCGCGTCGTGGGCGCTGGTGAGCGCGCAGCGCGAGGAGCGCGATCGCGACGAGCCGCCCGAGGGGATCCGCGCACATCTGCGAGCCAAATCACAGTGGATCTGGCGATGGACGCGCGACGCGCTCGTGGCGACGGCGCGCGTCTCGCTGTTGACCGCGCCCATCGTGGCGTCGATGAGCGGGCGCGTTCCGCTCACGGGGCTTCTGGCCAACGTGGTGGCTGCGCCGATCGGCGAGGTGTTCTCGCTGCCGCTGGTGTTGATCTCCGCGCTGGTGGGCGCGGTCTCGCCGACGGCAGGCGCTTGGGTCGCCGCGCCGGCGTCGTGGGCGCTCGGCGCGATGTTCGCGATCCCCGCGCACGCGACGCGATGGCCGCTCGCGTCGGTCGAGTGCTGGCCGCCAACGAGCGCGCAGTGCGCCCTGTGGCTCACGATCGTCGGAGCGGGTTTGCTCGCAGCAAAACCAGGTCGAATCGCGATGACCGTCGCCGTCGCCGCCGCGCTCGTGACGCTCGTCGAGCTCGCGCACCGGCGCGAAGCGCAGCCGCGGGGCGCCCTGCGCGTGACGGCGATCGACGTCGGTCAGGGCGACTCGCTGCTGATCGACCTGCCCGACGGAGAGGCCATGCTGATCGACGGAGGCGGAGTCGTGATGGGCGCAGACCCTGGCGAGCGCGTGGTGCTGCCGCTGCTCGCGCGACGACGACGGCGCAGGCTCGCGGTCGTGGTCGCGTCCCACCCGCACCCCGACCACGTGAACGGGCTGCGGGCGGTCACGGCGTGGGCGCAGGTCGACGAGCTCTGGGACACGAGGCAGAGCGCGCTGTGGAGCGCGCAGGGCGCGACTCCGTGGGAGCAGACGGTGGCGACGCTCGCCGCGCGGGGCGTGCCGGTGCGGGGCCCCGATGCGCTCTGCGGCCCTGCCCGAGATTTTCACGGAGCGACGCTGGAGGTCCTCGCGCCGTGCAGGGCGCTCACGGCGCGAGAGCCACCCAACGACGCGTCGTTTGTCCTGCGTTTGTCCTACGGCGACGCGTCGATCTTGCTGCCTGGCGACCTCGAGGCGGGCGGAGAGCGGGCGCTGCTCGCGCGATTGCGACCAGTGACCGCGCTCAAGCTCGGGCACCACGGGAGCCGCACGTCGACCACCGAACCATGGCTCGCGGCGCTGCGTCCGCGCGTGGCGATCGCGAGCGCAGGGCACCCGAGCCCCTTCGATCACCCGCACCCTACGGTGCTCGATCGCCTGAGAAAACACGGGATTCCGCTGTTTTCGACGAGCGAGCGAGGGCTCGTCACGCTCACGCTCTTTCGCGATGGCCGCTGGGAATCACAGGACGCCACAGCGGTTGTCCACGGAGGCCCTCGAGCCGTCAGCGCCCTGCCGCCAAGTCCTCGGTAGATGTCGAAGCAACGCTCCGCAAGAGGGTGCCCGCAGCGCGAACACTCGGTATACATCCCCGCGAGGTGACTCTTTGATCGACCCGATGTTGCAGGCGCTGGTGGCGTACCTGCCCTACTTCACGATCCCCGATGGCCACATCGGACCGATTCCGCTGCACCCGTTCGGCGTGCTCGTGGCCACAGGAATCATGGTGGGCCACCGCATCGCCACCAAGCGCGCCATGCTGCTCGGCCTGTCGGCAGAGAAGTTCGAGTCGCTGGTGTTCTGGACGGTGGCGACGGGCATCGTCCTGTCACACGTGCTCGACGCGATCTTCTATCACCCGCAGCAAGTGATGGAGAACCCGCTCTATCTCTTCAAGATCTGGGCGGGATTGAGCTCGTTTGGCGGCTTCTTCGGCGCGGCCGTCGGCTTTCTCGTCTACCTCCGCAACAACCCCGACGTCGACGGGTGGAAGGCCGCCGACGCGATCGGCTACGGGCTCCCGTGGGGCTGGCTCTTCGGCAGAGCGGGCTGCGCGACGGTGCACGACCATCCGGGCCGTCCGACCACGCATTGGCTCGCCGTGGACTTTCCTGCGAGCGGCGTGCGGCAGTTCGAGTTTCCGCCGGGGCCGCGGTTCGACCTCGGCGTGCTCGAGCTCATGCTCACGCCGATCTTGATCGTGACGGTGATCCTGGTCGCCAAGCGCACGATGAAGCGCGGCGCGGTGATCGGCGCGCTGTGCACGGTGTACCCGTTCTTGCGGTTTCCCCTGGATTTTCTCAGGGAGACGCCGACCAACGGCGGCGACATCCGCTACTTCGGCCTCACGCCGGGCCACTTCGCCAGCGTCGGCTGCCTCTGCATCGGGCTCTACTGCTTGAACCACGCGCGCAACGACACGCGCCCCGTGCTCGCCGCGAAGCCCAAGACGGACAAGAGCGACGAGAAGAAGAGCGACGAGAAGAAGAGCGACGAGAAGAAGAGCGACGAGAAGAAGAGCGACGAGAAGAAGAGCGACGAGAAGAAGAGCGACGCGCAGCAGGGCTGAAGCGCGAAGGGGGAGAAGGCGGCGCTCGCGCGAGGCGTGAAGGTGACGGCCGCACGACTCGGTGACGAAGCGATCTTCTCCACCGCGGGTTGGCAAACCCGCCGCAAGCGAAGAGTGAAGAAGTCCCCAATGAAGACCCTCTTCGCTCCACGGCGGGTATGAAACCCGCCGCACGCGACGCTCGAAGCCTCGCGTCGGAAGGTGCGCGAAGCGCGCGACCACGCTCAGCGTTTGCAGCGAGCGGCGTACGACGCCGTGGACCGAGTACCACCGCGCGCGGCGAAGGGGCCCGCAGCCCGAGTGACCGGTGCCGACCGACCCTCGTGATTCGAAAACGATCGAAGAAGGAGGGCCCACGTGATGCGCAACAGCGACGCCCGCTCGACGCACAGCCGGAGGACAAGCCCTCATCGTTGCCCAAGTTCTGCCTGGACAATCACAGGCGACCGGGCCCGCAGCCCAAGGGGCTGGGCATCAACGCCCGCACGGTTACCGGTTTTCTCCCGCTGAAACACCAGCACCTCGTCACGCTCTAGCGCCCATCGCGCTCACGCTCACGTGCCTCAGCTCGGGCCTCGTGCCCGAGCGCTTGTCGGCTCTGCCGCACGCAAGCGCGCCATC
>JAAFIF010000022.1:0-12746 GCA_013298625.1 Myxococcales bacterium
GGCTCGGCTTGGGAGCGGGCACGAGATCACGCAGCACTTCCCACTGCTCGTCCGTCACATCGGTTGGGTACGAAGCTCGGCTCATCAACGCCTACTATGCCGTGTTTTTCCACTCCAACAAGCTCTGAGGCGACGTTCTATCAGACTTTCGAACTGGGACGGACTGCGATTGGTGCTCTCGGACTCGAGTCAGCGATGCCTGGATTCGGAGACTCGGGCGGGCCACTTTTGTGGCTGGATCGAATGTTCACCAATCGACCAGCTGTCATTGCGGTCACCAGCGGGAAGAACTTTATCCCGAGGCGCCGCAATGAAACCGGAGTAGAGGGATACGCTCCAACGGTTCTGTCGCGCGATCCGCTCGGCGATCCATCGAGGATCGCTCCCGGCGATTGGATCGAGCAGCAGATGAACGACGGTCCGCCGCTGGCCGAGGGGCAAGCGGCGATTCGCTGGCTGTCCGAGCCGACCGGAGCCGAGGACAACTGCCCGTTGGTTCGAAATCCGGATCAGACCGACAGTGATGGCGACGGTCGCGGTGACGCGTGTGATCCGACACCGCTCTTCGCGGAGGACGAACAGCAACGGTTGTATGGATATCCGCGATACCGACTGTATCCGCTGGGGCAGCAAGGGGTGCGAATGTACGCGTGCGCCGACCGCGCGGCAGAGTCCGAGGGCGGACGGCAGATCCTGGAGTTCGATGCTCCGGGGCCCTGCGCGCGGGTGCACTTCATGAACGTACCGTCGAGGTTGACGAAGACGGTGCTCGGAGGACTCTGCGTCGTCGGTGGCAACAAGATTCAGATCGCCTATGATCCTGTGCGAAACCCAAGCGATCCGCGGGCGGCGACCGTGCAAAATGGAGTCGCGCTGCGTCGCTGCGCGTGTTGGGATCGCGAAGAAGGCCGGCCCTATGCGACTGAGCATGATTGCTATCGTACGAATCTGGCGTGTCGCAATAGCGGAGTGTTGTGGAGGAGAAACACCACTGAACAGGGTGTTGGCTGGTTCTTCGAATACACACCTGTTTCTGCGCTGCCCGCAAGCAGTTTCGAGCCCGTTCGTGCGTACTGCGGACTTCGAGATCCCATTAACAATACTTTCGATAATCTCGAGCTCGAAGGCTCGATGTGGGAAGGCGTGCCGAGGCGCATTCCGCGATTTGCGTTCTCCTCCTTGGATTCGCCACAGCGATACGCTGCGTGGAGGACAGAGATCGGCGGCGCGACTGCGCTCGAGTTCGACTGGCGCGGGTACGACAGCAATCCGAGCGACTTGGACCCAGAGCGTCGTAAGTCGGTCCTGTGGCCGATCGGCTATCCTGCGTTCTCGGGCGGCGTGAATGACGTGGCCCCGATTGTGTACTGGACGCGCGCGCAAGCAGAGCCGCGAGCGATGACCGGCGCTGGCAATCCGGTGTTGCCACTGGATCCGCTGAGCCCACGGCACCGAGAGCAGATCTCTTCTGACCACTACACGAGCATGGTCAGGACGCTGCGAGAGCAAGCGCCGGTCGCGTGTCGTTTCAATTCGTCGATGAACGAATGGTGGAGCATCCCTGGTCAGGGCGCGGACTTCGCGCCACGGTTTCTTCATCCGTCGGTGGACACAGACCATGTCACTCCACAGGATCGCCTGGTCGATCGAGAGATGGTCGCTGTGATTCCGATCGCGGGCTCTGCGCAGGGCCTCTCGGAGTTCATGTGGAGCAACGCGTCGACGTCCAGCCCAGTCAGGGGCGTGGCGATCGGGCAGCTGAACGTGAGAAACGCGCTCTGGACGATCGTCGCAGGCTCGCAGGGCACCGCAGCGAACCTGCCCACCCGCAGCCGCGCTGCGTATGCGCAATCGCGTCCTGATGAGTGGGGCTGGCCGGTGGTCTATGCTTTCGGGGGCGTCGACCACAACGCGAAGCTGTCGAACGCGTTCTATCGCGGGACGCCGGTGCAGCACGCGGACTTGAACGTGACCTACGAATGGCAGCGCATCACTGGAGAGAACGCTCCTGGCCCGCGCGTCGAGCATTCGCTCGTGGTCGGCGGCAGCGGACGATACGTCTACGTTGCGGGCGGACGCGACGCGGATGGAAAGCTGTTGGGTGACGTGCACCGGTTCGACAGCGAGACGAACGCGTGGACGCTCGTGACGGACACGTTGACGCCCAGGGCGCAGATGGGCGTGGCGGCGGCGGATGACTTGCTGTACCTCGGCGGTGGCGTCGAGGCGTCCGGTTACGAGTCGGGCTTGATTGTCCGTATCAACGGTCTGTCTGGGGTTGTGTCGCACTCGGTCAACGCTCTGCCGACGGGGGCCTGGCCGGATCTCAGCGTGTCGCCGCACACGGACGGTCTGATCTACGCGGGTGGACGAGTCGGCTCGACGTGGTATCGAGATATCTGGCGCGTGGACTTCAACGACACGACAGCGACTGCTTCGTTCTTGCATGATTTCGGGTCCGACGGCCTCGTCGCATCGGAGCACTACGCAGTGCAGGGCGACCTGCTGCATGGGTTCTTCTGGGGTGTTCCGGGACGCACCAACGGAGCGAACGCGCTCGGGACGTGGTTCGTGGACGGAAACAGCCAGGGCCAGGTGACGCAGCCAGGATCGGGCGGCGTCGGACTGCTTCGGGTGGCTGGGCCGACGTCTCCGGCTCGACAGCGAGGCAGTCGCCTGGTGACGCGAAGGATCGGGCCGACGCGCCCCGGTTCGACGACCGCAGGAGTGCGCTGATGAACACACGGTTGATCGCAGGTTTCGTGCTCTCGCTGGTCTCGGCGTGCCATCGCGTCGCGCCCGAGCCGACGACGGACGTGGCGGTGATGGCGGAGGACGCTGCGGATGGCGCTGTCTCGCTCGGTGATGCGGCGACGGACGAGCTGCGGGACATCGATCCCTTCAGCCCGCCGGACCCGTCGAAGCTGCCCTGGGAGCTCGAAGGATATACCAAGTTCGAGCCCAATCCGCGGCGAGATCGCTCGACGGCTGTCACCTGCGATCGACCGTGCCGTCGAGTCATTCCGGGCCTGCTCGGGTCTGGGAATAGTCAGATTTGTCGTCGTGGCGACTGGCTCTGGAACTACAGCTCGCTCGGATTGAGTCGAGGCAACATTGTAGACGGTCGACTCGAGCGATTCTCCGTAAGTCCCCCACCTGGTGCACGTGGGTTCTTGGTGGGTGGCGTTGCCTGCACGAATGACGCGGTCGTTGTCGGGTTTTCCGGTGACACGAACGTGAGTGCAGAGAGCTTTATCTCTCTTGCCGTGCTGGACGAGCGCGTCATGGATGCAAAGACGTTTTGGACGCGCACGTATCCACGCGCGCCCGTCGAAGGCATCTTTTCTCTCGTCGGTCGTGGTCGTTCGGTTGCCGCGCACTTCGACAGCAGTCCCGACATCGCGTTGCTCACCGACTTGCGCGCAGAGCCAGTCACGATCGGAGCAGCAACCGAGTTCTCGTCGGACCTCTTCCTGCTGGACGAGCGGTCGGTCGCGTTCGGGGTGTATCAAGGGTCCGCGCATGTCGCGTCTCTCGATCGAACCCAGAACATTCGTTTGCCTGGCACTCCGCTGACCGCCGGGGGCGATCCGGCTGGTGACGAGCGGTATGTGGCGTATTCGCGATTGCCAGCGGGTGTTAGTCCAAGGATCATGCGATCGGAGATGGTGCTGCGCAATCGGCGAACGGGCGACGAGCGGGTGCTCTCGACGACGCCGACCACCATCGAGAAGATCTCTCCGTTCGTCGCTGGAGATTGGGTCGTCTGGGTCGAGATCGACGTGGAGGGCGCAGAGAATCCAGCGGAGACGCAGCGCTCCATCTGGGCTCACCGGATCTCGACCGGACGCACCGAGCGGCTCATCAGCGGGCTGGTGATTCGCTATCCGTTTATCATGGACGGAAAGGTGTACTTTCGAGTCGAGACGCTCGACCCCGCGCGGGGTTGGGAAAACAACGGGCTCTACGAGACAGCGTTGCCGGAGTGAGCGACGGCTGTGGGGGCCAAATTCGCGCAGCATGCGCGATCACGCGGTTGGTCGGCCATCGTTCGTGCCTGCCGGATGATTGTGCTACGACGGTGGAGGGCTTCGTCGATGAAGACACGGTTGATCGCAGGTGCAGTGCTCTCGCTGGTCTCGGCGTGCCATCGCGTCGCGCCCGAGCCGACGACGGACGTGGCGGTGATGGCCGAGGACGCTGCTGCGGACGCTGCAGGATCGCAGGGCGATTCGGCGACGGACGAGCTGCGGGACATCGATCCCTTCAGCCCGCCGGACCCGTCGAAGCTGCCGTGGGAGCTCGAGGGATATACGAAGTTCGAGCCAGTTCCGAATCGAGATCGCTCGACCGCTGTCACCTGCGATCGACCGTGCCGTCGAGTCATTCCGGGGCTGCTCGGATACGGCAACAATCAGATTTGTCGCCGTGGCGATTGGCTCTGGAACTTCGGTCCGCTCGGCGTGAGTCGAGGCAACACTGTGGACGGTCGGCTCGAACATTTTCGGGTAGTCCCGCCGCCGCCGAGCACACGAGTGTTTTTGGTGGGTGGTGTCGCGTGCACGAACGACGCAGTCGTTGTCGGATTTTCCGGTGACACGAACGTGAGTGCAGAGAGCTTTGTCTCTCTTGCCGTGTTGGACGAGCGCATCATGGATGCGAAGACGTTTTGGACGCGTACGTATCCCCGCGCGCCCGTCGAAGGCATCTTTTCTCTTGTCGGTCGTGGTCGTTCGGTTGCCGCGCACTTTTACCGCAGTCCCTACATCGCGTTGCTCACCGACTTGCGCGCAGAGCCAGTAGCGATTGGAGTTGCGCCCGAGTTGTCGTCGGACCTCTTCCTGCTGGACGAGCGGTCGGTCGCGTTCGGGGTGTATGAAGGGTCCGCGCATGTCGCGTCTCTCGATCGCACGCAGAACATTCGTTTGCCTGGCACTCCTCTGATCGAGGGTGGCGGTCCGGCTGGTGACGAGCGCTATGTCGCGTATTCGCGATTGCCAGCGGGTGTTAGTCCAAGGATCATGCGATCGGAGATGGTGCTGCACAATCGGCGAACGGGCGACGAGCGAGTGCTCTCGACGACGCCGACCACCATCGAGAAGATCTCTCCGTTCGTCGCTGGAGACTGGGTCGTCTGGGTCGAGATCGACGTAGATGGATACGACAGGCCAGCGGAGACGCAGCGCTCCATCTGGGCTCATCGAATCTCGACCGGACGCACCGAGCGGCTCATCAGCGGGCTGGTGATTCGCTATCCGTTTATCATGGACGGAAAGGTGTACTTTCGAGTCGAGACGCTCGATCCTGTGAGGGGTTGGGAGAAGAACGGGCTCTACGAGACAGCGCTGCCGGAGTGAGCGGAGCGCGAGCATTGATGGCGCTCCGTAGGCCCTCGCGCGCCATCAAAGCTGGCGCGTTTGCGTGCGGCACAGCCGACAAGCGCTCGGGCATAGAGCCCGAGCTGAGGCAGGTGAGCGAGAGCGCACGGGAGCAACGGCGCGCAGTTGCGCTGGTGTTTCACTGGGAGAACCCCGGTTGCCTCAGCTCGGGCTTCATGCCCGAGCGCTCGTTGGCTACGCCACGCGCAAGCGCGCCATCTTGATGGCGCGCGGAAGCAACGCGGTCGAGCTACGGCGCGGGGACGAACCGGGTGCGGGAGTTGGCTGCGGGGGTGCAGCTCGCGGCCATCGCTGCGCAGCCGCCGATGCCGAGGGAGCCGTCGTCGTTCTCGGTGCCCACCGTGGCGACGCTGGCGCCGGACATGGTGCTGTACACGAGGTCGATGGTGTTGCTCGTCTCGGTGATCACGATCTCGAAGGTGAGCGTTTCGGTTTCGGTGCTGTAGTGCCGCGCGGTCTGCCATTGGATCACCCATTGGCGGTTGGGCGCGGTGCCGAAGGTCGCTGAGCAGACGCCGCTCGCGCTGGTGAGCAGGTCGCGCCAGTACGGGGCGATCACGGCGTCGGGGTCGGAGCTGCTGGGGATCGTTCCGGACAGGGAGGTGACGCCAGTACCGATGAGCTGGAGGTTGCCGTTGCTGCTGACGTAGGCCGTCGCGCCGGCGGTGATGTTGCGGTTCCAGAAGCGAAACGCGAATGGAACGGTCAGCGCTGCGGTGGAATCATCGACGCTCGAGAGCACCGTCTGTCGCCCCACGCCGCCCGTGCACGCGTTGAGAAACACCTGCGTCGAGCTGGTCTGCGTGTACCGCGTCGGCAGCGCCGCTCCGCAGCGACCCGCGCTGCACGATTGTCCCGCAGGGCACGCTGTCCCGCAGGCTCCGCAGTTCGTCGCGCTGGTCTGCGTGTCGACGCACGCGCCCGAGCAGACCGTCTGTCCCGCGGGGCACGTCCCGCCGCACGTCCCCGCGGCGCACGTCGCGGTGCCTCCGCTTGGGGCGCCGCACGCGTTGCCGCAGCGACCGCAGTGGGCGAGGGTCGTGTTGGTGTTGGCCTCGCAGCCGTTGGCCGAGTTGCTGTCGCAGTCGCCGAAGCCCGCGTTGCACATGAACGAGCACGCTCCTGCGCTGCAAGCGGGCGTCCCGTTGGCGGCGGCGCAGGCGTTTGCGCAGCGGCCGCAGTGCGCGACGCTCGACGTGGTGTCGGTCTCGCATCCGTTGGCGGGGTTGCCGTCGCAGTCCGCGAAGCCCGCGGCGCAGCGAACGCCGCACGCTCCTGCGGCGCAGGTCGCAGTCGCGTTGGCCGCAGCCGGGCACGCGTTGCCGCAGCGACCGCAGTGCGCCGGGTCCGTTTGAACGTCGGCGCACGCGGCTCCGCAGCGCGTGGTGCCCATCGCGCAGTCGGCCTGGCAGCTCCCGCTGTTGCACACCTGGCCGGCGGGGCAGGCGTTGCCGCACGCACCACAATTCAAGCTGTCGCTCGAAGTGCTGACGCAGCGGCCCGTGCAGAGGGTCTGGCCTCCGTCGCACATGGGGGCGGTGACCACGTCGGGCATCGAGACGACGCTGGTGTCCATGGTGGGCGCCACGCCGGTGTCGCTCACCACGCCCGAGTCCGGGCGTCGCGCGTCGGGGATGCTCTCGGCGACGGCGCAGCCCGCAGAGAGGGCGATCAAGCAGAGCGAAGCGAAGCGATGTTGCATCGCTCGGAGTGTACTCGCATTCGCTCGATTCAGAACGTGATGGGAAAGTCCACGTGAAGGACCTTGTACTCACGCTCGGCCATCGCGCCGTTGAAGCCCATGCCGAAGGCGATTCCGGGCCGCGCGAGGATCGTGCGCGAGAAGGGGAGGTTCGTGCGCACGCCCACTTCGAAGGACGCTTGATTGACCGAGGGGGCGAGCGCGGGCGCGGGAGGGTTGAGGAGGTTGGGGGCGCTGAGCCAGTGCTGGTAGTGAAACTCTGCGGAGGCGGTGACGTAGCGGTGGATCAGGTAGCCGACGCTCGCGCCGACGGTGAAGTTCGTGCGCATGTCGTCGGTGGCGCTGCGGTGATTTTCGCCGCGCACTCGGATGAGCTGAAGCACCGTGGCCTCGGCTTGAAAGGTCCATCCCCAACGAATGAACGCCGCGCCGAGGCCGACGATGGGCGTGAAGTAGTTGACGGCGAAGAGGGCGTTGTCCATCGCGCTTCGCGTGGGGATTCCTGTGGCGATCGAGCTCGCAGTGAGGGCGGAGGGGGTGTTGCCTCCGCCGGTTCCGACGGGGATGGTGGCGGCGCCGAAGACCGTGAGGCGAAGGCCCTTGGTGAGCTCGGGCGTGAAGAGCGCCATGAGCAGCGGGTTGGTGACGGCGCCGGTCGCGATGTTGTTCGTCGCCGGCGCGTTGGGCGTCGAGAGGACCGAGTTGGTCACGCCCAAGCGCGCGTAGAACCCGAGCGTGGTGGGCAGCACCGCGTAGCCGCCGGTGAGCAGCGTCGCAGCGGCGACTCCGTCGTTGCGAAAGCCAATGGACGACTCGATGCGCAACAGGTTCGGCGCGATCGCAGGGCGCATCGTCCACGGCAGCGCGTAGCCCGCCCGCGCTTCTGCCGGCGTGAGCTGCGGCGCGGCTGAGGGCGTGCTCGTGGGGGCGGTCGCTTGCGCGTGCGACGCAGCGCCTGCGCTCAGCACGGCGAGGCTCGTCGCGATCATCACCGCTGCATTGGCTCGTAGATTCAACATGGTCTTCGCTTCCTGTTCGTTGCGACAGGCGCTCTCCAAGCGCCGCGCGGGGGCGATCGAAGCACGGGTCGCACCAACAAAGGACTAGTTGGTAGCTTGATGATCTACGCTTCGGCAGGGGCGCGCATGCGAACGATGCGGACGCGATCTGCCGCGCAAATCAGGGTGTCCCACCACTCGTGACCGCCGAAGCGGTAGCGGAGCTGCACGCCGCGCACGGACCGGTCGCGCAGGTGTTGCCTGGCTTGTTCGAGGGACACTCCGCCGCCTTCGGCGAGGACCTCTGCGCCGCCCTTGAGCAGCACGGCGACGAGGAAGGCGTCGCGGGCGATGTCTTCGAAGAGTTGGTCGATGGTGCGCTCGTCGAGCTCACCCGTCTCGAGCTCGGGCAGCGGAACGTGCTCGCTCACGGCGCCCCTCCGTTGCCCACGGGCGGTCCGCCCGCGATGATCGCCGCAGGAAAGGGGCTCTCGCCGAAGGTGCTCGGGCGCTGATCGAGCTGCGACGAGACGGCGTGGCACTGGACGCAGCTCTGGCGATGCGGGTGCGAGCTACGAATACCCGAGCCGAGCACGCCGTGGCAGCTCTCGCAGCGCGAGCGCATGAGGGTCGAGTGCGGAGTGGTCGGCGGCGCGGCAGCCCACCAGCGGGTCGAGCGCTGGGTCTCCAGGCCGACGAACGAGTTGTCTCGGTACGGAGGAGTCTCTTCGCTGAGCGTGGCGCCGGGCATGGGCTGCGCGCTCACGACGTGGCACTGGTAGCAGTTCTCGTAACGCTGGTGAGACATCATCGGGGCGACGCGATCGCCGATGCGCATTCCTCGCTCGTGGCAGGTGGCGCAGTTGGGATATGCGCCCTGATCGATGGGGTGGGGGACGACAGGAGGCGCGCCGTTGTACGCCCTGCGGGTGGCGCGCTGCGCGAGGGCGGCGGCGCGGGATGAATCGTCGACGGCGGGGACGGGGTCCCAGAGCTGAGGGCGGTCGTTCTCCATCGCGACGAGGTTGGTCCCGTGGCGCGCGCGGTTTCCTCGGCGGGTCTCGCGTTGCTGCGCGTAGGTGGGCGCGGGCTCGACCTCGCCGGCGATGCGAGCGCGCGGCGTGCGGTACGCGCGCAGACGACCCGAGTCGCTGACGCCCGAGGCGAAGCCCATGACGCTGGCGGTGATGGCGAGCGCGGCGAAGATCTGCAGCGCACGCTTCTCGCTCTCTTGGTTCATGACCGAGCTCCGGCGATGGGCGTGATGCCCGCGACCGCTCCGGGGGGAGCGCGACGAATGCGCACCGCGCACTTCTTGTAATCGGGCTGCTTCGAGATGGGGCAGTGGGCTTCGAGCGTGACGACGTTGATCATCAAGCGCTCGTCGAACCACGGGACGAAGACGCTGCCCGCGGGGGGCGCGCCGCGGCCGTCGATCCACGCGGGCAGCGTGAGCGCGCCGCGACGGGACTCGCACACGACGAGGTCGCCGTTGTTGATCCCGAGGCGTGTGGCGTCCTGGCGGTTCACCTCGATGTACGCCTGCGGCATGGCCCTTCGGAGCTGCGGGACTCGCATGGTCATGGTGCCCGAGTGCCAGTGCTCGAGGACCCGTCCGGTGCAAAGCCAGAACGGGTATTCGCTGTCCGGAGACTCCGGCGGCGGCGTGTAGTCGTGGATCCAGATGAGGGCTTTGTCGTCGCGAGTGACGGAGTGATAGAATTGAAAGCGTTTTCCGCGGGCGACGTAGGTGTCTTCGCCCTCGACGAAGCGGTATCGGGTCTCGTGCCAGCTCCCGTCGTCTTTGCGAATGACCGGCCAGCGCAGGCCGCGGGCGCGGACGTACTCCTGGTACGGGGCGAGGTCCTTGTGCTTGAATCGCGAGAATCGTCGGTATTCTTCGAACAAGCGCTCATCGACGTTGACGTCGTAGTAGTGGGCCCAGTCCCAGATGGGCACTTCGGCGCCGTCGGGGCGCTTCGTCTCGAAGAGCCACTTGCCGTCCTTGTCGCGCATGCCGGCCATCCCGCGGTTGAAGAGCTCGCGCGAGACCGCGATCATTTGCCACGCGTCGTCGCGGGCCTCTCCGGGCGGGTCGACCTGCTTGAACCATTGCTGCGTGCGGCGCTCGGAGTTGCCGACCATCCCGTTCTTCTCGACCCACATCGCGCTGGGCAGGATGAGGTCTGCTTCGCGCGTGGTGGCCGTCGGATACACATCCGAGACGATCAAGAATTTGTCCGCCATGCGCCGGGACGGAGCGAACAGTCGATGGAGATTCGGCAGCGATTGACCAGGGTTCGTGACCTGGACCCAGATCGTCGAGATGTTGCTGTTGGGCTGTCCGGTGGCGGTTGAAAAGCGCTTCCACATTTCGACTGTGTGCGGGCCCGGGGTGGCGCTGATGCGGCCTGGGGGGAGGTTCCAGAGCTCTTCGGCTTCGTGGCGGTGCTCGGGATTGGCGACCATCAATCCGCCCGGAAGCAAGTGAACGAGCGTCCCGACCTCGCGTGCGGTCCCGCAGGCTGAAGGCTGTCCCGTGAGGCTCTGTGGTCCGTCACCGACGCGACCCCAGTGCCCAGAGAGCAAGTGCACCGCGTGCACCAAACGATTGATGGCCGTGCCCTGCGTGTGCTGGTTCATTCCCATACACCAGAGCGAGACGATCTTCTTGCTGCGGTCCGCGAAGAGCCGCGCGAGCATGCGAATCTTCTCTGCGGGCACGCCAGAGAGCTCTTCGACGTGCTCGGGCGTGTACCGCGCGATGTGCCGACGAAACTCCTCGAGCGTCGCGGTCTGGCCGTTCAAGCTCGGCTGCGCGGTGTCCTTGCGAAAGTTGCAGAACTGCTGCGCGAACTCGCGGTCGTACGCGCCCTCGCTCACCAGCACGTTCATGATCCCGTTGGCGATCGCGAGGTCGGTGTGGGGCCTGAACTCCAAGTAGTCCGTCGCGAACTGCGTGGTGCGCGTGCGGCGCGTCCCGATGTCGATGAGCTCGACGCGCTCGCCGCGCGAGCGTCGGTCGATGAACCGCGAGAAGAGCACGGGGTGCATCTCTGCCGGGTTGTTTCCCCACAGGATGATCACGTCGGCGGCGTCGAGGTCGTCGTAGCAGCTCGCGGGCTCGTCGACGCCGTAGGTGCTCGTGAAGCCCGTGACCGCCGAGGCCATGCACAGCCGCGCGTTGGGCTCGATGTTGTTGACCCCGAGGCCGCCTTTCATGAACTTGTTGGCGGCGTAGCCCTCGGGGATGGTCCACTGCCCCGAGCCATAAATGGCGAATCCAGCGGGGTTCGCCTGGATTTTGTCAGCGATGATACGAATGGCCTCGTCCCACGAGATGGGCACGTGGCGTCCGTCGCGCTTGAGCATCGGGCGCGTGAGCCGGTCGCTGCCGTAGAGCGCGAGCCCGACGTGGTAGCCCTTGACGCAGAGCAGGCCCTTGTTGACGGCGGCGAGCTGATCGCCCGCGATGGCGACGACGCGGCCGTCGCGCACGCCCACTTGCACGTGGCAGCCGGTGCCGCAGAAGCGGCAGGGCGCTTTGTCCCAGCGGACGTCCTGACCGACGCGGCGCGCGACGGTGGGGTCGACGGCTGCGGGCTGCGCGCCCGCGTCCTGCGCTTGCGCGAGCGACCTGCGGCTCGCCACTGCGGTGGCCGCGGCCAATGCTGTGACCTTGAGAACCTCGCGTCGCTCCATCAGACCTGCTCCTCGGTGCCAGAGAATTCATTGAACGAATGCTGCTCGCCGTCGTCGCGGCGCCTTCGCCACTTGGACGGCAGGTCGTCCGACGAGAAGCTGCCCGCTTCGACGTCGGAGAAGTCTTCGAAGACGAGGTCGACGAGCAGGACGCCCGGCACGCGCGCGAGGTCTTGCCAGAGGGCGGTCTGCGCCTCGATGGTGTCGACGTCCGTGGCGATCGGGAGCTTGCGCGCGCGCTGCAATTCTCCTAGCGAAACACCAGGGATCGCGCGGAGGTTGTCGATGGCGAACGCGCAGAGGTCGTCGTCGTCGACGAGGGTGAGGACGAGTCCAGCGACGGGCATCACGCAGCCTCCTTGGTGTCTTCGATGGGCAGCGCCGTGCTGTCGCGCAGCTCGTTGGTCATGGCTTGAAGGCCGACCTTCATGGCCACGGTGAAGATCATGAGCCCGAGCGCCCAGACTCCGGCCATCACCTGCCACTCGGTCTTCGAGGGCGTGTACGGGACGATTTCGTGCAGGGTGCTGGGGATGAATCCAGGGACGATCAGGCCCATTCCCTTTTCGATCCATACGCCGATGAAGGTGAGCGCGAGCGCGCCGTTGAGGATCGAGCGATTGCGGTAGAGCAGCGGGGTGTGGATGGTGATCGCCGCGAGGACGTTGAAGGTCACCGCGGTCCAGATCCAGGGAACGAGCTCGGCGTGCCCGTGCAGGCCCAAGAAGAGATAGCGCCCAGAGGCCGCGTGCGCGCCGCCGCCGTAGAAGATGGTGAACACCTCGGAGAAGAGCATGAAGAGGTTGATCAGGACGGTGACGCGCAGGATCGAGAGCAATCGTTGGATGGCTCCCTCGGGCACTTCGAACTTCGTGAAGTAGCGCACCAGCTGCAGGACCAGCACGATGAACGCGGGGCCGGTGACGAAGGCGCAAAAAAAAAAAA